>CAVYAC010000119.1:0-28548 GCA_963766065.1 uncultured Verrucomicrobiae bacterium
TTTTTCTCGTGGGGCTGATGCCACGGTATCGGGCAGGAAGATGTACGGTTGCGGCGGTTTGTGTTCTGGTCGGTGCTGATGGCGATTATCTGGATGAGCGTGGCCGGGCCGCCGAAGCGGAATTTTCTACGGTGTTCGAGCCGCTGATCATCGTGTACGGCGTGGCGTTTTTCTATGTGATGTTCGAGCGGTTGCAATTTCGGACGCGGCTGGTGCGGACGGCGTTTGTGGGCGGGTTTGCGGTGTTCAATTCCCTGCCGTTCGCGTTCATGCTGCTGCCACCGGCGACGACGTTGCCCTATCCGCCGTATCGGGCGGACACGGTGACGCTGCTGGGCGAAGGGTTTACGGAACAGGAACTATTGTGCAGCGACATCCCGTGGGCGGTGGCGTGGTACGCGGAACCGTCAGGCGGTGTGGAACCCGTATGACGGACAGGATTTTTACGCGATCAACGACAACGTGAAGATGATGTCGGGGATTTACCTGACGCAGGCGACGTTGAGCGCGCAAGACGTGCTGCAGATGATCACGGGGTATCAGCGGTTTTGGATCCAGATGTTTGATTTGAAGGCGTTCCCGCCACCGAAATTTCCGTTGCAGATCGCGCGTCCGTGGACGCCGGATGGCCAGCAGGTGCTGATTACGAATCGGAAGCTGTCAGGTCGCCACGATCCGTCTTCGCTGGGACCTTCCTCCTTCGCCAAAGCTGCGGAGGACAAGTCGGGCGGACAAATGGACGCGGAGAAGTAGGTCGTTGTCGATCACGCCGTGATCTCTCCAGCCGATGGCTGCACATTTCTATTCCAGCGGCCTCTGAAAATGGCAACAGCACACGACCGTACGGTTGGTGCGGTGAATTAGGATATTGCAATCGGCTTGCGGATTCTGTAGGTGTAAAGCGAAGCTTCGCTGTTCTGACGGCAACCAAGTCTCCACAAGACCGGAGGTGGTGTCGATGAAAGCAAACTCTCTCAGTAGTTTGCGGGTGCGGTTGGTTCTTATGGTTTTTCTGGCGATGATCCCCTGCCTGGGGTTGATTCTCTACACGGCGCGAGTGCAGCGCCAGGTCGCGACGGGAGCGGCTCACGAAAGCCTGTTCCGGATCGCCACGCTTGCGGCATCCGATACGTCGCAGGTGATCGATGGGGCGCAGCAACTGCTCGGCGGGTTGGCGCAGTCTCATGAAATCCGCAGCGGGGATTCCGCCGCCTGCGGCGCGATGCTGGCGAAGCTGCGGGTGATATATCCGTTCTACTCGGCACTGGGCGTGGCTTCACCGGAGGGTAACGTCATTTGCAGCGCCGAGCTCCTCACCAACTCCGTGACGGTGGCGGATCGAAGCTGGTTTCGACGGGCGCTTCAAACACGAGGGTTCACCGTCGGCGAGTATCAAGTCGACCGTCTCTCCGGTCAACCATCCATCAGTTTCGCGTACCCCATCGAGGAAGCGGGTCACATCCAATCCGTCGTGTTCGCGGCGGTTAATCTGAAGTATCTGGACGGCCGGGTTGGCCGCGTTCGACTGCCCGACGGCGCGTCGTTGGTGGTGGTCGATCGACAGGGAGCCGTTCTGGCCAGTTCTTCCGCGACCGAAGCGCGGGGGCCCGGCGCGCGAATCTTCTCTGCTCAAGAGCGTCATGGGGTATCGCGGGCTCGGAACGCAAGAGATCGACGACACTGATGGCGTGCGGCGCACGTACGCGTACTATCCGATCGGCGCGAAGCGGGGTGCGGAAGCCTATGTCAGCGTGAGCCTCCCGGCGGCCATCGTGCTGGCCGAGGCGAACCAGCAACTGGCGCATGATCTTCTCGGACTGGCCGCCGTGTCGTTATTGGCGTTGGCCGCAGCGTGGTTCGGCGGCCATGCGGTCGTGTTGCACAAGGCGAACGATGAACTCGAACGACGCGTGCAGGAGCGCACCAAGGAACTGACGCACGAGCAGTTGTTGCTGCGGATGCTCATGGACAGCATGCCCGACACGATTTACTTCAAGGATACGCAGTCGCGGTTCACGCGCATCAACCGCGCCCAGGCCCAGGTGCTCGGCCTGCCATCCCCCGATCAGGCGATTGGGAAGAGCGACGCGGACTTTTTCCCGGCGGAACAAGCCCAGACGGCTCTGGCGGACGAGCGGCGGATCCTCAAATCTGGCGAGGGCTTGATCAGCAAGACGGAGCGGATCCGCCGGGCCGACGGACGATTTCGGTGGGTGTCGGCGACCAAAGTGCGGTTGCGCGACGCGGACGGCACCGTGGTCGGGCTGGTTGGCATGAGCCGCGACGTGACCGAGCACATGATTGCCGAGAATCTGCTGCGCGTGCTGGTGGACAACCTGCCCGATCTCGTTTACATCAAGGATACGCAAGGCCATTACGTGGCGGACAACGCGACGCATCGCAACTTCCTCGGTTTGCGGACCGTCAACCAAGTTGTCGGCAAGACCGCGTTCGATTTCTATCCCAAGGAACTGGCGGAGCGGATACAGGCCGATGATCAGGCGGTCCTGGAGTCGAAGATTGGTGTGGTGAGCCGTGAAGAGCAGTTCACGAATTACCGTGGGGAGAAGACGATGGTGTTGACGAGCAAGGTTCCCTATCGAGACGAGCAAGGCGAGATCGCGGGCTTGGTGTGCATCAGCCACATGGTTGGCGGGCGGAAATAGAGGGGGAGCCTGAGGGCACGAAGCGGGCGCGGCCTCGCGCAGCTCCTCTTCGATTAAATTGGGATCGGCTCCGGCGACCTGTCAGGCAGCGCGGTTGGACTCTTCGGAACGGATCTGGGCCTGCCTCTTGTTCCCCAATCGAATACCGGCCAGAAGACCAACGACGTAAATCGGGACGAGTAACAACTTGTAGAGGAGCGGACTCAGGCACATACCGAGCACAAACGCGCCGACAAAGACCCAGCAAACGATGCTCGCCTGGATCATGAAGGCACGCTCGCGCGGACCGTTCGTATTCTTGACGCTGAAGTAAGTGCCGATCACTCCACCGAGGATGCCGACAACGCCGCCGAGGATGCCACCCATGAGTCCTGGGTTCATAGTTCGCCTTTCATTTCTCGCGAGGTGATGAGCGCTGTGCCGGGCACAAAGTGGACCTTGTTACGAGGCTCAGAAGGCTCCTCGACCCGATACGCGATGCGATGCGCTTGAGGCATGATTTCCTCTACACCGGTCAGGTGTGCGAGGCCCATTAGACCCCTGATGGAGCCGCGAGGGAAGCACAAAAAGGCGGCGGGGCTGCCGGCGCCCTCCCGGCCCCGCGAATATGACTCATCGTCCGTACACTTTGCCGAAGCAGCGGCGTTCGGCGTCTCCACCTCGCTTCGGCTCCGGGGGCGGGGAACAAGGACACCGAAATTGCGCCGCCTCCACCCCTTCCTGGTTTCGTGCTACCATGAGACGTGAGCCCAGCGGCTGACTTCCGAACACCACGTGTCCTCGGACGGAGTGGGTTGACGGTTGGGCGGCTCGGGTTGGCATCGTCGTATGGCGCGCCGGCCAGCGCCTACTGCCGCGCGTTCGAGCGCGGCTGCAATTATTTCTACTGGGGCAGCATCCGCACCAAAGCGATGGCCGACGCCATCCGCGATCTTGCGCCGTCATCCCGTGAGAAAATCGTCGTCGTCCTCCAATCCTACTCGCGGTACGGCTGGCGATTGACGCCCAAGATCGAGTCCGGCCTGCGGGCCATGAAACTGGACTACGCCGACATCCTCCTGCTGGGCTTGCACAATACCATCCCCCGCGACGCCGTGATGGAATCCGCGTTGCGCCTGAAAGAACGGGGTCGCGTCCGCCACATTGCCGTATCCGCGCATCATCGGCTCATTTTCGAGCAGTACGCGAACGACCGGCGGTTTGACGTGCTGATGCTCCGCTACAACGCCGCGCATCGCGGCGCCGAAGAACAGGTCTTCACCGCGTTGGCATCCGCCGCCATTGCCCGGCCCGGCGTCGTTAGCTACACCGCGACACGCTGGGGCACGCTCATCAACCCGCGTTACGCACCGCCTGGTGCCCGCACCCCCACCGCCACGGATTGCTATCGCTTCGTCCTCTCCAACGCGAACGTCGATGTCTGCCTGACCGGCCCCGCCAGCACCGGAGAAATGAAAATGAATCTGCGCGCGCTCGAACTCGGCCCGTTGACGCCCGATGAACTGCAATGGATGCGCGCCGTCGGCGATCACGTTCACAAACTCACCGCGCGCTCCTGCAATCCACTTAGGCAACGCACGCAGTAAGGCCGCTCTCCGCTGCATCCGCAGGGCGATAATACCTTCCAGTGGAAGGTGTCGCTGACATCCGTGCCGTCCGTGTGAATCTGTGGCTCGAAGTCATCTCGTGCATGGCGGGGGCGGCGTTCCGCTTCTGCAAGCGGCATGACACCTTGGGCACGGCACCACGCGGAATGTGGATTTTCTGTCACCTCTCGGCCCGTTTTTGTCCCGTATACGGTGATATGATAACAACCGAAACGATGCACACGGCGGACCGCAACGATGTTGATTTGGTGGCTGAAAGTCTGGAGGGAAGCCAGGAGGTGGAAACAGGACGCAACCGGCCGCGTTTGTGTTCTTGATGGAAGCTGATAGACTTCGGGTCTGATGGCAATTCCGTTGCGATGGCTTTCTCTGTTACGGGACCCGTGGGGCTGGAGCCGTTGGAACTCCATGGCGATCAGCTCGTCAACAAGGCGAGCGGGAGACGGTATCCGATAATCGAGTCGATCCCCGTGCTGCTGGATCGGGCGGAACTCGGTCCGCAGAATGTGAAGTATCAGGGGATGTATGACTGGATGTCGTATGGTTATGACCTCGCCCAGAAGGTGGCGGACCTGGTTTTTCGTGGGGCGGTTGCCCGGGGGCGACGACTACTGGCGTCAACGTTGTCGCTCAAGCCCGGGGATCGGGTGTTATACACGTCGATCGGGACCGGGGTGGACCTGCCGTACTTCGCGGAGCGGGTATCGCTGGAGCGGATCGAGCTGGTTGGGCTGGACCTGTCGATGGGGATGCTGCGACGGTGCCAGGCGAGAATCCGCCCCTATCGAGAGACATCCTTGCTGGTGCAAGCCAACGCCGAGCGGCTGCCGTTGGCGGATGGGGTGTTCAACGTCGTGTTGCATGTGGGGGGAATTAATTTCTTTGACCAACCTGCGGTGGCCGTGAAGGAAATGGTGCGTGTCGCCAAACCCGGGGCGCTCATCCTGATCGCGGATGAAACGAAGGACGTGGTGAAGAAGAATTATCAGCGGAATCCGCTCACACGATCGTACTTCAAAGACGCCCCGACGGATTTTCGTCCGCGAGACTGGGTCCCTGGTGGAGTTAGTGATCCCCGCTATGAAGAGCTTTGGGATGGAAAAGTGTATCTGCTGACGTTCCGCGCCCCTGCTTCCTGATGCGGGGGATGCGGATTTGGGAGCATGAGATCGCAGAATGTTCCGGGTCGGTGCGTCGGTCGCATCCACAGGGCGCGGTTGCGGGGGCGGCAGGACGACCGGGCCGCTTGCCCTACGAGACGAAGAGCGCCGCGCTGCTTGACTCTTATGGTCTTCGGATTGAAGATATTAGGTGCAATTTGGCGCAATGATATGAATTTGGAAGAGATCAGGCGGTGGTTGGGCGGCCAAGGCGCGACGGAAGGCGTGCCGCGCGTGGCGTTGCCGTCGGATGGGGAGGAGCGGCGGCGATGGGTGATGAGTGGGATCGGGCTGGCGCTGATTTTCTACGCGTATTTTGTGAGCAAGACGTGCGCGTCGGGGGTGCATCCGCTGTCGTTGTTCGCGTGGCTGTGGGTGTATTGGGGGCGGGGATCGGATTATGCGCATGGGTATGTGGTGCCGGTGATTGCGGGGGGGTTGTTTGTGTGGAAGTGGCGGAAGGGGTTGCATCGGGTGCCGCTGAGCACGTCGAATGGCGGGTTGGCGGTGATCCTGATGGCGGTGACGCTGTATTGGGCGGGAGTGAAGGCGGCGAATGCGCGGTTGGTGGCGGGGTCGCTGGTGGTGCTGATATTCGGGTTGGTGCTATATCTGGCGGGGTGGGCGTGGGCGAAGGAGTTGTGGTTCCCGTGCGCGTTTTTGTTTTTCATGATCCCGCTGAACTTTTTGGATGCGTATGTGTCGTTTCCGCTGCGGTTGTTTGTGGCGCATGTATCGACGGTGGTATTGAACCTGATCGGGGTGGAGGTGTATCAGCAAGGGACGGGGATTTATTCGAAGCTGAATCGGTTTATGCCGCTGGAGGTGGCGGACCCGTGCAGCGGGATACGGTCGTTGGTGGCGCTGATCGCGCTGACGTCACTGTATGGGTATGTGACGATGACGGGGACGTGGAAGAAGTGGGTGCTGTTTGTGTCGAGCATACCGTTGGCGGTGGTGGGAAATCTGGCGCGGATCACGACGGTAGCGCTTGTGGCGCAGGGGTTTGGGCAGGATTTGGCGATGAAGGTGTACCATGACTATTCGGGGTACATCGTGTTTAGCCTGGCGATTCTGTGCATGATCGGGCTCGGGGCGACGCTGAACATCAATTATCAGGATATGTTACATCACTGGACGGAGGAGGATGTTCGGCCCACGCCTCAGCCACGCCAACCGAAAAAGCGGTAACCGAAACTTTTTTTGGTAACCACAGGCGCGCAAATAGATACGCAGGCAGGCCCTTTTTAATTTACAGGGTTGGCGGCCCCGGATACGATAGGCACGGTTGATGCAACACACGTCCGTCGCATCGTGTAACAGGGAATGAGACCGCACCATAGACTTTTGAGGAGTGTTGCACTCGTTTCCCTGACTTGGTCGGTGATCGGACCGGGGCGCGTTTCGTTGGCCCAGAACATCAAATGGGGCCCATTGCAAATGACGGGCGGCGTAGAGGCGGGCGCGGATTTCCGCGATAACGCCAACACCAGCCCGAACCACCCGAAAGCCGACGTGTTGCTGACGCTTGGCCCGACCCTCAACGGAGGCATCTACCTGCCGTTTGCCGGCGGGGAGCAATTCACGCTGACCATGGCGGCGACGTACACCCAGTCCCTCCTGGGCGTGACACCGGACAGTTTCGGGGCGCCGCTGACGGCCTCGTTGAGGCTGCCGATGTACGTGGCGGAATGGACGGTGCTCGTGTTCGACACCTTCAATTTTACCAACGATCCGCTGGAGAACACGTTTGCCGTCAACCGCACCCGCGTCGAGGAGTATCTGAACCTGGTAGGCGGGAGCGCCACCCGACAATTTGGGAAATTCTCGACGACGTACGCGGTCCAGCGCACCGACTACATTTATCCCAGCGACTCGACCCAGGAGGAAACGGATTATCAGTTTTCGTTCACGCCGTCGTTCATGCTGGCGGAAGGTTATTCCGTGTTCGTGCGCGCTTCGTATGGATTGGCCTATCTGGCTGACCAGAGCCTGCAGGATTCCGACGGGTACTCGATCGATGCCGGCATCAATGGGCAGATCACGCCGAGTCTCAACGGCACCATCAGCCTGGGCCTTACCCATGAGCAGTTGGAGGCCCGCGGGACCAACACCGTGCATAATATTGACGGCGTGGATTCGAACGTCACGCTGAGTTACACCCACCCGTTGCGCCCGAACACGACGCATAGCCTCGCGTTTTACCGCAACCCCGGCGTCGCGCTCTTGCTCAGGAGTTCGAGCATCACGCAAGCCACCGGCGTCAGCTACATCATTTCGCATCGTCTGAACCGATACCTCACGCTCTCGCCCCAGGTCGGCTGGACCCATCTGGTGTCTCTCTACGGCACTGGCGAAGTCGCCGACCTCATCCAGGTCGGTTTCGGCTTGCAGCGGACATTTACCAAACATCTGACCGGTTCGTTTAGCTATGTGCGTCAGATGCGAGATTCGAACATCCCGCAAAACAGTTACAACGTCGATGACGTCTCGATCAGCGCGAACTACACGTTCTAGCTGGCCGCTTCCGCCAACATTATCTTTGCCCTCGCCGCGCTTTTTGGCATGATGAGTTCATGCGCCGACTTCTGGTTTTCCTGTTCGCACTCGTGTGGTGTGGCAACTCATTTGGTCGCGACACGGAACTGCTCGACAGCGGGTGGCGGTTCAAATTGGGGGACGTTGGCGGCGGCGAAACGCCGGGCTTCCAGGACGATCTCTGGCAAACTGTTTCCCTCCCGCACAACTGGGGATGGGAAGACGCCCAGCAAGGACGGGACTACTACCAGGGACCGGGCTGGTATCGTCGCGGTCTGAACATCAGCCCCGTGGAGGCTGGGAAGCGGTATTTCCTGCGATTCGAGGCGGCGAGTTCGGTGGCGGATGTCTATCTCAACGGCCAGTGGCTTGGCCAGCATCGCGGCGCGTTCGGCGCATTCTGCTTTGAAATCACCGACGTACTGTCTTCGACCGGCACGAACCGGCTCGCCGTGCGGGTAAGCAACGCGCCCCAACCGGACATCGCGCCGTTGAGCGGCGATTTTCCCGTCTACGGCGGGTTGTATCGATCCGTGCGCCTCATCATCACTGGCGATGTGAACTTCACGCTGACGGACCACGGTTCGCCCGGCGTCGCGTGGCAGGAAACCAGCATCACGGGAACGCAGGCCGTGCTCGATGTGACGGCGGAAATCTCCAACGCCACGAGCAACCACGAGTCGTTAACACTCATGGCCAAGGTGTTCGATGCGAGCGGCCAGCCAGTGGGAGCCAATCAGGACCAAATCACGGTGGCGCGGAAGATGACCGCGCCGTATTCGTTGCGCGTGGACGTACCGCAACCGCATCTCTGGAATGGACCTAGCGATCCCTATCTGTACAAGGCCGTGGTGGAGTTGCGGTCGGCGAGCGGTGTGGTGGATTCGGTGGAGCAGCCGCTGGGGCTGCGGTTTTATTCGATCGACCCCGAGAAGGGTTTTTTCCTGAATGGTCAGCCGTATCATTTGCACGGCGTGTCGCGCCATCAGGACCGGCCGGACAAGGGCTGGGCGATTTCGGAGGCCGACCAGGATGAGGACATCCAACTCATTAAGGAACTGGGCTGCACGGTAGTCCGCTGCGCGCATTATCAGCACAGCGATTATTTTTACAGTTTGTGCGACAAGGCGGGCATTCTCGTGTGGGCGGAGATTCCACAAGTCAACGCCATCCACGGGACGCCGGCGTTCGCCGAGACGTTGCGGAACCAGCTACTGGATTTGATCCGCCAGAACATCAATCATCCCTCGATCTTCGTGTGGAGCCTGTTCAATGAGATCGGCCTGTTCGACGCCACCGACGATCCGCACCGCGAATTGCAGGATTTGAAGATCGTCGCCCATGGCGAAGACCCGACGCGGCCGACCATTGGCGCGACGTGCACGGACCGATACCCGCAAATGAACAAGATCCCCGACTGTTTGGGTTGGAACATTTATCCCGGCTGGTATCCGGGGCGGGGCGGGATTGAGAATGTCGGCCACTGGCTGGACACCCATCGTGACACCAGCCGCCTCGGCGGGTTCTCGATGAGCGAGTACGGTGCGGGTGCCAACCCGGCGCAGCACGAACAAGACCCGAAGCAGCCGGAAGCCCGGGGGCCCGTGGCACCCGGAAGAATATCAGGCGCTGCTTCATGAATCGATGTGGGCGGCAATCAAGGCGCGACCGTTTGTGTGGGGCAGTTTCGTGTGGAACATGTTCGATTTCACGAGCTACGCTCGCCGCGAGGGCGGGTCGGTTGGCCGCAATGACAAGGGGTTGGTGACCTATGACCGCAAAACGAGGAAGGATGCATTCTACTTCTACAAGGCGAACTGGTCGGATGAACCCACGCTGTATATCGCGAGTCAACGATTCACGGTCCGCACGAACGCCGTGACCGACGTAAAGGTTTATTCCAACGCGGGGGAAGTGAAGTTGTTGGTCAACGGGATTTCACAGGGAACACGCGGTGACGGCGTCAACGGCGTGTTCGTTTGGAAGGATACCAAACTCACGCCCGGCGAGAACCACATCGAAGCCCAGGCCCGGCGTCATGGCCAGGCCCTCGACGATCATTGCGTGTGGACGCTTACATCCGCGCGGTGAACTATTTCTCCTTCGGATGGATGATCACGAAGCGGCGGCTCCCGGCGCGTTTGACGTGGATGAGGATTCTATCGTTGCCCTTTGTCTTGGTCATCGCGTCGCGGAATTCGGGGACAGAGCCAATGGGCGTGTGATTCACTCCCGTAATGAGGTCGCCCGGCGCAAATCCGCCTGGGCCGCCGGGCTGCCTTGATCCACATCCGCAACGATCACCCCTTTGTCATTCTCATCGAGGTTGTACTGCCTGGCCGTATCGGTGGTAAACGGCTTGACGCTGAGGCCCAGATCAGATGACGACGGGTTTGATTGTTCGCCTTGATCTCCAGTTTCCGATTCGCTGCCGGACTGGTCAGTCTTGAGTTCGCCGAGCGTGACCTTCAGAGTGCGTTCCTGGCCGTCGCGAAAGACGGCGACATCCACTTTGGTTCCGGGCGAGGTGCCGGCCACGAGGTTGCGCAGATGGTTCGCGTCATCGATCTTCTTTCCGTCGTAGCGGACGATCACATCGCCCGGCCGCAAGCCTCGGGCCGCGGGCGTCTCGGCATTGACCTGTTTGACCAACGCACCCTGTGAGTCGGGCAGGCCGAAGACCTGAACGCTGTCTTCATCAACATCCTGGATGCCAATGCCGAGAAAACCGCGGGTGACCCGGCCCCCCTTGACCAGCGTCGGCAGAATCTCGCGCGCCATAACGACGGGTATGGCAAAACCGACGCCCGAAAACTGTCCAACGCTCGTGGCAATGGCGGTGTTGATGCCAATGACTTCGCCGCGGAGGTTTACGAGCGGCCCGCCGGAATTGCCGGGATTGATTGGGGCGTCGGTTTGGATGAAATCTTCGTAATTATCGCCCGAGCCGACGCGGCCACGACCTTTCGCGCTGATGATGCCATGCGTGACGGTTTGCATGTAACCGAACGGCGCGCCGATCGCGACCACCCAGTCGCCCACGTGGACCTTCTCGGAATCACCCAGCGTCGCAACGGACAAATCGTGCGGCACGTCGCCCTTGATTTTGATGACGGCCAGATCGGTCCGCGAATCGGTCCCAGCGATTTCGGCGTCCAATGTGCGCTTGTCAGGCAGGATTACCTTGATTTGATCCATGTCCTTGACGACATGGTAATTCGTCAGGATGTGGCCCTGCTTGTCGATGATGATTCCCGAACCAAGCCCGCTTCGGGAGAATCGGTATTCGCGCTCGCGTGGCGGATGAGGGCGCTGCGGTTGCGGCGCATCCTGGTCACCAAAGAACCACTGGAACGGCGAATTATCTCCGAATGGGAATGAGAAATCGGGTCGTTGAAATTTGACGACCGTTTCCGAATAGACGGTCACGACGCTCGGGCCCACACGCTCGGCAATTTCGCCAAACGTGTCACCCAACGCGCGCAACGCCGCGGTGTGGCCGTCGGCGATGGGCGGGTTGGGGCTCTCCAAATCGGGAGCGTCTTTGTTCGCGCCGAACGCCCGCAATCCCGCCACGACGAACAACGCGACTCCCAGGACGGCCCCGATTGCTTGAAGTCTCTTTGGATTCATGCCTGTCGAACCTATCGCTTTGGTGGTTGCCCCGTCGGACAGGGCATCCTTCCTCCTTCATGCGACACCGGCTTCCCCCAGTTCGTTCAACGCTCTGGCGTGGAGGCTTGTCAAAATAAATGAGAGAATTTTTTTGAAAACGCGGCGAAGTCTGCCATATTGCCCGATAGAATCGTTGCGTTTTCTTGCGATGAACCGTCGAGGGTCACGTCGAAAGCCGTCGGCCGCGCTCGTGAAAGCGTCCTGCCGAATGGTTGTGCTCATCCCGGAGGGAGGTCATGATGGTCACTCGTGCTGAGGTGGATCGCTTGCTGCAATTCCGCAACCATGATGACTATCTCGTCACCAGTTGTTACCTCAACCTCGACCGCGCCAAGTGGCTGCCGCCGATGTTGAAGATTCGCGTCAAAGACCTGCTCCAGTCCGCCCAGCAGGAGCTGGCGGCCAAAGCCGGGCGGGCACGCCCAGCGGGAATCCTTGCGCGACGATTTGGCGCGGATCGAAGAATTTGGCCTGCAGGAAATCGGGACGAATCATCAGAAAGGTCTGGCCGTGTTCTCCTGCGCGGCGGAGAAGTTCTGGCAGACGTACGCTCTGCCCCGGATCGGCCGCAACATCCTCATCGCCGACCGGTCCCCCTACATCCGTCCGCTCGCCGCGATCCTGGCGGAATACCACCGGTACGCTGTCGTGTTGGTCGATCGTGTGATGGGACAGGTATTTGAAGTCTACATGGGCGAGATTGTCGAGCGCGCGGATGTCATCGCCCAGGTTCCCCGCCGCGTGAAGGAGGGCGGCCTTGGTGGACGTGACGAACGGAACATCGAACGTCGTCACGCGGAGGCGGTTCACCAACACTTCCGGCGGTTGGCGGACGAAACGTTCGGTTTGTTCCAGCGGGACAGGTTCGACTACCTGGTTCTCGGCGGCCATCGCGAACTGTTGCGCGAATTCAAGGAGCACCTGCATCCATACGTGAAGCAGAGGTGGGTTGGCGATTTCCAGGCGGAGCCGTGGAAGACGTCATCCACGGAGGTGCTGGCGCGCGCGTTGGAGATTGAAGACGAGACCGAGCGGGAAAATGAAAAGCGGATGGCCGAGGAGTTGGTGCAGAAGGCGGGGGCGGGACAACGGGCGGTGAGCGGGGTTGGCGCCACGCTCGGGGCGTTGACGCGGGGCGAGGCGCAGACGCTGCTGGTCGAAGATGGCTTCGAGATGCCCGGCTTCGTCTGTCATCACTGCCATTTCACGAGTCTGGGCGGGGAACCGTGTCCGCTGTGCCATAAGCCGCTCGACCCATGTCCCGACATCGTGGACGAGGCCATCGAGTTGGCGCTGCGCAAGAATTGCCAGATCGAGCATGTTCGCGGGCCGACCGCGCTGCGCGACACCGGGCGCATGGGCGCCATCCTGCGATTTCAGGCTTGAAGCGCAACTGGTTGTGATTCCGGTGGTTGCAGGATGAGAATGCTATTGAAACCGCCTGTGGCTCTGGTATACTGACCGTGGTCACGGAGAGTGGGGAACATGGCTGTATTTACCAATCGCTATTCCGACAACGTGCCTGGGAAGTTCTACGTGGACGACCAGTGCATCGATTGCGATCTGTGCCGCGAGACGGCGCCGGACAATTTCACGCGCAATGAAGACGGCGGCTACAGCTTCGTCTACAAACAGCCAACGTCGCCGGACGAGGAAACCCTCTGCAAGGAAGCGATGGAGGGTTGTCCTGTCGAAGCCATTGGCCATGATGGCGTGCAGGTTTCCGCCGACGCTGCCGCCGCCCCCGCGCAACCAGCTCCGCAGCCGCAGACCTGATGACGCCGGCGTTGCGAGCCCGGGTGCTTCGCGAATGGCAGCCGTTCGGCGTCGATCCGAACCTCCCCACCGGCAGTCCCGCCAGCCAGCTTGTCCCGCAGGTGATGAAGAAGCTCGGACTCGAACAGCGCCTCCAACAATCCCAGGTATTCTTTCTCTGGCCCGAAATCGTCGGCTCGGATGTCGCGCGCCATGCCCAGCCCGTGAGCCTGCGCAACGGATTGCTCGTGGTGACGGTCGATCATCCGGTCTGGTTGCAGGAACTGTCGCGGTACCACAAACCGCTGATGTTGCAGAAAGTCCAGGAGCGCATCGGCAAGAAGGCCGTCCGCGACATATGTTTCCGCATCGGATGATGCGCCGCGTCGCTTTCCTGTTCCTGTGTGTGTTCGTTTGCATTCCCCGCATTGCGCTGGCCAGCGAGGATGTCCTCCAGGTTCCCTTCCTCGCGCAGAAACCGAACTATTGCGGGCCGGCGGCGTTGGCGATGCTGGCGAACTACTACGGCCATCCGGTGACGCAGGACGAAATTGGCGGCGCGATTTATTTGCCCGGATATCGGCGGCACACTCACGAGCGAACTCGGCGACTATGCGCGCCGGTTCCATCTGTGGGTGCGGCAGTATCACGGGTCGCTCGACGATCTGCGGGAAAAACTGGCGGCGGGCGTGCCATTGTTGGTGCTCGGCCGGTTCGGCGAGAAGCCGCATTACTTTGTGGTGCTGGGCTGGGACAGTTTTCGCCAAATCGTGACCGTGCATTCGGACGCGCGCGCGCGGTTCGAGATGCGGCTGGAGGATTTTCAGCGGCATTGGGACCGGGCCGGCAACTGGACGCTGCTGGTCTGTCCGCCGGAGAAAGCGACGTGGCGGTTGTCGGCGGAGGAACACAACGATCTCGGCGTGTTTTACGAGCGGGCGGGCGAACTGGAATCCGCCACGCAGCAATACATGGCCGCCACGCAGACGATGCCGGGAAACTCCTATTTTCGGATGAACCTCGGCAACGCGCTGCTCAAGCAGCATCGCCTGGCCGACGCGGCGAAGGCGTTTGCGCGGGCGGTCGAAATCGATCCACAAAACGCCGATGCCATGAACAATTTGGCGTACACGTATTGCGAGATGGGCGAGAACCTCGATGAAGCGGTGAAGTTGTGTAATCGGGCGGTGGAATTGTTCCCGGCCCGCAAGGCGTATTTCCTCGACACGCTCGGGACCGTCTACCTCAAACAGGGCAAGCGCGACGAAGCGGCCACGACGTTTGGGGCGGCTCTGGCGGCGACGACCGATCGTGAACGAACCTTGCGCACCGCCATCCAGAAGCATCTCGCCGCTGCCGGGCCGTAGCGCAGGAGAGAGTTGTTAATCTCTGGGACGAAATGGTAGCGTTTCGCATCATTATATGCTTCGCACCGCCGGAAAACACCTGGTAATTGGCGTCGCCGCTGTTGTATTCGCTGTTTCGCCGCTGCGATCCGCCGCCGTGGCCGTACCGGACATTGAACAATGGGGAATTTACGAGACTTCTATGCCCGGGCCGACGAATGGGAATCCATTTGTTGACGTGCAATTGTCCGCGCGATTTTCGATGGGGGACACGAACATCGATGTCGGTGGCTTCTATGACGGTGGTGGTATGTACCGCGTGCGTTTCATGCCGGGGATGCGGGGACCGTGGCATTACACGACGCGCAGCAATGCGGTCGAACTGAATGGTCGAACTGGTGATATCGTGGTCATCGGGCCGGCGGGGCAGAACCACGGGCCGGTGCGCGTCCACAACACGTATCATTTCGCGTATGCCGACGGCACGCCGTTCCGACCGATTGGCACGACCAGTTACAACTGGTGGCACATGGTCGATCCCCTGGAAGAGGAGACGCTGGCGAGTCTGGCGGCTTCACCATTCAACAAGATGCGGATGTGTGTGTTTCCAAAACACCAGGCGGGGAACAGCAGCGAGTTGGCGCTGTATCCGTTTGAAGGCACGCCGCCGAAGACGTGGGATTTCGCGCGGTTCGACCCGAGGTTCTTCCAGCATTTGGAAAAGCGCGTCGGCGATCTGCGCGACCGCGGCGTCGAGGCGGATGTGATTCTGTTTGATCCGTACGACAAGGGACGATGGGGGTTCGACCGCATGCTGGCGGACGTGGATGACCGCTACGTGCGCTACATCGTCAGCCGTCTGGCGGCGTATCGCAACGTCTGGTGGTCGCTGTCGAACGAATACGATTTCAACAAGAACAAGACCGAGGCGGACTGGGACCGTTTGTTTCAGGTCGTGGAAGCGGCGGATCCGTACGCGCACCTGCGGTCGATCCACAACGGGTTTTACATTTACAACAACACCAAGCCGTGGGTCACGCACGCCAGCATCCAGAACGGCGCGGCGGTGGAAGACAACGGGCGGGCGGAATTGTATCGCGACGTGTATCGCAAGCCGGTCGTATACGACGAGGTGAAATACGAGGGCAACATCACGCGGCGCTGGGGACAACTGACGGGGGAGGAGATGGTGTTTCGGTTTTGGGAGGCGACCGTCGCGGGGACGTACGTGACGCACGGCGAGACATTGTCGAGCCCGGACCATATTTCATGGACGTCGGAAGGTGGCAAACTGCACGGCGAGAGCCCCGCGCGGCTGGCATTCCTGAGCAAGGTGCTCGCGGAGAGTCCGGCGGAGGGGATCGATCCCATCGACAAATGGCAGGACTCGAACATGGGCGGGCAGCTTGGTGAATACTATCTGCTCTATTTCGGGAAGGAGACGCCGACCTCGTGGCCGTTCGAGTTGTACAAGGACCGCATCAAGGACGGCATGAGGTTCAAAGTCGATGTGCTCGACACGTGGGGCATGACCATCATGCCGGTGGATGGGGAATTCGTCACGAAGAAGAAGGACAACTATCATTTCGCGGATGAGAAGGGGCGAGCCATCGTGTTGCCCGGGAAACCGTACATGGCGGTGCGGATACGACGCGTGCCCGACACGAAAGCCGAACCGCCGCCGGCCGATGCTACACCGCCGGAGTGAGATAGATCAGGGCTTTGCTAGCAGCGTGGGCAGGAATCTAGTTAGGTTCTCTGCGCGGACATTATCTGCACAAAGATGACCCTTTCTGTCCACCACCATCCCGTGCGGGATGCCCCAGATGCCGAATTCTTGAGAGATTCTATTCTCCTCGTTTGCCGTCTTACCATCGAAGTACTGCGGCCAGGGGATGGCCCACTCCTTGATAAACTTCTCGAGGCTTCTGCCCGGACTCATCCTCAGCGATGCCGACGACTTCGAAGCCTTGCGCATGAAACTTTTCATAGAGGGCCTTGAGCACCGGGCATTTCTTGCATGCACGGCCCGCACCACGTCGCCCAGAAATCGACGAGCACGGCTTTGCCTCTCATGTTGGTCAGATCCACTTCGCGTCCATCCACCGCGGTGAAATGCAGATTGACGATTCCACCCACATGCGCCTCATTCGTGAAGATCGAAGCAAAACTTGTCCGATCCAGTTGCACGGGGTCTGTGACGGCCATGATTATGGCCATTCGATTCAGAAAA
This sequence comes from uncultured Verrucomicrobiae bacterium, assembly GCA_963766065.1. Taxonomy (GTDB): domain Bacteria; phylum Verrucomicrobiota; class Verrucomicrobiia; order Palsa-1439; family Palsa-1439; genus Palsa-1439. Next base: position 16,981 of record CAVYAC010000119.1, read on the forward strand.
CCTTTGGCCCACAATCGATAGGATTCGGGGCCCGAGCCCTGAGCCATGTCTGTTGCCAGTTCCACCGTCCTGTGGAATTTCGCATATCTTTCGTCGTCGCTCATTTCAGACGGCGTGAGAACTTCCCGGGACAAGGTCGAGAGCAAGAACGCCATAAGTCGATAACCATCGGGTTGAGTCGGATAGTCATTGATCAACGCGCGAATACCTTTCTCGTACTGGCCCCAATCCGGACGAGGATCCGTGATCTTCCACAGCGCCTCCTTGCGGGCTTTAAACTCCAGGTCGGTCGAGGTCGGGGCTGTTTTCGGAATCGAACTGGTAGCGTCGGATGCACGGCTTGTATTGTTGGTTGCGTCCGCTGAGGTCTTCACCTGCTGAGCGGGCAGACCGACTGCACTGAAAAGAATTATCAGGACGAAGAATGTGAATTTCCGAGGATTGAAGCGTGTGCTTCGCACAGCCTGAAGTGTAGGCTCGAGCAATTCCATAAGTCAACGCGGCAGGTGGCTCAGCTCGGCGGGTTGGGTGTTCATGATTGGACAATCGGCGGTTGTGTTGTAGATTCACGTCGGCGAATTCAAGATTCAGAAGGAGAATTATGCATAACACCAAAGGCTATGCGGCGTTGAGCGCGAAGACGCCGCTGGTACCGTTTTCCTTTCACCGTCGCGATCCCGAGCCGGAAGAAATTGAGATTCAAATCCAATACTGCGGGGTGTGCCACTCCGACGTGCACCAGGCGCGCAACGAATGGGCGGGCACGACGTTTCCCTGCGTGCCCGGGCACGAGATTGTCGGGCGCGTGGCGAAGGCGGGCTCGAAGGTGCGCAAATTCAAGGAAGGCGAGTTGGCGGCGGTGGGCTGCATGGTGGATTCGTGCCGCGAGTGCGAGATGTGCAAGTCGGGCGAGGAACAACTGTGCGATGTCGGGCCGGTGTGGACGTACAACAGCGAAGACAAGAAACACGGGGGGATGACCTATGGCGGTTATTCCAGCGCGATCGTGGTGGACGAAGCGTTTGCGTTGCGGTTGCCCAAGGGGCTCGACTTGGCGGCGTCGGCGCCGTTGTTGTGCGCGGGGATCACGACCTATTCGCCGTTGCGCCATTGGAAAGTGGGCAAAGGACAGAAGGTGGGTATCGTCGGCCTCGGCGGGCTCGGGCACATGGGCGTGAAACTGGCGAATGCGATGGGTGCGCGGGTGGTGTTGTTCACCACGTCGCCGGGCAAGACGCAGGATGCGCTTCGGCTGGGAGCGAAGGAAGTGGTGATTTCCAAGAACGAGTCTGAGATGAAGAAGCACGCGAACAGTTTCGATTTCATACTCGACACCGTGGCCGGGCCGCACGATGTCAATGCCTACTTGGAATTGTTGAAGCACGACGCCACACTGACGCTGGTCGGCGTGCCCGACAAGCCGCACGCGGTGAACCCGTTCAGTCTGATTGCGAGACGGCGGCAACTGGCCGGGTCGTTGATCGGCGGGATCCGCGAGACGCAGGAGATGCTGGATTTCTGCGGCGAACACGGCATCACGTCGGACATCGAGATGATTTCGATCCAGAAGATCAACGAGGCCTACGATCGGATGGTCAAGAGCGACGTCAAATACCGGTTCGTGATCGACATGAAGAGTTTGGGGTGAGGCACTTTCAGATTGATTGTTGCGACGGATAAAGGGTATAATACAACCTCGTTTGACCCCGTTTGCTGTTGTTGCAGGAAGGACAGGCGATGAAACGCAGTCTTGCCGTTATTGCTGTGCTGGCACTCGCTGGTTCTGCATCCCACGCACAATTCTCTGCCAGTTTTCAGACGAACATCATCAGCGGGGTCATCAGCAATTGGACAGGGAACTATTATACGTTCGGCTATTCCTACGACTCTCTCCAATTGTCGGCGGGGGCACACCTCAATGACGGTGAACCTTTTCTTGAGGGAGGTTTCGATTCTGTATCCGTAACGGGTAGCAACACAGTTTGGGGAAATGGCGGAGGACCTCTCGTCGGGTACAACAGCGACAGCAACGTGTTAACCGTATCCAACGGCGGGGTGGTAAATGGTACTGACGGAGAAATTGGAGACAGTGGTTCAACAAATTCCGCTGTTGTGGTTGGAGCCAAGTCCACTTGGAACAACTATGACGCACTTACAGTAGGCTACAACGGCGTCTGGAACTCGCTGGTTATCTCTAATGGTGGTGTTGTCAACGACTACGGACAGTGTTACATCGGGCGAGTTGGCGGCAATAACAGCATCCAAGTCTCCGGCAGTAGTTCCATTTTCAGCAACACCGCTGAGTTGCAAGTCGGATACAGCGGAAACAGCAACGTATTAACAGTTGTCGGAGGTAAGGTGTTTGATGTTGCCGCTGGTGTAATCGGATTTGGGGGAAACGACAACTATGTTGGCATATTCAACCATGCCAGTTGGGTAAACAGTGACTACCTGTTTATTGGAGAGAACGGCTCCGGCAATTCGCTTGTCGTTTCCAATGGAGGCTCCGTGAGCGATAACGACGCATATATCGGCTATTATGCCAGCGATTACAGCAACTCTGTCCTCATCACTGACCCCAGCACGCTTTGGAGCAATACCTACGTGGGCGTCGGATACGGCGGTGCCAGCAATTCATTGACCATCAGCAACTCTGCCATACTTTATACGAGTGGACTGGTCATTAATAATGGCAGTACCTTTACGGCATCAACCGGCAATATCGTTGGCACTGAGTATGGAAGTGTAGCCGCTTATTTTAATGGCGGCATCAACTGGCTACTGGATGGAACCGTGTTCTCGGCGGCTGTCTTTAGCAACGCTGGAACAATCAATGTCACGGGAAGCACTCTGTATCTCAAAAATAATCACAACGACGTAAACGTGGGCGTTCTGAATGTTGTCAATGGCAGTCTGACCCTGAGCAACTCTGTCCTGATAAACTACGGCACAATCGATGCCATCTATGGGAACATCAATCTGTATAATGGCTCATCGCTCACAAACGCCGGGGGAACGATTTTGACGAGCAACAACATCCCCGTCATCACGTCCATTTCCGTTACAGGGGCAGATGTCCAAATAGCATTCCAAACAGGGATGGGTGGACAGTATGGCGTTGAATACACCGACGACCTCACGAGCGGGAACTGGACTTCTGTTCAAGACGGGCTGACAGGGACGAACGGGGTTCTTACGGTTGTTGATACGGGAGGGGCGATTCAGACGCAGCGGTTTTATCACGCTTTATTGCATCGTCCGTGAACAGTTGAAGAACGCGGAATGGGAGCATTCACGATGCGCCCGAATTGAAGGGCTCCCACGCCCGTCCGCTCTCTTGGGGATGGAATCGTATGCGTTGGATGCTCCCTTTTCGCCTTGCCAGCATTGATCACAGACTTCTGTCTGCGATCTCCGGGCCTCCCAAACGAGCTGTTTCGGCGGAAAGCGTGATTGCGACGGGGGCAGGGGACATCCCCAACATCGGCACGACAGAGACCCTTCGACAGGCTCAGGGTGACAGGATGCGCGAGAATAGATGCTTTCGGCTCGCCGGGAGGCTTGCCCTCCCAAGGGCGTTACGACTTTGGTGCGCGGTTTTGCGAGCGTTCGCTGTAGAAGAGGTATTGCTGGGCCCAGCCGGCGTAGGGACCGAAGTGGGAGCGGGTAAACTGTCTCAACTCGCGGGCGGTGACGCGTTTTTTGCCGGGGAAGTAGATGCGGCGGAGGGCGCGCTCGATCCACACGTCGATGGGAAAGGCGTGGTCGAATCCGCAGGCGAAGAGCAGGGTGCAGTTGGCGATTTTCTCGCCGACCCCGGGCAGTTTGATCAATTCTTCCAGCGCGCGGTCGTAGTCCATCGAGCGCAAGGCGTGGAGGTCGAGCTGGCCGCTATCGATCAGGCGGGCGGCGGCGAGCAGGTTTTTGGCGCGGAAGCCGAGTTTGCAATCCCAGAGTTGTTGGTGCGAGGCGCGGGCGATGACGGAGACGGTCGGGAACGCATGGTGCTCGGCGTCAATCGGCTCGCCGAACCGCTGGGAAAGCAGACGGACGATCTGGCGGATCTGGACGATCTGTTTCGACGAACTGGCGATGAACGAGGCGAGACATTCCCAAGGTTCCTGGCGGATGACGCGCAGGCCGTGATGGTCGCGGGCGGCCTGGTGGAGCAGGGGATCGCTGGGGAAGGTTCTGAGGATTTTTGGCAGGGAAACGTCGAGTGCGAGATAGTGAATGATGACGGAAGAAACACCACCCTCACCCTGACCCTCTCCCCTGAAGGGAGAGGGGATTTCCCCCTCTTTCGTTGTGCGAGGCGTTATGGCGACCGGCGATCGCGCGGAAGCGTGTCCCTCCGAAAACCATTCCAGAGCGCCATCGGTTTGTCGCAGGCGCCAGATTTCCTTGCCGACGACGCCGACGAACCAGCCATCGGCGTGGCGCTGCCAGCGAAAGGCCTGGCCGCATTTCAGCGTGAGGGCGAGAGAAAAATCAGAAACATTGATTGCGTTCGGCATTTCTGGTACAAGCTCGCACGGGGAACCCTAGTGATGTTGAACGAGGAGGTCAATACCGCTTGTCCCGCTCGAAGCGGGATGCATTTTGTGGGGATTTGTGGCACCGCGATGGCGTCCGTCGCCGCGCTGTGCCGCGAACTCGGCCACACGGTGACCGGCAGCGACGAAAACGTCTATCCGCCGATGTCCACATTTCTTGAATCGCGCGGCATCCGCATTTTGTCTGGATTATCGCGAATCGAATCTCGACCATCACCCCGACCTGATCGTCATTGGCAACGCGATGAAGCGCGGGCAATCCCGAGGTGGAGCGCGCGCTCGACGAGCGGCTGCGGATGTGTTCGTTGCCGGAACTGGTGCGGGACGGTTTTCTGCGCGGCAAACATTCCGTGGTGATTGCCGGCACGCACGGCAAGACGACGACGACCTCGCTGCTGGCGTGGGTGATGGAGTCGGCAGGTCTGGCGCCGTGGTTTTTGATTGGCGGCATACCCAACAATTTCGGCTGCGGGGCGCGGGTAGGGAAGGGGAAGTGTTTCATTATTGAGGGCGACGAATACGACACGGCGTTTTTCGACAAGCGCAGCAAGTTCGTCCACTACCTGCCCGACACGGTGATCCTGAATAATATCGAGTTTGACCACGCCGACATTTTTCCCGATCTGGCGGCGGTGAAGCGCGCGTTCCGCCAACTGGTGGCCGTCGTGCCACGGCGCGGAGTGATCATCGCCAACGGCGAGGATGCCAACGTGCGCGAGGTGGTTGCTGGCGCGCAGTGCCGGGTGCGGTTTTTCGGAAGGCGGACGCGGCTGGTTATTGAGTTGCCGATGGCCGGCGAACACAACCAGCACAATGCCGCGGCGATGGCGGTGTGCGCGACGGAATTGGGCGTGACGCGCGAGCAGATCCAGCGCGGGTTCTCGTCGTTCCGGCATCAAGCGCCGGATGGAAGTGCGCGGGGAAGTGGCGGGGGTGACGGTGCTCGACGATTTCGCGCATCACCCGACAGCGATTGCCGAGACGATCCGGGCGATCCGGGAGAAATATCCGCGACGGCGGGTGTGGGCGTTGTTCGAGCCGCGCAGCAACACGACGCGGCGCAACGTGTTTCAGCAGGAACTGACCGAATCGCTCTTGCTGGCCGACGGCGTGTTCATTTCGCGTGTGGACCGGTTGCAGGAACTGGGCGAGAACGAGCGATTGAACCCGCAGGCGATCATCGACCAACTGCGCAGCCAGGGACGGGTCGCGGAGTATTCGCCCAACGCCGACGAGATCGTCAATCGGCTGGTCCCCAATCTTCATGACCGTGATGTTGTCGCGGTTTTTTCCAACGGGAAATTTGACGGAATCCACGACAAGCTGTTGACGCGCCTGCGCCAGGGTGCTTGATTTCCAGGCGTCCTTCGGCTCAGAGGTCAGGGCGTCGCCGACACGCGCTCGAGCGCTTCGTAGCGGTTGATGACCTGGCGGACGAAGTGCCGTTTCTCGCGGTACGTGCCCGGGAAGAAACTGCCCTTGAACCCGGCAATGATGACGTGGCGCAGTTCGCGCGGGGTCATTTTCAATTTATCGATGGCGATCTGCAATTCTTTGCAGACGGTCGTATTGGAGACGAGCCGGTTGTCGGTGCAGATGGAAACGGAAAGTTCATGGTCGAGCATTTGGCGGAGCGGATGTCGGGAGAGGTCGCGCATGTGCGGCAAGGTTTGGGCATTGCTGGTCAGGCACACTTCGATCGTGATGCGCTGGCTCGCGATGTACTCGGCGAGGCGTTGCGTGTACGCCACGGGGTCCGGTATGCTCGGATTCTGAATCATGTGGTGGGCGAACATCCACGTGCCGTGGCCGATGCGGTTCGTGTAACACTTCGTGATTGCCTGAAAGATCGACTCCGGTCCGTAGGCCTCGCCGGCGTGAACGGTTTTGCGGAGGAAATGATTGTGTACGTATTGGTAGGCCGGGCTGTGGTCGTCGGCGGGGTAACCGGCTTCCGGGCCGGCCAGGTCGAACGCGACGACCGGCAAGCCTTTCTGGCGCGCCAGATCGACCGCGTTACGCGCCAACTCCATCGAGGCGGTCATGCAGACGTGTTTCGGCGACGCAGAAGGCAACATCTCGAACAGCCGCCGGTGATAATACGACATCTGCGGCGCAATGAACCGCATCGCGCACACAATGATGCCGAAATGGAACGGGATATCCACGCCCGAGGCCACCAACCTGGTTTGGTTGTGCCGTTTCTGCGCGCGCTCAAGTCCCCGGTACACGGAGCCCACGATTTCCTCGATGTCGAGCCGTTCATTGATATAATTCTGCGGCGCGTAGCGGACCTCGAGGTAGCGGACGCCTTCGGCAAGATTATCTTCCGCCAACTCAAACGCGACGCGCTCGAGGTTGTCGGCGTTTTGCATGACCGCGTGGGTGTAGGCAAACCCGTTCAAATACTCCGGCAGATTGGCGTAATGATTCTTGAAGACCAGCCGCCGCATGCCGTCTTCCGTGTACGACGGCAGCTTCACCTTATGTTTCTTCGCCAACTCAATCAGTGTCGGAAGACGCATCGAGCCGCCGAGATGCACATGCAGATCGGTTTTCGGAATACGACGGATGAACTCGGACGAGATCGCTTTGGTCATATCGACAGTCACATTTCGGGACGAATGGTTGGCCTGGGTTGGGCACTTCGAGAAAAACCATCAAGCACAGCCGTTGTTCGTGCGGCTCCATTGTACGTCAATGACACAGGCTTGGGAAGCGAATCCGGGAAATCCGGGTTTACTCAGTCAGGCGAAATCCTTGTCCCCCACCGGGACCAGTCGGAACCGCAGGAGATTTCGCCGCTTACGGCGTTGCCGTGCTTGGATTGCGGAAGCCCTTGACGCGCCTGCGCCAAGGGGCTTGATTTTGTGTGTGTTGTCGGTATTCTCTCCATTGCCGTTTGATCGTTGCGGCCCCATCGTCTAGAGGCCTAGGACATCAGATTCTCAATCTGGGTACACGGGTTCGAATCCCGTTGGGGCCGCCAATTCTGTTACGGCAGGTCAGGATCGTATTGGCTGGCAGGCTTAGAGCCCCTAACAAAACCAGCAGCCGCAGGCTTTAGCCTGCGCAGGTAATCTGGTTTTCACGCACCCTAAAGGGTGCGGCTACGATCAAAGTCAAGTTTTGTTGGGCGCTCTCAGCGCCAGCGGAGGACGCTGAGGATGTTGGAGAAATCATCCGTCCAGACTCTGGCGTTTGGTTCCGGCGGCAGCGGCTTCCACTCACGGGCTGCGGGTAGCGCCTGCAGGTCCTCCGTCCGCCGGGCCATGACGACCCATTCGGAGGTTCTTTCCCGGGGGACCGGGCGACAAATCCCTGTCGTACAGCGCGACCAGGCCAGCATCATGGGCCAGATTGCCCATCACGGGTTCCAGATTGAGGCGACGATTGGTGATGTGGAATGCCAGAATCCCGTTCTCGGCAAGCTTGTCCAGGTAGAGACGAAACGCTTCCCGCGTGGCCAAATGAACGGGAATCGCGTCGGAGCTGAACGCATCCACGGCAATCAGGTTGTAGTGATGATCGGGCGCGTCTTTCAGGCGCAATCGGGCGTCCCCGAGAACGACATCAAGTTTTTTGGCGAGGCTGAGCTTAAGAAACGTAAAACAATTCGTGTCGCGGGCGATGCGTTCGACGGCCGGTTCGATTTCGTAGAATGTCCAGTTCTGGTTGGGGCGAGCATAGCAGGCCATGGCTCCGGCTCCCAAGCCGACGACCGCCACGTCGGTGCGGGACTCGTCACGGAGTTGAGTGAACATGTCAAACACGCGTCCGATGGGGCCGCTCGTGTGGTAATACGCCAGCGGCTCGGATTGGCGCGCGGGGTCGAGGCTTTGTCAACCGTGAAGCGTGTTGCCGTGTACCAGCTGATGGAATTTGCCCTGGGCATCCTCGGTGACTCGCAGGACGCCGAAGAAGTTGCGCTCCGTCAGCAGCACGCGTCCGTGCGTTCCGACGTACCCGAGGCAACCGGCCACAAGCATGGCTCCCAGGCACAGGCTGAAGCGGATCGGCTGTTTCACAAATCGATACGACAAGAGCGCGGGGATCCCGAAGGTCCAGAGCGTATTCAGGTGACCTGGATTGGCTTCAAAGGACCGGGTCATGGCGATCAATGCCATCGTCGCTGCGCCAATGCCCACCGCCCAAATCACGTCTGCCCAACGGAAGCGTGGCGGTTGCGAAGAGGTGTCCCCGGACGGCCGGATGGAACAGGCGACGATGATTGCCAGTGGATATTCCAGCACAGACTTGAAAACCAGCGGCGCAATCAATACGTTGAACAGTCCGCCAAGAACTCCTCCCAAAGACAGGCACAGATAGAACTCGGTCAAATACTCTTTTTCCGGCGGTCGGTCCCTGGCCAAATCCGCATGGCAGATCATGGCCGCCGTCCAAAATACCAGCAGATGCATGACGACGAACAGCCAGGCCGGTTCCGTTGCCTCAACGATAAACGTGACGGTCAGCACCACCGCGGGCAGGCAGAGCACGCGGCCCATCCAGGGAGGTGGATAGACCGGCTTCCGCGCGAAGACGAGTATGAATGTGAGCAGATACAGTGCGAGCGGCAGGACCCAAAACAGCGGGAACGGCGCCACGTCCGTCGTCAGGTACATGGTCACTCCCAACATCAAACTCGACGGCACCGCGGCCAGAAACACCCAGTGCAGCCGTCGCGTAAGCGTTATGGCGGTCGCGCGGTTGGATGTCCGGTCAACGGCATGTTCTTCGGGCGCAACGGGTGTTTCGCAATTCTCGCCAGCACCGCCGATGGCTTGCGAGCGCCACAGAACCAACGCGCAACCGATGATCAGCACGGCAAGCCCCCCGTAGAACAACGTCCAGAGCCAGGCCTGTTGTTTCAGGAGAAAGGTCGGTTCGAGGAAAGCAATGTAGCCCAGCAGCCCGACCATCGAGCCGATGTTGCTGGCGCCATAGAGGAAATACACATCATGCGCGTGCGGATGCTCGGTGCTGGCAAACCACTTTTGCAACAACGGGGCGGTCGCCGACACGACCAGAAACGGCAATCCCACGGTTGTCGCGAGGCAGACCACCAGCCACAGGGTCGGATTGTCCGAACGGGGAAGGTGCCGGAGGATTTGATCGGAGACATGCATGGGCAGCACCAGAAGCGGCAGCGCCATCAAGCCCACATGGAACACCGCCTGGCGACGCGCGCCCAGCCACCGCGTGGAAAAATGCGCATACGCGTAGCCCAGCAACAGGACCGCCTGATAAAAGACGAGGCACGTGTTCCACACCCCGGCGCGCCTCCCAAAAATGGCAGGATCATGTTGCCCATCATGGGTTGGACGACAAACAGCAAGCACGCACTGAGCAAGAGCGTCAGCGAATACAGATAAACCAATTCGAACCTCCTTCCGTCCGGAGACGCGTGAGATGGCGGCAGGGATTACTCACGCTTCCGACCGCACGGGATTCGTCAATTGGCCGATGCCCTCGATTTCCACGGTCACGGTATCGCCGGGCTTGAGCCAGAGCGGTGGGGTGCGCGCCATGCCGACGCCATGCGGCGTGCCGGTGAGAATCACTGTGCCCGCCAGTAACGTTGTGCTGCCGCTGAGAAAGGTGGGGGCATCAGAAAGTCTTACACGCGTTTGCGTTTGATGACGCGAACAACGACACCGCGCCGAGGGCGGTCAGCAGGAGGGATGATGGCTCAGGGATGAACTGGATGGCCATGTCGTCCATGACGAACTGTTCCAGTGACGGCCAGCCGAATGCGGGTTCACCGCCGTAGGAGTCGAAGTAGAGGCGGTTGACATTTGTGTAGTTGAAGGTGAACAGAGTCGCGTTTGTGGCGCTCGCCACAACTGTCTGGTTGTAGAGTAGATTGGTGCCATTGAAGCCCTCGACCTGAATGTTCAGATTGCTATTCCAAACCCCAGTCAAGTAGGCGCTGAGGAAGTTGAAGTTGGTTGCCGAGTCTATTTCGGCAGGATCACCATACGGGTCATACACCACATTGGAAGGCGATACCATTCCGTAGTTGTAGCCCTCAGCGTAACCGACATAGTTGGAGAGCAGAATCGCATTCAGCACGTCAAGATTGCTCCATGACAGTCCTTGGTAGCCGTTTGGGATGGGTGTTCCTCCGCCGTTGTCCACGAGGTCATCAAAGGTGATGACGCTCTGTGAGCGGGCGGAAATCGGAAGCAACATCACGAGAGCGAACACTGTATAAAACCGCATGAGCACTTTCATATTCATGGCGAGCGCCCTTCTGGCGCTACGTTCGCTTGCGTTGAGGAAAGCGACGAGCGTTACGCCACCGAGGGCGGTGAGTAGCAGCGACGACGGCTCGGGGATGAACTCGAAGGTGAAGTTGTCCATGACAAACTGCTCCCGTGGCGTTCCGCCAAATGCAGGCTCGCCACCGGAAGAATCGAAGTAAAGACGGTTGATGTCCGAATAGTCGAATGTGAAAAGGGTGGCATTCGTGGCGCTCGCCACTACGGTCTGGTTGTACAGCAGATTGGTGCCGTTGAAGCCCTCGACCTGTATATTCAGGTTACTGTTCCATGCGCCTGTCAGGTAGGCACTCAGGAAATTGAAGTTGGTTGCGGAATCGACCTCGGCCGGATTGCCGAACGGGTCATACACCACGTTGGAAGGCGACACCATCCCGTAGTTGTACCCATTGGCGTAACCGGCCAAATTGGACGAGATAATAGCATTTAAGACATCAAGATTGCTCCACGACAGACCTTGGTAGCCATTCGGAATCGGTGTTCCTCCGCCGTTGTCCACGAGGTCATCAAAGGTGACTACAGTTTGCGAACGGGCCGGAGTCGAGAGCAAAATCACGAGAGCGAACACTGCAAAGCATACGAAGAGCGGACGAAGCAAGCTTGTTTTCATGCCAACTCGCCGCATTACCCGCGCTTGCGTCGGACGAACGCGACGAGGGATACGCCGCCGAGGGCGGCGAGCAGGAGCGAGGACGGTTCGGGGATGAACTCGAAGGTCAAGTTGTCCA
>CAVYAC010000120.1:0-25617 GCA_963766065.1 uncultured Verrucomicrobiae bacterium
CACGTTGGTGCCCAGGTCCACGAGGTTCATCAACGTGACCGTTTGTTTGTCCCAGCGCTCGGCGGGTGCCTCGACCCCTTTGGTTTGGAAATCCGGCTATCATGCCGGCCGAGGCGACGATTTCCCCGCCGGCATTGAGGAGGGCGATCCCGTTCAGTTCACCGGGCCGTGACCAGATCGTGGAGCGCGGATTCCAACCGTTCCTTGGAAAGGACTCCGAAACGACGCTGCGACCGAAGCACAATGCCGAGCGTGGTGGAAATGTCCTGGGCCCGGTAGATCAACTGCGCCCGTGCGGCGCGGCGCACACGGAAATGCTCGGCCGTCTGCCACGCCAACACCAAGACCCATGCGGCCGCAGTAATCCATAGATCAGCGTGCTGCGGCGGCCTATGTCCATGCGCGGCGTTCCATGTTGACTCGTTATTGAACGGTGGCGGAGGAGCCCGACTTTCCGCCTTTTGATTGTTTTGTCGGCATCTTGTCGAGGAATCTATCCAATTCCTGCTCGGAATACGACTTGGGAGTCAATGAGCGCGCCCGTTCACTGGCGGTGAGCGCCGCCAATTGCGTTGGCGCCTGGATCACGTACGGCGTCAGAAAAATTAAGAGTTCCTCACGGGAATTGCTGGCGACCCTCCGCTTGAAAACATTCCCGAGAAAGGGAATATCCCCCAAGATGGGAATCTTCTGCTCGGTGGAAGACTTGTCACGCTGCATCAGGCCGCCGATGACAACAGTTTGCCCGTTGGGCGTGATGGCCACGGTGTTGGCCGCAACCGTGTCGATGACCGGCGCGTTCACGCCTGAGGCGATGGGAACCGTCAGGGTCGGATCAATGGATGAGGTCTGCGGCGCCACGATCATCTCGACCATGCCGTCACTTGTAATATAAGGCGTCACTGTCAGGATAATTCCCACGTCTGTGTATGTCACGGAATTGATCGGCGCGCCGGAGATCGAGTTATAGCTCACGCTGGTGATCAACGGGACATATTGCCCCACAACGACGCTCGCCGGCTGGTTGTTCCGGGCCAGAATGGACGGACGCGAGAGCACCTCGGCTTTTCCCGCCTGCGCAATCGCGCGCAGTGTCGCCTGAAAATCGTTCCCCAAAATCTGATACATCCCCGCGCCGGCTCCCGCCGTGTACGGTGCAATGGCTGAAAAACTCGAGATCGGCATCCCATAGATATTCGCCACGGATGCGTTGGACCCGGTGCCGGAACCGAGCCCGGACAGGCCGAACGAATTGGCCACGGCTCCTGTCATCGACGCGCCGATCCCCCTCATCCAGCCGCCTTCCACGCCGATGTCCGTGGCGTCGCTGTGCGTGACCTGCATGAACACGACTTTAATCAGGACCTGGGGTTGCGGCCGGTCAAGGTTGGAAATGACAGCGCTGATATTTCGGGTGGTATCATCGTCGGCCATGATCGTAATGTTGTGCGTATCCGGGTCGTAGGAAATCGTGGCGTTGCCCACCGCGCCGTTGGCGTTGTATTGCTGGCTACCGGTAGTGGTCGAACCGCCACGATTGGCGTTTCCGCCTCCGCCACCAAAGCCACCGAACCCGCCTCCGCCGGCGGTACGCTGCGCCTGCTGTTGGGCGTGAACACCGTTCGGTGCACACAGACAAAGGCCAAGAACGACCGCGAGCCACCATGTCGAATTCAAGAATTTGGTATTCATAGGTTCCTTGCGATTACGCGCTTGGGATTGCACGTTCTTCAAAACGAAGTTCCTCCGAGTCCGCCGCGCGACGATCCCAGGCCCGAGCTTCCCAGTCCCGAGCTGGTGGTCGTGGTGCCGGCATTCTGTTGAATTCGGGTCTGCAGCGGACTCTGCTGTGTCTGGCTGCTCCGCGAGGTCTGGCTGCTCTGGAACATGTCTTGCAGCACCTGTTCCACTTGCTGCGGATCGGCGTTTTCCAGATGAACAACGCTCACGTGGGGCACTCTCGGCGAATCCTGATCGAGTTGCTCGACCATGCTCGCGATTTGTTCCATCATATCCTTCGACGCGGTGACCGCCACGGAGGACGTGCGCGGATCGGCCACGGCAACGACCTCTTGCCGCTTCTTGATGCGGGCCGCCTGACCGTTGGTGGTTGCGCCGCCGTCTGGGCCGCCGCCGCACGTGCGGCCAACGCGCCAAAGAAGCCACCGCCGGGACCGCCGAAGCCGCCGCCACCAGGACCGCCGAACCGTATCGGGGTCTGGCTGCCGCCCGTGTTACCCTGTCCGGAAAACAGTCCGGTCAAGAGGTTGGCGATCTCGGTCGGGTCGTGGTGTTTCAAATGAAACACGCGCAATTCGGTCTCGTCTTCGGCGCTCGAATCAATCGCTTTGATAATTTCCACCAGATGCCGAATATTGGCCTGGGTATCGGTCACGGCGATGGAGTTGCCGGCTTCATTGGCGACGATGGTCGCGTGCGAGGACACCATCGGCGACAGGTCCTTTACCAGTTGCTCGGCTTCCACGAACCGAATCGGGATGATTTGCGTGACGATTTCGTCATTTTTCGGGATCGCGTCCGGGTTGTTGCCGGTCTTGACCGGGATATCACCATGGATCGCTTCGTCCTTGCTCACAATGGTCAACGTTCGCCCGTTTCGAATAGCGGCGTATCCATTCTTGTTGAGCATGGAGTTCAACAAATCTACCGCCTCATCCTTCGTCACGGGATGCGTGCTCCACACATCCACCTTGCCCTTTACAGGGGTATCCACTTCGATAATGAAGCCTGCGGCGTCGCTGAGATAACTCAACACCAGATCGATTGGCGCGTTGTGAAAATTCAGGTACAAGCCCTTGCCAACGTCTGTGTTCTCCGGCGTGGATGCGGCTGAAGCCGCGGCCTGCTCACCGGCGGCGCTGGGTTCCGCAGCGGTAGATGAATTCCCCGTCGCGGGTTCGGGTTGGGCGGACGACGGGGACGTTGCCATGCCCTGGTCCGCCTCAGGGGCTTGTGTTTCCTCTGGTTGCGGCGCGGCGGCCGGGGGTTCCGCCTGTGCGGGCACGTTGTTGCTCACGCTCTCGGGCGGCTGTGGTTCGAGAGCCGGTGATTGCCCGGTTTGCGCGTGCGTTGCCAGCACACCCCCCCAAACACAACCGGCGGCCAGAACTCGAAAAACGGTGGTTCTCATTGTAACTCCTGTTCTCTCTGTTTCATCAGCCGTTTGAGGACATCGTTGCCCCCACTGTCGGAATCGCTGGCGGACGGCTCGGCTGGCGCCGCATCCGCGTTCTCCGTCGTCTCGACTGGCAATTCACTTGTGGCCGCCAACTGCCAGGACCCTTTTTCTTCGCGCCGCATTTGTGTCCCGACCTTCATCAGCAGCTGCTTGTCACCATTCGCGAGTTTCACGGTCGATGGCGTGATGTCGGTCACCTTGTAACCGGGAATCGCCTCGGCGTTTGTCACGACCTTTCGGTATTCGGAACTCGTGCCGTCAAAAAACGCGAATGTACCCTTGGCGTAGCTCATCGTGCCAACCAGGGAAAACGCATCCGCCACCGGCTGCGGCCGGTTCCCGCGCTTATGTCGTGCGGTCCGGTTCGGGTTGAAAATATTCCTCTCGCTAATGACCTGGAAACTGGAGAAGTCCGCCTCGCTCGCGCGGTTCGTCTGCTGGGCCCGGGCAGTGAAGCCTCCGGTCATCACCAGCGCCGTGATCGCCAGAATCTTCCACGGGCGGCGCGTGTTTCCGATAATTGTTGGTTTCCGGTTCATTGGGTTTGTGGTGTCAGGACGAGGCCGCTGACTTCCAGTGCCAGGCTCAACTGCTGGCCGATGGTGTCGTGCGAACTCAACTCTGCCGATACCACCTTCAGGGCCATCGGTCCCTTCTCGACCGCGTACAGAAATTGCGCCAACGTCTCCATGTCCCCCGTGACATCCACCCGACATTCCAGCGTCATGTAGTCATCCGCATCGTGTTTCCATTGAGGTGTGATCGACGTAACACTCACGCGGCTCTGCTGGGACCACGTATCCACCGCCTTGAGCATCTGCTGCTCGGCCAGCGAGGCGTTGTTTGTCAGCGTGTTCGTTCGCATTTCATCCCAGCGACGGCGAATGAGGTGTTCCCGCTGCAGCAGCGACGACCCCTGGGCGATTTCCTGGCGGAGTTCGGCGATTTTTTTGGAGCGCGCCTGCCAGAGATGCGTCAGGGGCGTGAACACAAACCAGTCGGAAATCAGGAGCCCGAGGCCGGAAATGGCGAGGATGGCCAGGAGTCGTTGGCGCTGGTTAATTGGCACTGTTGCCTCCTTCGCCCCACTGAAAATCGAACGTGAATTGCATCGGGGATTTGCCGCGGATCTGGTCCACTTTCAGGGCGGTTACTCCGCTCGTGGAGCGCAACTGGGTCAGCGTCCTCAATAGCACGGCGTTGTCCCGCGCCGTACCCGAACAGGTCACCGTGTTGGCATCGCGGATTTCCACGGTCTTGGCTGAGACGACCCCGTCCTCGGGAAACGCCAGCGTCAACTCCCGCAACACGCTCAAACTGGGGAAGGACCGGTCAAACCACGGGCGATACTGCCGGATTTGTTGTTGCAAGCCATCGAGTTCTTCCACCTTCTGTGACATCGCCCCCCAGCGTGAGCGCAACCAGGTGAGTTGCCATTGTTGAATCGAAAACAGTCCTGCCATCAGGAGCGCGACCGCGACCGCGGTGGCTCCCGCCATGCGAAGCCGGCTGGAAGAATAGCGTGCCGCCAATTGCTGCCACGGCGCAATTTTGGGCGGCAGAAACTCAAATGGCGCTGCCTGGCGCGTCAGGTAGCGCGCCCCGAAACTGAACGCGCGGGAAACCCTTGCCCCCGCGGGAAGCTCGACACCAAATTCTCCCGGTGAATACCCTGTGACCAATTCCACGGTCAGTCCCATCGCGGCCAGTGGCGCCTCGATTTCGTTGGCCAGTTCCCCGGCCAGGTCGGCCGGGCCGAAGATACCGACGCTGCGGACGGTTTCGCGGAATTCCGACGGCAGTTGCCCGAGGGTGATGCGCACTTCGCGCGCCACGACGTCGGAATGGAGAAACTTGCGAGTGCCTTCGATTTCCAGCGCGCCTTCCAACGCCCGCAATGCGCCCACGCCTCCGCCGCAGGTGATTTGCAAATCAATGTCGTCTTCTCCAATGGCCAGTGTTACTGCGCCGCCGGCAGACCCGACGTTGGGTGGCCGGAGGGCGGCGATACCAAGAGAGAAACTGACCGCCTTTAATCTGGCGCCCTGCAGGACCCGCTCCAGCAGGGCAAGGTGATTTTCGGGAATCCCAATCAGCATCGCGTACTGCTTTCCGGACGGGGCCTGCCACCGCGACGTGGCCAACCGCAACGTGGCGACATCGCACGGGAATCCGCGCTCCGCCTCGATTTGCAGAAAGCTGGCCACATCCGCCTCGGGCAATTCGGGCAATTCCACCTGCACGACCAGCGCCCACTTCAGCGGCACACAGACAACGCAATGCCGCTCGCGCACGCCAGCCGCGTCCAGATGATTCCGAATTTCCCGGCTCACGAGTTCGGTGTCCGCCGTCAATGGATCGAGTGATAAGGCTTCGGAAAACGCCTGCCGCGCTTGCAGCGAGCCGTTGGTGCGATGCAACACAACCCCCTCCAAACGACCCCCGTCCAGCGACAAAGCCAACACGGAGGAATGGCCCTGCCGCTTCCATGACTTCCAATCCAGCCAATCCATTATGACGCCTCCTTGCCCAACATCGTCTGGCGGACATCCTGGCCGAGGGCCCAGCCGAGACGAGTGAGGTCCTGTCGATAAAGAATCCTTGCCGTGCCGTCACTGATGTCGAATATGAATTTGACCCGACGATAACCGCGTCCATACGGGCCCACCGCTGCGATGTCGGCCGCAAATTGAAAGCTCCGCGTGGTGATGTAATCGCCCCCTTCGAGACCCTGGATCGCCGCGCTGCCTCTTCCCAGCGCATCCACGATCCAGGCGATCGTCCCTAGATTGTTGGGATTGGACTGCCGATAACTGACCACTTGCTGCGCGCTACCCTGATCCATTCCAGGAAGGCAGGACAACACGGTCACATCGGCGGTGTTGATGTTCACGCGTCCGGGCGCGTAGGGGGTCGTGCCGACGGTAATATCGGGATAGATTTCCGCAAACTCGGTTTCACTCAGCCCGCTGCGTATATAAAACTGCAGTAATCCGTTCAAGGGGACGGTGGGCCTTATCGTGGAGGTGGTCCCCGTCGCGGGGGTGTTCGTCCTTGTCCCTGTTCCTCCAGCAGTCGGGAATAGTCGGCTGATAATTGAATTGGCGCGTCCGCCCCCAAAATTACTCCGCAACAAGGTTTGGAGCTGCGTACGGTTGTTGATATTGACAAGCGCGGTGCCGTCGCTGTGAGCGTTCGGCTCGCGGCTATACACCGTGAGATATTCGATAATCCCCGGGTCAACCTGACCGTTGCCGTCTTCGTCCGGTTTGCTCGAGTCCAGCACCCCGTTGCGATTCAGGTCGTCGCCGACAAGGATGTCCATCGTCGTTCCATACACCAGCCGCAGTTCGTCAACGGTCTCAAACGGTGCGCCCTTGCGTTGATAGGGCGGTTGGGCCATCGCGTAGTAGAGTTCGGTCCCACCGTTGCTATTCGGGTTGCGCCAGTCGAGGATTCCGTTGAGCACGTCCGCAGTCATCCGCGGCAGCATCCCGAGGGTGTTGGTCGAGGCGGTGTTGAGGTTCAACTTTGACGACTCATCCACCAAACCAAAGGCCACCTGATCGGGGTGGGCCACGGGATAGCTGTTGTCCCGTCCGATGATCCAGAAGTGCGCATTCCCCACCGGCACGGCTTCCGCCTGATACTCGGTGAGGTCGGGCATGATCCCGTTCGTGGCATAGTTGGTGAGGACGTACTCGACATACCTCGCCGCGCCTTCAATGGCCTGGTCAGCCGCGACCGCGCTGGCGCGATTGTCCGACGCCCGCAACTCCATGGCCATTGAGTGCGCGAAATACAGCGCGATGCTGACCAATCCAAGCGTAACCCACAGGACGATGACCAATATCGAGCCTCCGCGAGAGTCGGCGGCTTGCGTTTGACCAACGTGTTGTAGGCAGCAACGCTTCATGTCATTCAGCTTCCGGCGGTCGGCACCTGATTGGTGCGCGACTGGGAATCAATCGGCACCGTCAGAACGATCGGTTCCCGGGCGCGCGGGTCGCCGGGGCCTTCTCCCGCCAACTGGATGGTGACGCGGACGGCAATTGGCAAATTGGTGTCGGACACGGTCGTGTCCCAGGAATTGCGCCATTGCGTGCCGTCGTAACAATCGAATGTCAGGTTTTGCACGTGGCCCAGCATCCACTGGTCTTCCGGCACCGGAGTGATCGTCGCGAGGAGATTCCGGGTGACGCTACGGACCAAATCCTGGCCCTGGTTTCCGGCGCCGCCCCTCACTGGCCGGAGCTCATACGTAACACACTGGACATCCCCCCACGGCTCGTTTTCATGGAGCGCGCCGGTGGTGGTGTACAGCTCGATGGACACATTCTGATTCATGCCGGCGCTGGTGATGTCCCCCACCCGAAAATCGCCCGTCATCACGCCGTTGGTTGTCGGCGACATCGCCGACTGCAAATCACTACGCATCGTGGTCAGCGCCAGTTGCGCGGGTTCCGATTCATCCACTGCCCGAATCGTGGCTTCGCGCAGACGCAACGCGCCAAAAAACACGCCATTGATCGCCGCCAGGACGATGGCGCAAACCCCCATGGCCAACATCAACTCCATCAGGGTAAATCCCCCCTGGTGGACAGGTCGGCAGCGATTTGGTTGTGCTGGACGGTTAATTTTCATTGCTGCGGCAAATTCACCAATGTGCTCAGGCGCGTCGCATACGCCCGGTCGCGCGAGGTAAAGGTCACTTCCATGGTCAGGAGTTGCATCGAATCCTGCGGCCAAAGCTCGCTGTGCAACTTCCACTGGTAGTCGTGTCCACCCTCTTGAACGGTCCCGTTCTGGGCGGTGATTCCCCCTGTGGCCGTTGTCACGGCGATCTCGTTCAGCTCGCGTTCGGCCACTCGCGCGGCTTCGGCCTTGTGCACGGCGAGTTCGCCCGCCGCGCTGGCAATGCGCAAGCCATCGACAGCCACCGGAATTACGATGGCCATGAACGCCAGCGCCGCCAACACCTCGGCGAGCGTGAAGCCGGCCTCCGCGCACCGTTGGGATGGCTTCCTAGCGATTGGTGTTCTGAATGGCATAGGTCATGTGATTGGTTTGTTCGATCAACCATAAAAGTGTTCCATCCGCCCCCGCGAGACGCAGGGTCGATGGACTGGACTCGTCAATCGTTCCGTCGGGCAAAAACCGGACTGCGGGCAATTTCCGTCCCCCCACCGAAATCGGCACGGCGTTGACCGCGTCCACCTGCAGGCCATCCGCAATAGTGAAATCTTCGGCTCGGGGATCGCCCGTGCGGGGCGCATTCTCCAATTCCAAGCCGTACTCGTGCTGTGACGCATCGATCCACAACAGCGCAGATGCTCCCTCGGAGACCGCCCGGCCTTGTCCCGCACGCGTCAGGGACAACAACCGTCGCGCCTCCGAATCCAACGTGCGCCCGCGGAAAAACCGGGACAACGCCGGCGCCGTCACAGAAATCGCGACGACCAGCAGCGCCATGACAAGGACCAGTTCGATCAAGGTAAACCCGCCGCAGTAGGTAAATGCCGGTTGAAGGCTTTGGGTGTCACGTTGTTTGATCCGCCGACTCATCTTCGGATTGTCCAATTGCAGATGTCGTCGTCGGTGCCGAACCGACCGTCCGGTCCCGCCGACGATATATCGTAGAAACTGGGATTATGTTTTCCGGGGCACTCATACAGATAATCGTTGCCCCACGGGTCTTTGGGAATCGAGTCGCTTTGAAGGTACGGCCCGTGCCAGTTGGCGGCGTCGCGCGGTTGCTGGATCAGGTCCACCAGCCCGTTTCGGCCTTTCGGGTAATACCCCATGTCCACTTCAAACGCGTCGAGGGCCGTCTTGAATGTGGAAATCTGCGTGGCCGCCGCCGTCACGCGGCCGCGCTGGGACACGCCGGAGAATTTTGGGAGAACGATGGCTGCCAAGGTGCCGAGAATGACCAGCACGAGCAGCAATTCGACCAAGGTAAACGCGCGTTGCTCCCGGCGAACGCGAGTGAATGTACGAGAGATGTTCTTCATAATGGTGTGGGGGTTATTTGATGTATTGTTGCAAGGTGAAGATTGGCAGCAGCATCCCGATGAAGATGGTGCCGATGAATCCCGCGATGAGAAACAGCATCAGCGGTTCCGCGAAGGCAACCGCGGTTTTCAACTGCCGGTCGAGATCGCCCTCGGTCACGTTGGCGACCCGGATCAATTCCGTGTCCAACCGTCCGCTTTCCTCGGCGACGGAAACCATTTCCAGCACGGAACCGGGAAACAACCCGCGGCACTCCGCCAGGCTTTGCCCGAGGCGCTCGCCTTCCTGTACGCGCTCGATGGACGTGGAAACCGCGTGAACAAGAATCTGGTTGCCGATGGATTTCCGCGCGACGTTCAGTGCCTGCACGAGCGGCACGCCGGCCCCAAGCAACGTGCCCAGCATCCGGCAAAAGCGTGCCATGGCAAATTCCGCGACCAGCGGCCCCACCAGTGGCAGGCGCAGGATCGTTCCCTCCCAGACACGCCGCCCTTTTTCCGAGGCAAACCAGTTGCGGACCATGAACCCGGCCGTGGCGAGGCCCGCGAAAACGAACAGTCCATACGAGCGCACGATGTGACTGGCGGCAATAATCATCTGCGTCAGCACTGGGAGCGAACCACCGAATCCCTGGAACAGTTTTTGGAAATTGGGAATGAAGTACACGAGGAGAAACGTCAACACCCCCAGCGCGAGCACGAGGAGGATGGTCGGATACAACATGGCGCTGGTCACCTTCGAGCGCAGTTCCTTTTCGCGTGATTGAAAATCGGCGATTTGCGCCAGCACCACGTCCAGAAAGCCACCCGTCTCGCCAGCTTGCACCATGGCCACATACACGCGCGGGAAAACGTCCGGCGACTTGGCCATCGCTTCCGCCAGCGGCATGCCGTCGATCACCAGGTCGTGAATTTCCTTCCATTTTGCCGCCGCCGC
This sequence comes from uncultured Verrucomicrobiae bacterium, assembly GCA_963766065.1. Classification (GTDB taxonomy): domain Bacteria; phylum Verrucomicrobiota; class Verrucomicrobiia; order Palsa-1439; family Palsa-1439; genus Palsa-1439. The sequence continues at coordinate 10,151 of CAVYAC010000120.1, forward strand.
GGGGGTGGAGGCTTCCGAGTAGAGAATGACGAGTGCCCGGCTCAACGACACGCCGGCCGCCAGCAAACTGGAGAGCAATCGCGTGAAGTTTTCCAATGCCTTGGCGGAAACGCGCTGGGACTGAAACTTGAACGAAATATCCCCGAGGTTCCCGAGGCTCGGCCCGTCCTTCTTCTCTGTCGCCGCGCCTTCCGAGAGGCTGACCGGGCGCAACCCGAGTCCTTCCATCTGACGAAACGCGTCGGGCCGTCCTGTGGCCTCCAACTGGCCTTCGGCGACGGCGCCATCGGTCTGCAATGCCTTGTAATGAAACGTGGGCATGTTTGGGAATTACCCTGCGGCCGGACTCACCGCCGGAGCCGGGTTCGGTGATTCCTGTTTGGTTGTGCGGGCCACTTCCTTGGCGGTGGTCACGCTTAACACTTCCTCGACAGTCGTGATCCCCCGCGCCACCAGACGCCAGCCGTCTTCGGCCAGCGTGCGCATTCCGGCGCGGCGGGCGGTATCGCGTATCTGGTCCGAGGATGCGCTCTTCAGGATCAATTGCCGGATGTCTTCGTCGGTGTCCATCCATTCAAAAATCGCGTGGCGACCGTAGAAGCCCGTATTCCGGCATTCGCGGCAGCCAACCGAGCGATAAATCGCCACGTTGGCCGGGATCCCCACGCTGGCCTTGAAGGCCTGTGCCGTGGGCGAACGGTCTTCTTGTTTGCAATGGGCGCACAGGACGCGCACGAGACGTTGCGCCAGCACGGCCTCCAGCGACGAGGCGACGAGATACGGCTCGACGCCCATGTCCACGAGGCGGGTCAGGGCTCCGGGCGCGTCGTTGGTGTGCAAGGTCGAGAACACCAAATGGCCGGTCAGCGACGCTTGCACGGCGATTTGGGCTGTCTCCTGATCGCGGATTTCGCCGATGAGAATCACGTCGGGATCGTGACGGAGTATCGAACGCAACCCGCGGGCAAAGGTTAAACCAGCCTTTTCCGAAACCTGGATTTGGTTGACGCCCTTGAGCTGATATTCGATCGGGTCTTCGATGGTGATGATCTTGCGGAGGGCGTCATTGATTTCATTCAGCGCGGTGTACAGCGTCGAGGTCTTGCCGCTGCCCGGTCGGGCCCGTGACCAGAATAATCCCATGCGGCAACTGGAGGATTCGCCGGAAGCTCGCGAGTTCGCGGTCTTCCATGTCCAGCTCGTTCATCCCACGCAGGGTCGCGTTTTGGCGGAGCAACCGCATGACGACCGCTTCGCCATGCAGCATCGGAATGACGGAGACGCGGATATCGACCTCGGCTTCATCAATGCGGATTTTGATGCGGCCGTCCTGGGGCAGCCGTTTCTCCGCGATGTTGAGATGACTCAGGATCTTGACGCGCGAGACGATGGCGGGCTGGAAACGTTTGAGCTGCGCAGGGACAGGGATTTCCTGCAACACGCCGTCGATGCGGTACCGAATGCGAAATTCGTCTTCAAACGGTTCGAGATGGATGTCCGAGGCCCGCAAATCGATGGCGTCGCGCAACACCTGATTGACAAAGTGAATAATGGAAGCTTCGTCTTCGGCGGCGGCATCGAGATTGGTGTCGTCCATGTCGTCATCGACGACCTGAAACGATTTCTCTTCGTGCAACGTGTCGATGGTGTCGGCACCGACGCCGAGATGCTTCTTGATTTCGCGCTGGATCGCTTCCATCGACGCGAGAACGGGTTTGAGACTCAGGCCCGTGAGCGTCTTCAGCGAGTCGAGTCCCTGGGTGGCGAACAGCCGGCTGGTGGCAACCTCGGCGGAGCCGTTCAAGCGCCGCAGGGGAAGCAGTTGCTCCTTAAGAAGGATTCGGGCGGGAAATAGGGAGAGAAGCTGGCGATCGGGTTCGATATTTTCCAGGGTGGTATACGAGAGTCCATACTCCTTGGCCAACCACTGCAAAACATCCTCCTCGCTCTGCACAGCATGCTTCGCGCGAACCAGAGCGTCCGCATCCGTAGCGGACAGTTGCTTTTCGGATACCATCCGCTCCAGCAACGGCTTCGGGGGCGAGTCTTGGGTGAACGTTTCGCTCATGGCACAAACCGCCAGCTTCTCTCCGGACCGATCGTTTAGTTCAGTAATCCCAACAGGGCGGCTTGCGCCTCTTGTCGGGCCGTAAGCACTTTACGAAGGTCTTCCTGCGCCTGCGCAAGCTTGGTTTCCTTGTCTTTGCGCGCCGCGCGGTATTTCTCAAGCATGGCCTTCACTTGCGCGGCGGGGGCGTTGTCGTCGATGGCCTTCTGCAACGCCTCGGCCTCCGGACTGGGCGCACCGAAGAACCCGCCGCGGCGACCGCCCTGGGCATTGTCTCCCCCGCCGCCACCCCGTCGCATCATATTCATGCCGGGGATACCTACCTCGCGACGCGCATCGAATACCTTTTGCACGAGGGGTTGGACTGCCGCCCAGTCGGTGTCATTGGTGAACGCGAGCCGCTCCCGGGCGTTGTCCAACATGCGCTGTTGGAATTGCGCGGGGTCGAAATTGCCACCACCGCCACGACGACCCTGGCCTCCGCCACCATTTGCATTTGAATTGCTGTTATCCTGCGCCAAAAGCGTGCCGGCGCTCAAACAGAGGGCTGCGGTGAACCCGCAGATTCCCAAGATTGTTCCGAGCTTCATTTTACGAATCTCCTTCTGTAGCCATATGTTGTTTTGGTTCACGTCGAATCGATTGCTGGGCGGCCTCGATGATGCTGCCCGCAAGCTGCGGCTTACGCTATTGCACGGAACGTGCCATTGCAGAAAAGCCAATGAAACCAAGGGAAAGCGACCGCGGTGCTGCGCAAACTCTGCTTAAATGCAACGGAGGCGCGCAGATTCTGCGCAGACCGGCCTCATGAATCTGCGAACGCCGGCATCTGTGGTGCTGTTGATGTTGACCCAAAGACTCATCCTGATATCCCGCTATCCAATGGTGATGATTGTCACTAGTCATATCAACGCCGGGTGTGAATTGGCTGGCTGACGGCGCATGAAAACACTTTTCTCATGGAAACAATCGTAGTAGCATCATTTATCATGATATCTGTAGCTATTATCGTGTGTCTATGAATGCTATTCAGAAGGCTTTACATCTGCCGCCACCGGGGCGTCCTCGATGGGTTTGTCCAGAGAGCGCGCAACTGGATCTGCTGTATCTGGCCTGGGGGCACCGTCTCTACGGCCAGCATCCAATTCCGGTCTCCTGCCATCCTGGATGGCATTATGTGTTGGTGAAGCGAGGTAAACCAACTTTGGTGTCGGAGCATCAACGGAAAGTTTTGAATCCGGGTGATTTCCTGGTGATCGACCCGGACTGTGCAAGCGGTTGGCTGGATCGACCGGATGGTGTCTCGGATCTTCTGGTGTGGATTTGGCGCACCGCGCCGCGCTGCTGGGACCTGACCGTAGGCCCCGGTAAGTATCGACAGTGGACGATAGGCGCTCGCCTCCGGCGAGAGCTGGAGAATTTTCATGCGCAATGTCGGGAGGAAGTCGAGCGACCGGATGAGTTGACGAATCTCGTGATCAAGCAGTTGCACTTGGCGATCGACATCACCGTGGCGCGGCTCGTCCGCCACAAGACTCAGCCACCCGAACCATCGGTGAGGATGGAACTGGCCCTCCGTTGGATGGCCCAGAACCTCATGGAGCACAACCTGACCAGCGCCCTCTGCGAGTATCTACAAATATCTCCGACGACCCTCACTCGTATGTTTCAGAGGCAACACGGAGAATCACCCTTTGTTCATCACCAGCGTCTGAAGGTGGAGAAAGCGCGCGAGTTGTTGAAGACAGACCGATTGTCCGTCAGTGAGGTTGCTTCCGCGCTGGGTTTCAAACACCCAAACGACTTTCGCCGCACATTCAGGCGATTCGCAGGCAAGAACCCGAGGCCTGTCAGCAGAGTTGTCAGTCGCTGACGTTGTCACGGTTCGTAACCATCCATTGCCAGTGTTGGCCTGACCGCCTCGCGCGGCGGGATTTGCCCATTCTGCCCCAAAAAACATCATTGAGAAGCCTCGTGGCTCCGTCTAGACTTGTCTGTACAATGAATCAGGCTCGGCCGGTACGCCCGAGTTATCATGCGCTGCTGCAGACCGTGGCCGCGATGGATTTATTGCCGCGCCGATTCGGCGAATGCGTCGCACTCGCGGAATTCAAGCAGGAAATCCTGGCGATGATCTTCAAGCTGCGTCGCCAAGGCCGCCTGCGCCAGACGTTGAACCAACTCCGCCGCCTCGCTTCCATCGTGCGTGACCGATTGTCGGTTGACACGTGGCGCATCCTCAACCAACTTCACCATGGCGTGCGGACACCCAACGTGCGGGTGCAGTTGGATGCCGCGCTGGCGTTGTTGAACCGCACCATCATGGAGTTGGCGGCGTTCAGCGGAATGGAAATGGAGAACATGACCCGGGGAAACGGGTGGCGATTCCTCGACATCGGACGACGACTGGAGCGGTCGGTCAATTTGGTCCATCTGGTGCGCGCGGCCTTGTCGGCTGCGGGCGCGAGCGATGCCGTATTGGAACCACTGCTCGAGATTGCCGACAGCTCGATGACCTATCGACGCCGCTACTATACCCAGGCCCAGCTTGCTCCCGTTCTCGATCTTCTGCTGGCTGACGAGGGCAACCCACGCTCTCTGGCCTTCCAGGTGAATGCCATGGCCGGCCACATCGACCGTTTGCCGCGCCCCCCGCACGCGTGGGTGTCGGTATACAGCCCGGGCACGGGTTGGACCAACGTGGATCCCACGAACAACCTGGTGCCGGCCAATCGACACATCACACTGGCATGGGGACGCGATTTTAATGACGTGAGCCCCGTTCGCGGCGTGATCCTCGGAGGCGGTGATCATGTGGTGAGAGTGGCGGTGGACGTGGTGGCGTCGGGAGGCGAACCATGAATCTAGAAAAATCCGTAGGGTTGGGCCGGACGTCTGGTGATGTCTGGGACAAGAAGACCATGCTGTACATCAACCTGAAACTGGCGTTGATGGGGTGTCCCACGGTGGCCTCGGACTCGGACCCCGAGTTGGCAGAACTGACCGACACCCTGCTGCTTCACCAACGGGAAACGGACCGCCTGCTGGCGGATTATCTCTGCCCCGCAGACCAGCGCATTCAGGATTTCCTAAACGACCATCTTCGAGACACGGCCACGACGGTCCGCCTGCCTTCGCGGGTCTTCGTCCTCGATCGTTATGGCCTCGCCCGCGCGCTCTCGTTGCCGCCCGGACCGTGACGAGTTTGTTTCGGACCTCGTCCAATCCTATCGGGTCAAGCAGGGCGTCCTTCACAATCCCCGGAGTGACCGGCGCACCACGCAGGGTATTTTTCACGTTGCCGAAGGCGGCCTGCCGATCCCCGACGACAAACGCGCCGTGCCGAAGGCTGCGTTCGCGAACCTCCTGCGGCGGGCGCTGTCGCCGCCACGAGAAATGTTGCGGTTGCCATTCACAAGTTCGCGGCCCGGACCAGGCGGAGTGTTTCGTCTCGCTGCTGTTGCGACCGATCGTCTGCCCGCGTGTCGATGGATTTTCGCCGGAAAAATCGATGGAGATCCGCTTCTTTGTGCCGGGCACCCTGGTCAGTAACCTTGATTTTGTGGAGAGCATCTTCGGAAACGCGGGTGACCCGTTCTTGCCGGAGAACGATGCCGCGCTGGATGTGGAACACTGGACGGGGCATACGGGCTGCGTGATCCTCGCGCCGCACCTGGTCAAAGTGACCAAGAAGGAGATTGGGCTTCCTTCGTGGGACGAAGCCACGGAGCGACAGCGTCGCGACGGCATGTGCTGGCGGTCGGACGCAGAACCATACAATGATGGAGCCGCGTTCAAGGTGACCTGTCGCGATGCGCGGGGTGTGATGGTCACGATCATTGCTGACAACTATTTTGGGTACTGCAAGAAAGAGGTGAAGACGCAGATCAGCTATTCTGCAAACCTCTATGGGATGTGCGAGGAGGAACACGCGGGCGGTTGCCTCGTCTATACGAGCTACGACCTGGGAGAGGAATTCAGCGGCCACCTGCACGTGCCGCGTCTGGACCACAATTACCCGCAGATGATTTCCCTGTTTGGGGAGATTATGGATGTAAAGCCGGAGGGGTACGCGATCGACAAACGTTTTCCCGACATTGTCTATGTGTCGGAAGACGTGCTCTTCGACCTGCACAAGCAAACTGTCAATTGGACGTACGAGGGCGAACTGCAACACATCAAGCTCCTCTACGGCAAGACCTACGTCCGTCCTTCCGGTTATAAGGTGCATCTGGAAAAACCGCCTGGCGGACGTTCCTGGCGACTCATTGGAACGGTGGCCGAACCCACGTTTTGCCACAAACCGTCCACCGTCTCGGGCGGGGGCAAGTCCGAGATTTCCAAATCCATCTCCGATGCCATCATCCAGGGGCCGGTGTTCGTGGCTGATTTCCATCGCGAGTTTGAGCTTGTCAACAAGCTGATCAAACGCGACTACTCGGGCCGCTTCCGCGAGAAATCCGCGCAGAAGAGAGACAGCCGACCGGTCCTCAGCCCGGAACGCTCCCTCGGCTCCGTGATCAAATTGCTCACCCCGTCGCAGGAGTTCACCGACGAGTACAACAAATGGCTGGCTTCGATCCCCCAATACGTCAAGGAACTCGTGTTCGTCGTGAAACGCTACTACAAACCCGAGATGGGCGACGGCTGGCCCGAACTCTTCAGCGTGGACATCATCAACGGCACGCCCGGCAACGAACTGAAATTCCAGAACCACAAGCTGGTGGCCAACTACGCGCGGGTGGGCTACGAGCTGGATGGTTCGTGGCGGACATTCGGGTTGCGGAAAGATTTTCATCCAGCTGCCAAGTTGTCGATGGAAGACGACATCACCGCATCGATGATCGTGCCCGTGGACCGGCTGGCGGGTCTCAACCCGCAGTATCAAAACCCGTCCGTCAAATTCACGGCGAATTGCGAGTATCGGTTGTTCCAGCGGCCGGACGATGCCATTCACCGGGGCTACGACAAGCAAACGGAACAGGATTTCGCTGCGCCTGGCAATTTCTTCTCGAATTACGAGCCGCTGTCCGTCGAGCAGGCCCGCGAACTCATCGACGACTCCATCGGGTTCGACAAGTTCACCGCGCCGATGCAGCAATTGATCCGTGAGTTTGTTGAGGAGGGTCATCCGCGTTATCTCGTGTCGTCGGCGCATCCGCGTCTCGTGGATGGCAAGCCTTCCAAGAATCCGCGTTACCTCCAAACACGACGCGACCTCGTGAATCCGCGTGACGCCTATCTGGCGGAGATGGCGACGCGTCTTTATCGGCGGATTCCGTTGGGGCAACCCGTTCACACCCCCGTGAACGCCGTCCTGCCCGGCCGCCGCAACAATCCGCCGGAACCGGCGGCGCAGATTCGTTCCCTGGCGGTCTACAATCCGATCCACTACATGGAATTGCCCGAGTTGTTCATGGAATTCATCTGCAGCATGACGGGCAAATCTCCGTCCACGACGGGCGCCGGCTCGGAGGGTGCGCTCACGAAGGGGCCGTTTAACGCGTTGCCGCCGATCATCGATCTCAACAATGCCCTGGTGTCGTTCTTGTTGACAGGCTACCACGCGTTCATCACGGCGGCCGGCTACATCGGCCCGTATGTCCGGGTCGATCACGACATCAGCCTGCTCGTTCCCGAAGTCTGGTGTCGTATGAGCGTGGAGGAACGCGACCCGCAATTTCTGATCCGCAACGGGTTCCTCGAGAAATGCCGTGACCTTGAGCACGATGACAAGAAGGTGCTGGCCAGCCGTCTTGGTTATCGTATCACGATGAAATTTGTGCATTCGTTCTTTGGGCGCGTGTTCAGCCATCCGCACGCCATTTTCACGGAGAAGATGCTCTGCCCCGAAATGCAGGACTACGATATTTTTGCCGATGGCATGGACAATATCGTCGAAACCCAACGGCGGGTGGCCAGGGCCTATTTTGATGACCAGAGCATTCAGGACGCCTGTCCGCCGCTTCGCGCGCTGCTGCACATCATGGTTCACGATCAATATGAGGGCAAGGACCTGAACCATCCCGATGTTCGCCACCTGTTCACTCGCGAGCACCTACTCGCCAGTGACTGGTACGCCGAGCGCCTTTCCGCCAAGCAGGCCTCCGAGTCCCGCCTGTGGCAACGACATGTTCGCAATCTCGAACAATTCCTGGGCAAATCCAACTACGCGGACGAAGCACGCCGCCTGGGGATCGCGGACCGTTTGGTGCAGGCGCGGCGCCATTTAATCCGGGTCGAATCGTACGATTTTCTCAAGTTCCTCAACGGCTCGCTCGGCCTGCATCCAATCGAACCGGGCGCTACCGCGGAAGAAAATCAGAAACCGCGCTTGTAAAAGAGATACGGGATCAGCGCCATCTCCGCCAAGCCCGACACCGGGTCCGTCAAGCTGAACACGGGCTCGGCATCGAACGTGGCCATGGACTTCACAAATTCCCATGGATTCAACTGCCACGGAAGCGTCGCCAGCTGGCTGGTGGGGATGTCCGTGGCAAGACGAATCCAGGTTGGTCCGGGCCGTGCGCGCGCCGTCGCCACCGGTCGCCCCGTCTGGTCATCGAACAGCATCCGGCAATCTACAGCAATCGACTCCCCACCTTCCTCCTGACGAATTCCTCCACACGCCTCCTCCGCGCAGTCACACGCGCTCCGCTCCACCTTCTGACTCTTGACTTCCGCCCTCTGAGGCTCATCAGGCCAAGGCCTCCCGTCTCACCCCGTTTGGATCACCAGCGCGGGGGCGTTGTCGCGGACGTCTTGTCCACTGACTCCTCGACCGGGCGGCGGGTGGCGGCCCACCCCGGACAATTGTTTTGACTGCATTAGACAATCTGGTGCAGATTACGCGTGCATGCTCTTCACCCCGGGAGTGTTGTTAGGAGCGCTGTATAAAGGGCCATCTCCAACCGCGCGGTGCCACTGAGACCTACGTCGGTTCGGTCATCCTGGTGATTTTGCTAATTGTCGCCGCCGGGGTCTTTGTCAAACAATTTCATTACGACCGGGCCGTATTTCTCGGTGCGGTCCCATCCGGGACCGCGGTGAAACCATCGGCGCCGTCGTCTCCAGCAGTCAATGCATTCGTTGCACTGCCCGGCGAGTTGACACCGTTGAGCGCTCCCGAAACGTTCAATCCCGACAATCTCTACGACAAGATCGACGGCAAGGCTGAACTGTATCTCTCGGCCGGGGTTCTCGGCCTGCGTTGCCAGCGGTTCGCCCTGAAGAACGATCCCAACACGTGGATGGAGTTTTTCGTGTACGACATGGACAACTTGCGGCAATCGTTCGCCGTCTTCAGCATGCAGCAACGGGCTGACGCGCAATTGCTGGATCTGGCGACGTACGCCTACCAGACAAAGAACGCGCTGTTCTTTTGCAACGGGCGTTACTACATCGAAGCCGTCACCGCGTCACCCGCCCCGGAGATGATGGCCGCCATGGTGTTGGTGTCCCGACAATTTGTCGCCAACAACCCGCCGCAGCAGACCCGCTTGGCGGAGCTGGATTTGTTTCCGTCAGAACACCGGGTGCCCAACAGTTACATGCTTCAGCCCGCGGACGCTTTCGGCTTCGATCAGTTCAAGAATATTTTCAGCGCCAGATACACGGTGACCGGCGCGGAAGTGATGGCGTTTCTGACCATCCGCCCCACGGCGGAAGAAGCGACGGCGTTGAGCGCTGCCTATCAACAGTTCCTTCTGACCAACGGCGGACGAGACCTTCCGGGCACCGGCAAAGTGCCGGCCGCCAGTCTCGCGGAACTGCTCGGCAGTGTGGAGCTTGTTTTTAGTCGCGGCAAGGTTGTGGGCGGCATCCACGCGGCGCCGAACGCAGAGGCAGCGGAACAAATGGCGGCACTCCTTTACAAGAAAATCTCCGAGGCGACGCCATGACCAATCCGCAGGATGCCCAGGGGATCGCCGCCGGGACTTTCTGGCGCGCGCCGCGAAGGCCGGTGCCGCCATCGCGGCCACCGGGGTTGTCGGTTATTGGCTGCACGACCGGATCGGCCCAAAAGCGCAGACGGTAACCGACCTCGTGTCGCTGCCTGATTTTTCCCTGCCCGGGCTGGGGCCGAAGATGAGCATCATCACCGGCACGGAGCGGGTGAAAACAATCGGCCGCGCCTTCGCGGCGTTGGGCGGCATCGAGCAGTTCATCAAGAAGGGCGATCGCGTGCTGTTGAAGGTCAACGCGGCTTTTGCCTCGCCGCCGGCGCTTGGCGCCACCGCCCATCCCCAATTGGTCGCCGAGGTCATCCGGTTGTGCTACCGGGCCGGCGCAGCCGCGGTCGCCGTGTCCGACAACCCGATCAACGATCCGCAGAGCTGTTTCCGCCTGACGGGCATCGCCGAGGCGGCGCAGACCGCCGGCGCGCGCCTGGTGTTGCCGCAGGAAGATTACTTCAAGCCGACAACGGTTCGCGACGGGACGCTGATCAAGAACTGGCCGGTGTTGTACGAGCCGCTCCGGGGCATGAACAAACTCATCGGCATCGCGCCCGTCAAGGATCACCATCGCAGCGGCGCCTCGATGTCGATGAAGAACTGGTACGGGTTGATGGGCGGTCGGCGCAATACGTTTCACCAGGACATTCACAACATCATCAAGGAACTGGCGATGCTGGTCAGCCCGACCCTGGTGATTCTCGACGGCACGATCACGATGATGTCCAACGGACCGACAGGCGGCTCGCTCGACGACCTCAAACAGACCAACACGATGATCGTCAGCACCGATCAGGTGGCCGCCGACGCGTTCGGCGCAACACTGCTTGGCAAGACCGCCGCCAATCTTCCGTTCCTTGCCAAGGCCGCGTCGGCAGGTCGGGGCACGGCCGATTACGAATCCTTGAAACCGGTACGCGACCATGTGGATTGAAGACGCGCGGATCACGCCATGAACATCATCACCGTCCGACGCATCAGCCAGATCTTCTTCTTGGTCCTGTTCCTCTGGTTCTGCGTCGTCTCTTCCTTTGGCGAAAGATGGTGGCAGTTGCGCGGCTGGCCGGTGAATTGGATCCTGCAACTCGATCCGTTGGTCGCGCTCGGCACCATCCTGACGACCCGAACGCTTTACGCGGGGCTGGCCTGGGCGCTCCTGACGATGGTGTTGACGGTTCTGCTCGGCCGGTTTTTCTGCGGCTGGCTTTGTCCGTTCGGGACGATTCATCAGTTCTTCGGATGGATCGGGCACCGGAAACAGAAGTTCGCCGAGCGCGTTGCCGCCAATCACTACCGACCGGCGCAGGTCATCAAGTACTACCTGCTCGTCGGATTACTCACGGCCCGGCCGGCAACGTATTCGCCGATTTTTTCCATGTGGCGCGGCAATGGCCCATGATGCCGGGGTTGGTGTTGGCCATCGGCCTGGCGGCGCTTTCGTTTCTCGCAATCCGCAAGATCGTGCCCAACCTCAAGACGGCAGTCGGGGTACTGCTGACTCTCGTGGGAGCCTGGCTGGCGGTGGGAATGTTTCTTCACCCCGAGACATTGTTCACCGTGTCATTGCAAATTGGCTGGCTCGATCCGATTCCGCTGATCCACCGGTCGGTGAATCTTGTGCTGTTGCCCATCGTGCACGCGGCGATGGGGACGCTTTCCACCAGCCCGCGCTTCTACGTCGGCGCCTGGACGATCGGCGCGGTATTTCTGGCTGCGGTGCTGCTAAACTTTCTGGTGCCGCGGTTTTACTGCCGGTTTATCTGTCCGCTCGGCGCGTTGTTCGCCGTGCTCGGCGGTCCGGCGTTATGGCGGTCGGGAAACGGGAGTAAAACCGCGGCACCAGAAAGTTTAGCAGCACCGCAGCCGGACGTTGAGGCGCCGACGTAGAAGCGCGGGCTGGTGGAAAGCGTCCCCATCGCCGCGTGCACGATGGGCAACGGCGCAAGATTCAGCCGACGGTGGTCGGCGGAATCGGATCGAGCCAGCCAATGACACGGGTGAACAATTCGGGTGAAGAAACATTCCCACCGCCAGCCAGGCTCCCACGAGAGTCAGCGGTCCCCCCGACTGCCGGTCTTTGAGGTTGGGCACGAATTCGGTGCGAGAAACGAAAGGCCCGCCAGGCCGATGGCCAACACCAACCACGGCGTCATGGGCCATTGCCGCGCCACATGGAAAAAATCGGCGAATACGTTCCCGGCCGCGGCCGTGAGTAATCCGACGAGCAGGTAGTACTTGATGACCTGCGATCGGTCGTGTAGTGATTGGCGGCAACGCGCTCGGCGAACTTACTGTTTACGGTGCCCGATCCATCCGGAATCTCGTCCCGAACGGACAAAGCCAGCCGCAGAAACCGGCCGAGCGGAACCGTCGACACCATCGTCAGGAGCGCCCAGGCCAGCCCCGCGTAAAGCGTTCGGGTCGTCAGGATGGTGCAAGACGCGACCAACGGATCGAGTTGCAGGATCCAATTCACCGGCCAGCCGCGCAACTGCCACCATCTTTGGCCAAAGGAAGAGACGACGCAGAACCAGAGGAACAGGACCAAGAAGAAGATCTGGCTGATGCGTCGGACGGTGATGATGTTCATGGCGTGATCCGCGCGTCTTCAATCCACATGGTCGCGTTAGGGTTTCAGAGGATTCGTAATCGGCCGTGCCCCGACCTCGACGCGGCCTTGGCAAGGAACGGAAGATTGGCGGCGGTCTTGCCAAGCAGTGTTGCGCCGAACGCGTCGGCGGCCACCTGATCGGTGTGGACGGAGATCAGCGTGTTGGTCTGTTTGAGGTCGTCGAGCGACCTGTGGTCCGTTGGACATCATCGTGATAGCGCGTCATCAACCAGGGTCGGGCTGACCAGCATCACCAGGTCCTTGATGATGTTGTGAATGTCCTGGTGAAAACGTATTGCGCCGACCGCCCATCAACCCGTACCAGTTCTTCATCGACATCGACGCGCCGCTGCGATGGTGATCCTTGGGCATGCCGATAGTTTGTTCATGCCCCGGAGCAGCTCCGTACAACACGGCCAGTTCTTGATCAGCGTCCCGTCGCGAACCGTTGTCGGCTTGAAGTAATCTTCCTGCGGCAACACCAGGCGCGCCGCACGGTCTGCGCCGCCTCGGCGATGCCCGTCAGGCGGAAACAGCTCTCAGATCGCTGATCGGGTATCGGACACGGCGACGCGCGGCCCATTGGACCCGGATGACCTCGGCGACCAATTGGGGGTGGGCGGTGGCGCCAAGCGCCGGCGGCGAAGCGGAGGCCGGGTTGACCTTCACCAGCACGCGATCACCCTCTTGATCAACTGCTCGATGCCGCCCGACGCCGCGAAAACAGCAGCCGATTGTTTTCGCCCGCTCCGTGACGGTGATGATGCTCGTCTTGGCCCCGCCGGGGCAGGCGAAAGTCGGGCGGCGACACGAGGTCAGCTTTACCGTCTGCGCTTTTGGGCCCGTCCGGTGGTCAGGTGATAACCGACAACCCCCCGGTGGCAGCGATGGCGGCACCGGCCTTCGCGGCGCGCGGGGCAAGCGCGGGCGACGATCCCCTGGGCATCCTCCGGATTGGCCATGACGTCGCCTCGGAGATTTTCTTGTAAAGGAGTGCCCCCATTTGTTCCGCTGCCTCTGCGTTCGGCGGCGCGTGGATGCCGCCCACAACCTTGCCGCGACTAAAAACAAGCTCCGCGCTGCCGAGCAGTTCCGCGGAAACGGCGACCGGCACTTTCCCGGTGTCCGGAAGGTCTCGTCCGCCGTTGGTCAGAAGGAACTCTTGGTAGGGAGCGCTCAACGCCGTCGCTTCTTCCGCCGGGGGCGGATGGCGGAAACGCATGCTTCCCGACGGTCACCGTCTCTGGCGCTGAAAATATTCTTGAACTGATAGAAGCCGAAAGCGTCCGCAGGCTGAACATGAACTATTAGGCGCCCGGTGTTCTGACGGAAACCGGACCAGCTCCGCCGAGCGGGGCTGCTGCGGCGGGTGCTCGGCGACGGATTGTCGGGACACCGACGCCGTGGCGGCCATCTTCCCCGGGGCGGGTAACGCATGTCGGCTTCGATGTAGTAACGCCCGTTGACAAAGAACAGCGCGTTCTTTTCTGGTAGGCGTACGTGGCCAGATCCCGCGATTGCGCGTCAGCCCGTTGCTGCATGCTGAAGACGGCGAACGATTGCCGCAAGTTGTCCATGTCGTACACGAAAAACTCCATCCACATGTTGGGATCGTTCTTCAGGGCGAACCGCTGGCAACGCAGGCCGAGAACCCCAGCCAGAGATACGGTTCAGCCTGCCGTCGATCTTGTCGTAGAGATTGTCGGGATTGAAACGTTTCGGGAGCGCTCAACGGTGTCAACTCACAGGGCAGTGCAACGAATGCATTGACTGCTGGAGACGACGGCGCCGATGGTTTCACCGCGGTCCCGGATGGGACCGCGCCGAGAAATCGGCCCGGTCGTAATGAAATTGTTTGACAAAGACCCCGGCGGCGACAATTAGCAAAGGAACGAGGATGACCCAACCGACATAGGTCTCAGTAGCACCGCGCGGTTGGAGATGGCCCTTTATACAGCGCTCCTAACAACACTCCCGGGTGAAGAGCATGCACGCGTAATCTGCACCAGATTGTCTAATGCAGTCAAAACAATTCTCCGGGGTGGGCCGCCACCCGCAGCCCGGTCGAGGAGTCGGTGAACAAAGACGTCCGCGACAACGCCCCCGCGCTGGTGATCCAAACGGGGTGAGACGGGAGGCCTTGGCCTGATGAGCCTCAGAGGGCGGAAATCAAGAGTCAGAAGGTGGAGCGGAGCGCGTGTGACTGCGCGGAGGAGGCGTGTAGAGGAATTCGTCAGGAGGAAGGTGGGGAGTCGATTGCTGTAAATTTCCCGGATTCTGTTCGATGACCAGACGGGGCGACCGGTAGCGACGGCGCGCGCACGGCCCGGACCAACCTGGATTCGTCTTGCCACGGACATCCCCACCCGCCGGCTGGCAACGCTTCCGTGACATTCGAATCCATGGGAATTTGTGAAGTCCGTCGCCACGTTCGTGCCGAGCCCGTGTTCAGCTAGACGGACCCGGTGTCGGGCTTCGCGGAGATGGCGCTGATACCGTATCTCTTTTACAAGGCGGCTTATGATTTTCTTCCGCGGTAGCGCCGGTCGATTGGATGCAGGCCGCCGAGCCGTTGAGGAACTTGAGAAAATCGTACGATTCGACCCGGATTAAATGGCGCCGCGCCTGCACCGAACAGTCCGCGATCCCCAGGCGGCGTGCTTCGTTCGCATAGTAGGATTTGCCCAGGAATTGTTCGAGATTGCGAACGTGTCGTTGCCACAGGCGGGAGCTCAGAAGATTACTTGGCGGAAAGGCGCTCGGCGTACCAGTCACTGGCGAGTAGGTGTCCGCGAGTGAACAGGTGGCGAACATCAGGACCTTGGCCGATGGT
>CAVYAC010000121.1:0-13106 GCA_963766065.1 uncultured Verrucomicrobiae bacterium
CCAGAATGAAAACGAGCGCGGACACAGCTAGCCCGGGCAGCGAAACTGCCGACCGGCGCAGCGATACCGGCCAGCATGGCCGCGACCGCGCCGAGGGCTGCCCCGTTGGAAACGCCGATGATCCAGGGCGTGGCGAGCGGATTGCGAAACAGCGTTTGCGCGGCGAGGCCACTGAGCGCCAACGCCGCGCCGACACTGACGGCCAAGACGACGCGCGGCAGCCGGACGCTGAGGAGAATCTGGTTCGGCGGTGTCACCCGTTGCTTGTCCACACGCGGCGCGTAAAAGCCGTCCGGGAACTTCGGTGGCCGGGATGTGGACGCTGCCGGTGGCCAGCGCGACCAGCGCGATCACGAGCAACGCAAAGAACAACCCGGTTTTCATGCAATTTGGCGGACGCTGAAGCGGTCGTCGCGGGGGGCGAGATTCAACGCTTCTTCGACGGTGAGGTGCGAGGCGGCCACGTTGTCGAGGTGCCGGCGGCAAACGGCGACGGCTTGATCCATTTGCGCGGCGGTCGGACGCGGGTACGGTTGGCCGGGAACGGGGATGTAACCCATGATGTGAAACGGAATCGCCCGGTCGAGCGACGCGACCCACGCGGCGACGGCTTCGACTTGGTCGAGGTCCACGAAGCCGGGAATGAAGACGATGTTGGCGCGCATCTCCAGCCCGGCCCGGTACGCGGCGCCGAAGTTGTCGAAGAACGGTTTCCGTTCACGGCCGGTGTAGCGGCGATGCACCTCGTCATCCCACGCCTTGAGGCCGACGTTCGCGCCGTCAAGATTCGGCAACGGCAGGTGCAGGCCGATCGTGTGGCCGAGAAAGGTGCGGACGCCGAGTTCCTTTTTGCAGAACGCGAGCGCTTCCGGCAGTTCGGTGGCAACGGTCGGTTCGCCACCCATGAAGTTCACTTTCTCGACCGGCACGGTGCGCAGGGCGCGGCGGACTTCGTCCATCGTGAGGAACCGGGTCGGGCGCGGCGTGATCTGCCCGGGGCGTCCGTTCGGCCCGCTGCGGAGTTTGTAGCTGCAAGTCGGACAGCGCAGAGTGCAGCCGAAGTTGTGGACGGTAGCGAACCGGTATTTTTCGTTGTAGGTGATGCGGTGGAATGACATGTCAGAGTTCCTTGTGAATGGCGGCGCGCAAGCGGGCGACGGCTTCCGGCAAGCGACTGCCGGCCACGAGCCATTGCCGGTCGAGGCCGACAATGCGCTTGCCGGCCATGCCGGGCCGTGCGGCGATGGTTTCTGGCGTGGCAAAACCGTTGACGAAGAGAATCACATCGGGCTTCGCGGCGATGAGTTGTTCGGGCGAAAACACGACGCTGCTGCGCGCGATACCGGCGGCGACGTTCGTGCCACCGGCCAACGTGATGAGGTCGTTGAGGTAACTGTCGCTGCCGACAGTCTTGTACGCGCCGTAGAGTTCGAGATAAGCGCGCGGCGGCTGGGCAGGTGTGTTGGTGTGCGATTGGAGAAACGCGGTGAGTTCGTCTGCGAGCCGGTTAGCGGCGGCTTCCTGGCCAGCGCGTTGGCCGATGAGCCGAATGGTGCCCGGTAACTCGGCGGCGCGACCGGCGCGGATGCGCACGACCGGCACGGCGAGTTCCTTCAACAAGTTCGCTGCGTCGTCCTGATACCACCAGATGAACGCGAGATCCACGCGACGCGCCAAAACTTCTTCGCGAGAGAGCGCGCTGCCTTTGGCAATGACCGGCAGCCTGGTCGCACCGGGAACCACGCGGCTGTATTCGTCAATCGCCGCCAATTGTTCCCGCGCGCCGGTCGCCAACAACACGTCCGTGGCGGTGGTGCACAAGCTCAAGATGTGTTGCGCCGGAATCGGCGCGACAACAGAACGCCCGGTTTGATCGGTGACCGTGCGGGTGTCAACGGCGTGGACGTTCGAGGTAATGACGAATGCCACCAACACGACACCACATGTCTGCAGGAACAATCGCTCTAATGAACCGAGAGAGCGCATTACGGCACCAGTACCCGAACGCGGTAGTAGCGCGCCGGACGATTGGTCGCGCCGCCGGGGTCGATGGCGTTGGTCAGAACGTCGCCAAGAGTGGTGATGACATTGGTGATGCCGGTGCTCACGAAGCTGTTCGTGAAACCACCCATTGCATCCCCCGCCGTGTATTCTAATACGTTGGTCTTTCCTTGTCCGAACGATCCGCTCGGATCACCGCCCGATGTCTTCCATGTGACCTGCACGTCATTGCCCGTCAGCACCATGCTCACGATCCGCAGCGCCGAGACGCTGTTGGTGGGAACGGTGCCCGACAGAAACTCGTTCGTGTTGCTGATTCCGTCGCCGTCAGGATCGGCCGCTGCTGCAGCCTGCGGGCAGTTGGTGCAATTAAAATACTGCATTTGCCATTGTTGAAATGATGTCAACACCGGTGCCCCGGTTACCGTCAACACGGCGAGTTGAGGTCGCAGCGAGGTTTCGCGGGTGCCGGGTACGTCGGGGCCAACGGAGAATGTGACTTGGTTGCCACTGTTGGTCAGAGAAGAGAGCACGTCGAAGCTCACGACATCGGGGCCGAAGTTGAGGCCAGTAGGGCTTGGATTCCACCGCGCAATGTCGTCGCTGCCGAATTGTGCGCCGTTGAAGTAGATGCGGTCGTTCTGGTTCGAGTCGCCGTAGGTGTAAAGTGCGTGCAACGTAGCCGCATTCGGGTTAGCAAAGCTGAGCCCGCCAAGGGGAACGACGCGGCTACTCACTTGCACACTGGTAGGGCTCGCATAGATGTCGCCACTGCCCTCAGCAATCGCGTATTGGAATTGGTTGGTGAGTGCGCCCTGCTGATAAACCGATAGAAGCGACACCTGGTGGATGCGTCCGTCAAAGGAGTCCGGCGTTGTGACGGTGATCGTCACCGTATTGGACGAGCCGTCGGAGTGCAGGTAACTGGTATTAACCGGCAACCCAACGAGCCAAACACCGAACCCGCTACCGTACACAGATGGCTGCGTAGCGCTGAAGGACACGTTGGCGTCATTTGTCGATCCCAGATTCAATCCGCCAGGCATGAGGGCATTGCCGTTGACGGAGACGCCGAGATTCGCAGTGTAGTTGGCTGTGCCGCCCCATAGACTGAGGACAAGGCGACCGTTGACAATGCTATCGCAGGCCGGCATGGCAAAGCCCACGGTCAAATTGTAGGGTTGGCCGACGGCTGGGTTCGCGGAATTGATCCAAGTAGCTTGGGTGCCCATGTAGAGCGAGGCATTGGCAACTGTTCCGCTGAGCACGGTCTGTATTCCCTGGCCGCCAGAACTGTACATGGCTACGCTGCGCGGCGCAGTTAGAACAAATGCAGCCAAGGCGAGCGAAGCGGCGGTGACAATGCGCCTCTGAGCACGCGGAGAGCCTAGGGACATTGGTCGAGTCAATTTGATGGAGCAATCCTTTTTGTTTGCATGGGGTGAAATCATTGGGATGCATCCCAGTCGTTTTTCGCTGTACGCGTCTTCGACTCAACGTGTCCATCGCAATACAACGCGGAAAACGAACGACCATTGTGGCGATAATCCACGTCAACCACGGGATCGCTGAACGTGCCGCCGCCGCCGCAGTAGTATTTGCCCGGCGTGCAATCCGCGATGAAAATGGTGGCGGAGGGATGGCGAATCTCGCTGAAATTGACGCCGTACCAAAAGCAGTAGGCTTGGCCAGCGAAATTAAACGTGTTGATGCCGTAGCTCATGGTGATTGTTGGATCCCATGATAACGCGATGCGCTTTCGGTCGCTCGGACAAAGGTACACACCCGAACTCTTGGGCAGGTACGGCTTCAACAGGTCCATCCAACGGCACGTGGAGTTGATCCACGCGGGCGGCGTACTCTTGAAGTCGTTTGCATACATGGCAGTGGCGACCCCAAGCTGCCTGAGATTGCTCAGACAAACAGCTTGGCGGCTGCGCTCGCGCGCCCCGGCCAACGCCGGCAACATCAACGCCGCCAAGATTCCAATAATCGTCACGACCAACAACAATTCCAACAGCGTGAACCCGTGGTACCGATCCGAACCACAAGCGCATCTGACCGTTAGCGGAGTAAAACCAGGCCTCCGCGTCATCCCGGCAAATCCTTTCCGGTGCTGGTAATGGTGAGTTTGCCGTGTTTGACGCCTTTGGCGCCGATCAACTCGTCGGCAAGTTTCTTGATGTCAGCGGCTTTGCCGCGGACAGCGAGCACTTCAAGGCAGTTATCGTGGTCAAGATGGCAGTGTAGTACCGAGATGATGATCTCGCGGTGCTCGTGTTGGAGATCGGTCAGCAGGTCCTGAAGGTGATGACGGTGATGGTCATAGACCAGCGTGATACTCCCAGCGATCTCGCCGGTGCCGAACTGCTGCCGGTGCTCCACCAGATGTGCGCGAATCATGTCGGCGATGGCCAGCGAGCGGTTATCGTAACCCTTCTCGCGGGCCATGCGGTCGAGTTCGTGCAGGAGTTTCTTGTCGAGCGAAGCGCTGAAGCGGGTAACCTTTTCCATAGTGTTACGAACACTACAAAACGTAATACCGATTGCAAGCGAATTCGGATCATGAAGACTAAACAGCGCTCACCAGCAGCCAACGGTTGACGGCACCGATTTCCATGGCACCGCAGTAGACCGAACCAACGATTGGAGCGAAACCCCCTTTTGGCCGTGTTGGGAATGTATCACCGCACCATTACCACCCGTCGCCCAACTATTTGAGCGCATTTTAGGTTTGAGTGTAGGCTGGGATAAGAATCAAAACATAAAGCTCAAGCTCACCTTGAACAGCGCCGACGCGGCCAATTGATTGCCGGTGAAGTTTTGATAAACGGGAAATTCCGCGTCCGCGTAAATTTTCACCGGATGAATGTGGAATTCGATTCCCGGTGAAAGCATGATGCGCTGGTAGCCCGACGCCACGGGACTGGCCGAGTTCGCGCCGCTGTCACTTGTCCGTTCGGAAAAGACCACCTGCGCCAGCGGTGAAATTCTCACGCGACCGAGCGAGAATCCCGTGTAATCAATTCCCGCCGATGCATCGAGTTCAATGCCCGGACGATATTCATCTTGAATCAGCACCGGCACATCCAGCTGTAATTGCGCAAACCAGTCCCACTTGTTGTCCTTGGTCAGATTGCGGCGATAAAAAGCGCCAAGCAAAATGTCCGTGCTGCCCGTGCCGATTTGAGTGTCGCGGTCAACAAAGCCAGAGTCAAAAGCATGACTGCCCGTAGGCAATTTCACCCCGAACGTTACGCCCGCAGACATGTCGTCGAAAAACCCCGTGTAAATTCCCCTGACTCGAATATCGCCAAACTGACTCCAGTTTCTCGTTACGATGTCGCCGTCGTCATCCTTTGCCCTGAATGAACGATAATCGTAGGGCACTTCTGCTTGAATGCCCCAACTCCGATTGAACATATATTGAAGGCCAAACGTGACAAAATCGGTCTGAATTTCCTTGTCATCATTGTTCGCCGCCGGCGCTTGCGACGACCCGCTCCAATTGCGGTTCTGATCCTGATAGGCATATTGGAGGAAGGTCATTCCGCCTTCGCCGCTGGGAAACATTGAACTTGTGCCTACGTCAAAAACGCCGCATCCGCACGCGCAAGCATGAACAATGCTGGACGCGAGCATTCCAGCCAATAGACCACAACTCACTTTTGTTATAAGTGCTGAATCAAATTTGTTTTTCATTTTCATAATCTAAAGGTTGCGAGAAGGTGCGATGGCGCCCTCACAGTTAAGGGAAAACATTTACGCCCGCGCCAACACGACGCGAGTAACCAAACCGCGATTGAACTAAGCGAAGATGCTGCGCGGCGGTGGTGTCGGCGGCTTTTGAGGGAGAGAATCGGCGAAATTGTCTGCCTGCAGGACAAGTTGACAATTCGACGGTGCAATCAAAGCGAAGTTCTCTTTGACCGGCGGAAACTCAAATCTCTGCAATTGTACCGTGAACTCCTTCTTCTGTTCAGACTTTTTCCCAGCGGCTATCGCTTTGCAGAGACAGCAAGGATGCTTGCCGTCAAAAGTTTTTTGCACCGCCTCAGTGAAGGAGCAAGTACTAAGGTTATCTGCGAGCATTCTCGTCCACGCAATGGATTGAAGTACGGTCCAATGCGTGCCCGTCACTGCAAGCACAGCTAAGATCATTAACGCATTGCCAACCCTTCGAGACATCGCACCACATTAACCACGAATTGTGCATTGGCAAGCAAAACACCCAACACGGCCAAGTGCCCGCGTCGCACAATTCCGGCGATAGCTGGCATCGCGCATGAGTACTGCATTCCATCCTGTGCCGTGGAGCCAGTCCCCTTTCGAGTGCTTCATATACTTCTAACACTTTGCGCCGGCGAAGTGGCTATTTCCAGCCCCATCCTACGACGGGCTTTTGCTGATCCGGGTAATGATGATGGAAGCGACGAAGGGTCTCGCGCGGTCGAGATCGGCATAGCGTTTGGACAGGAAATGGACTGTGGCCAACTGGCATGGTTCACACTATGCGTGTGAATTTCGCAGGGACGCCTAACTCCTAACGAGGTTAGGGTTCCACGCACAATGCGCAGGGCCATCTCCTGCAAACTGTTGACAATTGGTGACATGCGTTGACAAAGTCAACACCGCTCAACACTTTTCTACCCGCACAGCAGCTCCAAAAAGTCGTTCCCATTTGGGAACAATTAGGAAGAGAACCTGTGGTATCCCTGTCGCCCATGATAAACGAAGGACCCAAACCGATTTCGCGGGTGACAACAATGATTCCCAGAAAATTGTTCGCGCTCGCGAACAGCCCGCAAAGGAAGCCATGGCATCATCGCCGCCAGTCATGAATGAAGAACGGCAACAGAGTCAGCCATCTACCGGCAACACGATCGCATCGACATCAGTCCAATTGACCGTCAGGGAGGCTGCCTACACAATTGGCGTGGACTCGTTCACAATTCTGGGCCTCATCCAGCGCGGCAAATTGAAACCCGCGCGGTCGCCCTCGGGTGAGGTCTTGGTGCCGAAAGGCGAGTTGATCAGGCTGATAGAGAAAGGCCGGTAATCCATGCTTAAACGCAAGGGTCAAGTTGTTGGGTCGATCGTGCCTGGCTCGACCGTGCGGTTGACCCCCGGTCAATTGAACGCATACACGGCGGCATTCGAGGCCATCTCGCCCGAGTTCGACGAGTTGCGGCAGATGCAGCGGCAGGTGGACAAACTCACCCACACCATCTTGGAGCAACCGTCCAGTTCACCTGACACAGTTGCCACCATCACCGCCGAGGGGATTGAATGGCAGAGGCAGGCCCAATTGCTGACGTTGCCAAAGAGCGCCATCCTCCTGTGTCGCCACCCCACGGAGAATGAGTTTGCCATCATTCAGCAGTTTCCGGCGGAATCCGCGTATGCCAAGGCGAACGGCCAGGGTGAGATTCTGCTCAAAAGCGCCGACGCAGTGCACTTGGTGAGCGAATACGCCGGCTGGGCGCAGCACACCCTGCGCTTCATGGCCAGCAATCTTGTATCCAAGGCGCAACGCGTCGCATTTGAGCAGTTCCCCGAACACAATCCGGGCAGGATTGTACGGGCGATCTCCGAGCGCTGCCTGCTGGCGGTAGGCGAGTCACTGACGGTAGTGGAGACGGTGCGTCAAACGACTCATCATGCGCGGGGCATTGGGGTTTGAGACTATGAACCCGCAACGGGAACAATTCCTGAATCTGAAGGCGACTCCGGCACGGCTGACTGCCGAGGAAGCGGCCTGGTACTTGGGATTCGGCCCCCATGAGATTCCCATTCTTGTTGCCGACGGGTTGCTCAAGCCGCTTGGTAGCCCACCCGCCAATGGGCTCAAATATTTCTCCACTGCGACACTGACGGAGCTGCACCAGGACGTGAAGTGGTTGACCCGCGCGTCCGATGTCATTGTCGAGCACTGGCGATACAAGAACGCCCGGAAAGCGAATACCGAGGCTGCATTCCCGGTCACGACTTCGACAACGACAGAATCTGTTGACACGTGTGGACATCGTCAACGCATGTCAACGCGGCGTGATTTGCCGGCCACTCACACCAACTCCGCCACCGCCGGGCGTAACTCGCCCACTGCTCGCTAATGCATGGAGCACGATCTGCCGTAGTCTCGTTGCCGATGACTTCGGAAGCCACACCCAGCCCGAACCAGGAGAAACGGACAAGAACCGGCGGTGGCCCGGCGTTTCACAGCCGGCTGATCCTCACGTTGAATTCATCCGCCAGCAACGACGGCAACGCAAGACATGGAGGGAAATCGCCGAACAGCTTCGCAGCGAGAAAAATTGCCCCATTACGTTTCAGGGCGTACACGGGTTCTATCGCCGATACTTGAGACGCTGCGCCCGGCCCCATTGGGAAAGAGACGCGCCTTCTCCAAAGACGCAGGTTTCTCCGCGACCGGGAACCACAACGCAACGGAAGCCCCTACTCGCAGCCACTCCGGTGGCGCGTCCGTTTCGGCAACCGAATCCCAACAACATCAACCTCAACGATCCCTCAACTCTATGAACATCACGCAACGCATTCACTTGAATCCGCAATCCAAAGGCAACCTTGGCAAGAGCTTTGAGGTCGAATTCCGTACCGCCTGGCTCGACCGCCTCGGCATCGCGTGGACCGGCTCCGATCTTGATGATCGTCATCATACATTTGCCGGCCGCCGACCCGGAGGCTGTCCGGTCGTATCCACTGGGCAACCAGCTAGAGAGCAAGACGGAGTTGCTCCGCTTGTTCCGCCGCGTGCTCAAGGACACCGCCCCCGTTCACATCATCGACACCCGCGCGCAAGCCGATGCCCTCATCCTCAGCGCACTGGAGGAACTGCAAGTCCTGGAAGTTTGCGCAGAACAAGGTGCACGGCTGACGTTCCTTCTGTTTCCCACCGACGATACCGAGAGCATGACCAACGTCGGGCAGTTGTTCCTCCGGGCCGGTGACCGTGCGGATTACATTGTCGTCCACAACCCGGCGAAAGCGCGGGGTGATTTGTTCCATGGGTCACAATTGGAAAACGAGATGATCGCCTTCGGCGCGCACTCCATCACTCTGCCGACCCTCACGCCCACCACACTGCTGGCGGCGGAAAAGGCGGAGGCCATCGCCAAGCGTGGCCTGAGCTTTGCCGAACTGTCGCGCGTGGACGCTGGTCATTTGGAACGGTTGCTCGCCGGTGAGATGCAGTGGGCCATGATGCGGATGTTCCAACAATACGACGCGATTGCCAATCTGCTATTGCCCACGGCGTTGATTCCCAAACACAAATCAGTGCCAACGATGGAGTCACCTGTGGCGGGACCGACTCCGGAACTCAACTTTGGAGACTAGTCATGGACGAGACCAATTTCGATGCGCTCTGTGAGGGAGCTTCACCCCAGGAAGCCAAACAACTGCGAAAGATCCTGTCCGAATGGTGCCAGGGAGACGAGGATTCGTTTCCCGTTCAGCTCACCTTGCTGACCCGTGCGCAGTGGCGCGTGGCAGCACGAATGCCGCAGCAATTGGTTGTGGCCCGTCAGCAACTCGATCAAGCGTTCGGCGACCATCAACGCCAAACGACCAGAGCCTTTGACGACTTTATCGATGACATGGCCATCCGGACCGGGATGTTGGAACAGATCGTTGCCAAGCACACCGAGACCGCAAAGAAGATCGTGGCCGAAATGCGCGTCGAATTGACGCACACAGAAGCGGCCGCCAAGCGCATCCAGAATCACTTGGAAGCCGGAGTTGCCGAGTGGCAGAAAGCGCGGACTGACTTCATGACCGAACGCGACCGACTGATGGAAAGAGTTATCGAGATCAGGAACGGGTACACGCAACAGGAATGGTTCTGCGTTATCCTGATACTGGCGGCGGTATTTACATTCGGGATTGTGCTCGGAATGCGCATCGCCCATTGACCGACCCGGTCGCCACGCTGGCCCGTGCCAGTGGCCAGCTCCACTCAGTTCGTTGCGCTGCCTCTGGCACGCGCCGCGACGTTGCTGGTTCACCAGCGGTCCGTGCCGTCTTCCGCCGCGTCCACCGGCACCGACCGCTCTGGCACGCTGGTTGGCGCTCGCATCCGCTCGATCACCAGCGAAATCGCGCTACCCGCTGTCAACAGAATGGGCGTCGTGCTTTTGCGCCTCAATTATATGGCTCCGCTCGCGCCGTCAAGGTAAGAGCGTCCCTTTTGCCCTTACGCTTCCACCTGTGACCGCAGCTCGCTCCGCCACCGGTTGGCGCGTAACAGTTCACGCTCGCCCTCTCATCGCCTGCTTTGGGCTGTCCACTATTTGCGCGTACCACGGTCGTACCCGCCCGCTGCTCGCTAACGCAGTCCGCCCCGGCCACCGTAATCTCCTGGTCATGCTCGCAACCAAAGCTCAATACAGTTTGCAGGATGCGGAGCGGTATTTCCAAGAGCACCTCTCCATTGGCGATTACTACTCGGAGAAGCAGGCAGTCGCGGGCCAGTGGGTCGGCAAAGGCGCGGAGGCGCTCGGATTGTCTGGAGACACCCACCGCGACGAGTTCGTGCGCCTGTGCGAGAATCTCCATCCGCAGACGGGCCAACGACTCACGTTGCGGCACAAAACCACCCGCCGCGAGGTTGGAGCGGATGGCAGCGAACGTCAAAGCGCCAATCGCCGCGTGTTCTACGATTTCACATTCTCCCCGCCCAAGTCTGTGTCCATCGCCGCACTGGTCGGCCTTGATCCGCGCATCGTCGAGGCGCACGAACAAGCGGTGA
This sequence comes from uncultured Verrucomicrobiae bacterium, assembly GCA_963766065.1. Taxonomy (GTDB): domain Bacteria; phylum Verrucomicrobiota; class Verrucomicrobiia; order Palsa-1439; family Palsa-1439; genus Palsa-1439. The sequence continues at coordinate 10,769 of CAVYAC010000121.1, forward strand.
CAGCCGCGCTTAGCCAATTGGAACCGTTCGCCGCCACGCGCGTGCGCAAGAACGGGCAGTGCACCGCCCGCACCTCGGGAAATATCGTCGCCGCCGTGTTCCGTCACGAGACCTCGCGCGCTCTGGACCCGCATTTGCACAGCCACTGCATCCTGTTCAATGCCACCCATGACCCGGTCGAGAACCGCTGGAAGGCCCTGGAGAATTACGAGATGTTGGTGGCCATCAAGTTCATCGAGGGTCTGTACTACCACGAGTTGGCTCGCGAGCTGCGCCGGTTTGGGTACCAGATCGACAACAAGCCCCGGGGGGATTTTGAAATCAAGGGGGTTGCCCCCTCATTGATCGAGAAGTTTTCCAAACGGCACCAGGAGATCGACCAGAAGACACGCGAACTGTTGGAACTGGAACCCGAGAAGGCCAACGGCAACATCGCGGCGATCCGCGAGCACATCGCTCACAAAGAGCGCGCCCGCAAGATTCGGAACATCAGCCTGCCTGAACTTCAAGCCTCTTGGGACGCGCAATTGACTCCAGAGGAGAAATCATCCCTGCGTCATCTGACTACCGGACAAACCGCGCCGACCATATCCAGCGAGATTCTCGCCAAGCAGGCTGTCTCCTGGGCTGAGGAACACTTGCTTGAACGCCGGTCAGTGGTGCATGAGCACGAACTGTGGCGGCACGCGCTGGAGCACGTGCGCGGGCAGAGTGTTGGGCTGGCCGATGTTCAGGCCGTGACCCGTCAACGCGGCTATCTGCGCGATGAAAAGCATCCCGGGAAGGTCACAACGAAGGAACTGCTGCGGCGGGAATGGGACATTGTGTGCATGGCCAAAGACGGCATTGACCGGTTCGCCCCGTACTGCTCCGGCCATTCGATCCACAATGCAAACATGGATGCCGAGCAGCGTCAAGCCGTCGAGCGTATCCTGCTGTCACGCGATTTTGTCGCCTTGTTTCGCGGTGGGGCCGGCACGGGCAAGAGTTACACGTTGCGAGAAGTGTATGGCGCACTCCAACAGGCCGGGCGCACGGTCGCGGTCATCGCCCCGCAGCGGCAACAGGTCATGGACCTGGAAAAGGACGGCTTTCATGGTGCGCAGACTGTCAGCGGCTTTTTGGCGCGGGGAATCTTCTCCCGAGGCGGCGTGGTATTGGTCGATGAAGCCGGACAAATTGGTGGTCGGCAAATGCACCAGCTCTTGAGCTTGGCTGCAAGCCAACCAGGGTCGGGTGATCCTCTCCGGCGACACCCGCCAACACGGCGCGGTGGAAGCGTCGGATGCATTGCGCGCCATCGAGAAGTATTCAACATTGCGAGCCATCGAACTCACCGAGATTCGGCGGCAAGACCCGGCCCGGGCGAAGACTCTTGCCGAACGCGAGCAGATTGCACAGTACAAACAAGCCGTCAAAGAGGCCTCGGAAGGCAACCTCGATGCATCATTCAATCGTTTGGACCGCCAGGGAGCCATCGTAGTGGGTTCGCCGTCCGACCAGGAACAGCGCCTTGCCCATAGCTACCTCGCCTTGGCAGAGCAGCATCAGTCCGTAGTGGTGATTTCACAAACGTGGTCGGAGATCCACCGGGTCAACGACTGCGTGCGTGTCGCGCTGAAATCGCGCGGTCTGCTCGACGCGGAAGACCGGGCTGTCACCGCCCTGGAGACGGTCGATTTGACCGACGCCCAAAAGCGGGACCGGCGATTCTACAAAGACGATACCGTGATCGTGTTGAACCGCAAGGTAGCCGGGCTCGGACAAGGGCCAGCCTGTCAACTCGTGGACATCACCGACAATGGCTTTGTGCTGAAGACTGCGGACAAGACTCGCACCGTCCCGTTCCGGTTTGCCGATCGGCTCACGGTGTGTCAGCCCAAGGAACTCATGTTGGCGGCCGGCGACCGTCTCCAACTGAAGGCCAACGCGAAGACACGGGCAGGCCAGCGCCTTGCCAATGGCGAACTGGTCTCGGTGAAGAAGGTCGGCGACGACGGGCGAATCACACTGAGAGACGGCCGGGTCCTGCAGAAAGATTACCGGCAATTCGTACGCGGTTTTGCCATCACGTCCTATGCCTCGCAGGGCAAGACGGTCGATCACGTCTTGTTCTCCGATTCTGCCATCAAAGCGGCCACGAACCAGCAACAGTGGTACGTGACCATTTCCCGGGGGCGCAAAGGAATCACCATCTTCACCAGCGACAAGGCCCAACTGCGCGAGAACATCCTGCGTTCCGGGAACCGTGAATTGGCGATTGATCTGGCGAAGCAAGGCCAGCTCCAAAGGCTCGACTATTACGCGGGCTGCAGGGCGGGGCGCGGAACAACAAACC
>CAVYAC010000122.1:0-3600 GCA_963766065.1 uncultured Verrucomicrobiae bacterium
TTAAGCAACCGTGAGCAAACGCAGGCTAAAAACCTTGGCGGGAATTAGAAATCCGATGCTCTATCCAACTGAGTTACAGGCGCAGACCTTTATTTGATTGGGTTATACGGAAATTGTCCGCGCAAAACCATTCTGTTGCCATGTTTATGCCGCTGCTGTCGCGGAACACGGCGCGGACGATCCGCATCCATCAACTGCTCGTTCCTGTTGGTGATCCCTCCCCTGTTCAAGCCGCGCCGACATTCACCTTGTGATTTTCCAACGCGACAGGAAGCAAGTCAAGCGCAGCCTCAGGACCACGACCGAACTGGCCAAGCGTATGAACTGGGCGCATCAGCAGCCGAACCCGCCACCGTTGTGCCAATGGCGGCAAGGGCGTAAAGTAAGCGCCACATCGAACCCGGCCCGCTTAAAGGTTGCTCGTCGATATAGACCTCAACATCTCCATGGTTGTCGTTTTGCTTCCGATCCACCTGATGGCGGTCCCAGTGAAGGTATACACGGCGTAGGTGCCTGCCGCGTTGGAAAATGGTCAGCAGCCAGGTAATACCCTTGGCTCGTCGTGCTGTAGTTCAAACTGCCGGAATCGGTGATGGCGCTGTGATTGTCGTCGACCGGCAGTCAGGTTCACGGCGGGATCGGTGCGACACCAGGCAAGTCATGACAATGCTGGCGGTATGCCCCGTGTCTTTGGCATATTTGGCACAAGAACTGCGGTGGACACATGGGCTTGCGATAGCGGAAGAGTGCCTTGCTTAGGATAAAGGAGTGTCCGATGAAGAATTCGCCTTGTTTTCGTTTTCTTGCGCTGTGGATTCTAGGTGTGTCTGTGTTGTCACCTGGCACAGTTGTCTTGGGGCAGTTGGCGAGCAGCCGCAGAAGCAAGATCGTCATTTATCCATTGGCGAACGAACCGATTTCACAGATGCAGGAGCTTGGAATCAGCCGCGTCATCAATTACGGCTCGTACTGGCTGGTGGAGGGGACGGACGACCAGATCGGCATCGGTAAAGGCCCGGTATGGCAAGCGCGTCATGAAGGCCGACTACATGAACCGCATCGAGCCTGAATGTTCGTGAGATCGATATGAGTCAAGGGGAACCTTCGGACATTCCAGATAGTTTGCGTGAAGGCACCACCTCGGGCAGCCGCCTTCGCCTCGTCCAGTTCAACGGACGGTGAAACCCCAGTGGTTGAAGCAACTCCAGAGCATTGGTAACGTCAAGATCGTGAGTTACGTGCCGAACAATGCGTACGTGGTGTGGGCGGATGCAGCGGCTGAGTCCAATGTGCGCAGTCTGATCGTCTCGAATGGACCCGTTCAGTGGATCGGCGCCTATCATCCGTTTTACAAAGCGAAACCTTCGCTGCTGCAGACAACCAATGCGGAGGTCGAGGTGACGGTTGAATTGGTTGATACACCTCAGTCACCGCAGAGCCTCAGCCTGATTCGAGGGTTGTGCCATGGTGGCAAGTGCGGTGAGCCGATAGAGGTTGATGGTCGAATCCAGATTCAGGCAACGTTGCCGGCGACGGCGCTGTTGCAGGTGGTGCGACTTGCCGGATGTTTTGTGGGTTCAGCAGGTCGTGCCAGCGCGGCGCATGGACGAAAATCAGGCCATTCTGCTGGCCACGGGCAGTACCGGTTCGTCACCCGCACGATATCTTGATTTTCTAAACGCCGTCGGTTTTCCCAACGACCCATCGCGATACCCTATTTTGGATATTGCCGACACCGGGCTGGACGAACCCAGTGAAACCACAGGCATCTACCCGTGGCATCCCTGTTTCTATGACCCATCGTTTCCGGTGTCTCCTGAGGCGCAATGCGCCCCGTCATCCCGGTCGCGTGTAATGTACTACACCGATTCCGATACAGACGGGCACGGCACGATTGTCGCGTCGGTGGCGGCCGGTTTCGACATGGAACCCAACGAAACGATCCATTGTTACACCCAGAGCAACGATGTTGTGGATGTTACCAACATTGTTGCGGGTGTCACCAACGTCGTTCAAGATACCATTTGTGACGTTGTCACGGACAGTCCATCGCCGCCATTCCCGGTCACGATCTTCCGTCGCTCCGGATCGCTGCAATGCGGGCTGGGAGTTTCACCCTATGGCCGCATCGGCTCCAGTCCTGGCGGCGCCAGAGCAACTATCCGGGCGCGCTTACGGCGGGCCTACGCGCCTATCTTAACGGAGCGCGAATCAGCAATAACAGTTGGGATGAGGTTCTGGTCATGGGTGTCAACGGTGGCGCGTACGACGCCAGCTCGCAAGCGTATGACAGTCTCGTCCGCGACGCGGTGCAAACCGGGTCGACGAATCCTCCCGCACCGGGTAATTCGCCCGTCAACCAGGAGCTTTTCTATGTTTTTGCGGGCGGTAATGCCAACGGGGCAGATACGACAGTTGGCGGTTTCGGGGATGTTATCGTAACGCCCCCGGCAACCGCGAAGAACGTCATCGCGGTGGGATCGAGCACGTTGAGTAATGGGATATCTTCGTTCAGTTCCTTTGGTCCCTGCGAAGACGGTCGCTTTAAGCCGGACATTGTCGCGCCCGGCGAGGATATTCTGGGAGCAACATCACAGGCGACCTATACTCATCCGGTCTGCGACGGTTGCGATCCAAACAATCCCAGTCCGCCAGCCTGTTCCCCAGACGTGCGGTCGGATGCGGTCATTACCCGTTTATACAGCGATGTCGATAATGGCCTCACGGCCTACGCTGGCACGAGCTTTTCGGCTCCGGCGGTGTCGGGCGGGGCGCAACTCTTGTGGTGGTACTTCCAGAACCAGTTCCATATGCTGCCACCGAGTCCGTCTATGTTGAAGGCGTATCTTTGCAACTCGGCGCTTTATCTGCAAATCACCGACCCGCTGACGGGGGCACAGGACACATTGCCATCGATCGCGCAGGGGATGGGCGGATGGATTTGTCGCGGATGTTTGACGGCGTGTCTCGCGTGCTGCGCGATGAGACGACGCCGCGAGCCATTGACACACCGCTCCTGGGCACGAATGCGGTGTCGCAACAGACGTTCTTCTCGCAATCCGGGCAAACATACGAATTGAGCGGCGCCGTGGCGGATCCCACCAAACCGTTTCGTGTCACGCTGGCGTGGACGGATGCGCCAGGTAACCCGGCGGCGTTCAAACAACTGGTGAACGGTCTTAATCTGAAGGTGACGATCGGTGGGCAGTTGTACCTGGGTAACGTGTTTGCGGGGCCGAACTCCGTGCCCGGTGGCATTTTGGATCAGGTCAACAACATGGAGAGCGTGTTCCTGCCCGCGGGGCAGACTGGCGCGTGGAGCGTGGTGGTGCAGGCGCAGGATATCGCCGGCGCCGCAGTGCCCAACGTCAAAGAGTCGCTCGTTAACCAGGACTTCGCTCTGGTGGTGTACAACGGTACCAACGCGTCGGACGTTTCAACCGGACAGACAAACGACACCTGCCAGACCGCCATCCCAATCACTGGCTTCCCATTCTCGTGGACCAACACGTTGGCATCACCCTATGTCAATGCCTTTCCCAGCCCGTCCGCGGGCCGGGCGGGCTAAAAGAGCTTTTCAAGATCGTCCGCCCCGTACCG
>CAVYAC010000123.1:0-4834 GCA_963766065.1 uncultured Verrucomicrobiae bacterium
CAAGGCGGCGCTGGTGTTCCGGTTTGAAAACCCCGACAAGGCGGAGCAAGTCCTGAAAGCCAACGGCGTCAATGTACTGCGGGACGTCGAGTTGTTCCGGGCTGCCTGAATTTGCTCACCACGAAGAGCACCCGCCGTCGCTAAAGCTATGGCGGGCAGGCGAAGGGCACGAAGGGCGAGCCACAGATTGCCGCGAAAGCAGGGGCGCGGCGTCTCGTCCGACTCGGCTCACACAGATGGGCACGGATGAGGCGCGATTATCTTCATGATATATCGGCAGCCGACATATCATGGGCGGCGTACGCGTCGGGGCGACGCGAGTTGAACGATGTGCGGCGAGGCGGAAGGCGGGAGATGGAAAATGGCCGATGGGTGATTTGCCGTCGCGGCACGACAGACGACCCGGGGCGGTCTCGACAAGCTCGGGATGACACAAGGCGAGGAAGGGAAACTGCCGGTCCGTGCTTACCGGGCGCGGCGACGCTTCAGACCGGCAACGCGGCCGGATACCCTCGTCGGACTCGGGCATCCGGCCCTACAATGGCAAATGCGGCGGGCGGCAGGCCGGGCGGCGGTTCGCGCTTATCAAACGCGGCAACAGCGGAGAAGGGGAAACAGGGAAGCAGCGGAGGTGCGCTAAATGTTAAATTGGAAAAACAAAGCCAATTTTTCCAGGGTATTAGCAGATGCGGATTAGCTTGAGGGACAAAGTGTTAGCGCAGCAAGTGTGGCGTTGTTTTGATTGGCTTCGTTTTGCTAAAAATGGCTTTGTTGGCAGCGTTCTCTTCCCGATCACGCTGCCCTTCGGGCCTCAAAACGACACGACGCCATCTCGGTGCTACCCTCGCACCTCGATTTGGGGTGTTTGGATGGGGTTCGGATGCCCGCTTTAGGGCAAAAACGTCATCCTTGTGGGGCGTGTGGGAGGGGTTGATCCTTGCGATAGACCAAGCCCTGGAAAACGGCAATGAGGGTGTTGCGGTCGTCGGTGATATTCACGGTGTAGCTGGCGAGCTTGGGGTTCGCGGAGAGCTCGCGGGCTTCGGCGCGCAGGGTGCCGGAACTGACGGCCTTCATATAGGTGATGCTGACGTTGATGCCGACGGCGACTTTGCCGTGAGCGTTGGATGCGGCGGCGAACGCGAGGTCGGCGAGCGTGAAAATGGCGCCGCCCTGGACGCTGCCCACGGCGTTCAGGTGATGCGGGTGGATCGGCATCTGGGCGACGGCATGGCCCGGCGAGGCGGAGAGCAGTTCGATGCCGGAGAGTTTGGCGTACTGGTCCTGGGTGAAGATTTGTTTGATGTCCTTCATGAAAGCTCCTTGTTACTCAGAGCTTCAGTATTTCCTCCTGGGACAACAGGTGCAAGCCCTGGTTGGCGAGGGTTTGCTGAGCTCCGGGAACGTCCTGAACCTCGATCAACAATACCGCACGATTATGAGAGACGAAACCGGACGAGTTCTCGACATTGATCTGGTTGCGGGCCAGGCAATCGGCCACGGTGTGGAGTCCGCCGGGCCGGTCTTCGACTTCGATGGCGAGCACTTCGACGAGCGAGACCGTCCAGCCCTTTTCGTGGAGCCGTTGGTGGGCCAGGTCGCACTTGTCCACGAGGAACTTGATGACACCGAGACTCTCGTTGGTGGCGATGGTGACCCAGCGGATATTGATGTCCGCGTCGGCGAGCACCTGGGTAATGCGGGCCATCTGGCCGAGTTGGTTCTCGGCGAACACGGCGATGAGATTGACAGCGCTCATGGTGTGGTTTCCTTTCCGGCGCTAGAGCGACCGGTTGTCGATGACCCGTTTGGCCTTGCCTTCGCTGACCGGCAACGTGCCCGGTGGCATGAGATGGACTTTGGGTTTCGTCAGGATCTCCGCCCGCAACCGATCGACGATCTCGGATTGAAGGCGGGTCATATGTTCGACGTGGCCATCGAACCCGTCGGCGGCCAGTTCGACATTGATGGTCATTTCGTCGAGACCGTCGAGCACGATCTGATAGTTTCGGCCCACGCTGGGCAGGCTCATCAACACGCGTTCGATCTGTTGCGGGTAGATGTTCACGCCGCGCACGATCAGCATGTCGTCGGAGCGGCCGGTGATGCGGTGGAGGCGCCGGTGGGTGCGGCCGCACGGACAGGGGCCGGGGATGATCGACGTGATGTCGCGGGTGCGGTACCGCAACAACGGCATCGCTTCGCGGCACAAGGTGGTCAGCACCAACTCACCCGTTTGTCCGTCGGGCAGCGGTTCGCCGGTCCGCGGGTCAACAATCTCGACGAGGAAATTGTCTTCCCAGAGATGCATCCCGCACTTGTGTTCACAGTCGAAGGCGATGCCGGGACCGTTCATCTCCGACAGCCCGTAGGAATTGTACACGTCGATTCCCAGCGCCTGCTCGATTTTGCGGCGCGTTTCCTCCGTGTACGGTTCCGCGCCGACGAAGGCCTTGCGCAGTGCCAGGTCCCGGCGCGGATCGACGCCTTTCTTCTGGAGGAAGTCGGCGAGGTACAGCGCGTAGCTCGGGGTGACGTGAATGACCGTCGTGCGGAAATCCTGCATCAGGAGCAGTTGTTTCTCGGAGTTGCCCGGCCCGGCGGGAATCACCAGGCAACCGACTTTTTCCGCGCCGTAGTGCATGACCAATGCGCCGGTGAACAGGCCGTAGGTCATCATGTTCTGGAGCACGTCCCGGCGGGTCACGCCGGTCATGACCAGGCAGCGGGCCATCAACTCGGCGGCGTTGGCCACGTCCCGGCGCGAGAAAAACAGCGCCTTCGGTTTACCCGTGGTCCCGCTGGACGTGTGCAGTCGCAGCACCTCCTCGGGTGCGACCGCGAGCAACCCGGCGGGATAGGCGTCCCGCAGGTCGGCGTTGGTCGTGAACGGCAGCCGGCGCACATCGGCCAGCGACTGGACATCACGCGGCTTCACGCCGCCACCAGCAAGTTTCTGCTGATAGAGCGGCACCTTGCGCGCCACGCGGCGCACGGTCGCCTGGAGGCGTTTGAGTTGCAACGCCTCCAGGGCGGCGCGTTCGATGGTTTCGGTTTTCTGATCCCAGAACATGTTTATTTCCGAGTGGCGCTAGAACGTGAACATCACTTCTGCGCGCAAGAAATCCATCATCTGTTCATGAGCGTAGAAATCGCCTTCCCAGAGGAATTCGCTCCAGAGATGGGCGCTGACGTAGTCGTTGAATTTATACTTCAGGATCGCCTGGAGATAATGGCCGCGAAAGTCGCCGCTGTTGCTGAACGAGTCTTGAGCAAACACGGGCGCTTCTCCGATCGCTCGCGTGGGCGCATCCTGATCAGCCCACAAGGCGTAGTAGCTGAGGCTGAAGTCCAGCTTCTTGACGGGGGTCACGCTCCAGGTCGGGCCGAAACGCGATGAAGATTGGCGGTTTGGCCGACGCGGGTTTCGGGGACATAACTGTAGATGTTATACATTTCGCTCCATTGCGGCCACCGGCCCCACAACACGTCGAACATTTCGTCATTCTTCGTATGCGGATTATCGCCGGAGAGGTATTCAAAGGACAGGCTGAGCTGATTGTTCCATTCGTCCTTGAACAGATAGGTCAGCTTGCTCTGCACCCCAAATGCGTCGATGTCGCGGAATCCGGTGGTCTGCGCGGACGGGGCGAGCAGGGGGTTGTCGCCACCCTGGTTGAGGACCGGATCTTGCTTCCGCCCGAATTGGTAAGCGCCTTCGGCAGAATACTTCCAATGGTCCTCCAGCAGTCCTGAGACGCGGCCACCGACCGTGTAGATATCTCCATTATCTCCAAAGAGCTGGCTGGTAGGGTTGTCGATGCTGCGGTATCATGTTTGTAAATGAAGTAGCCGTCCACGTTGGCGGCCGGAATGCTCTTGTTGGCGACCCATAGGATGGCGCCCTTTTCGTTTTGGTCGGTCAAGAGCAGGCGTTCGGGTCGCCGGGCAGCGGTCCCGGAAGGTCCGAAGGTGGGCAGCCAGGCGTCGGGCCGGGCGAACTGGACAAGGCCGATGGCATCAATGGTGGTGTGTTGCTCTTCGAGATTGCAAGTCAAGCGGGCCGCATCGAAGAAATAGGTGAACGACCCGTCCTCGGGCGTGCCCGTCGCCGACCAGCCAGCCGTCGCCCAGAAAGATGTCCTGGCGACCAACCGTCAAGGTCGACGGGCAGGCCGAACGGTCTCTTCCATTGCACGTTGAGATTGTCGAAAATCCCATAGCGCCACTGCATGCCCGAGTTACCGAAGTACGTGTCCGTAGGTCGAGGGTTTCAAGAACTCCCGTGGTTCGGCGGCCAGGCGGACGGTTAGCGATATGTCGTTGGTCGGGAATGAAGCTGGCCCAAACCCGGCCGCGGAAACGAAAATACTCCTGTTCGTGCACGGGACCAAACAGCGGACTGAAGAGCGGGGTCTGAGGTCAGGCTCAGGGCATTGTTGAAATACTCGTTGCGCACGCGGAAATCGCCGCCCCAACTGAGCCAGTCGGTGGGGTTCTTGACCTAGTTTGGCGAACTCGTCAAATTTCCAGATCGACGGTGGCGTCGCGCTGGAAGCGCTTGCCACTGTTGCGGTCGACGTCGATTGGGCCGGCGCAGTGGCCGCGATAATCGCCAACAAGGCCGCCGCTACCGAGAGTGTTTTGGTTCTCATCGCAGGTTCATCTTTCGTTGGTTTGAACCGCAGGTTCAGGTTCTGGGTTGGTGGTTGGCTTCCCCTTTCATGACGGGAAAGCATTTCGCCAGGTGCGCCCCGTCGGGCGGCGATGTGAGGTAGCTGACGACCGGCATCACCAGCAGCGGCACGACCATCGCAATCGCGCCCGACACGGG
>CAVYAC010000124.1:0-21667 GCA_963766065.1 uncultured Verrucomicrobiae bacterium
GAGGAGGGCGAGCGCGCGACAGCCCCGGCTCCGCTCCGGCGACCGTTTCCGCTCCGCGCGCGAAACAACCTGGCGTAAATCTTGGCGCACTCATCGTCCGGCTCGTCCCGTGGGCCGCGGCGGCGGTGCTCGCGGTTGTGTTGATGAACCTGAGCGCGCAGCTTCAGATCGTGACGCACCAGCTTCAGGCAACGACGGACGCGTACAATAGTCTTATCGCCACGAATCGGGAGCAACAAGGCGGTCTGGCCGATCTCAGCAGCCGCCTCGAAGCCCAGAGCAAGGAGTTTGGCGGGAAGATCGACCAGCTTCACACGAAGAACATCGAGCAGCAGCATGACCTGGATGCGTTGCGCGCCGCCAACAAACAACTGGCGGATGAAAAGGATGGCTTGCTGCGGGCGGCGGATCGGATGCGCGAGCAACTCGAGGCAGCAGAACCTGCAAACTGCGGCGCTCCAGAAAAAGATGGACGAGCAAACTTCGTCGCTCGATCTTTTCATGGATCCCTCCACTCGCGTGGCGCCGCTTGTCAACCCGAAGGGCGAGGGCAAGGCTGTGGCCAAGGTGTATTGGAACGGGGGCCGGAAGACAGGGTTTATGGTCGTTTCCAATTGTTCTCCCGTCCAACAGAGCCAAGGGAAATGTTTGGAACTCTGGGCGATCTGCGGGAGCGAACCACCCGTCGCGGCCGGCGTCGGTTGGACTGACGAGTCGGGCCACGGCGCGTTCCATGTCAAGCTGGCGAAGGACACGGCTTGCATTGACAAATTTGCGGTGACCGTTGAGCGTGCGGGTGGCGCACCATCCCCCGAGGGCTCGGTTGTTCTTATCGGGCAATAGTCGAACTGCCAGATGAGCCGTACGCGTTTCCTTACTTATCACGGCCTCCATCGTCGCCTGGAATTGCCGACGCAAGCATCTAAGCGCAAGCTTCTTATACAGACGGTGGCCGATCATATCGTAAAGAGACTGAGGCTATTTCTCTTCTTCGATCACTCTTGGCTCCTTGGCACAAACCCTGCACTATTTCGAGGGGTGGTGCATCAAGCACCGAAAAGTCGCGCAGTAAGAGTGAGAGGAAAAGCATATGGGAATTTTTGGCGCCGCTGTTGCGTTGTTCGGGAAGGACGGCTCGCGGGCAACTGAGCAAAAGCCGCGGGCGAGACACCCCGCAGACACCGCCGAACCGAAAGCCACCATTCTGATCATTGATGACGACCCGCGTTTCCTGGACACGATGCGCTCGGTGCTTACGGGCGAGGGGTACAATGTGCTCGCCTCCAGCAATGGTCCGAAGGGGCTCGACATGATGCGTTACGCGGGGGGTGACATCGGCGCCGTGCTGCTCGATTTCAACATGCCGCGTTTCAATGGCGCGGAGACGCTCCAATTCCTCCGCAAACTGAGTCCGAACGCAAAAGTGCTGGCGGTCTCCGGCGTGAGTTCCAACGAATTGCCCTCCGATTTCCGCGAAGGTGTCCAGCGGTTCATTCCCAAGCCGTTTAGCAACGCCGACCTGTTGAAGACATTGAAAGAGATTCTGGACGGCAATCCGGCCGCGGATGCTTCTGCGACCACCTCGGCCTAGACGGCCGGTCCGGTCCGCAAGAACTGTCATTCCGTCAACCAAGATAATCCTCCCCACCGGGGCGTTGCGCCTTGCTATTTGCCGTCCGTTGGTCTAATGGATTCCGTCGGAGGCGGTACGTTCGACGATCCGAGCATCGTCGACGCGAGTTGACCGAGCAATGAACCCGGAACACAGCACGCGGCCACGGCATTATTGTGGCTTGTTTGGGATTTACGGGCACCCGAATGCCGCGGAGTTGACGTATTACGGACTCTACGCGTTGCAGCATCGCGGCCAGGAAAGCGCGGGCATCTCGGCCTCGGATGGCGTCGACCTCCGCACCTTCAAGGGCATGGGCCTCGTCGGCCAGGTCTTCGACAAAAACATCCTGCGCTCGTTGCCCGGCCAACTGGCCATCGGTCACGTCCGCTACTCGACCACCGGCAGTTCCAACCTCGAGAACGCCCAGCCGCTCGTCGTGGATTGTGCCTGCGGCCAGATCGCCATCGGCCACAACGGCAACCTCACCAATGCTGCGCGTCTCCGCGCCGAACTCGAGGAGCAAGGCTCGATTTTCCAGACGACCGTGGACAGCGAAATCATCCTGCACCTGCTCGCCCGACCGACCGGCGAAGACCGCGCGCACTCTCTCGAAGCCGTCATGCGCAAGATTCAGGGCGCGTACTCGCTCGTCATCATGGGCGAGGACGAACTCATCGGCGTCCGCGATCCTTTCGGCTTTCGTCCCCTCGTGCTCGGCCGGTTGCCGACTCCGAACGATGACGGCAGCGAAGGTGGCGCGGCCTGGGTGCTCGCCAGCGAAACCTGCGCGCTGGACCTGATTCACGCCGAGTACGTCCGCGACATCCTGCCCGGCGAAATCATCGTCATCAACAAGAACGGCCTGCGCTCGGTCAATCCCTGGGCCGACACCCAGCAGCCGCACGCCTTCTGCATTTTCGAGTTCGTGTATTTCGCGCGCCCCGACAGCGACATCTACAACAAAAACGTCGCGCAGGTCCGCATCAACCTTGGCCGCCAGCTCGCCCGCGAGCACCCCATCCAGGCCGACCTCGTGATTCCCGTGCCCGACAGCGGCAATTGGGCCGCGATGGGGTACGCCGAGGAAAGCGGGATCGCCTTCGGCAACGCCTTCGTCCGCAATCATTACGTCGGTCGCACGTTCCTCCAGCCCAGCCAGCTCATCCGCGATTTCGGCGTCCGCGTGAAACTCAATCTCATCGAGGAAATGGTCGCGGGCAAACGCGTCGTCGTGGTGGACGACTCGATCGTCCGCGGCACGACCGCCCGCGCGCGGGTGTGCACCCTGCGCGAGGCGGGCGCGAAAGAGGTCCACATGCGCGTCAGTTGCCCGCCGCACAAATGGCCCTGCGCCTACGGTATCGATTTCCCGACCCGCAAAGAATTGATGGCCGCCAACAACTCGTTGGAACAGATCCGCGATTTCCTCGGCGCCGATTCTCTCGGCTACCTCACGCTCGACGGGATGATCGCCGCCACCGGCCTCCGCGCGAACGAATTCTGCACCGCCTGTTACACGGGCAATTATCCGTCCCCCGTCGAATCCGAGATGGACAAGTTCGTCATGGAACAGCGCCGCACCCGCCTCCACCGCCCCGTCTCCGATCTCGTCCACGACGATACCCAGCGCCGGCTGCTGTGACGTTTTTCTAACCGCCGGTTGTACCGGCGCTTCTGCCTCCCCTGCTTGCGGTGAGCGGGGTCGAACCGAGTGGCGTCGAATGGGTCCCAAGCGATTCCGGGTTGTGCGCCGGTTTTGGAATCGCCCGCCGTGCCCGTCAAGCCCAGTCGTTTCCGCCACTCGGAAACTCATACTACCTCGTGGCTGCTGCCACCTTCCCGTCCTGGCCCGGGATGGACCCGGCCCCGACCGGCCGAACCCGGCAGAGGCGCAGCGCCGGCCCGTGGCACATTTGAATTGACTTACAAGCATTCCTGTGTTCCTGTGTTTGTCAAAGCCCGTTTGGGAGGGCGTACCGCCTCCCGCGTAGAATAGGCGTCACGCCTGTTCCCCCCACCCTCATCCGTCCGCCTTCCCGCCATCTCAAATTTACCCCGAATCCTTTTCGCGCCTCCCGGCAAGCCGCCTCCCCGCCGTGCTGTAGGCCGCGTGCCCTCACGCGGCGAATCCGCCCTCCGCCTTCCGTCTCCTCGCCCCTTGAGGGGGAGAGGATTAAGGCGAGGGGCATTACCGCCTGCCCCCCGGCGCAATCCCCGTGCTACTTCTAGTCTGTAGATACCTGCCCGTTCCGCTCACTTCCACAAATCGTCCCCGTGCGATGGTCTCCAACACGTGATAAAAGCGACTGTAATGAACGCCGGAGTACGGGGGGTTGACGAAAGCCAAGTCGCCCTTTTTCAATATGCGGGCTATTCGATTGGCGTCACCGAGGCGGGCGACGCCTTTCTTCGTGGCATGTTGAGACGCAAGCGCAACCAGCGCCTTCTCCGTGTACGTGGGAATATCGCGCCGCCATGCGTCCTGTATCCACTCACGTGCAGTCGAGGTGTTTCCAAATGGTTGGGCTGTGTGCCCAGGCGCAGCGGCGCACTGACTTGCGCCCTCCAGCAATGACGCCAGAGCCACTTGCCTGAAGGGCTTGCCCATTGGCAAAGTCGCGCGGAGGGTATCAATCCACAACGCCTGTAGTGGGCTGTAGTAGTAGCCGCCGTAGGCCCGCGTGACAGCAGCCCCCTCGATGCGAGCGCAGTGCTTTCGCGCGTTGACCACATGTCGGTGCAATAGACGTTTGTCGTATTCGCATTGCAGACGCTGTGCCTTCCTGAGTTCCCTCGCAAACTTGGTCGTCAACAGATTCTCGGCGCGCTTCTGCCATCGCGCCCAAAGGCCTTCTGGATCAACCGGCTCGGTACGCTCCAAAACTGCCCCCGTGAGAACGGCGGCAAACGACTGGAGATCGACCGCCAAGACTGACTTCTTTGTCTTTTGGGCAACATGTGACGACACGACGCCCGACCCGCTGAAAAGGTCAACGAACCGATCCGCCTTGCGGGCCTCTCTCACCAGCAGAGTGCCGAGGCCGTTCTGCAACATCGCCCGCTTCGAACCCATGTATTTCAAGGTAAGAGGCTCCAGATTGCGGCAATTTCAAAAGCACCCAGCTCGGAAATATGAGAGGACTGTGCCCGCCTAAAGTCTCGGAGAGAATTACCGGTGCCGTCACTCTCGCTTTGCCATTGGGCTATGCCCTCGATTGCGGCGGCGATATCAGCCCAAGCATCCATCGGATCGTCCAGAGCATCAAGCGAATCCCACACCCCTCGGTCTAATCCGTGCCTTCTCCACCAAAAGGCAACCGTTTCAGAAGTGTATTTTGCTTTTGTGAGTAGTTGACGGGCAGATTCCCTTGGTGCGAAATGAGTGATGCGCAAAGGGAGCAACAAGACGCGGATGATTTGCGAAAGCCCGGTTGGCTGCCCACTGCAATTCTGGTCAACATTCTTCCGCCGAAGGAAAGACGCAACAACGTCGAAATCGACAGCGACGACTTGGTACGCGTGGAAGACGGGGACTCTGTTTCCATCCTGCATTTGCCTTCGGATTTCTCTGGGTCGAGTTGGAGACCCGCTGCCTTTGAAGTTGGCGGAGAACACGGCATCAATTGAGGACCCGACGTGCCATTTACGGGTGATCTCGCGAGCGGCACTGTTGCTCTTCGTAGCTTCGGGATCCAAATTGGACGAAGTCGCGTATTTCTCGTGACCGCTCCTCCTCGTGTCCACGCTGAACGTTTGGATCAAGCACCCTTGCCTTTCCCCCTTTGGTTGAGCGCCGATACACCCCAGTAAGCGCTTTAAGGAAACTCGCTCTAATCGTGAATAGCAGGAAATGCTTTGTAACTGGCTTGGCTTGATACTCGGATGCGTCGAAATTCACCTTATCCCATGGGGGCATCCATTGATGAACTTTGAGAGCGGTAATTGTTGACGGAGGGGCCGAACGTTTGGGAGCCTCGCGATGTCTTTTCATAGGTCCTCCAATTTGCACCCTGCACGCCCCGGACATTAGCAAACAAACTGCCCTCTGAGCAAGCCAGTCGGCGAGACGGCCCCCCGCCCTTGCATTTTCCCCGCAATTCCCACACATTGCCTCGCGTGAGTTCGCCGAAAACATCCGACAACGCGTATGCCGGCGCGGGCGTCAACATCCATCTCGCCGACCGGAAGCGGATTGCAGGATTGCGGGGACGGTGATAGACTTAGAGAGTTATGACAGCCATCGCAGCGAAATTGGATGCCAGGATGAAGAAATGGCGGCCGCAGACGGCGAAGGAAGTCGAACGCCGGGTCGCCGAAATCATCGAACTGGCTGACGAGGATGTACTGGATGTGGTGCGCTCCCGCACCGCCGAACAGGAAGTACTCGATACGCTCGATGAACCCAAAGCCCGGTGAAATCTGGCTGGCCGACCTCGGTCTTGCCGCCAAGACCCGCCCCGTCGTAATCGTCTCGCGCTACGATCCTGATTCGCCTCGTGCGTTGGTGTTGTATGTCCCGCTCACGACACAAAATCGCCTCAGTCCATACGAGGTAGAGCTGCCGACGCTGCCGTTTCTGCGTGAGACCTCGGTGGCAAACGTGCAGGGCACCGGGGCCATTGCTATCGTGCGATTGGAGAAGAAGATCGGCGTCTTGCCGAAGGAGAGCCTCGCAAAGATCAAGGTCGCGCTCCGCTATGTATTCGATTTATGAGGCGACAGGCTTTCGGCGTTTTCTGCGGTTTTTACCCCGAATCCTTTTCGGGGCTGCGTGAGATGGGATTCGATCCGCGTCGCTGCGACGCGTGCGCACCGCATGATATGTCGCTAAGCGATATATCATGAAGCCCCCCTCGCACCCCTTCGTGTTCTTCGTGACTTCGTGGTGAACCTGTCTGTTTCTTGCAATTTCCTTTCAATTCCGACACATTGCATCGCGTGACTTCACGGAAGACAATCGAGGACGCGTATGCCAGCGCGGGCGTGAACATCCATCTCGCCGACACGCTCAAGGCCGGCCTGAAACACAAGGTCCGCAAAACGCGTTGACCGGGAAGTCCTGGGCTCGATCGGCGGATTCGGCGGATTGTTTGCGCTCGATACGAAGAAGTACAAGCAGCCCGTGCTGGTCAGCAGCATGGACGGCGTGGGTACGAAACTGAAAATCGCCGTGGCCCTCAACAAACACGACACGGTCGGCCAGGACCTCGTGAACCATTGCGTGAACGACATCGCCGTGCTCGGCGCGGAACCGCTCTTCTTCCTCGATTACATCGGCATGGGCAAACTGGAGCCCCGCGTGTTCGAGCAACTCATCAAAGGGCTCGCGAAAGCCTGCGCGGAAGCGGGTTGCGCCCTCATCGGCGGCGAGACCGCCCAGTTGCCCGGCCTCTACGCCGCCGGCGATTACGATCTGGTCAGCACCATCGTCGGCGTGGTCGAACGCGACCAGATCATCGACGGCTCCCGCATCCGTCCCGGCGACGCCATCATCGGTCTCGCGAGCACCGGCCTGCATACCAACGGTTACTCTCTGGCCCGCCAGATCTTGTTCGCCCAGATGCGTGTCCGGCTGGATGACCACGACGGCACGCTCGGGTGCACCGTCGGGGGAGAACTCCTCAAGGTCCACCGCAACTACTGGCCCATCATCAACGAGCTACGAGCTACCAGCTACGAACTACGAGATTCCCTTCACGGCGTCGCCCACATCACCGGTGGCGGGTTTTACGACAATATCCCGCGCGTGTTGCCACGAAATTGCATGGCGTTCATCCGCAGCGGTTCCTGGGATGTCCTGCCGATCTTCAAGCTGTTGCAGGAGGGCGGCGGCGTGACCGACGAGGAAATGCATCGCGTGTTCAACATGGGCATCGGCATGGTGCTGATCGTTGACCCGAAATCCGTTCCTGCCGTCCAGAGGATTGCGTCCGGCGCGGGCGTGAAATCCTTCGTCATCGGCGACATCCGCAAGGGTAAACCCGCCGTCATTATTGAGTAGTGAGCTGCCTTTGTAGCCGCGAAACTTTTTTCGCGGGAACGCACCGTCACGAACCCCCGTGCGTGCCCAAGGTTGGGTTGCGGTGTTCGGCGCCGGTCTCCCGACCGCGCCGTCTGCGTCGCGATGCTCGGAATCCAACGGCACCCCTCACCTTGATCCTCTCCCCCAAGGGGAGAGGAAATCACAGCAACGCGTGCCTCGCCCCGTCGAGGGAGAGGCCGGCCCCGCCGTAGTTTGCGGGGACGGGTGAGGGGGAATCAATACAGCGACCACCACTTTCTTGACCGCGCTCCCCGTCACTTGTCGTTTCCCATCCCATCCCTCTCGTAGTAAGCTGCCTCACAACTGTGAAGCGCCGCGCCAAATCTCTGCTGTGGCTTCTGCTGGTCGGTGTGTGCCTGTTTCTCGTCTGCAAATTCGTCGTCGCGCCCTATGTCGTCATCGGCGACAGCATGTCGCCCACATTGAAATCGTGGGATTTCTGCCTGATGCGACGGGTGCGACACTACGAACCGCGTCGGGGCGATATCGTGGTATTCCGAACAGCGGATGATCCGCCGCTCTATTTTGTCAAACGCGTGATTGCCCTACCCGGCGAAACCATCTCAATCGACCACGGCGATTTCACGATCAACGGCCAACCGCTCCCCGAACCCTACACCAAACCTAATCACGGCTGGCAAATGGAACCGACTTCGGTTCCCGCCGGAAAAGTGTTCGTCTGTGGTGACAACCGCGACCTCGACCGCGAAGACTACGTTCAAGGGCTCGTGGCCACGCGGCTCGTGCAAGCGCACATGATCGGTCATTGGAGATGGAAACGATGAAATGGATTCTGCGAGCCGCCGTCGCCGCATTTGTCGCCTTCGCGCTCTGGCGGGCGTACGAATGGCTCTTCGTGACCGACGAAATGCGCGTCCAACGCCAGATCTCCATCATGACCAGCGCCGTCGAGAAGGGCGACCTGGTGCGGTTGTCCAATGCGCTGGCCGGCGATTACAGCGACGATTGGGGCCTGGACAAGTCCACGTTGCTTGGGGCGGTGCATTCCTACCGGCTACAGTATGACCCGATTTTCATCCATATCAGCGACCTGACCGTGACCGTTGACCCCGACCACCAGAAGGCGCAAGCCGTGTTCATTGCCAAAATCCTCGCCAAAGCCCGGGGCAGCGTGTCCGACAGCGAGGCCCGGGAAGACCGATTTCGCCTCTATTTCCGCAAAAATGACTCCGCTTGGGAGCTGATTCGGGCCGAATCCCCTCAGTTGAAATTCGATTGAAGCTCGGGCGTCCATCCGCTACCCTTGGCAGGCTATGGCCAAGATTCAACGGGCCCTGATCAGCGTTTCGGACAAGACGGGGCTGGTCGATTTCGCAAAAGAATTGCACGCACTGGGGATCGAGATTGTCTCCACGGGCGGCACCGCGCGTTCCTTGAAGGACGCGGGGATTCCCGTTGTCGAAATCAGCCAGTTCACCGGCTTCCCCGAGATGCTTGATGGCCGCGTCAAGACGCTGCACCCGAAAGTGCACGGCGGCTTGCTGTATCTCCGCGGAAACCCGGACCACGAGGCGCAAGCCGCGAAGCACGGCATCCAACCCATCGATCTGGTCGTTGTGAACCTGTATCCGTTTGAGAAGACCATCGCCAAGCCGGACGTTTCCCTCCACGACGCCATCGAGAATATCGATATCGGCGGCCCGAGCATGTTGCGCAGCGCCGCGAAAAACCACGCCAGCGTCACCGTGGTCGTTGACCCGGCCGATTACGGCGCGGTCCTCCACGACATTCAGGAACATGGCGGCAACACCTGCGAAATGTTCCGTTGGAAACTCGCGGTGAAGGTGTTCGAAACCACCTCGCGGTATGACGGCGCCATCGCGCAGCATCTCCACGCCGAACGCATGAAAGCGAAGGGCGAGGCCGCGGCGCCGCTGCCAGAGACGTTGGCCATCTCGCTGAAGAAAGCGCAGGACCTGCGTTATGGCGAAAATCCGCATCAGCAGGCGGCGTTGTACGGCGATTTCTTCGAGCACTTTCAACAGCTCCACGGCAAGGAGCTTTCTTACAACAACATTCTCGACCTGACCGCCGCCGCCGAGTTGGTGGCCGAATTCGAGGAACCCACCGTGGCGATCATCAAGCACACGAACCCCTGCGGTGTGGGAAGCGCCGCGACATTGCTCGATGCCTGGCACCTGGCGTACGAAACCGACAAACAAGCCCCATTCGGTGGAATCATCGCCGTCAACCGCCCGTTGGGCGCGGCGCTCGCTCAGGCGGTTGCGGAGATTTTCAGCGAGGTCATCGTTGCTCCGGGATTTGAAGCGGGGGCGCTCGCCATTTTGCAAAAGAAGAAGAATCTGCGGCTCATCAAGACGTTACGACCAGCGACCCGCGGGCTGACGTTGCGTTCGGTCACCGGCGGATTGCTGGCGCAGGAGCGCGATACACGGCTGGTGTCGGCGGCGGAGATGAAAACCGTTACCAAACGACATCCGACGCAGGAGGAGCGTCACGCGATCCTGTTTGCCTGGCGCGTGGTCAAGCACGTGAAATCCAACGCCATCGTGTTTGCGCGGGCCGACGGCCGAACCAGTCGAACGCTCGGCATCGGAGCGGGTCAAATGAGCCGCGTGGATTCCTCGAAAATAGCCGTCTGGAAGGCCAACGAGGCCGGGCTCGACCTCCGGGAGAGCGCCGTGGCCAGCGATGCTTTTTTCCCGTTTGCCGATGGCGTCATCGCGGCAGCCGACGCCGGCGCGACAGCAGTGATTCAGCCCGGCGGCAGCGTGCGCGACGCCGAAGTGATTGCCGCGGCCGATGAACGCGACGTGGCGATGGTGTTCACGGGCATTCGACATTTCCGGCATTAGAGCAACAGGAGAAACGATATGAACGACGCGCCGACGCGAGCAAGAATTTTGGTTGTCGATGACGAACCGGCGATTCGGGAATACGAGACGACCCTGTTGAGCGAACTGGGTCACGAAGTGTTGGTGGCGGCCGACGGGGCCGAAGCGTTGGAACTGGCGCGCACGAAGCAACCCCATCTTGTCCTGCTGGACATCATGATGCCTGAGCTTTCCGGCATCGAGGTGTGCCGGCAGTTGCGCGCGGACCCGCGCACACGCGACATCCGCGTGATCGTGGTGTCGGCGGTGGATGCCAAGCGGGCGTTGGAGGAAAGCATCATCGCCGGCGCGGATGATTTTCTCGCGAAGCCGATCCATGCGCTGGAATTGATGGTGCGGGTGCGTTCAATTTTGCGAGTGCGCAACATACCGGACGAAGAAGAACGACTCGAGGCGTACGTGAAAAACCTGCAAGCGATGCGCCGCCTGGAGCAGGTGGAGAACTAGGATGCCACGGTGACAAACCCGTTCCACCACCAGAAACGTCTTGGGATGAATTGCGCGGGCGGTGACAAATGAC
Source organism: uncultured Verrucomicrobiae bacterium (assembly GCA_963766065.1). Lineage (GTDB taxonomy): Bacteria > Verrucomicrobiota > Verrucomicrobiia > Palsa-1439 > Palsa-1439 > Palsa-1439. The sequence goes on from CAVYAC010000124.1 coordinate 11,055, forward strand.
ACGTTCGGCGACGATTAGCCTGTGGCAAAACGTCAGCAGCGTGACCGACAATGCAACAGAACGAACCATGTGGCATCGGATGCTCCACCGGTGTGGGGACGGCTTGTTTTTATATGCGCGGCAGTTGTGCCGCAACGACGCCGATGCCGCCGACGTCGTGCAGGAAGCGTTCCTCCGTGTTTGGCGCAAACACGCCAACAATGGCGTTACCGAACCGGATTTGCCGGCCCTTTGCTATGCCGCCGTGCGTTACACGGTGCTCGACCGCCAGCGACAGGCGGCCCGCCGACATCGACGCGAGGTCATCGCCGGGGAATCCTGGTACGACCAACCGCCGTTGTTTGAATCGTCCCTGGAGCAGGCTGAGGACCGTGCCCGGTTGGAGTCGGCCATCCACCGGTTGCCCGTCGAGCAACGGGAAGTCCTCACGTTGAAGATCTGGGGTGAACTGACGTTTCAGCAGATTGCCACCGTGACGGACGAGTCGCCAAATACGATCGCCTCCCGCTATCGGTTGGCACTTGCCGCGCTACGACAACTCCTTGCGAAAGAAGGTACACCGTGAAAACACAATTCGATGCGTTGGAGAATCAACTTAACTCTCTCCGTCCATCGTCGCTGCCGACTTCGACCCGGCGACGCATTTTGCATGAGATGGAGCGACCGGTAACGGGATCCAGGTCGGTGTCCTGGTTGTTCGGTCACCACGCCGGTCTACAGATCGCCATGGCTGGTGCCTTGTCCCTCGCTCTGGTGATAGGATGGAATTGGTTTCCCCGGTCGTCACCGGCGCCGTCTCGCGGAGATACGGCAGCGCTGGCTGGTAGTACCACGCTCTTGCCTTCCTGGGCTTCGTGGGGCACCAAGCTCGCGGCGGCTTGCCCAATGATGGGCGAGAACACCGTGGCCGTGCTGCGCTCGCCATCCATACTGACGAACATTCAAATCCGACGCTAACACTTCACTTGAGACACTGACGAGCAACCATTATGGGCAAGAAAAACCGTAAGCCGACAAATCCAATACCCCCCAGGCCCGCTCCGGTCGCGGTTGCGCCGCAACCAGCCGCCCCGACGGAACCGCCCCAAAGCCTGCGCCATTTCTTCACGCCGGAAGATTGGATCGCGGCCGCGATCACGTTCCTGATCGCGGGATTCGCGTTCCTTCACTTCATGTCCCCCGAGGTCACACTCGAGGACTCGGGTGAGCTGGTGACGGGTGCGTTTAATTTCGGCGTGCCGCATCCGCCGGGGTATCCCCTGTGGGCGTTTCTCGGGTGGGTGTGGCGGCATTTTGTGCCGTTCGGGAACCCCGCCTATCGGATTTGCCTGATGTCGGTGCTGACGGGCGCGTTGGTGGTCAGTGTGCTGACGTTACTGATGACGCGCTCGATCGAGATGCTGCTTCGCTCCGTAACCTGGGCGCGGGAAATCGAAGATTCGATGAAGCACTGGATTGCGCTCACCATCGGGGCAACCGTGGCCTTGCTGTTTGGGTTTAACCGCGGGGTGTGGCTTTGGGCGTGCGTGCCCGAAATGCGGGTGCTGAATGTCTTCATGTTTATCATCACGGCGTGCACGTTCTTCGCGTGGATGATGCGGCCCCAGCGGCACGGGTTTCTCTACGCAACGATTCTGTTGTATTCGCTGGGCATCTCGAATCATCAGACGATTCTGGTGATGGCGGGGCCGTTCATGGTCGGGGCGCTGGCGGTCGGCGTATTGTCCGTGTGGGAGCGGCGGCCCGTGCAAATGGCCGTGGTGATGCCGGCGTTGTTGACATTTTGGGAATTGTGTGTGGCGGGGCTGTTCAGCGCCGGCGCCGGGTTCCTGTTGTGGGCCTGGTTGGAAACGAATCCGGGACACTCCTTGCTCGACCATGCGTACACGTGGCGGACGATCGGCTTGGTGGCCGCGGGTGTGGCGATGCTTTTCTTTTTTGGGCAACGCGGCTGGCTCAATTCGCGGCGGGCGTTGATTTGCACGGCGATGTTTCTGGCGGGCGCAGCGTTTTACTTCTATATGCCGGTGGCATCCTCGACCAACCCCCCGATGAATTGGGGCTACGCCTATACGAAACAGGGGTTCCTGCACCACATCACACGCGGCCAGTACGAAAAACTCAACCTGTCCTGGCCGTGGACCGTGGACTTCTGGGTCCAAACGCGCCTGTTTGCGCGCGCGTTGTTGCAGCAGTTCAGTCCGCCGCTGGGGTCCGACAATGACTACCTGCTCGGCTGGCCAATTGTGGTGTTCGCGTTTGCCACCTTGTACATCCTCATCCGATGCTGGAAGGATTTAAACCAGCGCGCCCGCGCCTGGCTGATCTTTGTTTGGGCCGCGTTCCTGACGACCTCCTTTGGGTTGCTCACGATCATCAACCCCGGCCTCGACAAACAGAACCAGGAAATCAACATCAAGTTCTTCGCGCCGGCCCACGGGTTCTTCGCGATGATGATCGGGTACGGTATGGCGCTGACCGCGGCGTGGGTGCTGTCCCGGTGGCGGCAGTTTCCGCGCATCGTCATGCGGGCACTGTGCGTCGCGCTCTTGGCCCTGCCGTTGATCCCGCTGTACCGCAACTTGAAGATTTGCAACCAGGCCGACAAGGATTTCGGCTACCAGTTCGGCTACCGCATGTTTGTGCCCGGTGGCGGTTATCCGGACATGGACCGGGACGCGGTGCTCTATGGTGGCACCGACCCGGGCCGGTTCGTGCCCACCTACATGATTTTCTGCGAAAGCCGGGTCAGTCCCAAAGATCGGTACAGCGACCCGCACTTCGACCCGCAGGGCGGCCCGAACTTCGACCGTCGCGACGTGTATATCATCACGCAAAATGCGTTGGCCGACAGTACGTACATGTCGTATATCCGCGATCACTACGACTACTCCCGGCCCGATCCCAATAACCCGCAGACACTGGAACGCCGGTTGCCCTGGCAGCGCGCCCTGTTCCGTTGGGGCTGGCATCATCTGCACCGCGACTCGATGTATCCCAAGGAGCCGATTTGGATTCCCAGCGAGCTGGACACGCAACGCGCGTTTCAGGAGTACATCAACGACGTCCAAGCCCGCCAGGCGAGAGGGGAACACCTCAGCGCCGACGAAAATGTCACCGTTGAGGGCGGCGCCGTCCAGGTCCGCGGCGTACAGGGGGTGATGAACATTAATGGCATCCTCACCAAATGGATTTTCGACCACGCCAAAACCAACCACGCCTTCTACGTGGAGGAAAGCTACGTCATCCCGTGGATGTACCCCTACCTCACGCCGTTCGGCATCATCATGAAGATCAATCGCGACGAGGTGCCCGGGCCGGACAAAAACCCGCAACTCTGGGCGGACATCGTGAAGCGCGACACGGCCTATTGGGACAAACTGGTTCAAGATTTCAAGGCGCGCCCCCAGTTCCACGGCGACCCCGATGCGCAAAAGACGTTTTCCAAACTGCGGTCCGCGATCGGCGGCATCTACGCCAATCGCCACATGGCGGCCGAAGCCATTTACGCGTTCAAGCAATCCCTTGACCTCTGCCCCGAAAGTCCCGAGGGTAATTTCCGTCTCGCGCAACTCTACATGGAACTGGGCCGTCCCGACGACGCACTGGCCACCCTGGAGTCCTTACAAAAGCTCGATCCGCTCAATTCAAAAATCACCTCGGCCGTCGAGCAGATCCGGGGCCTCAAACAGTCGCGAATGGAGGTTCCCCAACTGGAAGCCGCCTATTCGAACAACCCGCACGATTTCAATCTGATGGTGCAATTGGGCCAGGCGTACCAGAAGGCCGGCCAGGGCGACCGACTTGGGTCCCTGCTGCAACGTTATCTGACACAGGATGGCATCAGCCCGGACCAGATGCTGCAGGCCGCGCAGGCCTACATGAATCTCGGTCAACCCGATGCCGCCATCGCCGCGCTGCAACTCATGACGCAGCGATTCCCGCAGGATCCGCGCTCCTTCTACTCGATTGCCATGGTTCGCTCGATGCAACGCAACACGGGCGAAGCGCTGGCCATGCTGGAGCGGGCGATTCAGTTGATGCCGGATCTGCGAGGGAAGGCCGCCACCGATCCGGCGTTTACGTTCTTGCACGGGAACCCGCAATTCCAACAGATCACCACTTCCACTTCGCAGTGACCCGTCATGGCCCGGGAGTCTCATGCCGCCAAACAGGCTCGCGTCAGGAAGATCATCGCCGCTCTGAAGCGGACCCACCCGGACGCGAAGCTCGCGCTGGATTTCACCAATCCGCTCGAACTCCTCGTCGCGCTGATCCTCGCGGCCCAGGCGCGCGATGATCTGGTCAATCTCGTGACGCCGGACCTGTTCCGAAAATATCGCTCCGCCGCCGACTACGCCGGTGAAACCGAGGCCGCGCTGCAACAGCAGGTCAGCCGCATCAATTTCTTCCGTCAAAAGACGCGCTCGATCCAAAAGGCTTGCGCGATGCTGGTGAAAGACTTTGGCGGCAACGTGCCCGACAACATCGACGACCTGCTGAAGCTGCCCGGCGTCGGCCGCAAGACCGCCAATGCCATCCTCGCCAATGCGTTTGGCCAGCCGGCCATCGTGGTCGATACGCACACGTGGCGCCTGTCGCAGCGGCTGGGGCTCACAGTCGGGGACGATCCCGACAAGATCGAGGCCGACCTTGTGCAAATCGTCCCGCGCAAGGACTGGACGAAGTTCTGTCACCTGCTGCAGTTCCACGGGCGGCGCGTGTGCACGGCAAGAAACCCAAAATGTCCGAACTGTTCGCTCAACAGGCTCTGCCCGTGGCCGGAGAAGACGAAGATGTGATTGAGCGGATTTGTGGATGCCACCAAAAAGTTCCGCAGCGACAAAGATGAAACCCAGGACCATTGAAGTCGTGAACAACATCCTCGCCATCGCGTGGGATGACGGACACGAGAGCTATTTCGAACTCGAAACCCTGCGCCGCGCCTGCCCGTGCGCGATGTGCAAGGGCGAAACCAATGTGATGGTCGAGTACAAGCCGCCGCCCCAAATCCTCACGCCGTCCAGCTTCGAACTGCGCGCCTGGCAATACGTCGGCGGCTACGCCATCCAGCCCCAATGGGCCGACGGCCATGCCTCGGGGATTTATTCGTTCCAGTATCTGCGGGGATTGGAAACCGGGTCGTAAGCGGTTGACAAATCCCACAACCTCGGCCGCTCACTTCATCGCGGTATACACACGATGCACGTCATCGTGTTCGTCGATGGCGGTGAGAAACGCCTCGATCTCCGCGCGCTGCGCGGCGGGCACATCAACGCCGTTCTTGGCTACGTAACTCATCTCGGCCGTGGTCACTGTCCACCCGGCCTTTTTGAGCGCCTGGCTCACGCCGTTCACATCGGCCCGGTCACAATAGAACCGCGCCCCCGCGTGGCCCGCCGGCACATCGTCGCTCACCAGCGGCTCGACGTTCTGCGCGCCCGCCTCGATCGCCACCGCCTCCAGGTCCTGCCCCGCGGTCGGATGATGCGCCTCCACCAACCCGACGTGCTCGAACATCCACGCCACGCTGCCGGGCGCCCCGAATTGCCCCGCCTTGAATAGCGCGCGAATCTCCGGCGCCGTGCGGTTCCGATTGTCCGTCAGGCATTCGACAATGATCGCCACCTTCCCGGGCGCAAACCCTTCATACGTGACGAGCTCATAGTTGACGGCCTCGCCCGTTTGCCCGGCGCCCTTCTTGACCGCGCGCTCGATCGTGTCGCGCGGGACCGAGTGCTTCCGCGCCGTTTCCAACGCCACATGCAACCGCGCATTCAGATCGGGATCGTGACCACCCAACTTGACCGCCACAGCGATTTCCTTCGCAAGCTTCCCGAACAACTGGCCGCGCTTCAATGCGCTGATCTCGCGGCCTTTTTGTTTCCATTGGGCTCCCATGACACCGCAGTCTTAGCGCTTCCCCAACCCGCACACAAGCGGGAATCCGTCCCCCGCCGATTTCTCTGGAATCGGCCCCGCGCCGCCACTATACAAGCGCTCATGAAACGGATTCTCGCCGTCCTCGCCGGCTTCATCGGGCCCGTCCTCCTCGGCGTTCCCGCCAGCGCGCAAACCAACGACGACGACGCGGTTCCGCCGGGCGTCTATCACCTCAAGATCCTGCCGTTCGACGAACTCAGCGAAAAATCCGTCTCCCGCCAGGGCGACACCGCCCTCAACCTCAAAACCGTCCAGTGGCAGCACAGCGAGTCCGACCATTTCATCTTCCACACCGAAAACGGCTTCTCCGTCCCCCAACTCTCCGCCTGGGCCGAATGGTCCTACGCCCTGATCAAGCAGGACATCGGCGTCACTGCGGATTCCTACGAGCGCAAATGCCACATCTACGTCTTCCTCAACCAGCAGGCCTGGCACAGCTTCGTCGGCACCGGCAAAATGGAGGAATGGACCGGCGGCTGGTGCACGGGCCGCGAACTCTTTTTCGCCTCCCGCCCGCATTTCAAATTCCAGGGCCCGACCCTCCCGCACGAGATGACCCACCTCGTCCTCCACCGCTTCATCGCCGGCGACATCCCTCTCTGGCTCAACGAAGGCTTCGCCGAATTCGAAGGCGTCCGCCTCTACCGCAACTACCTCAAAGCCCGCGGCTACGCCCTCGGCAACATCACCGACCACCTCGCCCGCGACGAGTACATCCCCCTCAGCGAACTCACCAGCGCCGTCGATTACCCGCGCACCCGCAACCAGGTCGTTGACTTCTACAATGAATCCCGCCTGCTCGTCACCTTCCTCTATTACCAGCACGGCGGCATGAATCCGTTGTTGAAGTTCATCAAGCTCTCCGGCGACGGCTCGCGCTTCGACTCCGCCTGGCAGGACGTTCTACAGCAGCAAATACTCCGGCCTCGACGCCTTCGAAACCAAGTTCATCGCCTACGTCACCAAAGCCAAAGACTGACCCGTTTGGCGGGTTTACCCACCGACGGAACCACAATTTCGGGCAACTTTGCGCCCATAAATTTGGGTTCGTTTTTGGCTTTGTCCGGAACAAATTTCCACGCCGGCTTGAACAAACTTGGGTTCGTTTCGTAATTTTACTTTTTTTGCACTGCCGTTCCCTTGTGGTCTTGCCCGCCTTCGGCGGGGTCGCCTGCTCTCCCTTGTAGCCGCGCGCGGTGAGCGCGGACCGGCCATCCCGCCTGCCGTCGTTTGTAGGGCAGCCGGCCCGGTCTGCCGTCGTGTCCCGTCGCCTCCATATTGTCGGGCGGCATGCCTCGTCCGACGAGTAAGCCGAGTCCTCGAGACGCGACCACGTCGTATCCTGGGTCGCAATCCAGCCGCTCCGGGGTTGTAGGCCGCGTGTCCCAGCGCGCCGCGTCGTTTGGAGGGCGAACCTCCCGGCGAGCCGCATCCTCTTGGCCCTCGCTGCCCCCCAAACCCTGAACCCTGAACTCCGAACCTCCAAACCCATTCCCTTATTTCAAAGATCAAAACAACCATACAACCACCCCGCGCTATACACAATCACATGTCGTCTGTCTAGGCAGTTTGTATAGCGGATGGCCGATTGTATCAGACGACTCTGGCAGCGCGCCGCGGCAAAGGGTCGGGGCGGTCGCAGTTGGCCACCCTTCAGTGAAACACCGCCCGTTATCAGCGGCTGGCCCCGAAGGCACCCGCCTCGCCGGGACTCGAACCTAGACAGTGTAGCTCTCAGCGTTTTTGACATGTGGCGGGGCTGAAAGGGGCTTCTTCTGCAAGCTGTTAGGCCAATTTGCCAGGGGATACCCTTTATGTGGTTTCATCTGGTTTCACCGTCCACCAAGCGAACGTAAGCAAAAAAACCCTTGGATTCACCGGACACGGGAAATGTCGGCTTGGAACTCATCGCGTCACAGGGCACGACGAAGTTCAACCCCCAAAAAATCGCGCTTGCCCGGATTAAGGAAATGTCTTTGACTGTGGCGCAATGGATCCTATCGATTGGCCGGAGGACATCTGCTCGGTGATCTGTGGTGTGCCATGAACGCGTTAGTGACCGGTGCAACGGGTCATCTCGGATTTCATGCGTGCCGGACGCTTGCCGAGGCCGGGCATACCGTTCGCGCGACGGACAGGGAGTTCCGCGCCGGTCTGCCCATGCGCGTCGAAATCGCCGACCTGCTTGACCAACCGGCCTGCTATCGCTTGCTGGAGGGAGTGGAGGCGGTCGTCCACCTGGGCAATCACCCCGCGTTTCGCGGTCGGGATGCCCAGCGCGTGTTCAATGAGAACATGGCGATGAATATGAATGTCTTTCAAGCCGCAGCCGATGTTGGTGTGAAGAAAATCATCTTCGCCAGTTCGGTGCAAGTGATCTCTGGCAATCGCGACGAACACGAGCCTCCTGGCGGCCAGTGTCCTCCCTACCTGCCCATGGACGGCGACGTGCCCCCCAATCCCGGAAATCCTTACGCCCTTAGCAAACAACTGGGGGAGCAAATGCTGGCCTATTTCGCACGCCAAGCAGGCATCGTGTGCGTGGCGATTCGACTCCCGTGGCTCGTTAATGACGACCATCTGGCGTGGATCAAAGCCAACCCGCCACGATCCCCCGGTGGTCGCGGAGAGGCATTCACCTTCTTGCATTTTCAGGATGCGGCGAGTCTGCTCCAAGCGGTGTTGGACGCGCCCTTGACTGGATTCCGAGTATACTTTCCAGCCTCCCGCGATAACCGTCTCTGTTGACCGCCCACGGACGTCATCCGCGAACACTTTGCCGACACGCCATTACGACGACCGCTGGAACAAATTGACGGCCTTGTTGACCTTTCTGGTATCGAGCGCGAAACGGGCTGGTTGCCCAAGTTCAGCACACTGACGTGACCAGGTTGAACCAGAGCAACTGGCACTCGCCACGGCGGGCAGGCTTCCGACTTCTTTCCGGCCGTCAATTCTTCGGCAGATACGGGCGGCTGAGGGCGGTGAGGATCTTGTAGCCTTCCGCGTTGAAATGGAGTTTGTCCGCGATCAGCAGATCAGCACGGGGCTGGCCGTCAGGGCCGAGGTAATAGCCGTAGGTGTCAACGTACTTCACGCGCGCCGTTTCCCTGGCGAACGCGGCGATCATGGCGTTGGCGGCGATTTCGCGGTCGTGCTGTTTCCAGCGCGACGGTGTCGGGTTCATGCCGACGAAGAGAATGTCGGTCTCGGGAAGTTCCTCATGCACTTTGGCGACAAATGCCTTGAAATCGGCGGCGACCTGTTCGGCGGTTTTGCCGTCATTGAGGTCGTTGCTGCCAGCGCGGAGGACGATCATCTTCGGTTTGTAGGGGAACACGATCCGTTCGGCGAAATGGGTGGAGTCGGCAATCTGCGAGCCACCGAAGCCGCGGTTAATGACGCGGTAATCGGGGAAATCCCTGGACAGGGTCTCCCACATGCGGATGCCGGAAGAACCGATGAAGAGGATGGCGTTTTGCGGTGGCGGGTTGACCCGGTCAGCTGCCTCGAAGGCCGCGATCTCTTTTTCCCATTCGGCGAAACCTTGTGTGTCGGCGCCCCGGGCGGTGGCGGCAAACAGGCCGATCAGGAAGAAGGTAAAGAGCCGTTTCATGAGGTTGACTGTAGCGGAAAACGGGGCGCGAAAAAAGCGCCGTTTGCGGCATTGACTGCTGATGACGCCCGAGCCATCCGCCTGAAATCTCGCCACATGCCCGCCAAGTACCCGGCCGGCGGACAGCAGCAAATGTTGCTGGTCGCTGAAATCAATGACCGTGCCGATGTTGAACGCCGTGCCGACGCGGACATCTCACTTCCCTTTGCACCACGCCCGGACGTTGTCCGCAGCTTGATGCGCGAGCGACGGGATCCCCTGAACCGCCTCGCGCAGTTGCGGGAAGTAATGGATGGCCAGCCAGAGGAGGGCCGCGACAATCGCCAGCCAGACCACCGCATCCAGAAGAAACACGAAGGACCAGGCCCATCCCGGCCGGCCATAACCCCAATAGCACGCGCGTCGCGCCGCTTTCAGCGGCGCCACGAGTATGCCGTAGGCGATGAACAGCAGCAGCGCCGCGACCCACACTGGCACGTTCGCCGGCAGCGCCAGCCCAAACACGGTGCCGGTCGCCAGCAGCGCGATCAAGGCGCAGATCCACAGGATCTTCACCACACCGTGCAGTAACGAGAGCACCGGCAGCGCAATGCCCAGCCCGGGAGGAACGGGGGTCCGCTCGGCCCAATAGCCATGCCAATGGCGCCGCCACTGGTCCGCGTTCGCGCGCATTTCCCGGTCAAACGACATCCGCCACCCGCGCATTTCCCGCTTGAACCGCCGCTTCCATTCGCGGCGCGCCTTGCGGTCCGGGAAACCCTTCATCGCCTCGTAATACCCTTCTTTCGCGCGCCGGATGAATTCCTGCGCCGTCGATGGAGCGCCGAACGCCGCCGCCTTTTCTTCCGGCGAGTTCGCCTCGGGCACCACGATCGCCATCACCAGATAAACGAGCACCCCGGTGCCCCACACCATCGTCAATAGAACGAAGCCCAGCCGCACGAGGGTCGGATCGACGTTCACATACGCGGCGATTCCGTTGCAGACGCCGGCGATCATCGCGCCCTCGTGGATCCGGTAGAGCCGCCGTGGCGGCCCGCCGCGCCACGCCGCC
>CAVYAC010000125.1:0-24358 GCA_963766065.1 uncultured Verrucomicrobiae bacterium
TCGCCCCTTGCGTTGCACGTGGGCGCCCGTAAACGCGCCCTTTTCGTGCCCGAACAGTTCGCTCTCCAGAAGTGTTTCCGGGATCGCGCTGCAATTGATGGCCACAAATGGCCTCCGTTCTTGCGCGTGCTGGCCTGATGAATGGCCTTGGCCGCCATTTCCTTGCCCGTGCCGCTTTCCCCCAGAATCAGCACGGGGGCATCCGTCGTGGCCACCTTGCGAATGGACTCAAAGACGGTGCGCATCGGCGGGACTGGTGCCCATCATCCCTTCAAAGGCATCACCCCCCACCAGATTGCTGCATTGCGGGGTACTCTCCTCTCCAGCGAACGCACATGAAAGCAGCGCTTCAGCAGAAATTTCAGTTCCTCCATGTCCACCGGCTTGACAAGAAAGTCGTAGGCCCCGCCGCCCAGGGCACGCAGGGCAATCGTCTTTCTCACCCTGACCCGTGATGACCACGACCTTGGCCAGCCGTTCCAGCGCCGACAATTCCGACAACGCCGCCAAACCCTCCTCGGGGTTGCTCGGATGCGGCGGCAATCCCAAGTCCATCAACACCACCCGGCACGATTACCGCTTGAAAATTCTCCAGGGCGCTCGGCGCGGTCCTCCGCCACGACACCTCATAGTCCTGCGCCAGCCCCCATTTCATTTGGGTGCGGATCTCTTCGTCGTCGTCGACGATCAGCAGTTTCTGGTTCATTCACGGTTTTGGATGGGCAGCAATACGCGAAAAGTCGAGCCTTTACCCAGTTCGCTTTCCACCTCGATTCTGCCCCCCGTGCGCCTCGACAATCATCTTGCTCTGAAACATGCCAATGCCCAAGCCCATTTTTCTTGGTGGTTTGAAAACGGCCGGAACAGCGACCGGCGTCAAAAACTCCCGGCTCATGCCGCAGCCGTTGTCCGCCACGGCCAGGACCACCCAGCCGTTGCTCTGGCTGGTCTCGATCGCGCACCCGGCCCGTGCCGGGCCACCGCTTCGCGCGCGTTAAGGACCAGATTCGTGATCACTTTCAGTATCTGCTCGGGGTCCAGACACAACCCGGGCACGGGATGCAGGTCTTGTACCAGGTCAATGACCCCCGCCTCCTCCCAACCGGACAGAGACTGGGTCACCACCTCGTTCAGGTCCGCTTCCGACCGGCTTGATTTGCAGTTCGTGGCGCGATCGGCCAAGCCGGTCGATCAGTCGGTTGATGTGATCCAGGTCTTGGCACCCCCGCAAGGCATCCTCCCGAAACGCGGGGTCGTCAAAATGCATCGGCAGGTTCTGCAACATCAGATTGAGCGTGAACGCGGTGTTCTTCAGGTCATGCACAAAAAAGGCCGACATGGTTTGAAAGGCCTCGAGTTCCCTGGCCTGTACGAGTTTCTGGGACAATTGCGCGTTGCGCAAGCCGGCCGGCGACCTGGTCGCCCATACATTTGAGCAGATCGAAATCCTGCTGCGAGAAGGCCGGTAACCCCCCGACGCGATCGCCCAGCGTGATCCCAGCCCGAGCGGTTCTCCGTTGCTGATAATTGGTAGACGATCCGGTGCCCGCCCTTGCTGAATTCGCCCGGATGCCACTGCCGCAGCAGCACGGCCCACCTTTCCTTCGATGTGTCGATGTCCACGGGCACCGTTTGTTCGAGCAAGGCACGGACAACGTCCACCACTTCCGTGCCTTGCGGGTTGAAATTCTTGCCCGTCGTATCGGACAACGACGTGGATGCCGCAAACGTCAACCGTTCCCGTGTATCGTCCACGAGCCAGATGGTCACGGAGAGCACTTGGAAGATTTCCGCGATCAGTTTAACCGTCGCGCGGCAGAGTTCCGTCTGGTCAACGCGGGAGGCCGTACCCTCGGTGAACTTTCGCCAGACCAGACGATAGTCATGCAACGGCCGTTGCAGGTGACGGCTGACGAAGCGCTTGGTAAGCAGCCGCACCCGCTCCGACAGCAACAGGACCGTCAGCAATACCAGGGCGACCAGAATGACGAACGCCTTGACGGCAAACATCGCGTCGCCGCCAAGAAACGCGACCACTTTGGCGAACACCGCGACCACAAACAGGTAGATCCCCGCCAACAGCATGGCCAGCGAATGGTACAGGACCGACTGTGACGGATATACGCTAACGTCGAAATGTCCGGCCCGCAACAGCGAGCGCACCATCAGCAGGCAGGCCACCAGGAGCGCGCCCGAGTTGACGCTCTCCAAGGACAGGTCAAATCCGAAAAACAGCAGCGCCTGGCTGCTGGTGTACACGCGGACGGCGAATAGCACACCCAGACCGAGAGCCATGAATTTGATTCGCCAGCGCATTGTTCCGACGGACGCCCGAAACGTGCGCTCAAGGTTCATCAGCACCAATACTGCAGCGACCAAGACGAGAAGGTTCAAAGCGATTCCAGGGGAACCCAGACGAAGCATCCAGTGATCCTCGACTGCGCCGGGGGTAATCGAAGCTATCAAACTTTCGCGGAACAACACGGCAAGCCCTGCGGGTAGAAGAAAGGCAGCGACCACAATAAACCGCCATTTAGCCAGAAATTCACGGGCATTCCCGCGCGAGTAAGCCAAGCTGAACAGGAGCCAGACACCCGGAAGGAAGGACATGACGATCAACCGGCGCATCTCCCACTGAACGACCTCTTCCGGCCGAACAGCGGCCACGCTCATCCCTGAGAACAAGCTTTCGGCGGCAAACAGCGCCATTCCGATGACGAAGATCCAGCGGACGAGTGACCGCTCTGACCGGATGGCGACGCCCAAGGCCAGGGTGGCGGCCAGTATGGCGCCACCGATGGCCAGCGTGTAGGCAACGTTCATGATCTCACATTCGGGAGACGACGACCTGCCCGACTAGTTGCAGGCGTGACCATTGTAGTCAGGCAGAGCGAGAAATGACAGCAAAACTGATGGGGCAGCACCTACTGGGCGAATCCGGGAACTGCCATCGGGTTGCGGCATGCTTCCAAGCGCTCACAAGCGCAGGGACCAAGACGACCGGTGGAGATAGAAAGGGCAGGGAAATCAATCCCTGCCCTTTTCGAAAAACAAACTCGTATATACTAGGCCAAACGTCGCTTGATCAACGCGAGACCCGTGAGTGACGCGCCCAGCAGCAGAACGGTTGTTCCGCCATCTGGTACTCCAGCAGCAGTATTGCTCGATTCGAAAGTGAACGTGTCGGAACCGTAAGACGAAGCGTTCAAGATCCAAGAGACCGGGAGTATCGGTATACCCTGTCACTTGCAAAGTACCGCTCCCATCCAGTTGAATGGAGTTGGCGCTGATCGGGCCAACAGACAACGAAGTCAAATTGAAATCGTAAGTAGTAGCGCCAATAGTGAATGTCCACAATGGACTGACTGGAAGGTTAGGAGTAGGCGCGAAAACAAACCGGGCTCGGCATCGACACAGCCTGACCATCAGCAACGCCTGCATACGTCCCGGAAGGAAGGCCGCCCACTGTCACTCCACTGAAACTTGTAAACTCATGGGCTGCAAGGAAGTCGCTATTATCAGCAGTAGCAGTTCCGGTAAGGTCTATTTGTCCAGTGATCGGAATCGCCTGCACGGACATGCTCAGCGAGGCCATCACCGCTGGCACTATCAAAAATTTAATGAACTTGGTCGTCATACCCCATTTCCTCTTATTTGCACGTATCGCCAGCTTTTTATTTTACCCACACCACACGCTGTTTGTATTCTAGCAACCCATATGCCACACAGCCTGCAACACCGGCCCCATAAGTCGTAATAGCCTAATGATTAGCTACTTGCCTATGCCAAAAACTAGGGCAACGACTGGACAGCCTGTGGTTGTCCTCGGGAAAGTGTAAAGAAATCCGACTGTATTCATGGATAGTTTACAGTCTCTCTGTGCTGTCAGAACCTCTGCGAAAGCCGTGATTTGCCCGTCGATTCATTTCAATTCGGCCAGAGTCCGTTTCGCTTCGACGGTGAGCCCGGCCTCCAAGTTCAAATCCAAGGCTCGCTGGAGCGACTGTTTGCTCTCAGAAGGCTCCTTAAGTCGATACTGGGCCATGCCGAGGTAGTAGAACACCTGGGCGTCTGCCGTCCGCTTGCTGGCGCTTTCCTGCAGCAGCGTAGACGATCTCACGTAGTCACCCTGCCGATAGGCGAGGATGCCCAGCGCCTTCGCAACGTTCCAGGATGATCCGGAAACGCCTCTCGGGCCTGCATCGCCAGCTGTAACGCCTTCTGATTGTCGGCGGGTTGGTCCGCCGCGTACAGGATTGCCAGTCGCCTCTTCGCCGGTCCAAAGTCAGGATACAGCGACAGCACTTTCTCATAGATCTGCTCCGCCGCACGGAGATCCGGTTTTTGGTCCTTGATCGCTCCCATCACCATGAGCGCGGGCACGTAGTCAGGCTGCGATTTCAGTATGTCCTGAACGCGCGATGACGACGCAGCCGCCTGTCTCGGGTCGTCAGCCAGCGCGATCGTATCGAGAAAACGTGTTGTGGTATCCGCCCGCGAGAAACCAGTCCCCGCCTGCAAGGCGTTTTTCGCACCGGACGCAGCATCGGACACCTGGCCAACGCTGTAGGAGGCCAGCGCGAAATCAAAAAGTACTTCTGGATTTTGGGGTTGTTGACGCGACGCTTGTTGGAGCAAGCTCGCGGCCCATTTGTAATCGCCCGTCTGAAACGCCAGCCGACCAAGAATCGCTGACACCGATGGGTCATCTGGTGCAACTTTGTACGCGCTCTTGGCAAATTCGATCGCTTTGTGTGGGTCGTTCAGACGCGCCGAGTAGAGTCGTGCGAGATTGACCAACGCCCCAACATCGTTGGGATTGGCGGTCAGAATCAACTGATACGCCTCTGTCGCCTTGTCAAAATTCCCCGCGCGCTCGTCAATCGCAGCCGAGCCGGCCCGGGCCACCGGGTCATCAGCCGTCGCCGCCAGTCGCTTGTCCAACATGGCCCGTGCCTCGGGTCCCGCCGACGCGGGATCAACGGCCAGGATTGCCAGGCATTGATCGGCTTCGTCGTGGCCCGTCACATCCTTGTTCAATTCCCGGGCGCGCTGTAGCGCCGCCCGAGCTGGTCCTTCCTCGCCCAACATGTAATACGTCAGCCCCAAATGAAGTTGGACGTCGGGCTGCTTGCCGAGCTTGCCGGCGCTTTCCTGCAGCAACGTCAGGGCTTTCGGATACTGCTTCATCCGATACAGGATCCACCCCAGCGTATCGGCGGCAAACGGGTCGTGCGGCTGCAATTCCCTCGCTTTACTGGCGATCCCGTACGCCTTGTCCGTCTGTCCAAAATGTTCCGCATACAACCACGCCAGATTGTTCATGGCCGGCGTGTACTGCGGATTGGCTGCCAGCAATTTCTCGTAGGTGTCGCGGGCGGCGTTGTCGTCCTTCTGCTGTTCCTGGATCACGCCGATGAACATCCACGCCGCGGCGTCCTTCGGATTTTTCTCCACGAACGCACGGAGATCGTCCAATGCCTTCTGCTCCTGCTGGGTGTCGACATACAACCGCGCGAGCACGAGATGGGCGGTCCGCGATTCCGGCTTCAACTCGACGGACTTCAACAGCGCGGCTTCTGCCCGCTTCACGTCCTGTTGCGCCAGGAAAATCTTGGCCTGAACCAAACGCGCCTCCGCTGACTTGGGGTTTCGATCGAGGAGCGGCTGCACCTGCTGCAGGGCTGTTCCATACTGCTTGTCCGCGATATCCATGTCCACCAGTTGCTCCACCCCGGCCACATAATCGGGAGATAATTCCACGGCCCTGCCGAATGCCGCGCGGGCTTCGTCCCGCTTCTTCTCCTGGAGAAACGTCATCCCCAAGAGGAATGGAGCATCGGGATTCTTCGGCGCCAACTTCTCCATGGCACGGTAGATCTCAGCGCGGATTCGAAATCGCCCCGGGCGCGATACCCGTCGGCCAGAAGGAACTGGGCCTGGATAAATTGCGGTCGCGTTTCCACCAACGGCTTCAACAAAGCGATGGCCGCGCCCACTTCGCCGCTCCTCATTTCGATTCCCGCCAACAACACCGTGGCTTCCGCAAAATTCGGCGACAGACTCAACGCCTGGTTCAGGCTGATCACCGCCTGGCCGACCTCATTCTTCGCCAGATAGCCGACCGCAAGTTGATAATGGATTTCGGGCGACTGTGGATACGCCGCCAGCGCCTTCTTGAACGCTCCGATCGCCTTGTCCGCTTCCGCTCTCGCCAGATATAACCGGCCGTTCAATAGCAGCGCGTCGTAGTTTAATGAATCCCGCGCCAGCATCTTGCCGACAAGGTCCGCACTCTCGTCGTAGTTCGTTTCGGCCAGAGCGATCTCCGCCAGCCACCGCCACGCGGGCAAATAGTCCGGGGTCTTCCGGGTGATTTCTTGCAAGAGCTGTTTGCCGTCTGTCAGATCCCCTGCGCGGATTTTGTACTGGGCATATCCCAACCGCCTTGGAGATCGAGGAGGAGATAATTCCGCCGACGTTTGAACGCCTCCTCGGCCTGCTTCTGGTCATTTTGCGCAAAGTACAGGTTCCCGTAGGCCCAAAACACCGAACTCGATTTTGGGTCGAGGGCTTTGGCTCGCTGTAAATCCGCCGCGGCTCCCTGAAAATCTCCCCGGGTCTGTTCCAGATGCGCCAGGCCCACATCCAATGCCGCGGTCTCACCCGCTTTCTGCACCGCCGCCTTCAATCTCTCCCGTGCCTCGGCCACGGCATTCGTGGTGACCGCCGCTTGAGCCAGTAACAGCGGCGCCTCATCATCCTGCGGCTTTCGGTCCAGAACGAAGCCGGCCTCATCCCTGGCCGCCTTCATTTTACCCGCTGACAAATAGATGGCGGCCAGCTTCCGGCGCAGGTCCAGGTCTTCCGGTGCCAGTTCCTTCCCTTTGATCAGGAACGGAACCGCCCGTCCATATCGCCCCTGTTCGTAATAAATCATGCCGAGACGGCCGATGGCCTGGGCATTCGTCAGATCCGCCTTGAGGACGATCAAGTATTCGATCTCCGCCTTGTCCAGCTCGCCGGATTCGAAGTACTGATTGGCACGCGCCAGGTGCCGCGCCCGCCTGGCCGCCTGCGTGCAACCGCTTCCGGTCATGACGGTTAGAATCAATGTCGCCAGCGGGAGAATTCTAAATACAAACTGTCGCATGAAGTGCCCTCGTCTGTTTGCGGTGCCGGATCCTCTCGACTCGACTGGACGCACGCTCATTCGTGATAAGTAGGGAACCGTTCCGTGCATAATGCCATGGCCATGTCAGACGCGTCAAACTATTGCCGACCATCTGGAGTACGCTCAACGAATCGATAACTCCTTTCAGCAAGAAGTCGAAATCATCCGGTAGCACACCGGGGTCGAATCCTTTCCCACGGAGCTGGTCCGCATATTGTCCGACCAGAAACGCGCGCACGTTATCGGAACTAATTTCGGCCATTTGTAGAACTCCGTTGCTGGTCCGTGGGTCCCGCCGGCACTGGTTCGGACCGCCGAAGGAGGATCAAAAGAAGAAAGAACGGCACCATGGACAACGCAAAAAAGATCGGGCCGCCATCATGGTGAATCGGGGAATGAATCATCTGGGGACCGATATGAATGCATAACTGGCCGATCACGAAAATACGGAATCCGTTTCGCAACAGCCCGAGGGGCAGCACGGCCAGCGCCAGGAGTCCCCGCTTCCACGGCGACCGCAAGAACAGGTGACCCGCGACCAGACTGGTCAGGAACAACACCAGGCTGGAATGGATGCCGCTGCATTCTGGCGCCACCTGTAGCGCAAAGCCCGGCAGTTGAAAATTCGGGTCATTGTAAAACACCGGTGTCCCGGCCAACTGAAACAACCCGTAGGCCGTCAGCGCCGACCCACGTTGGAGAGAGCTTTCCAACCAATTATGCACCACCGTCGGAAACGGCACCATGAACACCAGGAAACACAGGGGAAACCGCATGGCCTGAAGCGCTTCCCGGCTCACGAACAAGCCGCACACACCGAAAAAGAAGCAGACGAAGGCAGCGGTCGTCCAGGCCAGGCCATCCTGAGTGGTCATGGGCCAACCGGACCACACCACCAGCCAGTATCCGGCCAGCACAACCAATCCGGCGCACCACGCAAATACGACGAACCGCCGGTTTGGCCCGGAAAAGCCCCGCATATTGCCCCGGTTCGACCAAGCCAGGTACACGCTCACGAACGGCACCAACAAGACGTGGGAATACAGCTCGCTGGTCGCCGCGAACCGTACCAGATGGAACAACGGCACGCTGAAACACGCCACGAGGACAATCGTCGCCCACACAAAATCCTTCGGCCATCCCGGGCGATCAACCGCCTCCGGGGTTCGGCCCGCGGCGGGCGCTGCGTGCAAGGACGGAACCACTTTAGTATTCGAATCCAAGTTGAAATCCGTATTCATTGCTGCTGTATCCGAAACCGGCCACTGTCAACGAGTCTTCGCTGTGCCGGTACGTCGCCGCCATCGTGCCGTGCTTGAGAACCACGCAGGTTAGACTGGCATCGATTGAATAGTATCGATCGCGACGGCCCGTGGTTACGGTGCTTGACGTAGACACGTACGTATCCCAATGGTACCCGCCGCCGACGCTCAAAAAGAGCTTTTTCAAGAGTCGCTGACTCAGAGTCGCCGTCACATCGGTGCCTTCGATGATCTCATCCAGAAGCGGCGACGTGGACACGACGCGATCGGCATCCAGGACGACCGCCGTCACCGGGAACGGCGCGTATCTGACCTCCGCACCGAAGATTGGATTGACCAGGTCCCCCGCGGTAGAATCGAGGAATTGCCGGTCTTCCAGGCCGCCATGGATCCGGAGGCTGGTTACGTCGGTCGCCCGCCAGTTCACCCGCGCCTGGTATTGTTCGAAGGTCGAATCAACGCCCACGCTGACGTTGTCATAGCCGCCACCAACCCCCAGACCACCATCCAGCCGGGGCCAGAACTGGTAATTCAACCAATCGAGGGTCAACCACTCGCGCGTGTTGGTCAGCTTGTCGGAGTACGTGATGTCCTGGCTGGCGCTCAGATCCATGGACATGACCGTGTTGAACCGATACGACCCCGTCAAGGCCGTGCCAAATGACTCCTGCACGGTCTGTCCGCCAGTCACGATCAGGGGCGTGTCCGATCGCGTGTACGTTTGGCTGAATCCGAAAAGCCAGTCACCGTACGTAAGCCCGCCGGTCAACGTGACCGCGTGGTCCAGGGTGTTATGAAACTCGTTGGTGCCATGCTGCTGAGTATCGGAATAGAATGTCCAGGTCGGCGTGTAATCCAAGGTCCAGTTTTTTCCGAGACCCACCAGCAGGCCCGGGGAAACGTCCTCGCTGATCACATCCTGGGGTGAACCGGGCGCGGATTGAACCCCGGTTGCATACAGAAACCGGTAGAAAAAATGCGGGTGGAGATCGAACGGCCCCACTTGAAACGGTTGTTGAAGAGCGCTGCCGGGAACCGCGCTTCCGAAGTCGATGAACCCCGCGCTGTTGGTCTGGACCTCCTCTACCGCTGGCGGTGTCGTTGATATTACCGGGAGCGGGGCCAACACCTGTTGCCCTCGTGTGCCCCCCACGAGGGCCAACTGGCAAACCAGCGCCCCTCCGAACCACCCTCTCAACATCCATCTCCTGCCAACCACGATAATCCGTTCTGATCGTATTCCAGTCATCGATTCTTTCACTTTATGTTAGCAGTAAGCATGTTGATGGCGGGCTGGCCATGGGGCCGGGCTGCCGACATGCCACCTCCGCAGGGATTCTTCCAGGGCCTCGTGTACCGACCGCATCTGCACTCCGGTCGCGCGAACTTTCGAGACATCCAGGATGCAATTGGAGCGAGGCGCCGTGGCGCCGTCGCGGTAGAATTCCTCGTCGTCCTTCCAAAACTCGAACTTCCGGCCGGGTTTCAAGACTCGCTCAATCAAACCGACCACCTGTCGCGTTGTGACCGCGCCGGGGTTGGTCACGTTGTAGATACCAAATGGCGCGCCTCGCTCCCAGAGATTCAAACAGGTTTGCGCGAAATCGTCCAAATGCGAAAGCGAGTTCACGCTGTCGTAGACCTTGGGATAATACTGGATCTTCGACAGGAAGTTCCGCGGCTGATCGTCCTCGCTAAACGGGATGCGGCAGCGCCAGACATAGCATTCCCTCACCGTCCGCAACGCTTCTTCCGCCAGCGCAATGGTCCCGCTGTAGAAGCTGCAGGGCGGTTTCAAGAACGAACAGTTCGGTTCATCCAACTCCGTAAACCCGGCGAACCGCTCGGGGTGCTGTTCGAACAAGCCGCGGATCTCCGGCAGGCTCAGATCGCTTTCGATCCGCGTGCCTCCGTTGTCGAGCACCTTCGCCCCGTTGTAAATCGATCCCGAGGACACATGTCCCCACGGTGTGTTCGTCACCAGGCAAACACGCGAAATCGTTTGGGGAAGCAGCGCGTTGGCCGCCAACGTCTCCGCCCGCGCCAATTCGCAAGCGTCCACGTTCGGCTTGCCCGGTGTAACCCGCCGCGTTAATGACGAAGCTCGGCCGCATCTTGTGGACGTAATCGAACAGGATGTCGAACTGCGTGTAATCGATCGCCATCCGCGTGAGCGGGACAAACGGATAGCGCCGTCGCCGCAGCTCTGCGGCAAAGGCCTGCCCAATATAACCACTGGCTCCCAATAGCAAGATCATAATGCAGCACCTCTTGTGATGCTTGTTTTGATGCCGGCGTACGAGCGTGTTCGGCCCTTTCGACCCCCAGCGAGCCTATCCAAAGGCGCACTATCGGTTAATGTGGATGACTTTGGCGGGGGAACCGTTGAAGCAGGTGGCTCCCCTACTGATGCCAAGAGCCTATCTCAAAAGGCGGACTTTCTTGCCACATTTCGCCTTGGTTCCCGCACAAGAACGGCTCGAAGTAGTGGTTTGGGACGCGCTCCAAACCCCAGGACGACGGCGCAGCATGATATCACGGGCGAGCCACCAGAGAATCCTCGGGTTATCTTTCAATTGAGCCATCGCGTATGGAAGCAGTGCATGACCATACGGTATGTACACTCGCGCGGGTGGAGGGGCGAGTGGAATACCATAGAGCTGTTCCAATTCACAAGGCGTGCCGGCCGCCTGAAGTCGGCGTAATGCCTCCTTCGCAAGCTTCCGGTCATGGCTCGCAACGGACACATAGGGCGCTCGTCCGGCCAATCGGTCAACCACAGAAAGAAATCCAACTCGCGGGTCTCGGTCGTTGTCACTCTTGAACTGGCCCTTGCAGATGCGAACGGCCAGTCCCATCTCGACCGCACGATCCGCGTCCGCATCGCTGCGCTGCCATCGTCCCGGCAAGGTACAACCACGGTCTCCCTTGAGTTGTTCGATCAGTGTGAAGGTCCGGTCCACTACGTCCGCGGCCATGGAATCGAAATGCAACCGCATCCCCCGGTTGGCAACACGCTCGAACAGCGGAACGGAAAAGTTGAGGGCCGTTGCCTTAACGGAAAGATAGGAAGCGCGCCCGCTGATTGCTTCAAGCGCCTCTTCATAGCGCAAGATGATCTCGTCCACACGATCCGGTAACCCGTCCCAGTAACAGACGGTGAGGGAATAGCCCAACTCACTCAACCGACCACAAACCCGCTTCACATCAGCAATATCGTCACCCGCGATGTACCGCGAACCGGCCAGCGCAATGACGCGAGCCTTCAGCTTCTTCATTCCACACCCCTCCTCTGACGCAACTTCCAAGCAGCCAAATCCCACGCGTCACGAAGCGCTCCTCGCATGCTTGCCACGCGCGGGGGATACACCCCGATCGCCACACATGCGCGCTGACATTGCGTCCACTGGCCAATCCATCTTTCGGCCTTTCCGAGAAACTCATACGATTGTAATCCGCGTGCAGCAGCCCAGGAAATTGAATGACCGATCAACAATTGCCCCGGGGAGCATCGCGCAAACCGCTCATCATAGCCAATCTTCAGCAGCCAATAGGCATTGTCCCGTTCCACGGCGATCTGCATCGCCGCGTATTCCCCGCCGATTCTCAGAAACGCAAGTCGCAAAGTCCCATCCGCCGCTTTCATCTGGCCATACCGGCGGAAGAAGTCGGCTCGCTCCGGGTGTTGGAGCACCGAGGTCCCGTTCCGTCCCTTCCAGTTTTGGCGTTCGATCTCTAAGGCGGTTTCCAGCAGTGCCGGTGCCACCTCAGCAGTCGGAATGAGAATCTCCGCCTCCACACGCCCCGCCTTCTTGCGAGCCCGACGAAAATCCGCTCGACGACGGGAAGAGAGGTGCGACTCCGGATCAGTCCACGTTTCATCCAAGGCAAGAAATGGACAACTACTCATCGGGCGTTCAATCCACAGCGCACCACGCCAGGTCCGCCGCAACGCCGGGATGACTGGCGAAAGTTTCGGAATTCGCCGGAGCAACAGTGGCAGGCCGAGGCCGGCGACGGCTTCGGCAAGCTCGGTAGCCGCAGCTTGGTCTTCCGCGAGGAAGTCCATCGGTTCGGAAAGTTGCCGTACTCCCACGGCCTCCAACCGTCCCCGCACGAGTGCCAGTGGCGCCAGTGCTCGGGGCCGTTCAGGAGGTCCAATCGCAACAATAAACGGCTCCAACCGAAACGCCTCAATACAAGCCCGGAACCAATCCACCTCATGCATCGGCCCCGCCAGCGAGCCGCGCAGATCATTCCATGATTCGGGTGGACTGCGCAGGGTTGTGCATTGCGTTGCGCGTATCTCCGCCGACGACCGCATTTCGACTACGTCGCCAGGTCGAAGTGTGTTGGATGAACTGCTCATGGTGTCTTTGATCCCTATATCCCGGTATTGCTTACGTTAGGCGCGGGGCACACGGATGAGGGGAGCGCCCCCGCGCAACCTTTTTCGAACCTTCTTCAGCGCACCCGCGACGATCATCGGGGTGCAGTGGAGCATGTATTTGCCAACCACTCGCATTTGACGATCCTTCAGCGCATACTTGAACCAGAGCCAGGCGGCGCCGCCAATGCACGCGTACCGGTCAAATCGGCGCGACCGGCCGCCCGGGTACTGTCCCCGTCGTTCCGCCTCAATAATCGGAAATATGCCGTTGGCCATTCTCTGAACGTCGCGGCACGTATTGGTCTCGTGCACCCGATAGGCGGCGGTGGCGGGCCACTTCATCACCACGCACGGCCCGTAAACTCCGATTCGCAGCATGCTGTCCACCAGATCCATGTGAAACGTCGCGGCCGTACTCTGGCGCAAACCGCCTGCCTGCTCGAAGACAGACTTCTTCGCCACCACGTTACTGCCGTAGAGGCCGACGGTAACGTCCTTCGCCAAATAGTCGGGGTACTGAAAGATCTGAATGTCGCTTGTTCCGTCATCGTTGGGCTGCGGGGTTTTTCCGTGCTCGAAGTGCGTCACGGTGCCGATGATCAACACTGGCGAATGACAGGCACGGATAAGCCGATCGTAGGTGGCCAGCGCGTGGGGCCACAGAAGGTCATCGCTATCCAGCAACGCCACGTAATCGGCCGTTGCCGCCTTGATGCCGCGGTCGCGGGCGACGTCCGCCCCCCAGTTCTCTTGACGGATGACCTTGATCCTTGACCCGTACGACCGCAATATCTCCGGTGTCCCGTCCGTTGATCCGTCATCGACCACGATGATCTCGTAATCGGTGAACGTCTGACCTAACACGGATTCGATGGTCGGGCCAACCAGCTTTTCGCGATTGTATGCGGGAATGACCACGCTGAATTGAGGATTCATGGCCTTGATCACACCTCAGAACGCCAGTCCAGTCAACTCAGCGTTCGCACTTGAAGTCTTCAACCGACTGGGCGGTAGATTCTTCATGATTTCAATCTCGTTAAAAACGCTGCCCTCCCGTGCCTCATGCGCTTTCACCCATTGCGCCATTCTGCGAATGCCTTTCTCCAAAGAGAGCTTGGGTTTCTTGATTCAGTAATTCCTCTACCGTCGGCCCGTGCGCCTACTTCTTGGTACGCCCTCTGATGTCAAACTTCCTGACGAATGGTGCCGCGAAGCGCCGACATCTCTCGCCCATTCGGAGCATTCTCAGGCCAAATCCCTCCGACCAGCGCTCTGCCGACGTGCCAAGAAACTGGGGGGAACAATGTTTGCCTCTGAGCGAGGCCAAGACTGACGCTTCTGTGACTGACGGCTGGACATGTCCAAGAGCAGGGCTAATGGAAAAAACTGGCGAAAATCGTGAAAGTCCAGGCCGACAAATGGCAACACGCCGCTCTTCTCAAGAAGTCTTGCGGCTTCACGACTCGGAGCCCATCCGTCCATCTTCCGATTCCACAATTCGATCCCAATTAGGTGTTCTTTCCAGGAATCGTCAAATAACTGCCACGCATTTCTGCGGCTAGGATGTGCAAATACTGCTGCACCTCCAAAATCCTCGACGTGACGCAACAATCTACAGATGTCCACATTTGCATTCACAAACGGGACATCACCCCAGACCAAGATATGCACAGTATTTGATGGATCACTGTATTCCATCCCTGGCACCAGCAGGATCTTCCCATTGCTCGCCGCCAAGCAAGCTTTCCGATACTGCAGGCGGCGGTCTTCGTCGAAGCCGTTCTGGTGTTCACTCATTAACAAAACCTGATAGCCCCGTCTGGAAAATGTCTCCGCCAATCTGTCTAACGACCATTTCCCGTCGTAAGACCATTGGGAGTGGATATGAGCTGCGGCGTGAACAAGCATGGTTATCGAGACCGCCGTTTAGCAAGGTTATCATGCAGGGTGTGGCAAAAGTCCGCGAAGAAAACTCCACAGTCATCAGCCCGCCAATTATACCAGCGGTCGTTGCGACTGAGATGCATTACTTCCCGAAGTGCAGTTCCCACAGAGGGCCAGCCTCTCACCGCTCGAGACCTCGGCCCTCGCGCCACGAAGAGAAGGTGCAGAAACTCCCGGCCGAGATGCCGGCAAATGATCGGCTCCGGCGGAGGGCTCGGGACAAAAATCTTTGTATTCCGGGCCAAGGCTAGCTGGACACTCCACGCAGGATACTCGAATCCCAAACGTCTCGCCAAGGCCATGCTGCCCCATGGCCTGCCATTAAATTCCATGAACCAAATGTTCCCTTGCTCGTCACGAAGCGTTTCGACCATGAATAGGCCACGCCAAGAGCACTGGTTGAGAAAACGCTCTGAGGCCGCCTTCACACTTTCATCCACAACACCGATTGTACAAGCGCAGGAGCCCGAACCGTGCGGATTCATCATGCGCAGGCGACGATGTGCTGTCCATGCGATTACGCCTTCCTCTGTCGCCAAGCCGAAAAGCCCCTCTCCCCTACCACTAATGTATTGCTGCAAGAGCATCGGTTCACGTTCAGCCCAATCCGCTACTGCGGATTTCAATTCGTCTGGATCTGAACAAATCCAGCTGTACCTCCTGCCGAGCCGCCCATTCTCATCACGAAAAGCGTTGGCCGACTTCAGAACGACTGGAAACGGGATTTTCTGACTCCGAACATCCTTCGCGCATTCGACGTATTCCGTTGGAGGCACGTGAAATCCAGCCTTTTGCGCTACGCGTATCTGCTGGTTTTTATCGACGGCCAGCAGGGCTGCTTCCCCCGTCGGCCCGACGAGGACCGCCATGCCATTCAGGTCTATCTTGCTGCACAGCCACAGTGCCGCGTCGTCCAAAGGCATTACCGCTAGAGGCGATCCATCCGTCTTCCTGGCAACGGCAGCAATCCCGTTTCGCAAATCCCTTATGGACTGTCGAATATCTACTTCAGGAGGGGTTATCTCAAAAAGCCGTACCCGTCGGCTCCAACGCAATGCGGACCCTTTTCCTTTCCGCCCGAAGCCAACCACAGTAAAGCCGCCATCAAGTAAACTCCAAGCCACTTCCGGAGCCGCAAGGGCGTCGGCGAATCCAATGATTACGGTGGCTTTCATGAATGCGGTCAACCCCTCACCTCCTCACCGCCATCTCTTCACGCACTTCTTTGCCTCCCGCCACCATTTTCGGGATCCGCGTGGCCGGTATTCCACGAAATGCTTCACCGTCGTTAACGTGTACGACTTTAATACCGTGTTGCGTGCCTGGATCCATTGATCGGTCAAGGCCGGTCCTCCGTCGCTTGTATAGACTCGTTCATATCCCAAATGACGCAATCGGCTCAACACCCGTCGGTTGTACGCGCCGAACGGACAGGCCACCTCAATCACCGGAGCACCCACCACGTCCTCCAACCGCTTCCTCGCTTCGACCAATTCATCGTCCAGTTCTTCTGCCCCGCACTTCGACCAATCCCGATGTCGGGCGCCGTGGCTCCCGATCTTCATACCTTCCGCCTGTATGGCTCTGATTTGGCCATTTGACAAGTAGCACGGTTGGTCGATTAGGTCCGTAACGACGAAGAACCGTGCCGTCAGATTTCGTGCCTTCAGGGCCGGGAGAGCCACCTCGTAATCCGACTCGTTGGAGTCGTCAAAGGTAAGCTCCACGTCATTCCGTCCCCTAATCGAGTCTAACACTTCTTCAAAGAAGGCTTTGCTGAGCCAGCAGTTATCTTCGCCCCGTGTTACCGGCCGCGTTTGCTGGCCAATCCCGTGAAAATTCAAGATAATGATTTGTGACCTCATAAGTCCATTGGTATTGAGTCTACAGCCTTATGACTTAATTTGAGACATCCTTTGACGGTCCGTCGCACGCGGCACCTGTCCCCATTCTAAGGGATATCCTCCTCAACAAGCTCCGGCACGCCTATTTTAATCGCCACCACGCATATGCCGATGTCAGACACGTGTGAATACTCCACGCCAGCAAGCGCGCTAATATCACGCCCAGCGCGCCCAACGGCAGAAACGCCCATGTCGCGCCGCACAGAATCACCGCCCAAATCACCTGCAGTGTCGTAACCAGCCACATTCGTCCGGACGCTATCATAATCTGGCCGATCGGAATCTGAATCGCCAGCACTCCGCCCGTAGCTAACGCAACGAGCAGCGTCAGCCAGTGGCCCGCGAACGCGCTCCCATAGATTCCCATAATATGCCGGCTTCCCAAGCAGCCCAACAGAACCACCGGCAACACGACAGCGGCAGTCAGTTTAAGGTTGAGGGCGAGAGCTTGGCGTGAGCCCCTGCGGTCGTCAACGGCCAAGCGTTCGGAAAGAATCGGCAACCCATTCGATACCAGAGCGCTGGGGAAGAACAGCACCGCATAGAACCATTGATTGGCCGCGCTGAGAATTCCCATTTCCGCGTAACCGTTGGGCCGATTGACCAACATCGCATTGCACAACCAAGAGACTGGTGCCGCCAGCATACCGCTGGCCAGAGCGGGCAATGAGAAAGTGACCAACACCTTCCGCTCCTGCAGACAACCGTGGAAGCCAATGGGGACTTGCGCCCGGCGCGCCTCCTTCATTAATGCAAGACGATTCAAGTATATGTTCACACCATTCGACGCGACCAGACCCCACACCGCTCCCTCCACGCCAAATACCAAGGTGCCCCCGACCACCAACGGAAAACTTGCCAACCCTGAGAACACGTTCACTTGCGCGATCTTCCGGAACGCTTCGAAACCCACGAGTGCTCCCGTCTGCGCTCCGTTAATACCCCCGAGAAGAATCAATGCCGACCCCACGCGCAGCAGCGGCGCCAATCGCGGCTCTGCCAAAGTCGATGCTGCGAGCCAGGGCGCGACCAGCCATACGACGGCGGAAATCAACCCACCAGAGATCATGCTGACAAGGAAACAGAGGCCCATGAGGCGCCCCGCTCGAGCCGGGTCGTTCTGTCTCAATTCGGAGACGTACTTGGTTGTGGTCAATCCGAGACCGAGGCCAGCCAGCGTCCCAAACAACGCCACGGTGCTCTGGACGATCCCAAATTGACCGAACCGCTCCCGGCCCAGAACACGAGCGACTATGACCGACATTCCCAGGGCCAACACCCGCGAGGTGATTCCAGCGAAGACACCCCAGAAGGCCCCTCGCGCCAAGCGATAGCCAATCGGCGAAGCCCGCAAGCGAGCTGTCAAGGTGCTCAAGTATCCTCCGGTGACCCTATCTGTGTACGTGACTAATCGCGTGTACAAGATCCCCAATACTCCCTTCTCCTGCGGTTGATTACGCCGATATCCAAACTCGCAGTCATGCTTGTTTATCCGTCAATGGACACTGCGGAGACTAACGTCCAGCGTTGCCAGCCGCTCCGCGCACAGGATTGTCGCGACACAATTCCCGATACAATTGGCTGGGATCCTGAACGCGTCCCGCCCTCTTCTGTCTTCCCAGTAGAAGATTTGCTGCACGAACACCGTTCCACCGGATCATCGGCCAGCACCAATACGTAATGTTCGAACACGTTGCGGCTACCGGCAACTCGGCTTTCCATTTCCTGCGCATCAGCAGGTAACATCTCCAAAACGCGAACGGAAGAAAACTGTACCCATTCGTATTGTGAACGCAAAAGGCGGAAATCGCATAGCATTTCATCCCCCGACGGCGCGATTCCAGGCAAATATCGGTCCCGTACAAGTGAAATCCTGGCAGGCGGTCGTCAAACCGAAGGCCGGACGATTTTCTGAAAATCAAAACCACTTCATCCAGCGATCGGACCTCGATGGCACCCGCAAACGCTTTCAGGACCACACACCCGAGTCCTGTGCAATACAGGTATCCGGCGCCGCGTCCAGAAGCTGTGATTCCATAGACCCCCACGACACCCCAGTGAGGATCTTGGACAGACAGCAGTTCGAGGGCTTCCTGAACAACATTGATCCAGCCTTCGGGCAAATAGACATCTTGATGAACGAACACCAACAAATCCGTGCTCGCTTTCTGAATTCCAGAGTTATAGGCAGCGGCGGCGCTGGAATAACCGGCTTGGAGAATAACCTCGGTGGCGGATTGAATGTCCGGCGATGTGAGCAGACAACTTTTCAAAACGCTCTCGTTATTGACGGCTGCGATTACGGACCACTTCATCGAGTCATCTTCCTGTTGGTGCTTCACGGTATCTGCGATCTTACAGAACGCCCCGGCTTCACCGGGCTTCGCCCCATAGCTCACATGGACATCTTGGCGCCTGCCACGGTTCAAGACAAACGGAGATATCGCCCAGACCGTTCTTGCTGCCCTGAGTAATGCCATAGGCACCGTCCGCGTGTGAACAGTGTCGCATGACACGAGCCATGGGTCACAATGAAAGTGTCACATGATCAATGTGGTGCCAATATGCCAGCAAGGTTCCGCTGCCCCGAGGCTGAATGGGGAGTGCCGTCTTTTTCGGTGTTGAGTCCCGTCGCGTTTCGACCAGTCAAATTCGTGCCCACGCCGTTGTCGAGCTCGGCGCGCGGGCCGCCTTGCCAATCGGCGGGTTACTTACTGAGAATCGGGGATCTGTACAGACGTTAGGACGTTGTTGTTGGTATCCGTGGCGTAAAGGAACGCGCCCGCTTGGTTTCCGTTGAACCTGAGAGTCCGCCTGATCTTGGCCGTCTGATCCTTCTCGAGGGCCTTCACTTTCCCCCTCATGGGTAACGGGTTTGCTCTCGGATCAAAAACACTGCCCTGACCGGTCCAAAGCCGGACAGGAAACGCTGGGGATTCCGTCGCGCCGTTATTGCTGGCAACCAGATCGAAGCTTACGTTGCACGAGGTGACAAAGTTGGTGGTCCCGTTTGTGTGGTCAACCTTTGTTCTGGTCTTACAGGTCTGCGCGATATTCGTGAAATTGAGAGCAACCGACGCACCGGCTGAACTCTCGAGGGGGGGCTGGTTTTGGGGGTCCGCCGTCACCGGGTTCGCGTTGTATTGGTAGGCTCCGATGGCCCATGGACCCGATACCGGGCAGGGGTTGCCATCCTTGTCCGCCGTGAAACAGGGCGCCGGCCAGTTCGTCCCGTTGCCGACTGCTCCGGTATCATTCGTGGCGAGGTGGAAATCATTGTTTGCGGCATACGGCGTATAGGAGATGAACGTGGCCTGTCCCGACGTGGATGGCCCGGCCAGATTCGCGGGTGTGACCGTGTTCCCACCAGCTTTGTTGTCGAAGCAGACAACATTGTTCGTGCTCGCGCCATTGGTACCGACGCAACTGATTCCGGCCTGGCTGTTGTTGGTGCAGAGGTTGTTGACGACGACGACATTCGAGTACGAGGCCACTGTATCGTAGGGCCCGATCTGAAGACCGTAGTTGGCATCGGCGAAGGTGTTGTTCGCAATCAGAAAATTGTACAGCAGGTTGGTCAAGCCGCCTTCGCCAAGGATCACGCAGACCGAGGCACTGCCGTTGGTGAACAGCGGATCGGTATAGTAGAACAGGTTGTTCAGTATTTGATAGTCGTGGTCCATGCCTCCGAAGATCCCAGCATATTCCATATTGACAAACGTACTGTCCATGATTCGCACAAACGAGTGGCCCACATCTGTCTGAATTGCTTCCTGATGCTTGCCGCCGTTGTACGCCGGGTTAACGATGGATGCGAACGTGCAGTTGGAAACCGTCGAATGATCCAGCGAGCTGATTCCCACATCGCCGTTACCGCCCACGACCCCATCGCGGAGGACATAGATCATTGAGTCGTGCAGAAACAGGCTGGCCGTGTACGACGTGCTGCCCGCGACTGTCGCGAAATACCCGGGATAGTAGTCGGGCGTGATGGCCGACTGTATCATAACGCTCTCCTCAGTTGCCCCGGGCGGCGGGTAGTGGGTGATGTGATCCAGCTCGACAGCGATGGGACTCAGCAGTTGCATTGTCCCGTAAACCGTCACGTGCCGCAGGATGACATTGTTGCAGCCGTTGAACAAAAACGAGCCGTTGGTGAAATTGGAGATTATCAGATTGTTCTGACCGTCGTAGGAACCGTCAATCGTGACCCAGGCCAGCGTGGCATTGACAGCGTTCGCTTGCGTGCCGCCGCCGTTGAGGATGACCGTCCCGTTATGACCCGGCATCCTGCCCGACCGTGTACGTCACCGGGTTGTTGTTTGTGCCGTTGGCGAGCTGCCAGGTGGTGTTGCTGAGCCAATATGTTTGCGAGACGTTGCCGCCACTGATATACACCGTGTCCCCGGGGTTCACACCAGAAGCCGAGTTCAGGTCTGTCCACGCATTCACCCACGAGGTCCCATTTCCGAGACCGGTCGCTGTGCTGTCCACGTACCAGTTCGTGCCGCTGCCCCCGCTGTCATCCACCGAAGCCGGCGTCACCGTGATGCCGCCCGACCCGCCCGGCGCGAAGTTGCCGGGGAACTGGGCCAGCAGATTGTTGAAGGTGTATGTGCCCGGGGCCAAGGGCACGCCATTGATCGACACCGCGCTGAACTGGCAATTCTGATGCAGAACCATCATGCTGTCGCTTCCCATCAATGTGAGCGCGCCCGGCTGTCTGGATGTCGTAATCGACTTCCAGTGTAGCCCCGTTAGAAACCGTGATATTCCCTGTCCCCAACGATCCCTCGCCTGATCCGGTCAGATAGCCCCCTTGAACGTACCAGGAGCCACTATACAGATTGTTTGTGCTCTGGATATCTACTGGGGCTGAGTCGGCGCTATCGTCCAGCATCAAGTCGCCGTTACCAGAGAGTTGGGCGGTGATCACGAATCCGCCGTCATCATACAGGTGTGTGATCGCGGACGGTGCCAGTATCGCCATCTGGCCTGCTATCGTAAAGATTGCGTCGCCTCGCTGAGGCGCCTCTTGGATTAGTCCACCGTTCAGAATCAAACCCGGATTCCGGTTGACTCCGGGGAAGTTCAAGGTCGCGTCGTAAAAGCCGGTCGCAGTGATTCTAGCGCCACTATCCAGCGTGAGTGAATCACCCGGGAATGTTTGAAGTCCGCCTGCGGATGGGGTTTGAATGATACCGCCGCTGAGAACTTCGTAATCGTTACCGGGGCTTGCGGGCACAGGACCCGGTTCCCAGATGGCATCAGTCCAATTTTGTGTCGTGGTCTCCTGGATGCTTGTCGTGAAATTCTGCGCCCGGCTGGCGGTGATGGACAGACACAGGGCCAGGAAGCCGGCAATTCCCGGCCAGACTTCGACCGGAAAAACCCAAGCGATACTTCATTGTGTCGTTGTTCCTTCCATACTTCTGGCTGTCGAGAGGATAATTCCTTGGACAAAACGCCAACATGCGACTGCATCGTGACCGCTCGTCCGGGGTGAAGAGAACAACGGCGGCAGCAACAAAACAGCAGCGGTGACTTGGCCACTGAGGACATGATACCCCACTCCTTGTACTATGTTATCCCAACCAATATCCCTGCGTGACATTCCCCTCGCGTTCCTCGGGGTTTGCAGCCCAAGGAAAACGGCTGTACACTACACACGCTGCGCACATTGTCAATACAGTTGCGTTGCGCAAATCGCTTCCTGTTCCAAGTGAGCGGACCGTGCGAAGTTCGCACCCGATCATTCATGGCCGGGATCAAATCGCCTGCCGCGTACTGCGCTGGATGATTGCCTTCCTTCACAATACCGTTCTTGTATCAACGTCCAACTCGCTGCCAGAGTACGACACGGATTCGTCGAAAAAGCCTGTTGCGGTTCTACGCGAGTCAATTCCGTGGCCCGGTCGGGCCAATTAATACGCCGTCTGAAACCGCCAGAGATAATGGCCGCGCGTCTGTGCGACGCCATTAGTACCGCCACCTGGGCTGACAATGACCAAGTTCCCCTGCACGCCGACACCCGTGCCTCCAGGACCACTGACAGTCAGTTGCACGGTATTGGTGCCAGGTGTCGTATAATCGTGCACCACCGTGGTGCTCAATGTGTTGGCCGAACTACCGTCACCGAAACTCCAAAGACGGTTCGTGATCGAGCCTGTTGACGTGTCTGTAAACGTCACCTTCAATGGAGCCGTACCACTGGTCGGTGCGGCGCTGAACGCAGCCACCGGTGGCGGAACGCTATTCGTATTGCCAGCGGCACTGACCGTTATCAGATTGGCCTGCACGTTTGTACCGGAGCGGCCCGGGCCGCTCACGACCAACTGGACCGTGTCCGTGCCGGCTGCGGTGTATTGGTGAATCACGGTTGTCGCCGTCGTATTTGCGACATTCCCATCGCCGAATTGCCAGGAGCGGCCGGTGATGCTGCCGGTGGACGTGTCCGTGAACGTCACCGTCAATGGAGCCGTCCCGCTGGTCGGCGTCGCGCCAAACGAGGCTACGGGCGCCGGCGCGCTGTTCGTGTTCCCCCCGGTTGCACTGACCGTAATCAGATTGGCCTGCACGTTTGTGCTGGAGCCGCCCGGGCCGTTCACAATCAACTGGACCGTGTCCGCACCGGGTGCGGTGTATACGTAGGTCACAGTCGTCGCCGTCGTGTTTGTGACATTCCCATCGCCGAATTGCCAGGAGCGGCCGGTGATGCTGCCGGTGGACGTGTCCGTGAACGTCACCGTCAATGGAGCCGTCCCGCTGGTCGGCGTCGCGCCAAACGAGGCTACGGGCGCCGGCACGCTGTTCGTGTTCCCCCGGTTGAAGTGACCACAATCATGTTGCCCCGAATAGTGCCTCTCGCTCCGCCAGGACCATAGACGTTCAAGCGCACGGTATTGGTACCCGGTGTCGTGTACTGGTGCACCATCGTGGTGCCCAACGTGTTGGTCGAGGTCCCGTCACCGAAATGCCAGAGACGGTTCGTGATCCAGCCGGTCGATGTATCTGTGAACGTCACTGTTAACGGGGCTGTCCCGCTGGTCGGCGCGCCGCTGAACGCAGCCACCGGTGGCGGAACGCTATTCGTATTGCCAGCGGCACTGACCATGATCAGATCGGCCTGCACGTTTGTACTGGAGCCGCCCGGGCCGCTCACCACCAATTGGACTGTGTCCGTACCCGGTCCCGGCATATTGGTAAACTACGGTCGTCGCCGTCGTGTTTGTGACATTCCCGTCGCCGAACTGCCAGGAGCGGCCGGTGATGCTGCCGGTGGACGTGTCCGTGAACGTGACCGTCAATGGAGCCGTCCCGCTGGTCGGCGTCGCATCGAACGCGGCCACCGGTGGCGTCGGCGCCACGCCATTCGTGCTATACTGGTAAGCCCCGATGTCCCACGGGCCCGACGCCGGGCGTGGGTTGCCATTCTGGTCGGCTCCGAAGCAGGCGGATGGCCAATTCGTGCCATTGCCGGTCGCCCCGGTATCATTCGCGGCGAGGTGGAAATCGTTGTTCGCGGCATAAGGCGTATAGGAGACGAACGTGGCCTGTCCCGACGTGGATGGCCCAGCCAGATTTACGGGTGTGACCGTGTTCCCCCCGGCTTTGTTGTAGAAGCAGACGATGGCATTGGTCAGCGGTCCGGCGTTGGTCGTGACGCAACTGATTCCGGCCTGGC
>CAVYAC010000126.1:0-19753 GCA_963766065.1 uncultured Verrucomicrobiae bacterium
TCACTTGTGCCATCAAGTTCGTCAGCGCCGTGCTGCCCGCCACGGCGGCTTTGAACCGCGCCAGCGAGTCCACCAATCCGACATGATATTGCGCCGCGAGCCGGCGGATTTGTTCGGCGTGCTGGTTCAGTGGATCATTCGGGTCGTCGAGTTTTGCGGCTTGATCTGGTGTGGGCGTCAGCAGAATCACCTTAACTTCGGCCGCCAAAGCCTTTTGAATCATCCCGGTCCAAGCGGCTTTCGCCTTGGTCAAACCAATGCGCCGGTCGTTCAGGGCGTAGTCCAGGAACACCACATCCGGCTTGTGCGTCAACACCTCGGCGTCTAAACCGGGCCGCCACGCTCCGAATCCTCACCGCCGATGACGATTACATCGATCACCGCGTTCGCCAACAACCTCTTGATCGACACCCATGCCACTCTGAGCGGCTGCGGGACGGTCAATGGGAATGTGCTGGTTGACGCGGGCGGTGTCGTGTTGGCCAATTGCGGCGGGACACTAAACTTCACCGGCATCGTCACCAACAAACGGGGACATCTACACCGAAATGGCACGGCTCTGAACTTCTACGGGCCGGTCGTGAACAACGGCCTGATTGATGCGAGCAAGGGTTACGTGCAGTTCTGGTCTGGCGTCCAGAACAACGGAACGATAGTCCCCAATGCCGCGTCGGCCCTGCGCATTACCTCCATCACGAGGCAGAGCAACGACATTAGCGTGGCTTGGATCTGCGAGGGCGGCCACAGTTACGCTCTGCAAAGCACCAAGAGCACGGCGATGATTGCCGAGTACAACACGAATTTTGCGGACGCCAGCCCGATAATTGTTGCTTCTGGTGTTGGTCTATCGACTACCAACTACCTCGACGTAGGAGCCGCATACGCTCCCGTGTTGACAGCGCCGGGCGGCACCATGGTCACAACCTCGATTGTGCCATCTACCGTTGACTGCTCGGCGGTGTGGACATGCGGCATTACGGATTCCTTGGGCAACGCCTTGCCGGTTGGCAGCCTGCTCATGCTGGGAACCTTCAGCATCAGCGAGTCCACCATCCAGTCGAATTTCACTGCGGGCAATGTCAGCGCCATCATGTCGAACTTCACCCCCTACAGCACGCCGTTCGCGGTTGGCAACGGAACCGGCCTGTCTGCGAGTTGGGATGTTTCAGAGAGTGCTGCGGGCTTCGGTGGCCAACAGATTTACTTGCTGGCGGTCGATGCTCCAACCTTGGCGGCGGCGAATCACCTGGGAATCTACACCGCGCCATCGTGGACATTCCCCGCCGACGGATGCCAAACCAACATCGACCTCGAAGACGTGACCGACTTCGTCATCGGCGCGCAAGGCGGTTCGTTGACGCTCAACCTTGTTTTGGGGGGCGAGACGTACACATTCACCGACACGGCCAGGCTAAGTGTTCTCCCCGGAAGGATTCTCTTCTACCGCGTCCGGCTCGGCGCAGTAGGCGGTAGACACTCCGTGCCCTCTGTGTCGGTGCCTGCCTTGAGCGAAGTCGAAGGGTGGTAAACGCTTCGTGCCCTACTCCACGGTCACGACCGCGCACTTCGGAGCGCAATTCGTCGCGGCGACGTTGAACGCGGCGACTTGATACAGGTAGGTCACGCCCGACTGCGCGGTGCTGTCCGGTGACCGGTGGCGCCGTGCCCGACCTCGTCGATCAGGTCGAAGGAACCGACAGCGCCGTTGGACTTGTCCGCCCGCTCGATCATAAACCCCTGCTCGTTGTCCGACCGGTCCGTCCAATCCATGGTCCACCGTTCCCGTGCCCGCAGGCTTGGCGGCTCAACCTCGTCTGGCGCTTTGGGCGCGCTGACCAGTTGCGGGCCGATCTGCTGGATCGCCGTCAGGTAATCCACGCGCCCATGCGCCGGCCCGAATCGCGGACCGACATTGGGCGCCGAGTTCGTGTCGTCACCGAGACAGGTCGTGGCGTTGAGGATGACGGTCACAATCGCATCGGGACTGATCGAGCCGTCCAGCCCGAGTTGCTCGGCACGGGATAACAGCAACGCCGCTTCGCCAGCCACCAGCGGCGAGGAAAACGACGTGCCGTCGCCGACAAAGTACGTCGGGCTGCCGGCCGGTGCCCATGCCATTGTTCTGGTCGGTCAGGCTCAACACCGCCGTGCTGACCACGTCCACCGCCGGGGCAACGACATCCACCGCTTTCCGACCGTATTCGGAGAAACTGGCGCGCGACCGCATGCTGGCCGCGCTGCTACCGCTCAAGATGCTGCCGCTGCCGCTTCCGCCCACGGAGATGACGTACCGATACGACGCGGGGTAACTGCGCTGGCTGGAATTGTTGTTGCCCGCCGCGGCGACCATGATCACACCCTGGGCGTGGGCGTACTGGATCGCGCTGTCGATGATTCGGGTCGGGACAAGGCTTCCAAAGCTCATATTGATAATGTTCGCGCCGTGGTCAGCCGCGAACCGGATCGCCTCGGCAATGGCCGCCGACGGCGCACCGCCCGCATTCGTGAACACCTTCAACGGCATGATCCGGCCGTACCAACTCGCGCCGACGACCCCGATGCCGTTGTCCGACACCGCCGCCGCCACGCCGGCCACGAACGTCCCGTGGAACACATTGCCATCGCCGCCGCCATCGCCGAGATCGGGATCGGGATCGGGACCGCCGTTATAGAAGTCCCAGCCGTGAATATCGCCCGGGTATCCATTGGTCGCATCTTCGGCGACGTTCGGGTTCGTCCAGAGATTGCCGGCCAGATCCGGGTGGTCGGTCAATACTCCCGTATCAATAATGGCAATGACGATATTCGAACTGCCCGGGTAACGTTCCACGCCGCTTCTGCCTCGAGGTTGGAGTCGGAGCCAATTCCATTGAAATACCAGCGCTGGAGTTCCGTTGACTCCCCGTCGTACGACGCGTAGTATTCGTCACTGGGCATGTCATTGATGTAATGGAGCACGTTCGGCTCGGCAAAATCAACTTCCTGCAGCTTGGCGAGTTGCTCCGCCGCCGCGGGCACCGACAACCCGCCCGACAAAACCACCAGATACTCGCCGTGCCGTACGTCCAGCGTCCGCAGAATTCGACCGCCCAGTTCGTTGACGATTTCATCCTGGCGATGATGGGGCACCCCGCCACGGAACCGCACGATCAACTGGCCCGGTACGTAGTTGGGTCGGCCGGAATCGTCCTGCGCAGGAATGTCGCGCGCGGAGGCGAATACCACCTGCTTGTCACTGACCGAATTGCCGTTGTCCGGGTTGGCATTGCCGTCCGCCAGTTCACGACGCAGTTGCATGGCGGAATCATGGTCGGACGATTTTGGGGGGCCGCCCATGAGGGCGTGTTGAAATCCCTCAAACGTCCACAGCGACGAGCCGCCCGGCGCGTCTTGGCCAAATCCGCGCCCCAGGAACAGCGCCAGGAACAGCACGGCCGCGGACCCGCTATAAATGATGATTCGTCGGATTACAAATGGGTTATAAAGGAATCCCATCGTTGCTCCAGTGCGTTGCGGTCCACCTTCAATTGAGCTTCCAGCAACGTCTCCGGCTCAGCTCGTTCCACGGCGGTAATCTGCCGGTAGGTGGAAATATCCCGGTACGACTTCACATAGTTGAAAAACTGCGGGCGGGTGTCGCCTTGCATCAACATGTACACCAGCGCCCAACTCTCGGCGTACGCGAGTTCGATGCGGCCCTCTCCGAGGGCGAAAAAACCGGACGCGTCCCGGTGATTCAGCAGCGTCTTCAGCGGGAGCAGTTGACCCGCCTTCTGCGCCCGCGTCACCCGCTCCGCCAGCGGGGCATGGTACCGCCCGATTTCCGCGGTTTCGCAGTACTGCGCCAGGCCCTCCGTGAGCCAGGTCGGCTCCAATCCGTAGCGGGAGTGAATGTGATAGGCGTGAAATAATTGGTGCGCCCCCTCATGGCGAATCAGGCGCTCATTGATCAACTTCGCCTCCGAGGTGATATCCGAACGGAGTGCCGCCAGTTGCGGCCCCGCCTCGGGGGAATCGTGGTACCGGCGGCTGCGTTCCTCAAGACGGCCTCGGGCCTGAGAATACCGGGAGGTGTTGAGCTGGTTGAGCAGCACCAGTCGGTTTTCACCCGACGAAAAGAATCCGGCGCTATTCACGAACGAGGGCGCGACCCGTAGCGCGTAAGTCCGGAAGGCGTCCTCGGAACCGAAGAAGACCACGTCCACGTCCCGCAACTCACCTTCCCGCCGGATCAGCGGCGCGAAATGACGGCGGAACTGCTCGCGCAGGTCGGTCAAGACGCCCAGGGTCTTCTGCACTTCGCCATACGATTCGTCCGTGACGATCGTATACGGTGGACTCTTGACAAAGTGGAACCGGGAAACTCGGCGCTGAACCGCACGTCGCGCGGTGTCACTTGAAACGGAGCCGCCGGGCAGTACCTTCACCGTCACCACGTCGCCCCACCGATAGGACTCGACCACATACCCGGAGTAGCCAAACCCATCGCGAAAGCGAATGGTGGTCGGTGATTCGGAAATCACCCATCCATCCAGGACGTGGCCATCACGGAACTTGAGCCGGTGCGTCGGGCGCTCGGCGGCCAACTCGGTCTCCAGTTGGTGCTCGCGGGTCAGCTCCTCGGGCGCAAGTGGACGATTGGCGTCCGTGTCCATGGGCCCGACCGCAACCCGCTGGCCGCGCCCCGGTACCGCCTGGAGAGCCGCCGGCTGGTTGGTCGACACCGTTGACGGCCCACAACCGCTGAGCACGACGATGGCGCTGCCCAGCAGGATGACGCGGGACGCCCGCGCCACGTTTGGAGGCAAGGCAAAGCCCGCCTGTTTATTCGTGGGGTGCATTGCCTGCCTGAAATAGCAGCAAATATGCCCATGCCTGCCGGCACGAAACCAACGCCACCCCGCTTTTGCTGTTGACCGATGTGTCAGGCTTCTTTACATTTCGTTTGTCGAGTGTTTTTTAGCTCGTCGGGATTTTTGGAGCGCTCCCGCAGATGGCACACATGAGCAATCGAACGGTACTAGCAACATTATCAGTATCAGTCGCGTTTCTGATACCTGCTGTTCTCAGTTTTGCCCAGGAACCGCAGGCGCCAGCTTCCCCGCTATTTCGGATCAAGGCCGTCCGCCAACGACTCGTCAATCCGCCCGATTACCGGTCGATTGTCTCGGGCGCTGGCGGTCGCTCTGTGAGCGCCGGCCAGAACTGGCTGCAAATTGAGACGGAATTTGAAAGCTCGCCCGATTGGGCCGACGACGTTCAATTGAAATATTACGTGCTGCTGGGACGGGGCGAAAACGCGCATGCCCTTGTCGGCGAAATCACCTACGTCAACGTCGCCAAGGGCCCCCAGCACTATTCCGCCATGTTCGTGCACCCGAACACCCTTCAACGCTATGGCAAGGGACAGGTCGAGGCGGTTGCGGTGCAGTTGTTCTACAAGGGACA
This sequence comes from uncultured Verrucomicrobiae bacterium, assembly GCA_963766065.1. GTDB lineage: Bacteria > Verrucomicrobiota > Verrucomicrobiia > Palsa-1439 > Palsa-1439 > Palsa-1439. The sequence goes on from CAVYAC010000126.1 coordinate 5,449, forward strand.
GCTAATTGACCAAAGCAGTTATCCGCCCTCCGACGATCACTGGTGGGAGCGAGCGACACCCGTCAGCGGCCTCGTGCTGCCTCCCCGAGAAACTCCATGGTCTGTTCTTGCCTTCGACCGATATGAGTCACCCAAACCCACGCCGTAACCATAACCGGAGCGGTACCCATTCATGTTAGGCCCTGAGCGAATGCTGGCGCTGGACATCGGCGCTTCCACTATCAAGGTAGGCGAATTTCAAGCCGCCAAGGGCCAGGGATTGCGCCTGACGAATTTCAACTACGCCGAACTCGGGATCGATCCCGAACACGAAGAAAACCGCAAGGCGCTCATCGTGTCCACCGTTCGCAATGTGATCCGCGAGAGAAACATCAAGGCCCGGAGTGTCGTGTTCAGCGTTTCCGGCCAATCCGTGTTCACCCGGTTCGTCAAATTGCCGCCCGTCGATCAATCCAAGGTCGCGCAGATCATCCAGTATGAGGCCCAGCAAAACGTCCCCTTCCCCATCGATGAAGTCATTTGGGATTATCAATTGCTCGGCAGCAACCCGCAAGGGGAACTGGAGGTCGTGCTCCTGGCCATCAAGAGTGACATCATCGAAGAACTCACCGAAGGCGTGGAATCCTGCGGACTGCGGACGGACATCGTGGATGTCGCCCCGATGGCGCTCTACAACGCGGTCCGTTACAATTACGGCGACCTCGAGGGCTGCACCATGGTCGTCGATCTCGGGGCGCGCACGACCAATCTTCTGTTCCTGGAACAGAACCGCGTGTTCTCGCGTTCCATCCCCATTGCCCGGCAACGCCATCACCCAAAGCATCGCCTCGGAATTCAACGTCCCGTTCCTCGAAGCGGAGCACATGAAAAAGACGCACGGCTTCGTGGCGCTGGGCGGAGCCTACGAGGAACCCGAAAACGAAACTCAGGCCCGCGTCAGCAAGATCATCCGCAACGTGATGACCCGTCTCCATGCCGAGATCGCGCGGTCCATCAATTTCTACAAGGGACAACAAGGGGGCAGCCTTCCCGCGCGCGTGCTGCTCTCGGGCGGCACTTCGATCATCCCCTACACGGATCGCTTCTTTAAAGAGAAGATCCAAACGGACATCGAATACTTTAATCCCTTCCGCAACGTGGAAATTGACCCGCAAGTCTCCCGTGACGAGCTGGCCCGGTGCGCGCATTTCTTTGGAGAGATCGTCGGCTTGGGCCTGCGCAAAACCACCGAATGCCCCATCGAGGTCAATCTCCTTCCCAAATCCGCCCGCCGCGCGAACAGATGCAGCAACAACGGCCCTATCTCGCCGGCGCGGCCGTCTGTGTGCTGTTGATCCCGCTGTGCTGGCTCGGGTACACACAGAAGATGGTGGCCCTGAAGACCACCCAACTGCACGAATTGACCGACAAGGTTAAGGTCTTGGACGACCTCAGTCAGCGTCTCAACCGCGAACAGAACCAGCTCTCCGCCGTCCAGGTCAAAGCCGGTCAAATCGTCTCGCTGGTCGACCAGCGGTCGCTCTGGCCCGAACTCCTCCAAGACCTGACCTCGAGGCTCGTCTCGAACATTTGGATCGTCTCCTTTTCTCCCGATTCAGATGTCCCCTCCGTCGCGGCGCCCGCTGCGGTGGCGCACCCCCGGACGCTCGGTCGTGGACGCGGGGAAGACCAGGACAACACCCCACCTCCGACCGTCAACTCCGGCCCCGTGGGTGGTGGCACGGGCAGGGGCATCGCGGAAATTCGCATCCAAGGTGCGGGGCTCCACTCCGCAGACCATCCCGACCAGGATTACCAGTTGGTCTATGATTTTGCCAAGAACCTGAGCGCCTCATCGTTTTACGACAAGGCCGGCGTCGTGATTGATGTGCCGCCCAACCCGACCTTGCAAGGGAAGACGTTCACCTTCACCATCCGTGCGAAACTGCTGAAACCGATTTCCATGTGATATGAATCTCAAGTGGCTGAAACAGAATGTGCTGACGGTGGGGTTCCTGACGGCTTTCGTCATCGCGCTCGGCGTGTTAATCTGGCTGCAACAGGCCGCCGCGTCGAAGCGCGCTAACGTCGATGCCGCCCTTCAGGAACAACAGTCGCAATTCAACCATTTATCCGAGCAGAAACCCGCGCCCTCACGCGAGAGCATTAACGTCATCAAGCAGGACCGGGAACAGGTTGACCAATTGTACGGACGACTGGTGGGAGCCGTCGGCCACCGCATCGAAGTCCCAGCAGATTTGCGCCCCGTCGGTTTCCTTCAGCTCATGGCTTCTTCCTTCTCCCGTCTTCATCAGGCGGCCGAGGCGGCGGGGATCAAACTTCAGGACGGATTCGCATTTGGGTTTGGCCGTTACGCCGGGGCTTCCTCGACTCTTCCCGCCAAGAACCTTTCCCCCGAAGACACGAAGCGCGTCCTGACCCTCCTCGTCAAGCAACTGACGGCCATCGAGCAGATTAGCACGCTGCTGATGTCCAACCACGTGGCGGAAATCGACCAGATACGCCGCGCGGAGGTCGAGCCAGGCGGCGGATCGTCGGGGGGCGAAGCGCTGGAGGCCTCGATCAAGACCGACCCCACTGCGTTGTATCAGGTTCTGCCGTTTGAGTTTCAATTCAAATGTTCCGAGGAAGAGTTGCGTGGGTTTCTCAACAGCCTGACCAAAGCGGACCTGTTCCTGGCCGTGCGACGGCTGCAGGTCACCGGTGAAGCGCCCGCCGCCGACAAGCCGCCCACGGGACCGGGAGTCGCTGCGGCAACTGCGACCGCCGCGACAACTCCCACGATCCCGAAACAGGGGCTGTTGTCCGTGACCGCGCGCATTGACCTGATCGAATTCCCGACTCCACAACCCGCCAGGAAGGAAGCGGGCAAGCCGGGTGCCTGACGGACACGACCAAGGCCCGAGCGAAAAGACCAACATGGATTTCCTGAAGAGACACTACGAGAAGATTGTGCTGGCGGTGGCACTGGTGGCGCTAATCGTCTCCGCAATTTACCTTGCGTTGCAAGTCAACGCAATCAGCAACGCGGGGCCAACGACAAGGGCTTCGACCCACGTCACCCCAACCCTGCATGTTCCTCTGGCGACCTACTCCAACGCCATCCTGACGCTGGCCTCACCGCCCTTGTGGACGAATGGCGTTGCATTCATTCCAGTCTTATCCCACGACGACAACCCTCCTCCGCCCCCGCCGGGCACCAACGCCCCCCCGTTTCCCGTCACTCTTGTGAGCTTGGTGCGCAAACCGTTCAAGCTGCTGTTCATGACTTATTCGTATGAGGCGACCACGGGCGGGTACAATTTCCAGATCAATTTCCAGTTCCGCGCGCGCACATTCTTTATCCCCGCGATTGGCGATGTTATTAAGGATCATTACGAAGACACCGGTTATCGCATCACCAAGTTCGAAAAGAAATCCGTCGTCGTCGACGATCCCACCCTCGGCACCAAACGGGACAAGGACGTTTCGGAACTCACGGTGCAGCACGAAGGGAATAGCCCCGTTGTCCTGGTCCTCAGCCGGGAGAGCGAAGATCAGGAACCCGTGGCCGAGGTGCGTTGCGCTGGCGACGCGCAAACGGGTGAATACCGACGAGGACAATCATTCAACTGCAAGGGCGTCACGTACAAAGTCATTGAGATTGACATCAATCAGAAACACATGGTAATCGTTGACACACAAACACAGGAGCAGCACACCATCAAATACCAGCAGTAGTTTGACTTACGAAAGCACTTCAAACTGGCTGGTTCGTCGGCACTGATGGGGGGATGTGCGCAACGCCTCTGGCGAGTCGTGAACGGAACGGAGAATCGTCATATGACAAAAACGGTATTGGTATTACTCACGAGCAGCGCCTGCGTCTTTGCGTCCATGGACCTGCGCGCTGCCCCCACCGATCCCTCCTCCACGGGTTCTTCGACTGCGGAACAGGCCGCCCGGGAAGAACTCGTTCGCCGCCAGGAAGCCCAATTGGCTGCCGAAAAATTGCTGACCCAGGGCGAAAAACTATTCTACGCCGGGTAAGTACTCCGAAGCGGTCGCCAAGCTCGAAGAGGGCATCAAGCTGCTGCCCCGCGCTCCCGCAACCGAAGTGGATTACAACCGCGCGCTTCACGGGTTGACGGACTCCTATACACGCCTCGCGGACGCCGCGTTGCGCAGTGGCGACATCGCCACCGCCCGCACTCTCGCCGGGAAAGCGCTCCAATACGATCCGCAAAACCGGGCCGCGATGGATCTCCTCACCAAGGCCAAACAGGCCGATTTGAACAAGACTGGCGGAAAACCCGAGCGGGGCTCCATTGGATCAGACCCCCGAATTCGTGGCCAAGAAGGATCAGATCAAAAAGCTGTTCCGTGAAGGCAAAATTCTCATGAACTCCGGCCAGTACGATGAAGCGGAGAGCCGTTTTCAACAGGTTTTGATTCTGGACCCGTACAATGCCGACGCCAATGTTCTGCTTAAGGCCCTGAACAAGCAACGCACCGACTACGCGCAGAACTCTCAAGAACAAACGCGCGTGCATCGTCTCTGGGAAGTATCGGACCGATGGACTCCGCCCATTAGCAGCGAGGTGCAGCCCCCCAAGTCCGAAGAACATGTTGGTGCGATTGTTCGCGATGCCCTCCGCCAAGAGAGCATTATCAAGAAGCTTAACGAAATTGTGATACCCGAGGTCAACTATCGCGAGGCGGTTGTCAGCAACGTCATCACTTTCTTGAGTGACGAAAGCCGTACCCTTGACCCGGAGAAAGTCGGCGTCAACATCGTCTTGAGCAGTGGCATCGCGGGCCCGCCATCAACCAAGACCGGCCCAACTCCAAGGACTGCGGCCCCCACCGCCCCCGGCGCCGAAGCCACCGCCGCGGAGGCTCCGACGGGGGAGACGCCCGAGTCGTTCGGTCAGAAAATTACCCTCTCCTTGCGCAATGTCCCGTTGATTGACGCCCTGAAGTACGTGACTACCCTCGCCGGTTTGAAGTACCGCATCGAGTCCAGCGCGGTGCTCATCTTGCCCCTCGATGCCGCCGAGGGCGAGATGGTCACGCGTTCCTATCCGGTCACGCCCGGTGTGTTTAAGGGGCCATCCACCGGGACCGGGGTCGGGGTCGGGACGGCCAATGCCACCCCTACAGGCGCAGTTGGATCGTACCGCGCAATCGGCTCAGGTACTGCGCCGACTGCCGCCGTCGTGGCCAGCAATGAGGTACAGAATACTTTTCGAAATGCCGGGGTCCCGTTCCCACCGGGGTCAAGCCTCGTATATAATGACCGGACCAGCACCATCATCATCCGCAATACGCCGGAGAACCTCGAGGTTTTTGAGCGCGTGCTGTCAGCCTACAACTTCATTCCGTCCCAAATCGAGATTGAGGCAAAATTCGTGCAGATCTCCCAAAATGACCTGGATGAACTCGGTTTTGACTGGCAGATGGGCACCAAAACGCTGGGGAGTTTTGACGTCACCGGTGGCAGCGGCGCGGAAGCATTCCCCCCCGGCAGCGGCGCGTCTTCTGTAGCATCCTACGACATCACCTCTGGTCTGCAAGACAGTTCCGCCATTCAAGGGAATGCCATCTCATCCCTGCTGGCCGCCAATGGCTTTGGCTCCACGTCTTCGGCAGCGGACCAGATCGCAACGATCCGCGGTATTCTGACCAACCCACAGTTTCAGCTCGTCATCAAGGCTCTCGCCCAGAAGCAAAGCGCAGACACGCTCTCGGCCCCCAAGGTCACGACCGTCAGCGGCCAACAGGCCCAGATTCGCTCCGTCCAGGAGTTCATTTACCCAACCTCGTGGGCGCAACCCACGGCGACATCCTCCGGTGGTGGCGTGACTGGCGGCGGCGCGGTGGCGGTTACTCCGTCGATTCCCAGCTCCTTTCAGACTCGCGAAGTCGGCATCCTCCTCAATGTGACACCAGAGGTTGGCGCGGACGGCTATACGATTAACCTGACTCTCGCACCCGAAGTCTCGCAGTTTCTCGGATTTATAAACTATGGCAGCCCCATCGGTTTGTCGTCTGGCAACAACGTGGTCACCACCATGAATGACATCAAAGAGCCTCTCTTCGCCAGCGAAAACCTCACGACCAGCGTGGTCATTTGGGACGGACAAACCGTCGTCCTCGGGGGCTTGATTACCGAGCAACTGACCAAGATCGATGATAAAGTCCCGTTTCTCGGTGACCTGCCCTTGGTCGGTCGCCTGTTTCAATCCAAAGTAACGCAACGATCAAAACTCAACCTCTTGGTCTTCGTGACAGCTCGCCTGATCGATCCGGCCGGTAATCCCGTTCATCGCCTCCCGGTGGCCACCAGCGCGCGATTCTAACGTTGACGCCCCGGGCTGGATTGTCGTGTCTTGGTCAGCGTGATACGCTCGTTCCGCAATGGCCGCTACCGTACTCCTTTACGACGCGTACTCCCTGATTTACCGGGCGTTTTACGCCATCCGGTCGCTCTCGGCACCGGACGGTCAACCCGTCAACGCCATTTATGGCTTGGCCAAGATGCTCCAGAAGATGTCCGCCGACCACACACCCTCGCACCACGCGGCCGTATTCGACCTCGGCGCACCCCGCAAACGCCTGACTCTGCTACCCTCGTACAAGGCACAGCGACCGCCCACACCGCCCGATCTGGATCGCCAACTTCCTGTGATTCGGGACATGCTGGAAGCCATGCGCATTCCGCTCGTCGAGTCTGAGGGCGAGGAAGCCGACGACATTGTCGCCACCCTGGCGACCTCTGCCTCGCGCGCCGACCACCCTGTCCTGATTGCCAGTAACGACAAGGATTTCATGCAACTTGTGGGCCCGCGCATCCGCCTCCTTCGCCCGGATGGCAAGGAAACCACGATCATCGGTTCCGATGGCGTCCGGAAGCGCTATGGCGTCTCCCCGGAACAAATGGTCGATTTTCTCAGCCTGCTGGGTGACTCCGTGGATAATATTCCGGGCGCGCCGGGCGTAGGCGAAAAGACCGCGGCCCAACTGTTGCAACGCTACGGCACGCTGGACAACTTGCTGGCCCACGTCGCCGAAATCGCGAAACCAAAATTGCGCGACAGCCTGGTCGCCTCGGCGGAAAGACTTCAGGCAAACCGGCAGCTCATCAGGCTCCAGACAGATCTTCCCCTCTCGCTGGTTCTGGAAAACCTGAAAGTCCAGGCCCCCGACGCGACAGCCCTGGCCGCGATATACCGTCGTTGCGGTTTCAAATCCCTGTTGGCCCGGTTCGAGAGCTCTCCCGAATCTGGCGAACCGGATCTGTTTGCCGAAAAATGAAGCGGCGATCCGGTGTTTGCCGGACCGCCGCGTGTGCTCGAATCCCCCCAAGTATCGCTAGCCGCTCAGTTGCGAGATGACGTTGATCAACGGCAGGAACATCGCGATGACAATCGTACCCACGATCACCGCCAGGACGACAATCATAATGGGTTCCAACAATGACGTGATGGCGCCCACGGCGTTGTCGACTTCATCATCGTAGACGTCAGCCACCTTCATCAACATGTCCGGAAGAGCACCGGTTTCCTCGCCGACATCCACCATGCTAACGACCATGGCCGGAAATACTCCGGAGGCTTCCAGCGGCTGGACAATGCGTTCCCCTTCCTTGACCGAATCGTGAATCTGGGACACCGCCCTGGCGATCACGGCATTCCCGGAGGTCTCACGCACGATGTTGAGCGCCTGTAAAATGGGGACGCCGCTGGCAATGAGTGTGCCCAGTGTGCGTGTAAATCGCGCAATGCCAACCTTCCGAATCAATTGCCCAAAAACAGGAGCGTTCAGCTTTAGCTTGTCGAGGTAGTACCGGCCCTTCACCGTCTTGCCGATCATCTTGACCGCAATCCAGATCGCCGCAATACACGCGGCCACCAGCGGAAACCGGTTCTTCACCAGATTGCTGCAGCCCATTACAAACAAGGTCAGCGGAGGCAATGACTTGCCCTCCAGGAGATCCGAAAAAATCTCCTGGAACTTCGGGATGACCACGATCATCAGGAATGTGACGATCGACATGGCAACCACGATGACCACCGTCGGATACACCATGGCCGTAATGACCTTGCTCTTGATCCTCTGGGCCTTTTCTTGAAACTCGGCCAGTCGGGAAAGCGTGACGTCCAGCACGCCGCCCGCCTCGCCGGCGCGAACCATGTTGACATACAGCTTATTGAAAACTTTGGGATGTTGTGCGAGGGCCTCGCTGAACGTGCTGCCGCCTTCCACGCTTTCCGCTAACTGCTGCAACGTCCGTTTCAAGGTGGGATTCTTCTCTCCCTTGCGGAGTACATCCAGGCCGCGCAGGAGCGGCAGGCCCGCGTCGATCAGAGTCGCCAATTGCCGTGTGAAGGCTGTCAAGACCTTCGATTTGACCTTGCCGGTGCTGAGAAATTTCAGATCGAGCGATCCAAGGCCCTTCTTGGCGGCCGCTTTGCCACTGGCCGACGCCGCAGGAGCGCTTGTTTTCGCACCCTTCTTGGTCGCCGCCTTGTCCGCCTCTGCAACATTGGTGGGAAAGTACCCCATCTCCCGGATGCGGCTGACTGCCGCGGTGGTGTTTTCGCTTTCCAGGACGCCGGTGATTTCCTTACCCCGTGAATCCAACGCTACATAGCTGAACTTTGCCATAGCCGTCCTCCGTGTCTGTCACCCACCCCCGGATGGGCACCGGCACCGGTTTGTGTACTTGAGTGCTTCTTCATCGGTTGTCTGTGTACTTGAGTACTTCTTCAACAGTTGTCTCCCCGTCCAGAATACTGCGAATCCCATCCTCACGCAAGGTTCTCATTCCCAATTCCAGCGCCCGCCCGCGAATGACGCCAGACGGCGCGCGCATGTTGACCAATTCGCGAATCGGTTCCGAAACAACAAGCAATTCAAACAATCCCTTGCGGCCCCGGTACCCGGTTTCGTTGCACTCCATGCAACCCTTCCCGTAATAAAATGGCCGCCCCGCCGTGTCTTCCTTCGTCAGTCCCAGCTGCGCCAGGATCGTGTCACTCGGCTCGTAGGCCACCCGGCACTTCTTGCATGAGGTCCTCACCAACCGCTGCGCGAGCACCGCCTGCAAGGTGGAACTGATCAGGAATGGCTCCACGCCCATGTCGATCATTCGGGTCACCGCGCCGGCAGAATCGTTGGTGTGCAGGGTCGTAAACACCAGATGACCCGTGAGCGACGCTTGAATGGAGATTTGTGCGGTTTCCAGATCGCGCATTTCACCCACCATGATAATGTCCGGGTCCTGGCGGAGAAACGACCGGAGCGCGCGGGCGAACGTCAGTCCAATCGCCTCGTTGATCGGCACTTGCATGATCCCCTCAATGTCGTATTCCACGGGGTCTTCGGCGGTCAATAATTTCAGGTCGATTGTATTGATCCGTTTGAGACAGGAATACAGCGTCGTGGTCTTGCCCGAGCCGGTGGGTCCCGTCACAATAAAAATGCCGTTGGGAACCTTGATGACTTCTTTGGTGCGGTCGAAAATTTCCGGTGGCATCCCCAGGCTTTCCATCTCCAGGTTTACCACCGAGCGGTCCAGCACGCGCAACACCACCGATTCACCGAACTGCGTTGGCAGTGTCGACACGCGCAAATCGATTTGCCTGCCCCCGATGTTCAATTGAATACGTCCGTCCTGCGGCAGGCGGCGCTCCGCAATGTTCAAGCTGGACATGACTTTCACGCGCGAGATGATGGGTAATGCCAGATGTTTGGGCGGCGGCGCCATTTCGTACAGGGCGCCATCGACACGGTACCGAATCTTGAATTCGTCTTCAAAGGGTTCAAAATGAATGTCGCTGGCGCGATCCTGAATCGCTTTGAGCATGATCACGTTCACAAAACGCACAATCGGGGCCTGGCTGGCCAACTCTTCCAGTGCCGCCGTCCCGCCTGTCTTCGTCGCCGTCTCGACGGCTTCCGCCGACGTGAGCTGCTCCTCCATGTCGGTCAGAACATCCTTGAGCGACTCACTGTCTTCGCCAAAGTACCGCTCAATCGCCGCCTGGATCTGTTTCGAGGGCGCCACGGCCACTTGCACATCCTTGCCCAGGATGAACGACAGCTCGCTGACGAGCTGGGGATTGTACGGATCCATCACCGCCACCGTCACCGTGTTTCCATTGACCGCCACGGGCACCGCCCCGTACATCCGCGCCACGCTGGAGGGGATGGATCGCAACACCGCCTGCTCGAGATCGACGTCGTCGAGATTCAGGTACTCCAGGTTCAAGTGCTCGGCCACCGCCCGCAATAACTGCTCTTCGGTGATCAAGCCGAAATCAATCATGACCTGCGAGAGCGACTTGCCCGTCCGCTCGTGTTCCTCCTCAATCTCCCGGCAACTGTTCCGGAGTGAGCAGGTTGCGCTCGCGGACCAACTCGGACAGGATCGCGCTCTCGCCTTCGAACATGGCCTACTTTCGACCTCCTTCCCCTTGCAACTTCGCCACGATGGACGCCGGGTCTTGCGCGATCGTGATCAAATCCCCGTAGCTGATCAACCCCTTCTCGTAGAGGATCATCAGATTCGAGTCGAGCGTTACCATGCCGTATTTCGCCCCCGTCTGAATGTCGGACGTGATCCGAAAGGTCTTGTTGTCGCGAATCAACGCCTGGATCGATGGCGTCGAAATCATGATCTCGAAACACGCCACCCGCCCCTTCCCGTCCGCGCGGATCAGCAGCACCTGCGATATAACCGCCAGGATCGACGACGCCAACTGCGTGCGAATCTGTTCCTGCTGGTCCGTCGGAAACGCGTCCACGATACGGTCGACCGTACGCGCCGCACCCGTGGTGTGCAGCGTCGCAAACACCAGGTGCCCGGTTTCTGCGGCCGTAATAGCCGCTTCCATCGTTTCCAAATCGCGCATTTCACCGACAAGAATAACGTCCGGGTCCTGGCGCAACCCGCGCCGCAACGCTTCGGCAAAATCCGGCACATCCACGCCCACTTCCCGTTGTGTAATGACGCTCTTCTTGTGCGCGTGGTAGTATTCGATTGGGTCTTCAACCGTGATGATGTGGCAGTCTTCCTCCATGTTGATGATGTCAATCATCGACGCCAACGTCGTGGTCTTGCCCGAACCCGTCGGACCCGTCACCAGAACCAGACCGCGCGGTCGAAACAACAGGTCCTTCACCGACGGCGGTAACCCGATTTGCTCGAGGCTCATCAGCTTGTTGGGAATCTGCCGCAGCACAATGCCGTAGTTGCCCCGCTCCTTGAATACGCTGACACGGAACCGCGCCATGTCGCCGAACGCAAATCCAAAATCGGTCCCACCCTGCTCCCGGACTTTCTGGATGTGTGATTCGGAGGTGATCGCCTTCATCAGGCCTTCCGTGTCCTCCGCGGTCAGCACCGGCAGGTCCATGTGTATCAGCGCGGCCATGCAAACGAATCACCGGCGGCACACCCACGCGGATATGCAAATCCGAGCCGCCTTCATCCACCACCACCTGCAACAGGTCTTCCATTTGCACCGACATAATCTGGCTATCTCCGTTTGATTCGGGTCCGATGACCGTTCCCGCGTTAATCCAGATCGCCCATGGTAATCGAAATGACTTCCTCGGGCGTGGTGATCCCCGCCATGATTTTCCGCACCCCGTCTTCACGCAAAGTCCGCATACCCAACTCGCGCGCCCGAGTGCGAAGACATTGGACGGCACCTTCTCATAAATCAGCCGCCGCACTTCATCGTCAACTGGAAAATCTCGTAAATGCCCATCCGGCCGCGATACCCCGTGCGCGAGCAATCGTTGCAACCGCGTCCCTCGAAGATCGTCGCCTTCTTCATCTCATCCGGATTCAGATTCAACGTCTTCATCTCGTAGTCCGTCGGCGTATACGGTTCCTTGCACTTCGCACAAACTTTGCGGATCAGGCGTTGGGCCATGATCGCCGCGCACCGCGGACGCCACCAGAAACGGTTTCACGCCCATGTCGACAAGCCGCGTGACCGCCGACGGAGCGTCGTTGGTGTGCAGGGTGCGAGAACACCAAGATGGCCGGTCAGCGCCGCTTGCACGGCGATATTGGCCGTTTCCAAGTCGCGGATTTCACCGATCATGATGATGTTCGGCGCCTGCCGAAGAATCGAGCGCAAGCGCGGCCGCAAAGGTCAGGTTGATGTCGGCATTGACCTGTACCTGGTTGATGCCGTCAACTGGTATTCGACCGGGTCTTCCACCGTGATGATTTTGCGGTCGGGTTTGTTGATGTCGTTCAAGCAGGCGTACAGCGTCGTCGTCTTGCCGGACCGGTCGGGCCCGGTGACCAGGAACACGCCGTCGGGCAGCTGATGATCGTTGGTCATCTCCTGATCGTCACTGAAGAAGCCCAGATCGCGCAACCCAGGCAGCAGGCTGCTCTTGTCCAAAATACGCATGACGATGCTCTCGCCGTGATTCGTCGGCAGATCACGACACGCGCAAGTCGATGGTCCGGCCCATCACCGGCAATTGGATGCGGCCATCCTGCGGCACGCGCTTCTCGGCAATGCTCATGTTGGACATGATCTTCAGCCGGCTGATGATCGCGGCTTGCAGCCGCTTCGGCGGGTTGTCCACTTCGTGGAGCACGCCGTCGATGCCGATACCGCACCCGAGCCGCTTCTCCAACGGCTCGATATGAATATCGCTCGCCCGGTTGCGATACGCCTCCATGATGATCAACCCGACCAGCTTGATGATCGGCGCGTCGGCGTCGGTCTCGACGGCGTCGTCGATCTTGGTCTCCGTCGCCTTGTCGCCCGTCAGGCCAAGGTCGATCTCGCCCTCGGTGATTTCCTGCAGCATGTTCTCCACCGTGTCGTCGGCGCTGCCGTAATACCGTGCGATGGACGCTTCGATGTCCGTTCTTGGCCGCGACGACCGGCTCAACATTGATGCTTGCAGGATATATCGGAGGCTGTCCACCGTATCGACATCCAGCGGGTCGCTGATGGCCACCGTGATGGTGTTGTCGTGCTTGTAAACGGGGACAACCTTGTAGCGGCGTGCCACGTGCCTGGGGACGAGGGCCAGGACTTCGTCGGGAACGCGGTATTCGGCGAGATTGGATCGTGTCCATGTTGAACTGGCTGGCCAGTGCCTTGGACACGTCCATGTGCGTGATCCGGCCCGTCCAAGATCAGCGCGTCAACAAGCCCCACCTGCTCCAGTCTTGGCGCGTTCCTTGGCCTTCAGGATATCTTCGTGCGAGACAAGGCCGAGATCACGGAGTATTTCGACTATATATTCATCTTGAGCCGGCATATTCCTCGCGAGACTGCATCCGTCTGTTTAACATTAGCGCCTGAACTCCTGCAGTCAAGAAGTCAGGCCGGCGCAACATGCGAACGTAAGCGGGTTGCACGTGCCTTAACTCCCCTCCAGTTTCCGAGCAGTATCTCCCCGACCAGTTGCGGATTGGCTTTTCCCTTGCTCAACTTCATGACCTGCCCCTTCAGAAAATTGATCGCGGCTTCGTTCCCCGCGCGGAAGTCTGCCACGGATTTGGGGTTCCTGGCAATCGCTTCTTCCACGAATCCTTCGAGGGACCCCGCGTCGCTCACTTGCACCATCCCCTTCTCCTTCACGACCATCGACGCGCCCTTGCCGCTGCCAAACATCTCGGCAAACACTTCTTTCCCGATCTTGCCGCTGATCTGGCCGCTCTCGATCAGCGAAACCAGTTCCGCGAGTTGCTCGGGCTTGACCGGAGATTCGTCGATCGTCTTCTTCGCCTCGGCCAGTTTACCCAGGAGTTCGGTGGTCACCCAGTTCGAAATCGTCTTGGGATTCTTCGATCCCTCGGTCGCCCGTTCATAGAACGCGGCCAGCGTCGCGCTGGCGACCAGCACCCCGGCATCGTATTCCGGCAGGCCGTACTGCTTGACAAACCGTTGCCGCTTCGCTTCCGGCAGCTCCGGAAGCAGCTTCCGCATCTCGGCAATCATATCCTCGCTCACGACCACGGGCATCAGGTCAGGCTCGGGGAAATACCGGTAGTCATGCGCGTATTCCTTCGTCCGCATCACCGAAGTCTTGCCGGTCGCATCGTCCCATCGCCGTGTTTCCTGGGAAACCTTCTCCCCCTTCTGCAACGCCGCGGTTTGCCGCTGGATCTCGTATGCCAGGGCCCGACGGACGCCCGAAATCGTGTTCATGTTCTTGATCTCGACCTTCTCGCCAAACGCCTTCTGGCCGACCGGGCGCACGGACACATTCCAGTCGCAGCGAAGCTGCCCTTTCTCCATGTCACAATCGCTGATCCCGCCGCTGATCAGGATTT
>CAVYAC010000127.1:0-5491 GCA_963766065.1 uncultured Verrucomicrobiae bacterium
CTGATCCAGAGTCGAACAAGATGAGTCTGGCGTTTTCGTTGGAGCATCGTCCTGGATCGTTGGTCTCGGCGCTCTCGGCAATGGCATTCATGGGAATCAACCTGACCAAAATCGAATCCCGTCCGGTGCACGGAAAGCCCTGGGAATACATCTTTTATGTGGATTGCAAGATCAAATCCGTGGATGAAGCGGCGCAAGCTGTGGAAGCGCTCAAAAAGCATTGCTCGATGGTCAGGGAGTTGGGGCACTATCGGGAGGCGGAATCGCTCTGAACCTGAAAACCAAAGTCGCGCCTTTTCTGCGCGGGTGAAGAAGTTGCTCGAACACGGCCAGGCCCTGGCGGTGCGGATTGCGAGGGAGTAGAGAACGTTACGCTGTTTGGATGTGACGCCAATCACACGGCGCGAGTTTTTTGCTGGTGATTTGCGTTTCAACGAGCAACTTTAGCCGCTGATCGGGGGGCTGAGCGCAGCGGTGGCGACGTTCGGACATATGACAACAGAATCCATGAAGAACAGGAGCGATCTGCTTATGAGTCTGGATCTATGCGGTATCAATAGAAGGACGCTGTTTCCAGACCTCGATGGCATTGCCACCAGCCTGTGGCAGGCGGAAACGCTGTTTCGGTGGGACGCATAGATCGCCCTCAACAGACCCCCTTCTCGGCACGGACCGCGCGGGGTTTGTGGGGGATTTGGGTGGCAACCAATATGATGGTGCGGGTGCGTGAGGGCCGGGGGAAGGGGTGTGAGAGAGCGTCCGGCATCACGAAATCCGCCACCGGATTAAAAGTGTCAGCCAAAAGGGCACGCCGCTTGCAAAATGGCCGGGCACAAGGCATTCTAATCTCTGGAAGAGGGTTGCCGCAATGGTTGGTGCCGAGACGACGAGTGCCCGAGCCAGACTGCAGTTTGTTTCGGGCAAAGGATTGGGTCGCGCGTTTGATCTGACGCAGGAGCGCGTCAATATCGGACGCGACGACTCTAATGTCATTTGTATCAAAGATGACACCGTTTCCTCCCATCACGCGCTGCTGGTCCGCATCGGCGGCCACTTCAAACTCCGCGATCTGATTTCCACCAACGGCACGTACGTCAATGGTGAACGGACGATGGACGCCGTGCTGCGCCACGGGGACGTGCTTCGGTTTGGGGAAGTGGAACTGCGGTACGAAGAAGTAGAGGGCGTCGCGCCGGAACCGCGGATCGAATCGCCGCAGGCGGTTCTCCCGTTGGGACGTTCGCGGCCCATCCCTTGGACGCCCGCTCACGATCAGCGCTTCAAGATTGTCGGCGCGGACGGTCGGACGTACGGACCGGTGGATGCCGCGAATGTGTGCAAGTGGATCCAGCAAGGATTTGCCAATGCCCATACCTGGGTGCCGGCGGAGTCGCGGGGCCACTGGAAGCGATTGTCAGACTACCCTGAATTTGCCGAAGCGCTCGCCGGAAATGACCTCCCCACGAACATGCTGGGCACGCCGCCGAAGGAAATGTTGTGGGAGGAGCCGGTCAAGGTGGGACCGAGCACGGAGCCCGAAGCCACCGTTACATTTCGCGAGGAACCGCCGTTGGCGAAGGCGCCGGGCGCGCTACCGAGACGGAAGCGAAGAAGTGTTTCCGTTTCTGTGGGCGTGGTGGTGTTGATCGCGTTGTCCGGCAGCATGGCGGCGTGGTGGTTTGATCAGTGGCCGTTCAATATGCGGGGGCCGCTGCGGAAGTATGCGCGCGGCGCCGACGGCTACATCTACGCGGACCCGGATTATGTGGCCGCGGAAACGGCTGAAGACACCAAGGACTACGCGGGGCTGCTCAAGAATGCAAAGCAACTGGTCGGCGATTATCCCGACAGCAGTCTGGCGCACTACATTCTCGGGGTGGCCTACGGGAAACTGCACTTCTTCGCGGATGCGGCCGCGTCGTTTCAGCAGGCCATCAAACTGAAGCCGGATTATATCGATGCCTGGAACAATCTCGGCTGGGCGTACACGGAGTCGGGGAAACTTACCGAGGCCGTCGGCGTCTTTGAACAACTGATCCAGTTCACGCCGAAGGACGCGCAGGTGTGGAGCAACCTGGGCGGCGTGCAGGCCCGGCTGGGGCATGAGGCCGACGCCATCGCCGCGTATCAGATGGCGATCCAATTGAAGCCCGATTATGCCGACGCCCATTTCAATCTCGGCGTAGCCTATGCCAGCCAGGCCAAGTTTGAGGATGCGGTGAAATCCTTTCGGCTGGCCATCAAGTACCAGCCCAATTTCGCCGAAGCGTGGTTCAATCTCGGCGTCGTTTCCAACCAGCAGGGCAGCAACGACGAGGCGGCGGTCTTCTTCCAGCAGGCGGTGAAGTTCCGGCCCGATTACGCCGAGGGGTGGGGGGGGCTGGTCAAGACCTACCTGAGCATGCACGAGACCGAGAAGGCGGGCGAGGCCGCGCGGGAAATGAAGCGGATCGATCCGGCGAAAGCCGAGCAGCTGGCCGATGAATTGAGCCGCGAAGAACCGAAGCCCATTGCGGAAACGCCGCAGCCCGACGTCCCGCAAGCTGATCTGCCGGCGCCTGGCGTCACGCAGCCGCAGACCGCCCGTTAATCTGGAGCCAACCCCGGAAGCCCAAAGTTGCCTGCCGGGAGGATTGACTTGGTGATGGTCTTCACCAATGGTGAGAGAGACGCAGCCACGATGCTCGCCAGCTCTGGTTCGGGTTCGGGAGCGCAGGCCCATGCGAACGTCTCCAGCGGCATGGTCACCAGCGTCGTCGTCAGCAACGGCACGGTCGGCCAAAACTACTCGTGCCCGACCGTCACGATTG
The DNA here is from genome assembly GCA_963766065.1 of uncultured Verrucomicrobiae bacterium. Classification (GTDB taxonomy): domain Bacteria; phylum Verrucomicrobiota; class Verrucomicrobiia; order Palsa-1439; family Palsa-1439; genus Palsa-1439. Next base: position 2,811 of record CAVYAC010000127.1, read on the forward strand.
CCCCGCCGCCGCCAAACATCGTGGCCACGACAGCCTGGAGCAATGGCATCAACACGGTTTTGCTGCCGGTCACCGCAGGGCTGTACTCAGTGCTGCTGGGCGATACCACCATTGCCAACATGAATAGCATACCGGCCGCCGTCTTCACCAACGCCAGCGTGCTTCTGCGCGTTTGGTTCGGTTCAATGACGGCGTGAACGGTTTTCAGCAACTCAGTCCAGACCAGCGCCTCGCGGCGGTTGGCTAGGCGATGATGGCGGCCGCGTTCCCACCGGGGCGATTACCACGGCACAACTGGCCTCGAATGCGGTCACCGCCGCCAACCTTGCACCGGTGCCGTCACGGCTGGCGCGATTGCCAGCGGTGCCGTCGGTGCGGGCCAGCTCGCAAACAACGCCATCACGGCTTCTGCCCTCGCGACAGGTGCCATAACGAGTGTCAACATCGCGAGCAACACCATTACCGCCGCCAACCTTGCGAACGGAGCTGTCACCACCGCTGCCATTGCCAGCGGCGCCGTTACCGCCACCCAACTCGCCCCGGGATTGGGCCTTGTCCCCGCAGGAGGAATTGTGCTGTCCACAACAGCCAGCAATGTCGCCCTGACGGCGGCCAGGTTTGCCCCGTTGCTTACCGTTCTCGGCGCTAACTGGACCCAAGCCACCAACGCCGCCCCATGGGCAACACGGGAAGAATTTGGAGCTGTGACGCTTAACGGACAGATGTGGCTGTTGGGCGGAAACGGCAGCAACGGCCTTCTCAACGATGTATGGTTCTCCCAGTCCACCACCACCAACATGTTGGGGTCATATTATCTGTACCAGCAACAATGACCCGACACGGAGGGGATCATGAAACCATCAGAGATTGGCGATCAGCGATCCTTTCCGCGGGCCGGTGTAACAGCGCTTCTGCGAAGCGCCGAATTGTTTGGGGACCATCGCACCTCCGTGCTTCACAGGCCCGAATCCGCGAGACGCCACGCCTCCGGGCGCGCGGCAACCGTGGCCGCAACACTGGCGTTGCTCGTCGTTCCATTAGCCACCCTGGCTGTCAACCTCACCACCAGCACGATTGATGGCGGCGGACTGCACACAACGAGCGCCAATTACGCGGTGGATGGGAGTGTGGGCGGGATCGGCGGCATTTCCAGCGCCTCGGTTAACACGATGAAAGGTGGGTACATCGGCCAACTCACCGAGGTCGTCAGCGTCACCGTGACGGCAGAACTGAATTCGGTTGGGGTGGGCAGCACATCGCAACTCAGCGGCACTGCCACACTTGACGACAACACGGTGTCGAGTTTGTCCGGTTCCGACGTGGCATGGAGCAGTCCCAACGAACCCTACCCGGTTGCGTCGATCAGCGGAGCGGAGTTCTCACCCCTGCAGACGTGTATGCGCTGACGCCCGCCGTCGTGGATGGGTATTATTTGAGCGCGACCAGCAATACGAGCGTGGAAGTCTTCGCTCCCGATGGCATCGGCGACGGCATCCGGATTGGTGGCGACTGGAGTATTTCGGCGCCGCGACACCGACCAACGCCCACGACTGCGCGACCTGCGATGCCGATGGCACGGGCCAGGACAACTTCTTCAAGTTCGTGGCGGGATCGAACCCGACGAATCCGTCCTCCATATTCGTGCTCAAGATCGCGCCGGTGGCGGGGCAACCAACGCAGAAGGCGTTGACGTACAACCCGATCCTGATTGGATTCGGCCAGACGTACACGGTGCAGTTCGCCACCAATCTGGTCGGCACCACATACGCGAACCTCACGACCGTCAGCCCGCTGTCAACCAACGGGAATCAGGTGAGCGTCAACGACTTAAGCGCGGCCCAAACGTAGAAATTCTATCGGGTCAATATCAGTCTGCCGTAGCTGTTTGCAGGGCTGGCGACAGGTACCTGCACGGGGGTGACATTACCCGCCCAAAGGAATCGATTACTATAGTATTAGTATTAAGTATAATTATGTTGACAATCGGCAAAGAACCTGCGAAAAACTTGCTCAGTGCTTCCGCAGTCCTTAAGGCGTGGGGAGCGGAAGGGGAGGGATAATATGCGAGCAAAATCGATTATGAGGGCGGTGGCGGTGATTTGTATCGTGCAGTTTTTGTGCGTGCTCGATACCCGCGCACAAACATTCGGGCCATCCTACAGCCTAACGAGCCTGACCAATGGGGGAGACATTCTCGTCGGCGATAAGGACTTTTCTAATTTCTTCACCAGTGGCGATCCGTACGCCAGTAATATTACCGTGACGGCCTTTATAGATGGTGGCGGCAACTACGGCATTGAGTTTGGCGGTGGATTTGTGGCCTACGACAATCTGATGGATTTTCAGATCGGTTACATGGTCGCCGTCACGAACTCCGCCAACCTGATTTCCGGGGCAGCTCTGGCCTTCAATGGAGCGGTGGTGGGCGGCGGTGCGGGTCTGGCGGAAGTCGTAGAGCAGGTGATCACCAACATGGATAGGACTAACCCTTATGGACAAATGGCGGTTTACGCCACTCCGTCATCGGAGGCCTTGTCAACCAACATGGACATTAACCCGCCGCAGTCATATTTGGACCTCGGGAAAGACATACTCGTCAACTCGTTTACTATAACGGCTTATTCGAGCATCTCGACGATCGACCAGAGCTACATGCAGATTCCTGAACCGTCAACCATTGT
>CAVYAC010000128.1:0-27677 GCA_963766065.1 uncultured Verrucomicrobiae bacterium
CGCATGGTCATGCACGTGTGTACGCCCTCGCACACAACCGCCACGCCCTTGGGCTCGAGTTCGGCATTGATGATGTCCGCAATCTGGCTCGTCATCCGCTCCTGCACCTGCGGCCGACGCGCGAACGATTCCACCACCCGCGCCAGCTTCGAGATGCCCACGATATGACCATTCGGAATGTACGCCACGTGCGCCTGACCAAAAAACGGCATCAGATGATGCTCGCACATCGAGAAAAACGGGATGTCCTTGACCAGCACCACTTCATGGTGTTGCTCGTCGAACTTCTTGCTCAGCGCCGCGTGCGGTTCCTGCTCCCCATGCCCGAAGATCTCCTCGTACATCCGCGCCACGCGATCCGGCGTCTTGCGCAACCCCTCGCGGTCGGGGTCTTCCCCGATCCCTTCGAGCAATAGCCGCACCGCCTCCCGAATCTTCTTCTTGTTTATCTTTGGATGATGATCCGCCATCGCAACCCTCAGCTTCCCGCGAGCATAGCCCATCACCCCGGACAGGTCAATGCGCCCGCTACGCGCTCAGCCTCCGTATGGTAGGTCGCGTATGCTCCGAGCGCCGAGCGTCTCGGAGTATCGCGCCGCGTGGCCGGTTATACACCCTTGCCGCGCACCCAGTCCGGCGGTAGATTATACCTCGAAAGCCGAAAGAGAAATTGTGATGAATCGCCTCTGTATCTGTATTGTGCTTTTCGGTTTCGCTGTTACCACTTCCCGTGCCGAACAAACCAACACGCCCGACGCGGCCAGTGTTTCCAGCAACGCGCTCGCAGGTGTCACGAGCAACACTCCGCCGTCCAGCATTACCATCGACGGCACAACCTATCAAGACTTCCGCTGGGCCCGGGTCACGCCCGCGACCGTTACCATTTTCCATAAAACGGGCGTGGCGGCGATCCCGCTGGAACGCCTGCCGCGAGAGTTGCAAGTGAAGTTGGGTTATGACCCGGTGAAGGCCCAGCAGTATCGGCTGCTGGAAGCCCAAGCGAGCGTCGCGCGGGAGCAGGCCCGACGAGACCGCCTCCAACGGTTGCAGCAACAGCAGGCCGAAGAAGATCGACTGAATCAGTTGAAGGCCACGGCCGTGGATTTCCACTGCAGAATTGTCGCGGTGGATTCCAAGGGGATGATTGTCCGCACCCGGGTTTACGGCATCCCGATCCTGTCTCTGCCGGGTGCGTTGGCGGCTGAATTACCCGATATGCCTGCTATGCAAAGCCAGATCGTCCACGCCTATCTGGTCGGGCATCCGGACCAGGCGTCGTTGGCTGTGGGGAGCACGATCTCCTGTCGGGCCTACCGTGACGGCCAGCAGGAAACGGACGGCGAACCGCTGCCCCGTTGGGTGTACGCCGGTGATGTGTTGCACCCCATCCTGCCGCCCCCGCCTCCGTAACAGGTACCCGGCGAGTTTCAACAGCAATCCTTGATCGGTTGACTTTACATATTCGCCTAGGCGAATATATTGTCCGTGTGATTTTACAACCGAGCGAACGATGAACAAGCAACGGGTCCTGTTCCTATGCACCGGCAATTCCTGCCGGAGTCACATGGCCGAGGGATGGCTCCGGAAATTGGGTGGCGACGACTTCGAGGTCTTCAGCGCCGGGTCCAAGCCCGCCGGGTGACGTGCATCCGCTGGCCATCGAAGCCATGCGGGAGGTCGGCATCGACATCTCTCGGCATCATTCGAAGTCGCTGAAGGGATTCACGGGGGAAGCGTTCGATTACGTGATCACCGTGTGCGACAACGCCCGCGACGCCTGCCCGGCCTTCCCGGGCGCCACGAACCAGTTGCATTGGGGTTTCGACGATCCCGCCCACGCATCGGGCACCGACGACGAGAAACGCCGCGTCTTTCGACGCGTCCGCGACGAAATCGAGCATCGCATCCGTCAGTCTCTTTCCGCTCGCAAGGAATGAATGGATAAACCCAACCAACTCTTCAAAGCCTTCTCCGACGAGACCCGACTCCGCATCCTGAACCTGCTGGCGCAACGCGACCATTGCGTGTGCGAATTTCAGGCGATTTTGCGCGTGCCGCAACCGCGGATTTCCCGCCACCTCGCCCATCTGCGCCGGTCGGGCCTCGTCAACGTCAGCAAATGCGGCAAATGGGCCATGTACGGCCTCGTCAAACCCCAAAACTCCGTCCATGCCTCCCTGCTCCGCTGCCTGAGAGGTTGTTTCTCCGGTATCGACTTTCTCCAGCGCGACATCGAGCGCGGGCGCAAATTACCCCGCGTAAAGTGCCAATGACTGGGACATTATGTGCATTGTAGAAAGCACATTTGACATGGCCAAAGGCATCACTGGTAAACTTTCATTCCTCGACCGCTACCTGACCCTCTGGATTCTTCTGGCGATGGGCACGGGCGTGGCGCTCGGCTATTTTGTCCCGGGCACCCAGTCGTTCATCAACCGGTTCCAGGTCGGCACCACCAACATCCCCATCGCCATCGGCTTGATTCTGATGATGTACCCGCCGCTGGCAAAAGTGAAATACGAGGAACTCGGCGACGTGTTCCGCAACGGGAAAATCCTCGGTCTGTCGCTCGTGCAAAACTGGGTGATCGGCCCCGTGTTGATGTTCACCCTGGCGATCCTCTTCCTCCACAATTACCCGGAGTACATGGTCGGCCTGATCCTGATCGGCCTCGCCCGCTGCATCGCGATGGTCATCGTCTGGAACGAACTCGCCAAAGGCGACACCGAATACTGCGCCGGGCTCGTGGCGTTCAACAGCGTGTTTCAGGTCCTCTTCTACAGCTTGTTCACGTGTGTGTTCATCACCAAACTGCCGCCGCTGTTCGGCCTCCACGGCAGCGTGGTCGACGTGAGCATGGGCCAGATCGCCCGCAGCGTGTTCGTCTATCTCGGCATCCCGTTTCTGGCGGGGATGATCAGCCGGTTCGTCGGCCTGAATACCAAAGGCCGGGACTGGTACGAGAAATCGTTCATCCCCCGCATCAGCCCCATCACGCTCGTCGCGCTGCTGTTCACCATCCTCGTGATGTTCAGCCTCAAAGGCGACCGGATCGTCCGCATCCCGCTGGACGTGCTGCGCATCGCCGTGCCGCTCCTGATCTATTTCGTCGTGATGTTTCTCGTGAGCTTCTGGCTCGGCCGGAAAATCGGCGCCGATTACTCCCAAGCTGCCACCCTATCCTTCACCGCCGCCAGCAACAACTTTGAACTCGCCATCGCCGTGGCTGTCGCTGTGTTCGGCATCAACTCCGGCGTGGCCTTCGCCGCCGTGATCGGCCCGCTCATCGAAGTCCCCGCCCTCATCGTGCTGGTGAACGTCGCCCTAGGGTTTCAGCGCCGCTACTTCGGCGAGGCAGCCGAAACGACCCGACCGGTGTGTCCCGCGTGCGGCCCCGCCAATTCGTAAACGGGCCATTATCTTCGGCGATGGCGTCGCTGCGCTTACCGCGCCCAAAACTCTTGATCCGACTGGCGCATTCGGTGGTCAACCTCTTTTCGGGATTGTTTACACTGTGGTCAGGACCATGCTGAAACTCTCTAAGTCCATCCGGCACTGAACTTTAAGATAGTCCCTTGGTTCCTCCCAGCCGTTAGGTTTCCGTATGAAATGTCAGAAGCCTTTACACTTCTCCAATCAGAATGCCCATGGCCCCACGATATATGTCGTCGTAACATGTTACCTACAAGGCCATTGCGCACGCTCCTGTTTTCTGAGGCATGCAATCTGCTAACCGCAACAAGATGCGTTCGGCGGTGGAAAAACAATAAAACCCTATTTGAGGACGGCAAAACCTATGAAGAAACTCTTTATCGTGTCAGTGCTAACATTGGCCTGTGCGATTACCGCACGAGCATCAGTCGTGGGCGATAATTTCCAAGTCCAGTGGGACTTTCCCAGTTTGGGAACTTTGGGAACTGCAGGAGACAGCGGTTCCATTACAGTTCCCGGGACGTGGACCGATCCCGTTTACGGAGACGTCGTCTCGATCTCGGCCGGCCAAATCGTTTTTACTGACTACGCGTACGGGTACGCGGCCGGGGCCTTCAACGGCTATGTACTCACGGATCTATCAGAGGTGCCGGATTTTACGTCGCTTACTCTCGTGTCAGTCACCGGCAATGCACTGCCGATTACCCCGGGCCTCAGCTACACTGCCGACAGCTTGGCCATAAATTTCACGCCAACAGGTGCAGCTAATATACCGACTGAACCCGGCACCGCCGTTTACACATTCGATTTCACCACAGCCGGGGCTTCTGTGCCTGAGGGGAGCTCGACCTTAATGTTGCTCGGAATGGCCATGACCGGTTTAGCCTGGCTGCGCCGACGCCTCAGCTAAGAGCGCCTAACAGAACTTGCCCTTGATCGTAGCCGCACCTTAAAGGGTGCGGCTACGTTTTTTGTTAGGGGCTCCAAGGGAAAGCCCTCGCCCTTCCTCGCCCGTCTCCTGCCTGCTCCGTGCGCGATTTACCTGCCGACGGCGGGCTTGCCTCGCGAGCCGAGTCTCCTGAATTCTGGCTCCTGTTTCCCGCCCCCCACCCTTACTGCGGCTTCAACACATACATCAACTGCCACTCGGCATTGGTCTGCTGCAAATCCCCTTGCCACAGTTGCCACACCGTGCGGGCGGCGTAATCGGTCTCGGGAACCAGGCACACCAGGCGCTTCCCGTCCGGCGACAGACTGACCTCGCGCGTGGCGCTCTCCCACTCGCGCTTCCTGGTACTGACCCGCGTCGGCACGTCCAGATGTTCCGCGTCGATATACGACAGATCAGTCCAATCACCGCGCGCATCGCCAAAATACAGCCGCGAACCGCGCCAGCCCCAGAACCGCGGCGAACAGTTTTCGGTCACGAGCTTCGGCCGGTCGTCATCCCGGCCCATCACCGACAATGCGTGCTCATCCAACAACGCCAGGAACTTGTCGTCCGGTGACCAACGAACCAATACGGATTCGTGCGGGAGCGAAATCGCCCGTGCATGCTCCCAATCGTCCACCGCCCCGATGCTCAGCGTATCGCCTTCGACCAGCGCAAGGAGCCGGTCATCGTGCGACAATTGCCATTGGTATGGTTCCGTCGGACTCGGCTTTGTCACGCCTCGTGGCGCCGGGGCAGCGCGCACCAACTGCCATTCATTGCTGCCGACAGCGCGCGGGTACAGAACGAACCGGCCCCACTTGGAAAGGAAACTGACCTCGCGATAACGGAGTAGCGGGATCAAGTGCGTCTCGCGCGGATTGTCGAACGTGACCTCTTTCACGATGGAACCGTCCAGCCTTTGGACGCGCATCTCGTAACTCGCCGGATGGTTCGAAGTGGCGCTGACGAGTTCGAACGTCACGCGCGCTTCATTCGCCTTATGCCACGGCAGCATGTCTGACGACGCCATGCGTTTCATCACCGATTCGTTAACCAACGAGAACATGGCATTCGTCTGTGCTCCCGCAAGATAAACAACATGCAAGCTATCGGGCGACCATTCCACCAGCGTCAGCGTATCCCGTCCGGGACTGGCAACGACCCGCGTCGTATGCCGCAGGTCAACTTCGCCGGGCTGCCCGCGTGTGGCGAACACGTGTCCCCCATCGAGTTGGAGATCGCCGGGCTGGCCGTAACGTGAAGCTCACGCCCGTCTTCAGCGAAATAACAAACAACTCCTGGCCGCTCTGGCCAATTCAATGCGACCCATTCGCTATCCGGGCGACCAACGCGTTCCACCCAGCGGGTCGGCGTGGTCACCTTGGGCAGATGCATTGATGGCGAGGAATGCGCCACAGATCAACCAACACATTGTAGCCGCGAATCTCATTCGCGGTTCCGTTCCGGAGATTGCCAGCCGCGAAAGCGTTTTGCGGCTACAACGATGGCGGCGACCTGGCCCTCGCGCAGCCACGCGGCTCTAGTTCGTCTTGTGAGCGTCATGGCTCGACTCCCAGAGGTCGAGAAACGACGGTTCGGAAGATTGCACGATCGTGACATGTTTGCCGTCGCGATGAATCCGCAGGTTCGCCGCGAACGCTCCGCCCCGCGCATCTTCCACCTTCTTGTACGCGTCCGCAAACTCGCCGGCCTGTTGCTCGTCCTCCCACGCGGTCGCCCAGACCAGCGCCGTCGGTCCATTCGTGCCGTGCTTGTACACATGGTAGCGGTCGCCGTTCCAACCTTGCGCCAGCACTTGGGCATCGTACGCGCCCATCCCCTGCTTCAACAAAAACCCCGTGCCGAACTCGCCGAGATCGTTGCTCCCGATCAGTCGCCAGTCCTTCGACTCAAACGGCGGCGGCTCCATGTGCTCGGGTGTGGCGCGCTGTTTCAGGAAAAGTTCCGGGTGAAGAATGTCCTTCGTGCACGTCGGCGGGTTGCGAAACGCCGCGTCGATGGCCGCCGTCCCGCCGGCAACATATAGCGACATGGCAAAACTTTGCCCCTGCTGATAGGGAAACACCAGCATCTCCCGCAAAAACGCGGGCGCGGCGCGGAGCTTGGCGGTGTCCTGCCCGAACATCGCCCCCAAATCGCCGAGCATCTTGCTCGGGTCGATGTTCTCCACGTACCACCGCGTCATCAAGACGGTGGCGTCGCCTTCGACGAGCGCCGCCGTGGCCAGCGCGAGATCGTCGTTGTCCTTGATCTTGAGCGGAAACTTCTGAAGATCGAAGTTCTGGTCCTGGAGCGCGTGGGTCAACTCATGCGAGAGCAGCATCTTGTCGATATTGCTGGAAAACACAAGGTCCTTGAACGTGTACAGCGCGCGTTCCTCGGGAATGTAGAACGCCGCCACCTGTTCGCCGTACAAACTCACCAGCACTTTCAGCAGGTCCGTGTCCTCGGGAATCAACCCGAACGCCGCCAGCGACCGGCCGTAATCGCGCAGTTGCTGCTCGGTGTATTGCTCCTTGACCTTCTCGGCAAGCACCGCCCGCAGTTCCTTGCGGTCGATGATCTTGTAGTTGACGGGGTTCTTGAATGTCAGACCGCGCAATTCGCTGGTCTCTTGCTCAATCTGCTGGCGGTTCGACCGTCTTTTTCTTCAGGTTTCGGACCGCGCTCCGTGGATGTCACCTGCCGCTGCAGGTCGCGGCGCTGTTGCTCGAGTTGGGCAATCTCACCGCGCAACTCCGCCACGTTCTGGCGCAAACGAAAATTCTCCCAACCAGCCAGACCAAGAGCGACGAGCGCGGCCAGAAATATCAGGGTGGGAAAGGACTTTTTCATTGGTGGGCCAACCGGCCCGTGGTACTGTGCCGCAAACTCTAATGGACATCCGCCAGAAAATCCAGACGCTTCTCGCCACACCCAATTATCATCCGCTCCGCCGCCACGAGCTGGCCGCCAAGCTCCACCTGAATGCGGCCGAACGGCGCGATTTCCGCCGCGTCCTCGCGGAAATGTTGGAAAAGGGCGACATCGTTCGCGTCCGCACCGACCGTTTTGTCCTGCCGCAAGATGCCGACCTGGTCGTGGGAACGATCGAGTTTCATCCGAATGGGTTTGCGTTTGTGCGGCCCGAACTCAGCGCCGATGCCGGGCCGGAGACCGAACCGCGCCCCGACGTGTACGTCGCAGGAGAAGACACCTCGGTCGCCCTGAACAACGACAAGGTCGTCGTCCGCCTTCACCGCGACCGCCGAAAGTTCAAGTCGGTCGACAAACCATCGGGCCAGGTGATTCGCATTTTGGAGCGGGCCAGCGACACGATTGTCGGCACCTTGCAAAAGGGCCGCCACATTCACTACGTCATTCCCGACGATCCGCGCATGCCGCACGATGTGTACACCAAACCCGCGCGCAATGCCCAGATCGGTGACAAGGTCGTCGTCAAACTGGCCGAATGGACCTCGCGCCACATCAACCCCGAAGGCGAAATCGTCGAGGTCCTCGGCAAAGCCGACGCGCCCGGGGTCGATATTCTCGCCATCATCCGTAACTATCATCTCGCAACTAAGTTTTCCGACCCGACGGTCGCGGAAGTCGCGCGCATCCCCGAGAAAATCTCCGCGGCGGAGTATCAGCAGCGCCTCGACCTGCGCAAATCATTCGTCATCACCATCGATCCCGATGACGCGAAGGATTTCGATGACGCGGTGAGCGTCGAGGAATTGCCCGGTGGCGGTTGGCGGCTCGGCGTGCATATCGCGGACGCCTCGCACTACGTCCAGCCCGATGGCGCTCTCGACCGCGAAGCGCGCGCCCGCGGCAACAGCGTCTATCTCGTGGACCGCGTGCTGCCGATGTTGCCGGAGAAGTTGTCGAACAACCTGTGCAGCCTGCGGCCCGACGAGGATCGTCTCACTCAGTCGGTCTTCATCGAGTTCACCCCCAAACTGGTCACGCGCAAGACCGAGTTCGCGCTCAGCGTCATTCGCTCCCGGCATCGGCTCACATACAAAGAAGCGTTCGCGCACCTGCAATCGAAAGACGACAAGGACGAGTTGACTCGTGAATTGAAGAAGATGTGGCGGCTCGCGGCGCAACTCCGGCAGCAACGTTTTGCCCATGGCTCGCTGAATTTGGAATTTCCGGAGGTGAAAGTCCGCCTCGACAAAAACGGGCGTCCCACGCACATCGAGAAGATCTACTACGACATTTCGCACCAGCTCATCGAGGAGTTCATGCTGGCCGCCAACGAGGCCGTCGCCCGCCACATCTGCCAGTTGCAGGTCCCGTGCGTGTATCGCATCCATGAGGACCCGGATCTGGAGAAACTGCGCGACTTCCGTGTGTACGCCCAGAGTTTCGGCTACAAGGTTGGGGACGTGACGCATCGCCAGGAACTCCAGAAAATCCTGAAGCAGGTCGAAGACAAACCGGAAGAGTACGCCATCAACCTCAACCTGCTCCGTTCCTTGAAGCAGGCGCGGTACTCCGTCAAGCCCGTCGGACACTACGGCCTGGCCAAGAAATTCTATACTCATTTCACATCCCCCATCCGCCGCTACGCCGACTTGATGGTGCACCGAACCTTGTTTTCCTTGCTGCAATCGGCCGGGGCCAATCCGCGTCGCTACAGCATCCAAGAATTGACCCGTGTTGCGGACCACATTTCAAAGACCGAACGAACCGCCGCCGATGCCGAAAAGGAATCGGTCGAACTCAAGAAGCTGGAGTATTTCCAGTTGAAGCTCACGCGCGGGGAAGCCGAAGACATGGAAGCCGTGGTGTGCACCGTGAGGAACTTCGGCTTCTTCGTCGAACTCCCCGAGAGCCTGATGCAGGGGCTCGTTCACATTTCCCGTCTCGGAGATGATTTTTACACCTACGACGAGCGCCGTGAATGCCTGATCGGCCGCCGAAACAAACGCGTGATCAAGGTCGGCGACAAACTTCTCGTCCAACTGGAACGCGTTGACCTCATCAAAAGACAGATCGATTTTCGGGTCGTTCCAAAGCGGTAACCACCGATGGCTACCAAGTCCCGCCGTCGCACGCGGGACGACAAATCTGAGAAAACACCGTCGCGCAGGAGTTATCTACTTGAGTTGCAACTGGTTACGCAGATCAGTCGGATAGGTGACAAGGGCATTTCTGGGGCCTTTTCGGCTCTCGCTTAGCGTGGGAAGCTTTCGACGGAAGTCATTGATTTGCAATCGGTATTCTTTCGGTTTACTGCTTGACTTCATGCGTGCAGTTTACTAGGATGCAATCGCGATGTTGCATCAAGTCCTGTGATTGTCGTAGCAGGTGGGGTTTGAACGCAGGTTGCGAGTGAAAATTTTTTGGGGAAAAACTATGAGCTCGATTAAGGGTTGTCTGAGCAAATCCGCACGAATGGTCCTCTTCGTGGCACTCGTTGGCGCGCTTTCCTCTTCCGTCCATGCGCAAGTGACGAACCTCAGTAACGGCGGCTCGATCAATTTCGCATATCTTACCACCAATAGCGCGGTTTCGGTTCTGGTCGGCGACAAGCTCTTCGGCAACTTTGGATTCCAGTACACTGACACGACCGGAAATACTAACGATTATCTTGCTGCATCCGATCTCGTGCTGTCTGCGTTCTCCAATGAGATCGGATTCGGTGTTTCCATCCAGGCGCCTCTCGTTGCCGATGGCCCCGTGATCAAAGACCTAAGTCTGCAGTTCTCGGTGCAAGTGGCGAATTCCGCTGATATGATATCGGGTGTGCAACTGCAAGTCGTTGGCAGCGCAAGTGGGCTGGGAACAGCAAGTGTCTCGGAAGCCGTCTCCACAGAGGGGTTTGGGGCCGGAGGCATAGCGAATCTCGCCGTATCCTACTTTGGTCCCAATAGCACGAGCTTTCCTTCCGGCGGAGAGGACACCGTGACGTTGAGCGCACCCCAGCGCATGATTTGGATCACGAAGGATGTGATTGTCTCTGGCGATCCTGATGGTTACTCCGAAACCAACCCGTCCCAGGACTTCGCGACGATCAGCATAATCGACCAAACCTTCGCCCAAATTCCCGAACCCAGCACGTTGGCCCTTTTGGGAGCGGGAGTGGCGGGCCTCTTGGTCGTGAGACGCCGCAAGTAGACCGGCACGACTTCCTATCGGCGCCCGGCCAATCACCTTGGCCGGGCGTTTTGTTTCTGGTAATCACTCGACATCCGCGAGGGCCGCGCCTGCGGCTGGCTTGACCCCCACCGTCGCCTGCGTCAGTATATGACCGCATGTGGCAATGGACTGAAAGCGTCGAGCAATACGTTCTCGATGTCATCTTTGAGCGCCGCCGAGACCTATCGGCGCGTATCACCAGCGCGATTTTGCTTGGCCTCTCCAAGATTTACCAACTGTGCGTCCAGATCCGCTTGCGCCTCTGGCAGCACCGCATCTTCCGCGACCACACCCTCGGCTGCCAGGTCGTCAGCATCGGCAACCTCAGTGTTGGCGGAACCGGCAAGACACCCGTGGTGGAAGTCTTCGCCCGCGCCCTCCAACAGCGTGGCCGTCGTGTGGCCATTCTCTCGAGGGGCTACAAAAGTGTCCCGCGACCGCTCTGGCAACGGTTGCTCTCCAAACTCACATTCCAAGAAGACAAAATCCCGCCCAAAATCGTGTCGGACGGAAGGTCGCTGTTGCTCGATAGCGAGCAAGCCGGCGACGAACCCTACATGCTGGCCTCCAACCTCCGCGATGTCGTCGTCCTGGTGGACAAAGACCGTGTCAAGAGCGGTCGCTACGCCATTTCGAAATTCGGCTGCGATACGCTTCTCCTCGATGACGGGTTTCAGTACCTCGCCTTGAAGAGCCGCCTCGATATCTGCCTCATCGACCGCAACAACCCGTTTGGCAATCACTATCTCCTTCCGCGGGGTACGCTTCGTGAGCCAATCCGCAACCTCAAGCGCGCCCATTACATTTTCATCACCAAATCGAGCGAACTCGGAGCCAAGAAACTTCGAAAGGCCATCCGCCAGTTCAACCAGCAGGCCGAGATTATCGAGTGCGCTCACCAGCCACTGTACTTGCAAGACGTATTCACCGGGGAACGCCATCCATTGGAAAAACTGCGGGGCCTCCCCATCGCCGCCATTTCCGGCATCGCGGTTCCCGAGAGTTTTGAGGAGGGACTCCTGGGCCTTGGCGCCAACCTCGTCTACGCCAAGCGGTACGCTGACCACCACCGCTACAGCCAGCAGGAAATCATCAATATGATCAACCGCAGCCTCAAACGCGGGGCGGCGGCCATCCTCACCACGGAAAAAGACGCGGTACGCTTTCCCAAGATTGACCGCCGCGATATTCCCGTCTACTACTTGCGGGTCGAAATTCGGATCATCTCCGGCGCCAAGGACTTTGATGACGCAGTCGCCAACATTTGTCACGGATAGCCAGAACACGCGCATCCTCATTCGCGCGACCAACTGGATTGGTGATTCGGTCATGACCATGCCGGCCGTTCAGCGCCTTCGCGAACTCGCGCCGACCGCTCACATCGCCATGCTCTGCCCCGGCAAACTCACCGATCTCTGGCGTCACAACCCCTACCTCAACGAACTCATCCCCTTCGGCCGCAAGCTCAACCTCGATGAGCTTCGCCAACGCCAGTTCGACATCGCGATCATTTTCCCGAATTCGTTCCGTTCCGCCTGGGAATGCCAGCGCGCCGGTATCCCCCGTCGTATCGGTTTCGGCGGGCATTGGCGCCGGTTCCTGCTCACGGACATCGTCCACGAACCGCAGGCCGAGCGGGCCATGTATGAGAATCGATCCGTTGACGGCAAGACCTTTCGCGTGAAAGTGTTTCGCTCGACTCGACATCAGTCGGAGCGATACCTCGACATCGTCGCCTATCTCGGCGGCAACCGTGACCCGGCCCCGCCACGTATCCGTCTGGCGATCGAAGAGATGCCCGCCCTCAATAAATTCTTGCGTGATGACGGTCGGCCCGTGGTTGCTCTCAATGCCGGCGCCGAATACGGCCCCGCCAAACGCTGGCCCGCAGAACGCTTCGCCCAGACCGCCATCAAAGTCACCGAAACTGTCGACGTCCGCTGGCTCATCGTCGGCGGACGGGATGATGTCGAAATCTCTCGTGAGATTGAAAATCGTTTGCGGGAGGCCAAGTTGGTCGAGAGTTCCATCGTCAATGTCGCCGGCCAGACCACGCTGCTCGACTTGTGCGCGCTCCTGCGGTTCTGCAAGGTGCTCCTGACCAACGATACGGGTCCGATGCATATTGCCGCCGCCCTCGGCACACCCACGGTGAGCATTTGGGGTTCGACGTCGCCGGAACTCACGGGGCCGCTGTCTCCGCGCAGCAGCATCGTCCGCGAGCCGGTGGAATGCAGCCCTTGCTTCCTGCGCCAGTGTCCAATTGATTTTCGCTGCATGGATCGCATCCAGGTGGGTGCCGTCGTCAAGGCTGTCTTGAAACAACTGGGCGTGGAGGACAAGACCGCCCCGACGCCATGAGCGAGCGTTACAGCGTCACTCGCTCGGCGCGTACGGTCAGCCTCGCGGTGTTGGGGAGCCGTGTGCTCGGTCTCGTCCGCGAACAGGTGCTCGCGGCTCTCTTCGGGGCCAACCGCGAGTTCGACGCGTTTGTCACGGCGTTCCGCATCCCCAATCTGTTGCGCGATCTCTTCGCCGAAGGCGCCCTGTCGGCGGCGTTTGTCACCACACTTTCCCAAAAGCTTTCCAAAGAAGGTGACAAGGCGGCCTGGCGGCTGGCGAATCTGGTCCTGAATGCATTGATCATCGTCCTCGGACTCGTCACCATTGCCCGGCGTCCTGCTCTCGCCCTGGTTGGTGCGAATCATCGCGCCCGGGTTTCGTCAAATTCCCGGTAAAACCGAACTTACCGCCACCCTGACGCGGATCATGTTCCCCTTCCTGCCCATGATCGCCCTGGCGGCGCTGGCGATGGGAATGTTGAATGCCAAACACCGGTTCGGCGTTCCGGCCAGCGCCTCGATGATGTTCAATGTCGGCTCGATCGTCGGCGGCCTGGCCTTTGCGTTCCTGCTCGCGCCGGGGTTCCTTCACGATCCATCCCTCGCCGGACGCGCCATGGTCGGCATGAGCATCGGCACGCTCATCGGCGGCGCACTCCAGTGGATGATCCAGATTCCGAGCCTACGAAGTGTTGGCTATCGTTATGAACCGATCCTCGACTGGCACGATCCGGGTTTTCGCCAGGTCCTACGGTTACTTGGGCCATCCGTCATTGGCACCGCCGTCGTGCCGATCAATATCTTTGTTGACCAGTGGTTTGCTTCCTATTTTGGGAATGGCGCCGTCACCTGGCTCAATTGCGCGTTCCGGCTGATGCAATTTCCCATCGGCCTGTTTGGCGTCGCCATTGGCGTGGCGACACTGCCCAGCGTGAGCGCCCACGCCGAGCGCGGAGACATGGTCGAGTTCCGCAAGATCCTCGCCCGGTCGATTCGTCTCGCGTTCTTCCTCTGCGTACCCGCCGCGTGCGGACTGTCGGTATTGGCGATGCCCATCATCTCGACGATTTACCAGCACGGGAAATTCGACGCGTTCGCGACGCTGCAGACCGTCGCGTGCGTGCGCGCGTTCTCCGTTGGTCTCGTCGCCTACGCCGCAATCAAAATTATCGCGCCAACGTTCTATGCCCTGGGTGACTCGCGAACCCCCATGTATGTCGGATTCGTATCGGTTGCCGTCAACGCCAGCACGGACTATCTTTTCGCCATTGTGTTCCACATGAAGACCGCTGGACTCGCGCTCTCGACCTCCACTGTCGCCCTGTTCAATTTTTTCCTGTTACTGGCGTTGATGCGACGCAAGATCGGACGCGTCGAAGCGTCCGTGCTTCTGCGGTCGTTCCTGAAGGTTGCTCTTGCGTCGGGAATCATGACCGCGGCCGCATACGGCACCCATCGGTTCTGCGAGTTCAATCGGTACCTCGACATGATCGCCTCCATGACCGTCGCGGTGGTCATTTTCGGCGCCGCCTGTCATGTGCTGCACGTGGATGAACTGGCCGAACTGCTCGCGGTGTTGGAGTTTGGCTCGCGTACCGAAAGTCGTCCATAGCGATCCGTCTACGCCCACGGGCTTTTCCTAAAGCGGTTTCACCGTTTGTGTGGCCGTTGAATGGCCACTTTTTCAGCGGTTTTAGGGGTTTATGTGGCTACGCTCTTACTTAAACCGCTCTAGGCCACCTCCACTACTCTGGCTTGGGAAGCAACTCTTGTCTTGCCATGATATATCCTCAGGCGATAAATGATCAATGTGTGAGTCCAATGAAATATCTGAATCGAGAAATGTTGCATGGTAACGCGGAGACGCTCGTTTTGGCGCTGTTGGCACAAAAAGGATGCCATGGTTACCGGTTGAGGCTGGAACTGGCGAGACGGTCACGCGACTATTTCCAGATGGGGGTTGGACGGCTCTATCCCCTGCTCCGCTCGATGGAACGCCGCCGACTGGTGACACCGAGATGCGTGAGGGTCGGCAAATCGCGCGAGCAAAGACGGTGCGCGATCACCGTCCGGGGAATCGTGCAATTGCGCGAGCGCAAACGCCGCTGGCGCCAATTCTGTGCCGCCATGGACTGCATCTTGCTGGCGCACGATGATATGTCGCCAGGAGATATATCATGAGGCAAGTGTGTCGAAGCGGGCTGCAGTTGGCTGGAGCGAATGGTGCGGCACCTTTCTAAAGTGTGTGACAATACTCACGACCATCGCTCGTCACAAGTCGCGAACGACAGGAGCAGCTGTAATCGTCCTCTCGTTGAGGACCGAACTGGAATCGCAGCTCAGCGCTGCGCACATCCTTTAACCCAAATCCTTTTTTCGCAAGAATCTCGCAAAACGTCTTATAAAGGCTTCGCGCCGCATTCAGTAGAGGCTCAGAGGTAGGAAAGTCACTGGGAAGCGGTTCGCCCCGTGTCAACTCCAAGGTAACTTCTAACGTCTTTGCCCTGCGGCACGCTTGCCCGAGATGGGGGTGTAAGAAACTAAGCCCACTGACCGCATGATGAGCGATGTCATGCGCCACGGCGTTCAGATGTTTTCGGGAGGCCATGCCGATTCGCCTAACACTGGAATTGGGACAAACGTCGTACACTCGCGCGTGCACCGACAGCAGTCGTAAGCGCTCGTTTTATTTGGTGGTTATGAAAACGGATTCGCGAATTCCCATCAAGGATTATCGTCCAAACAGGCCGGTATCCGCTGTAGGTCGCGCGACAACGGCAAAGCGCCGATAAATCGGCGCACTCCAAATTGACCGCGAATTCGGGTATGATTTGTGGTGTCGATGAGCGCGTCACCAAGTCTCAAATCCAAAGTCCGGGACCTGCCGAACAAGCCGGGGGTGTATTTGATGCGCGATCAGCTCGGGCGGGTGATCTACGTCGGCAAGGCGCGGTCGTTGCGCAAGCGCGTGAGCCAGTATTTTCATCCGTCGCGGGCGATGCGGTGGGACCCGAAGACCCGCGCGCTCATCGAGTCCATCGCCGATTTCGAGACGTTCGTCGTCAAGAGCGAGCCCGAAGCGCTGCTTCTCGAAGGCAAGCTGATCAAGGAGTACAAGCCGCGCTACAACGCGATGTTCAAGGACGACAAGCGGTTTCTCATGGTGAAGATCAGCATGAACGAACCCTACCCGCGCTTCAGATTCGCGCGACTGAAGAAAGAGGATGGCGCCCGCTATTTTGGCCCGTTTGCGCACGCGGGTGCGGTGCGGCAGGTCATGCAGTGGATGCGCAAGAAATACGGCGTGCTCGTGCAGGGCACCGGGGCGCCCAAGGAGAAAGACCTCAAATACTCGACCTATCTGGTTCCGGTCCCGCTCGCGGAGATGCCACACGAAGAGTACTTGCGCCGGGTCGATCTGGCCTGTGAGTTTCTCGAAGGCCGAAGCGAGGAGGCCATCGAACAACTCGAGGAAGCCATGCGCACCGCCGCGAAGGCGATGAAATTCGAAGCGGCCGCGGCGTTCCGCAACGTCATCAACAGCCTTCGCGAAATCGGGCGGGCCGCGCATGAGAGGAAGTTTGCCCGTGATTTCGCCCCCAACCTCGCGCCGCAGCAAGAGATGGAAGAACTTCAACGCATGCTCGGTCTATCCCAGTTGCCCCAGCACGTCGAAGGCTTCGACATCTCGAATATCAGTGGGACGCTGTCGGTCGCCTCCGCCGTTTGCTTCCGAGACGGCAGGCCCCACAAAGAGCATTACCGTCATTACCGGATCAAGACCGTCGAGGGCAGCGACGATTTTGCATCGATGGCCGAGGTGGTTGGTCGGCGCTACGCACGCGTTCGCGCCGAAGGCGGCGCGCTGCCCGATTTGGTGATGGTGGACGGCGGCAAAGGCCAGCTCATGGCGGCGTTGCGGGCGCTGTGGAAACTGGAGATTCGCGATCTGCTGGTGATCGGACTCGCCAAGCAGATGGAAGAAATTCATGTCCCCGACCAGACGCTGCCGATCCGCCTGCCGCGCAATTCGCCCGCCCTTCATCTGATTCAACGGCTGCGGGACGAAGCCCATCGCTTTGCCAACGCCTATCACCAAAAGCTGCGCAAACGTCGCCTCCAGGAGTCTGTCCTCGACGAATTCCCCGGCCTCGGCGAGAAACGCAAGCTGGCCCTATTGCAACATTTCGGCTCGATCCAGCGACTCCGCGAGGCCAGCGCCGAGGCCATCGCAGGCGTCCCCGGCATCGGGCCGAAAATGGCAGCGGCGTTACAAGAATTCCTCGCGAACGGGTGATTCGGCGCCGTGGATTGTAGCGTCGGACTTGGAACAATTTTCACGGTCGCTATTTTTTTGCCCGCAGTACGCACTCGTCACCAGAATCTCTGCGCGCCGCGTGGAGAGCCAGCGCCCAAAACTGAAACGCGAGCGTCTGAAGACCCAGATAGAGACCCGGGCGTGAACCAACCGTGTGACGACCGGTTCTCTCGATGTTCAGACTGGATTCAGCAAGGAACTGCGCGTTCGCCGCGGTTGTCCAGCATTCCTGCTTTGCGTAGCCAGCCCGGCGCGCCACTTCACGCAAGGTTGTTGGCGAGAACATGTGTAAGTGGCGGGGCGGTTCCAGTGGCATCCAGTTCGACCGAAAGCGCTCGTGGCCGCAGGACTTCACGTTGGGCGTAATGGCGACAACGCTACCCCCGGGCTTGAGGATTCGGCGGCATTCCTTCAGGAGCGACACCGGGTCATAGACGTGTTCGATCACGTGGCTCATGGTGACAACCTGGTAAGTTGAGTCTGGCAATCCAAGGTCTGCCAACGGCCCGACATGCACCTGCAACCCGTACTGAGTGCGCGCCTGCTCGGCGGCGGCGGGGTCAATCTCTTGTCCCTCAACCTGCCAACCCATCACGCGTAACCGGGCGAGTTGGCCGCCGTCACCGCAACCAACGTCAAGCAAACGACCGGGTCCTGCGTCGCGGAGATAGAACGACAGCAAGTCCGCCCGCTGGCGGGCCAACCCTGTTGCCAATAGTACTCCGCGATACAGCCCGTGAACCAACGAACGACCGACTCCGCGGACGGCGAAGGATCTCGGCCCGTGCGTAAAATAGTTCTGATAAACCAGCGGGAGATCGTCTTTGATCGGCACTGGATCGAGCCACAACAGGCCACATTTCTCTTGCGGACAGCGTCTCAACTGCCAGACGCCCGGCGCGTGGAATAATCGGTCGGTCAAGTTTGCGTAGAGCACTTCGCCGGTTGTTCCACAGAGAAAACAGTTCGGATGGGCCCGGGTGCGAATGGATTGGTCCGTGTTCATGAACAGGTACAGATGATCAACGTCGGCTTCTCCCTTGCGGCACTTCGCAACAACCACCGCAGTCAATGTTCTCATAATTGTCCCTGCCCTCCCCGCTTCTGCAAGCCTTTTCCCTTTCCACGCTCCGATTCCGCAGCACGGACCGGCCAGCACCCTGTGCAACAATTCCTCGCCAAACGCTGAGAGACACCGTATACCGTGTGCCATGCGGCGGGTGGCCATCCGTGCCTTCTTGATCCTCGGGGTTCTTGGCGTACCGCTCGTGCAGGCGAGCGACGAGACCACCGCCTCGAAACTCGTTCCATTCGATGCCATGACGGGAACGAACCTGAGCCTGGTGCGCGGCGTGACGGACCACTACACACTGCGGCGGGAATATCCTCCCGAGGAATTCAACGCGTCCGTTACCGTGTTCGAATATCTGTTCGACCACATGGACGAATGCTCGGCGTTGGCCAAAATGGCCGGCCTGACCAAATACTCCGCCACCCTCGACGCTGACGGCCGGCTCCGTGCCGATGATCATGCGGGCGCCGCCGGTTACATTCTCAACGTCTACTCGGGTGCCGGAAGGCGCGTCCTCTACGTGGAAGGCACGGACCATGGCGTATTCGACGTGCGCGGTCGCGGCGTCGCGATCGTGGATTACCGCGCCCGGGCACGCGGCAGGATCGAGTACACGCGGGCGGTGTTCGTGAAGGTGGACAATGTCGTGCTGGCCGCGCTGGCGCAGTTGTTCTCGGTCTTTCTGCGCGGCACGGTGGACAGCCATTTTGCGCACGTCATCCGAAACCCGGTCATGCTCAGCCAGCAGGCGCAGACGAATCCGCGGAAACTGCTCGCTGAGATCGAACAACTGCCTGTGGCTGACCAGCAACGATTGGCCGCATTTGCCGCACTGGTTCGTTCCGACGCCCTCGCCCGACTTGCCGACACGAGCCTCCCGCCCCGGTCGGCGCATTGACAGGAGCCGCCATGGGGGGTATGATGTGTGCCTATTGCAGGGACGCTGAGAGTTTTCATCCCCCATCTGATGAGGTCGGGGTGAGAAGCGTGTGAGAGGGGTGTGAATCGAATTGTCGGAAGTCAGACTGAAAAAAGGTGAGCCCGTGGAGAAGGCCTTGCGCCGGCTGAAGAAAAAGCTGGATCGCGAAGGTACCTTGCGTGAAGCGCGGGCGCATCGCCACTACGAAAAGCCGAGCGAAAAGCGACGACGGAAGGCGCGAGGACCGCGTACCTTCATGAGTTTCTAAACACGCACGAACCAATCCCGGGGCCAGCGGTCGCATTGCGGCGCTGGCCCCGAACGCATTCGGGGCTGATCCCCATTTTCATGTTTGCATTCTCGACCTGCTGGAATTCGGAGCGGCACATCGACGGCCGCGCGATGGTCAACGAGGTGCGCGCGCTCGGCTTCGAGTATGTTGAGCTGGGTCACGGCACGCGGTTGTCCCTCCTCACGGGAGTTCAGGAGGCCGTGGCCGCCGGCGAAATCAAGATCAGTTCGGTCCACAATTTCTGCCCGACTCCGATCGGGGTCAGGGGCCCGGCCCCGAATTACTACCTGCCCAGCTCGCGAGATGAAGACGAGCGCAAATACGCCGTGCGCCACACGCTGCGTACAATTGATTGTGCCGCGGCGCTTGGCGCGAAGGCCGTGGTGATGCATTTGGGGCTGGTCCCGATGCGCCACTATACGGCGCGTGTGTTGGACCTTCACGTGCGCGGACGCGCTGACAGCCCCAAATGCTACCGCTTGACCGAAAAGGCCATCGCCGTCCGCAGCAAGAAAAGCCAGCGGCCTCTCGATCAGGTGTACCGCACGCTGGACGAGGTGTTGCCCCGGGCCAAAGAAATGGGCGTGAAGATCGGGATGGAAACACGCTTCGGCATCGAAGAGATTCCCAACGAGCAAGAGGCCGAGCAGATTCTCACGCACTTCGGCACGGAAACGATCCTGTATTGGCACAACGTCGGCCACGCCGCCGTGAAGGAAATCCTCGGACTGATGAGTACGCACGCCGTCTTGAATCGATTTCGCGGTCGGACTGCCGGGATGCACCTGCAGGATTTCCACCCGCCGGTTGAGGACCACCTGCCGCCGGGTTTTGGGACGTTTGACTTTGGGCGGCTGACGCCGTTTATCACGGACAGCATGGTGCTCGCCTGGGAAATTCATCCTCATTGGAGGGCCGACGAAATCACCGAAGGGCTCAAACAGGTGCACGAGTTGCTACGGAAGTCGGTCACGGTATGAAAAAGCACCTGGGCGCGTTCTTGCGTGTGCTCGTCAGCGTGGGCATCCTGGCCTATTTGTTCAACGGCATTTTCCACAAAGAGGCGTTGGAGTATTTTCAGGCGCACAACATCGACCCGGGCGCTCTGGACTGGGTGGCGCGCGCCCGGATCGTGTGGAGCGTGGGACCGCAGGCGTTGTGGCACGAATTTCAGAAAATCAATCCGATCTGGCTCGCCGCCGCCATCGTTTCCGCCGGAACCGGTCATCCTCGGAATCACCCGCTGGCGGTGGATTCTGCATGTCCAGGGGTTGGATGTGAAATACTCGCGCCTCTTTTCGATTTCGTTCATCGGTTTGTTTTTCAACGCGTTTATGCTCGGCTCCACCGGCGGAGATGTCGTCAAGGCGTGGTACGTGGCCCATGAGACGCACCACAAAAAAGCCGAGGCCATCGCCACCGTTGTCGTGGACCGTTTGATCGGTCTGCTGGCGTTGTTCATCATCGCCCTGGGAATGATGACGGTCTATCACACCCGCGTCTTCCGCGATCCAAAGCTGTTTTGGTTTTCGATGGCCACACTCGGGGTGATCGTATTCACCGTCGTGGGGACGATTGTCGGCTTGTGGCGGGGCTTCGTTCAACAAGCTGCCCGGACTGCGCTCCTGGCTACAGCGGATGCCGAAGTACGACGCGTTGCGACGAATGGTGGAAGCCTATCGGGTCTACGCCTCTCATCCCGTGATCCTGACCCAAACGATGCTGATTTCGTTTGCCGTCCACTTCTTCGCGATGTTCAGCATCTGGTGCGTGGGCATGGGGTTGGCTGTCCGTTCCGCGACGTTCGCGGATTATTTCCTGTACCTGCCAATCATCAACTCGGTGACATCCGTGCCTATCACGATCTCGGGCTTTGGCGTCCGCGAAGGGATGTACGTCAAGATGTTCCACGAAGTCGGCGTGGCCGGGTCGGTGGCGCTGGTCATGTCGTTGGTGGGCTACCTCGCCGCACTGTTCTGGAGCATTGTCGGCGGCGGGTTCTTCCTCACCCATCGCAAGGAACTTCCGCCGACGGACCAGATGGTCTC
Organism: uncultured Verrucomicrobiae bacterium; assembly: GCA_963766065.1. Taxonomy (GTDB): domain Bacteria; phylum Verrucomicrobiota; class Verrucomicrobiia; order Palsa-1439; family Palsa-1439; genus Palsa-1439. Next base: position 21,511 of record CAVYAC010000128.1, read on the forward strand.
GGGCGAAACGGAGTAAGTGACGCGGTCACGATAACACTGTCAACGTTCCGCTGGTGACGCCGAGTTGTTTCACCACATTCAAGCGCCGGAACAGAGCCGACGAATCCGTGGTGATTCCATCAACCAAATCCCGATAGGCTTGCAAGATCGCGCGCGTTTTCGCGGCGTCCTCGTCGAGCAGTTCCACCCGAAAGACACGGGCACCGGCCTCAACAAATCCCCGCACGAAATCACCGCCGCTCTGGGCTTTGGCGTGGTACACGGTGTTCCGGCAGCCCACGTCCGCCTTGAGGGGATGTTCCGCGCCAACGCGGTCGCGCAATTTCACATTGTGGTGGTCGCAGGGTCGCCCGCAATTCGTCGCATCCGTCCCGTTGGACATGAACGCGGCAAACACGCAATGCTCCATGTGAAACATCGGTATATGCTGGTGGATCGTCAACTCGAACCAATGCGGCGGTGCGGCGCGCAACAGATCGATCACTTGTTCCGCGTTCAGGTCGTAGGAAACCGTCAGGCGTTCCAATCCCTCGCGCATCAGCAGCTCGGCAGCCAACGGGTTGGCCACATTGAGCGAAAAATCGCCGACCTTTCGCAAGGAACTCTTCCGAAAATAGTCGAGACCGCCGAGGTTGCGAATGAGAACGCCGTCCGGCTCGGCCGCTTCGATTAATTTGAAAAAGCCCTGCTCGCCGGCCTTTTGAATTCGTGGCGTCGCGAGGTAGATCAACGCCGCGCCGTGCTCTCGAACCAGCGCAACGGCCTCGTGATAGCGCCGGATGTCCTCGAAATCCACGTAGATGGTGGCGCAACCGGATTCCAGCGCGGCGGCGACCTGATCCATCGTTCGACAGAGCGCTACCAGTTGCCGGGGACGGTCGATTACTTCATGGATATATTCGCCAGCAAGTCAGAAAGACCGGCGTCACGTCTGGCGGTTGCTGCTCTTCGTCGTCAACCTGACGGCCGGAATGAATCTTCTCCACAAGTTCACGGCGCAACCGGTTCAATTCGCTGACGGGGAGAATGGTTTGTCCGACGAGCTTGTTGTGAATCTCGCCCAGCACGAAATTCGTTTCCCCCAGGCGGCCAAGCTGGTCGCGCAACGCTTTCTCCGTCAGCGGCCGCTTGAAGGCCGTCTGTAGTGGCATCGACGAATTGACGCGCACCCCGTTCGCTTCCACGGTCAGGGGCGTGCCGACCGCTCCGCTCACCGTGAGGTCGATTGTTGCTTTGGGCCGGGGAATGTCCCCTTTGTACGTTCGCCGCAATTCGCGTTCGAGTTGCGGGTCGCTCGTCTTCCACACTTTGTCACCCGTTTTCAACCGCCCAAAGTCCACGTGGTCACGCTCGAAAAACAGGCAATTCTCGCGGACCTGCCAGATCCGCCCGCCCTGTTCGTGGTCCGGATCGCCGCCCGTGTCAAACACCACGCCGTCGCCGGCGGACAACGGCGTTTGCGGGGCGACCTCGACGTGGTCGGGGCCGACTCTGGCAATGGCTCCGACAAAAGGCCCGCGTTTCTTGCCGAAGCGCGCCTTCACCAATTCTTGATGGTTCACACCGTGCAACCAGCCGGAATACAGGCCGCGGGAGAAGGTCATCTCCAGTTTGTACTTGTCAGCGTCTTCAACAGTGGCGGATTGCTCCGCGAGCGCCGCATCAATTGCCTTGCGGTAGACTTGGCACGTTGCCGCCACGTATCCGGAGATTTGAGCCGTCCTTCGATCTTGAAACCGCTTACGCCGAGACGAATCAGTTCGGGGATTTCTTTGACGGCTACGAGATCCTGCGGCGAGAGGAGGTAACGACGGTCGCCCAGGTCTTTCACCGCGCCATCGACGATCAGTTCGTACGGCAAGCGGCAGGCCTGGGCGCACTCGCCGCGGTTGGCGCTGCGCTGTCCCAGCGCCTCGCTCGTCAGACATTGACCCGAGTACGCGACACACAATGCGCCGTGAACGAACACTTCCAACGACGGTAAGCCCTCGGCGGCGCCAAATCTTGCCATCTCTTGCATGGACGCCTCGCGGGCCAACACGATGCGTTTGACGCCCAGTCGGCCCGCGAATTTTGCGCCTTCGGGCGACGTAATGGTCATCTGCGTCGAGGCATGAACGTCCAGCTTTAGGCCCAGTTCGCGGGCCAGCACGGCCAATCCGAGGTCCTGCACGATCACGACATCCACGCCCGCCGGGTCGAGGAGGATCAATTCGCGTTCGGCGTCGGCCAGTTCATCCGTGAAAATCAGCGTGTTGACGGTACAAAATGCCCGGACGCGATGGGAATGGAGAAACTGAACCAACTCCGGCAACTGTTCTTCGGTGAAATTGTCGGCGCGCATCCGCGCATTGAACCGGGGCAGACCGAAATACACCGCGTCGGCGCCGTTGGCCACGGCCGCGCGCGCGCAGTCCATATTACCCGCAGGGGCAATCAATTCCGGTTTGATTCTCACGCGCCGGTAACATACCAGAAGCGCGCTTGCAAAGCCACCTTCCGCGCAAGGCTATTCTAGGCTGGGGTGGGGCGTTTTGTGCTTTCCTTGCGGTTGTAAGCGGAGGTCTAATGCGGTTGGCACGGGTGGAGGAAATCAGTAGGACACCATGCCCAAGTGCGGGGGGTCTATTGAGAATTCGAACACTGGCAGTCATCACAAGTTTTACTCTGACACTCGGTTCTCGAGCTTGGATATGCATCGTCGAGGCTTGGTAGCCGTTTGCGAATGCTATAATCCTTGGAATGACAAAGAAGTACTGGTTGAGTGGCAGAAAGTGGAAAAACGGCTCGCCGATAATGGCATATCGATCAGTTTAGCTCAGTGTTCGCTTACTTGCGGATTCTGCGTTCAGGAAGAGCAGGCACCGGAGGCGAGAAAGCTCATCGCCGCAATGATCACAAAGGGCGAGGTGGACGCAGCGAAGATCCAGCTGAGGGTGCGTGAGAAATGAGTGTTAGTCCGACAAAGGCCTCACAGGCTTGGCGACCTTCGGCAGTTCAAGCCGCAAGGTTTGAAACGCGTCCAACGCGGGGAGGCAATTCCCCGACCGTGATAAGCGACGCTAGGGAGTGACGGGGTGAGCGATGCCGACCGCTTGGGACGATGTTGGCACGATCACCAGATTTGACGGCGGTGTAGCCGCCCCGCTCTGTCGGGGCGCATCCCGGGACGGCGACGAGCGCCGTGACTACATCTTCCCCCCTGTGCTACTCTTGGGGGTGTGATGAAGGAGACCGCGACGAACATTGTCCGACGGCTGCGGGAGGCGGGGCATGTGGCGTATTTTGTCGGCGGATGCGTGCGGGACATGGTGCGGGGCGTGGACCCGCAGGATTTCGACATCGCCACGAGCGCCACGCCGGAGGACGTTCAGAAACTCTTCGCGAAGACCGTGCCCGTTGGCGCGGCGTTTGGGGTTGTGTTGGTAATTGAAGACGACCACCAATTTGAGGTCGCCACGTTTCGTAGCGACGACGCGTATATCGATGGACGGCGTCCGACGGGCGTTCACTACGGCTCTCCACAGGAGGATGCGCAGCGGCGGGATTTCACTGTCAATGGGATGTTCTTTGACCCGATCACAAATCAAATCATCGACTTCGTGGGGGGGCGGGCGGACATTGAGGGGAAGGTGGTGCGGACGATTGGCGATCCGCGGCAACGGTTCACCGAAGACAAGCTGCGGATGCTGCGGGCGGTCCGGTTTGCGGCGAATCTGGGATTTGAGATCGACCCCGCGACATTTGCTGCCGTCAAAGAGATGGCGTCACAGATCAGCGTTGTCAGCGCCGAACGCATCCGAGAGGAGTTGACCAAGATTTTCACGCGCCCGCATGCGGGTCGGGGCCTGGAACTGCTGGATGCGAGCGGGCTTTTACAGGGGATTCTGCCCGAGATCGCCGCGATGAAGGGCGTCGAGCAACCGCCCGAGTTTCATCCGGAGGGTGATGTGTTCCAGCATACGAAGTTGATGTTGGAGATGATGTCGGATGCGGTGCGCCCGGCGGTCGCGCCCTACCAAAACCCGGTGGAAACGGCGCGCCCCGCGGTCACGCCCTACCACGACCCAGTGGTGTTGGCGTTTGCGGTGCTGTTGCACGACGTGGGCAAGCCGCCGACGTTTCAGCGCGCCGGACCGGACCGGTTCAACGACCACGACAAGATTGGCGCGGAGATGGCGGACGCGATCCTGCGTCGGCTCCGGTTTTCGAACGAACAGATTGAAAAGATCGTGCGATGCGTTTCCGAGCATATGCGGTTTCAATTCGTCAAAGAGATGCGGCCGGCCAAACTCAAGCGCATCCTCGCCCGCGACACGTTTCCCGACGAACTCGAACTTCATCGGATCGATTGGCGTCGAGCCATCGGAACATGGAGAATTACGAATTTCTCAAGGCCAAGGCGGCGGAGTTGCCGCCGGAAGCGATCAAGCCCGAGCCGCTGTTGAACGGCCACGATTTGCTGGCGTTGGGGCTTACGCCAAGCCCAAGGGTGGGACAGATTCTCCGGAGAGATTGAGGAACTACAATTGGAGGAACGCCTGAAATCACGGGCGGAGGCGCTGGAGTTTGCGAAGTCACGACTAGCGGCGGCACCCCCATCGCCGGACGCCGGCGCGGCGACTTGATACTCGATTGCAGCAACAGGTACCGATTGATGTTCTCAAGCGACACCATGCCGACCAGCCGCCCGTCGTCAACGACCATCACGGCGTTCGTGTCCGTGCCGTTGATGATCCCTTACACGCGTACACGAGTTTTTCCTGCGGTGACGCCAGCGTTACATCGGTTTCCATCATCGTCATTACCGGTGCGTTGGCTCCCTGCGCATTCATCGCCTTGACGAGTCCAGGCCCGTGCCACAACTCCGACGAGCATTCCGTTATCGAGCACGGGAAAATCGTCCTGCCCCGTTTGATAGATCAATTCGATACCGCGCGACACCGGGTCCGATGGCGAAAGCATGGCGATCCCCCGCCCCATCACGTCTTCCACATTCAGGTCACGCAGCAGACTTCGCATCCGCACGACGCGTTCCTCGCCTTCGGCACCCAGGAAAATGAACGCCCCGATCAGGACGAGCCAGAAAGAGAACTTCAATCCCGCGACCACGAACAGGATGGCCAATCCCTGCCCCACCATGGCGGCAATCGTCGTGGCTTGTTGGTACGGGAGCACGAGGGCCAGCATCGCGCGCAACAGCCGCCCGCCATCCATCGGAAACGCGGGGATAAAGTTGAAAACGAAGAGCGTGAGATTGGCCTGGGTCAGAGTCAGCAACAACCCATGAAAATTCTGGGGCATGTTGGCACGATCAGCCGATGTGACGGCATGCCCGTGAACGGGATCAACGCGCAGGCGATGGCGGCATTGACCATCGGCCCGGCGACGGTGATGGCGATCTCGTGCCAGGGATTTTCCGGGATGCTGCGCAGGGCGGCCACGCCACCGATTGGCAGGAGCGTAATGCTCTTCACTTGGACGCCCAGTTGCTGGGCCACCACGCTATGGCCGAGTTCGTGGAGCCCGATGCAGGCGAACACCGAACAGAACATCGCCACCGCCCAGCCCGCACCGTTGAGGCCTGCATCCACGAAGCCGGCGTAGGCGATGAAGGCGAGAAAGATCAGGAAGGTTACATGCAGCCGGAGGCTGATCCCGAATACGCGCCCGATTGGAAGCGACCATTTCACTGTGTTATTCCTAACACTGAAGGGCGAGGGCCGCAAGTAGAGGCAACACGAAGGACACGAAGGTGGAGGGGTAGGTGTTGTCCCCCACACGCGCCCGCTCGGCTTGCCCTGTCGGGCCGCCTGCGGCGTTGCGTCGCGCCGCTCCCAGCGGCTTGGCTTTGATATAGAGATACGACGAACGTTCACGGTTTGGGGTTCGGCGTTCCGGGTTTGGGCTCAACTGGGAGGGGGTTGCAAAACGAACCCAATTCTGTGTAGGCCGGCGTGTAAAAGTGCTGGGAACGAAGCCAAAAACGAAGCCAATTACCGCATACGACAGCGGCTTGTCGTCCGACTCGGCTTTTTGGAGTGTTGTAGGTTTGGATTAGCTTGAGCGACAAAGTGTTAGGAGTTCGCGTGTGCCATTTTTTCGCTTGGCTTCGTTTGGGCCTGACTGGGTGGCTTTGGCGGGAGGTTGATGGGGATTTTGAGGTC
>CAVYAC010000129.1:0-38771 GCA_963766065.1 uncultured Verrucomicrobiae bacterium
TATGTTTGTGTAGCGCCTGACTCAACACTTACGTATTGCTACGGCTTTACGGATTTGCCGCGTGGCTTCCAATCCATTGAGCAGCGGCATCGCGATGTCCATCACGACCACGGCGGGACGAAGTTTCCTGGTCAGTTCCACCGCCTGGCGGCCGGTTTGGGCTTCGCCGAGCACCTCCAGATCGTCTTCCGCCTCCAACAGTTTCCGAAAGCCCTCGCGGACAACCATGTGATCTTCCGCCAGCAAGACGGTGATACGTTTCATAAGCACTATTTCCCTTTGCCGTTTGTGACTGGAATCTGCACGCAGATGGTGGTGCCTTTGCCGGGCGCCGATTCGACGGCAAAGCGGCCGCCGACCATCTCGACCCGTTCGCGCATGCCGAGCAACCCCAATCGCTTATTCTTCCTGGCCTGCAGTACGTGATCCACCCGGAAGGATTTGCCGTCGTCTTTGATCTTCATGCAAATCCTGTTCGGAAGTTTGTCGATGCTCACGTCCACCACGCTGGCTTGCGCATGACGGGCAACGTTGGTGAGAGCTTCCTGGGCGACGCGATACAGCGTCGTGCGCCTGGCATTATCCAGTTTTTCAACGCCGGCAAAGATCGTCAACCGGACGTGGATCCTCGTCCGTTTCGAAAAGGTTTTCACAAACGAATGCAGCGCGGGAATCAACCCCAGGTCGTCCAACACCGTTGGGCGCAACTCGCGCGCAAACCGGTGGACAATGTCCACCGACTTCTCGACCATCCGCTGCGCGCTGGAGATTTTGTTTTGGAGGCCCCGGGTGTTGTGCGTCGCCGCGGTTTTCAAGGTCGCCAGCCGGACATTGATGCCCGTCAAAGTCTGCGCGATTTCGTCGTGTAAGTCGCGGCTGATCTTCTTGCGTTCTTCCTCCTGTGCCAACAGGAGCTGGCGCGTCAGATGCCGCAATTGTTCCTGCATCTGCTGCGATTGCTCCAACAACCGGCCGTAGTGTTGTTCGCTTTTCTGAAGGGATTGCTCCATATCCTTGCGCCGGAGGATTTCCCGTTTCAACCGTCGGTTCGAGACGGCCAGGTCCACGCTGCGCTGGCGCAGCGTCTCGTTCAGTTGACCGAAGTGGGCGTTGGCCTCACGCGCAGCGCGATGAGTCTTCTCGATCGGGGTGATGGCCTCAGCGAAAAAATTTCCCGCCCGCCGGGCCATTGCATCCCGGGTGCCGGGGGAGTCGCTCGGCAACACGAGGGCAATCAACGCTTGCTCATGAATCCCTGCCAGGTCCAATGTCTCCAGCCCGAGGGCCATGGCCTTGTGTCCCAGGCTGCGCGCGGGCTGCAAGCTGACGCGAGGCCGGTGCTTCAGATAGTTGCGCAACGCCGCCTGATAGCGTCGCGATAATCCGGTGAGCTTAGGTGTCATGTTGTTTGCCGAGTTCACGAACGAACCGACTCAGGGTTTCCTTCGATTTTTTCACAAGGCGTTGCGTATTGGCGATCTCTTTTTTCAGGCCTTTGGCGTTGGTCGTGGCCTCGTTTTTCAGTGCCAGGAGTCGGACATTGATTCCCAACAACGTCTGGGCGATTTCGTCATGCAACTCGCGGCTGATCTTCGTTCGCTTGTCCTCCTGCGCCAACAGAATTTGACGGGTCAGATGCCGTAGATGCTCCTGCACGAGACATGACTGCTTCAACAAACTGGTGCGATATTTTCCACTTTTCTTCAGGGCTTTCTCCGCAGCCTTGCGCTGGACGATTCCCCGTTTCAAGTGACGGCCGGAGGCGGCCAGTTCCGCCGTGCGTCGGCTCAGTGTCTTCGTCAGACGATTCAGGTCGCCGCTCGTTTCCCGCGCGGCGCGATGAGTCGTTTCGATGGGCGTGATGACCTCGGCAAAAAAGATTTGCGCCCGTTTGATGACCCCATCCCGGCTGCTGGAGGCTTCCTGTGAGGCGAGTGCGGCCCCGTGAATCCTGGCCAGGTCCAGCGTCTCCAGCCCGAGGGCCATGGCCTTGTGTCCCAGGCCGCGCGCGGGCTGCAAGCTGGCTCGGAGCCCTTGCTTCAGGTATTTACGCAAAGCCGTCGCGTATCGTCGCGATAACCTAGCTGTCGTTCGCTTCATAATACAATCCGAACTCGTGTGCCTCTTGCATCCGCTGCCACTGTCCGACTATTGCCGCAAGCCGTCCATGGGGTAAAACCCTACCCCCGTTCGTCCAGGTAGGGTTTTACCTTATACGCAAGGTGACGGAACATGGCGCACACTAATGGCGGACAAACTCGTGGACAAACCATCACAAATCCGAAAGATTGCATTTCTCGGCGATTACCTCCCGCGCAAATGCGGGATCGCCACATTCACGCACGACGTGCTTTCCGCCGTGGCGACCGAGCACCCGCAAACCCAGTGTTTCGCCGTGCCGGTGAATGACATCCCGGGCGGCTATGAGTATTCTGACGTGGTCCACTTCGAGATTGAGGAACAGGATTTGTCGTCCTACCAGCGCGCGGCAGATTTCCTCAACATCAGCAACGTCGACATCGTCAGCCTGCAACACGAGTTCGGGATTTTCGGCGGACCGGCGGGCAGCCATCTGCTGGCGTTGTTGCGCGAATTGAGAATGCCAGTCGTCACGACGCTTCATACGGTGCTGCGTGAGCCGAATGCCGACCAACGTCGCGTGATGCAGGAACTTATCACGCGATCGACGCGGCTGCTGGTCATGGCGGAGCGCGGACGGCAACTGTTACAGGACGTCTACCAGGTGCCGCCGGCCAAAATCGATTTCATTCCGCATGGCATTCCCGACATCCCGTTTGTCGACCCCAACTACTACAAGGACCAGTTCGGTGTGGCGGGAAGAGTGGTGTTGCTAACGTTCGGGCTGCTGTCGCCGAACAAGGGGATTGAGCATGTGCTCAACGCGCTGCCGCAGATCCTGACGGAATTTCCCGATGTCGTTTACCTCGTGCTGGGCGCCACGCACCCGAACGAGGTGCGCGAGCAGGGGGAGGCCTATCGTCTGCGACTCGAACGCCTCGCCAAGAGGAACAAAGTCCAGAAGAACGTAATCTTTTACAACCGGTTCGTGGAACTCGATGAACTCAAGGAGTTCATCGGCGCGGCGGACCTGTACATCACGCCGTATCTCAACGAGGCACAGATCACCTCGGGCACGTTGGCCTACACGTTTGGGGCGGGAAAAGCCGTGATCTCGACTCCGTACTGGCATGCGACCGAGTTGCTGGCCGACGGGCGCGGCGTGCTGGTGCCCTTCGGCGACTCCAAGGCGATCGCGCAGGAGGTCATCGGCTTGCTGCGCGACGACACGCGGCGGCACGCGATGCGTAAGAACGCATACAAGCTCGGACGCGAGATGGTCTGGAGCAACATGGCTCGGCTCTACATGCGCTCGTTCGAGTTGGCGCGGATTGAGCGGGCGGTGTTGTCCCGAAAATCGTTTGCCACGAAGACGCTGGACCAGCAACCACGGGAGTTGCCCGAGTTGAAACTGGATCACCTGGCGCGGATGACCGATTCCGCGGGGCTGTTTCAGCACGCCATTTTTACCGTGCCGAATTTTTCCGAGGGCTACTGCACGGATGACAACGCCCGCGCCTTCATACTGGCCGTGCTGCTGGATGAGTTGGGGGAAGGAACAGAGCGCGTCCGTACAGTGGCCACCACTTATGCGGCGTTCCTGCATCACGCGTTCGACACGAAGACGAAGCGCTTTCACAATCACCTGAGCTTCGACCGACGCTGGCTCGATGAACGGGGCTCGGAAGACTCCCACGCGCGGGCGCTGTGGGCGCTGGGCATGGGCGTGGGACGCTCGCCCTACCGGAGCTTCCAGGTCATGTCGGGACAAATCTTCGCCCAGGCGCTGCCGGCGGCGATCGAGTTCACCTCCCCGCGGGCGTGGGCGTTCAGCCTGCTCGGCATTCATGAATACCTGCAGCGGTTGAGCGGCGACCGGACCGCCAGCCAGATTCGGGACACGCTGACCACGCGGCTCATGGACCTGTTCCATCGGACCGAGCAACCGGACTGGCCGTGGTTTGAAGACGTGCTTTCCTACGACAACGCCAAGCTCGCGCACGCCCTGATCGTGAGCGGACGAGCGACGGGGCAAAAGCCGGTGTTTGAGCGGGGGCTGCAGGCGTTGCGCTGGCTGGCGGAAATGCAAACTGCGGAGAGTGGCGACTTCCGTCCCATCGGCAGCAACGGATTTCATCAGCGCGGCGGACTGCGCGCGACGTTCGACCAGCAACCCATCGAAGCGCAGGCGATGGTGTCGGCCTGTCTGGAAGCCTATCGGGCCACGTCGGACGCGTGGTGGTACGCGGAGGCCCAGCGCGCCTTCGATTGGTTTCTCGGCTGGAATGACCTCGGCCTGGAAGTGTACTCGCCGAGTACCGGCGGTTGCCGCGATGCATTGCACGTGGACCGCGTCAACCAAAACCAGGGCGCGGAATCGACCCTGGCGTTTCTGCTCTCGCTGGCGGAAATGCAACTCATGCAAAACGCCGTCACGGCCTTCAACCAGCCCGCTTCGTAAGCCCGATCCCTGATGTGAGGCACCCAACCATTCAGACGCACCAATGTCATCCTGCATCCGGACCGCACGCGCGTGTTGCTCCGGCCATTCCTCCTTCCGAGCGACCGACGCGCGATCAGAATTTGCGCTCAGGTCATGGCGCTTCCCGAAAGCCGAAGTCCACACGCTCTGGCAGCAGGTGCGAGCCGAGTTTGGGGACCGCCACGCGAAGATCGGCGAGTTCCTGATGCGGCGGTTCGAGCAGGTCCGCCCGTGTTTGCGAACCGACGCAGAACCGTCCGAGGAACGGAAGCTGTTGCTCGGCTCGTATTTCAGTCACGAGTATTCGCTCGAAGCCGCGGCGCTGTTCAATCCCTCGATCGTGCCGCACCCGGACCAGTCGGACCTGCCCCCGGGTTCGCTGCGGTTCATTCTGAGCCTGCGGGCCACGGGCGAAGGCCACATCTCCTCGATCACCTTTCGCACCGGGTATTCTGGACGCGGACGGCAACATCACCATCAACGCGCCGACGCGCTACTGCCTCGAGCCCGGCGCAAGTGCCCAATGCATCGTACGAGAAAGGGCTGTTCGAGCGGCAAGCTTCAGGAACTGGGTCTGGCGGGCGACTTCAGCCGCAGGTGCTGCAAGTCCTGGGCGACTCATTCACGCTGGCCGAACTGCGCAGCCAGCGTCACTGGCGACGGTGAAACAGCTCCGGGCCCGCGACCAGGAACGACAAGCCGCGGCGCCGAAAAATCCTGATGCTGGCCCAATCGAATTACGAAGTGCAATTTGCGCCGGACTCGCGCCTGTCCGAACGCGTGCTGTTTCCCAGCCACGCCGTCGCAGAGCAACGGCATCGAGGACGCGCGGTTTGTGCTGTTTCCAGCACGAGGATGGCGCGCAGACCTATTACGCCACCTACACCGCCTACGACGGCAAGATGATCCTGCCGCAATTCATCGAGACGCCGGATTTTCTGCACTTCAAATTCATCACCCTGAACGGCCCGGCCGTGCAGAACAAGGGCATGGCGCTGTTCCCGCGCAAGATCAATGGCCGCTACGCCATGCTCGGCCGGCAGGACTCCGAGAACATCTACATGATGTTTCCGACCATCTGCATTTCTGGCATGCCACGCAACTGCTCCTGAAGCCGGCGTTCCCCTGGGAGTTCATTCAATTGGGCAATTGCGGTTCGCCGATCGAAACCGACGCCGGCTGGCTCGTGCTCAGCCACGGGGTGGGGCCGATGCGGAAGTATTGCATCGGCGCGTTCCTGCTCGACCGGGACGATCCGACCAAGGTCATCGGCCGCCTGCGCGAGCCGCTGATCAAGCCCAACGAAAACGAGCGGGAAGGCTACGTGCCCAACGTGGTGTATTCCTGCGGCAGTCTCCTGCACGGCCGGCAGCTCATCATCCCGTACGCGATGTCCGACTACGCCACCACGTTTGCCACGCTGTCGGTGGACGAGGTCCTGGCCGCGATGGAATGAGCGCCGCGCCGTGGTCGTCCGGGACACGGTAGGGTTCTGCCCCATGGCACACGGTTGGTTCATCGCGTACCGTGCCTCTGTCCCATGATGACGCCCAAGAAACGATATAGAGTCAGAGAGATTGCCCGCGCCGGTCTGGTGGGCGGATTTCTGGCAGCGGCAGCGGTCGTGACGGCGTCCGATCCACTGGAAGATGTGAGAGGGTTCAGTGATTTTCCCGCAACCGACCTCCGTCGTGTGCTCGATGGTGACATTCTCGGCACTCGCGGTTCGCTGATGAGTTTCCCCAACGGGCTTTCCGCGCAGACCTGTTTCGTGACGCAGGAAGCGGCGGCGGAGACGGCCAAGCGATTGCAGGTCTGGGATCCATTGCCGCACGAGACGCTGAACGTGTTCGCGTATCAGGCGATGCGCGGGCCGTGTGAGATCGCGAATTTTCAAGGTCTGAACCTGGAGTCGAATCAGGGCGCCATCCGCTGGCTGCTGGACAAGACCCTGGCCACCACGGCCGACAGATCCGATCTCAATTTGACACGCGCCGAGGCGCAACAACTGGCGAACTGTGCCCGGAGCAATCCCGATCCGCAAGAGATCGGCGCCTGTTGGGGGGACTTGTTGCACGAGCGGGCCGCAGCATTCCAGCGGGAGGGGTTCGACGGCCTGCCGCCGTACGAAGCCAACGGAGTCACGGTGTCACCGGGGACGCAGCTGCGCGAGATGTTGCGCGATCAGCCGGCCGTGGCGCGGCAGTTTGCCACACTGCTGCGGGAGAGCGGGCTGCTGGGTAGCGAGCGGGCCGGGTTGCTCACGCCGACGCTGTACTGGACCCTGTTCGAGGCCAACCATCACGCCACGTTGAGCCTCGGGGCCATCTACCTGTTGCCGCAGGGCGATCACTACCAACTCATGGACGTGCAGTATTACGTCAGCGGCAAGTACTACGCGGCGGCGACACTGAGCGAGATCTGGCCGATCCGCGTCGGCGAAAAATCGGAGGCGCTCGTGTGGCGGGGTGATTTCGTTGCCGCGCCGACGCTGGCGTTCACGAAGGGAACCGACCGGATCATCTACGGCGCGATCCTGCTCCAGGAAATCAAGAAGGTGGTTCGCTGCTTCCAGGATGATTTGAAGGCGATCCACTAGGCGGGCCGAAGCGATTGTTTGCGAAATAACTAGGTTATTCCCCGGTTGCGCGTATGGTAGACTTGTAACAGCGAGCTGCTTCACACCGACCAGACTTCGCAGCACTGCGGCGCACGTAGGCAGCACAGCGCAACAATAAACATCGCTGCCCGAGGAGATTTTTGTGGCCATCCGCCAGATCAGTAGAGAGGACTTCAACCGGTTCTTCAACGAGAAGTACGCGCTCGCCTGTGGATTATTGGATTGCGAGGCGTTCCAATCGTGGCACACGCCGTCCAAGAGCGAGTGGCGCGAGGTGCTGACCACGATCACCAAGATGGTCAAGAAGTGTGACTGGCCGTTGTACGAAGTCAAACGCGATGGCGATGAGGCGTCGTCTGCGTATGTCTCGAACACCGAGTTGATGATGAACGCCGTCCACAATCTGTTGGACGCATTGAACGGCTACGGTGTGGCGTGCGTGCCGTCGCCGGGGCAGTGGGGGGACATCATGCGGGTGGTGGATGAAACCACCGAGCGCCGCGTCGTGATTGACCAGGCGGGATCGAAAGGGATGAAATGACCAATGAAACCAATGTCAGCGTGAGTGAACCAGTTGTCCGTGAGACAGTGTTCCACTTTACGGCCACTGGCGGAGGACTGCTGATTCATCGAATTGCCGAGATTGAAAAACTGGCAGTGAGCGATCTGCAACGCGGGAAATCGCTCGACCGTGTCGTCACCGGAGCGTTGGCGTCGTTACGAGATGCCTGTCGGGACGCGCGGGTCGCCGTTTCGTAAGCACGTGCCACGGTTCATTTGACATGCTACCCCTCACCTTGATCCTCTCCCCCAAGGGGAGAGGAAACTCCCCGCTCCCTTGTTGTGTAAGGGAGAGCGTCAGGGTGAGGGTTCTTCCCCCTCGCCGATAATTCCCCATCAAATCAGGTGTGTCGGAGCACCACGCACGCGTCGCGGTCTGATTAAAACATTCCCAATCTCTCGAGCGTCGCCTGTAGGCGTTCGGTTGGGAACCCGATGACGTTGTTATAGCTGCCCTCAATCCGTTCGACGATGCCTTCGCCGTGTTCCTGGATGGCGTAGGCCCCCGCTTTATCGAGCGGGTCAATCCTGGCGTGGTACTCAGCGATTTGTGCGGGCTCCAGCCTCCGCATCCACACGTGGGTGGTGTCGGCGAAGACCAATTCGGTATCGAGCGAACGGTGCACGAGACAAACGCCGGTGATGACCTCGTGACGTTGACCGGCGAGCTGGGCGAGCATGCGGCGGGCGTCGGCGCGGTCGCGCGGTTTGCCGAAAATCTTTCCGTCGAGCACGACGATGGTGTCCGCGCCGATGACCATCGAGTGGGGATGCCGGCCCGCGACCGCGCGGGCCTTGCGTTGGGCGTTTTGCATCGCCACCACGTCGGGCGCCGCGCCGCCATCGAGTTCTTCGATGCCGTCGGGGCGCACGACGATGAAACGCAACCCCAGCTCGCGTAGCAGCCGCTCGCGCCGCGGTGACGCGCTGGCGAGGATAATTTGGGGTTTGTCTGTTGCCATGTACAGGGGTATGATTGCGCGAGAAGTATGGGAATTCAACAGGCCAAAGTCGAGCACCTGTACGTCCACGTTCCCTTCTGCGCGGCGAAGTGCAATTACTGTGCGTTCTACTCCGAGGCGGGCAGCGCCGCGAAGATGGAAGGTTATATTGACGCGCTGCTGCTGGAGCTCGATCGATTCGCATCCCAACTTATTCCCAAAACCATCTTTTTTGGTGGCGGCACGCCGAGCCTGTTGCCCACGCCGCTGATGCGGCGCATTCTGGAGGCCGTTGGCGAGCGGAGTTCCTCCCGCGACGTTTCGGAATGGACCATTGAATGCAATCCATCCACCGTATCGGCCGACAAGGCGACACTCTTCCGCGAATTTGGCGTGAATCGCATCTCAATGGGGGTCCAGGCGCTGGATGATGAATTATTGGAGACGATTGGGCGGGTGCATTCGGTGACGGGCGCCGTCAAGTCCTACGAGAGACTGCGCGAGGCCGGGTTTCAGAACATCAATCTCGACCTGATGTTCGGGTTGCCGGGTCAGACGATGGAGCAATGGAAACGGACGTTGGCCAAGGCCATCCAACTTCAGCCGGAGCATCTCTCGACGTACTGCCTGATTCTGGAAGAGGACACCCATTTCTGGTCGCTGCTGCAGCAGGGGTTGATCAAGCCGGATGAGGAGCTGGAACTGGCGATGTACGAGACCGGCATGGAGATGTTGGCGGCGGCGGGTTATCGTCAATACGAGATCAGCAATTTCGCGAAACCGAGTCATGAATGCGCGCACAACATTGCGTACTGGGAGGGCAAGGACTACATCGGGCTCGGCCCGAGCGCGTGTTCGACCGTGGGCGACAAACGCTGGCAAAACGCGCCCGACACGGACCGCTACATCGATGCGATGCGCACTGGGGAACGCGCGCTGGCCTATGAAGAACCGCTCACGCCCGAACTGCGCGCCGCCGAGCGCGCGGCGTTTGGTATGCGCATGAACGCCGGCGTGCCGGCCGAGTTGGTGAAAGGCCGGTGGGACAAACAGATTGCCGAATTGCTATCCGCTGATTTGGTTCAGTGGAGTCACGACCGATTGCAGCCCACCAAGCGCGGCATCCTTTTCGCCGACCAGGTCGCCGCGGAGTTTGTGTGAGTCCGCGTTTTTTGGCGTCGCGTCAACTGGGCGTGCACTCGAAGTCGTCCACGATCTTCCGCAGACGCCGGTAGTGGGCGGCGATGGAGGCGGAGGCCACAAAGATCAGGACAATCAAGGTGATGATGTCGGCGAAGAGAAAGAAGATGAGCAGTCCCGGCCAGGGAGGCGATTTCCGAGAAGGCGAACCCGATAAAGAACCGCCGTTGAAGTTCGGCAGCGAGCGCGGGGAAGGTGGTGCCGGGAGGTTGTCGGCGTGCGAACATCTTGACGGCGGGAAAGGACGCGATCACGCCCAACAACCCGAACGCGAACGCGCCGATGGTGAACGGTGTTCGTGTTGGCGCATCCGTGGAAGCGGTGTAGCCCGTGTACAGCAGGTAGAGTCCCAAGACGAGGTACAGTGCCTGCGCGGCGATGAGTTGGACGGCCAGGAGTTTGAGCCGGTGGCGGAACGCAGCGGGTTTGGCCGTGGCCGATTGGGATGGTTGTCGGGGCACCCCAGCATTATACTGCGGTCTACGCTAGGGCACAATGGGCAAAGAGAAGGCAAAGAGGCGAGGATAGGGATTCACCACGAAGGACACGAAGCGGAGGCAGATGAAAGCTCGTACGATACCAAGCCAGATGTTATTTCGTGAGGACCGTCGGCTAACCGGCTGTCGGACGGCTTTGGCGGCATCCCTCATAATTGCCGCGATGTTGTCGTGGGCGCCTGGCACACACGCGAAGACGGAGACTGAGAATCGTATTTCGTATTTGGGTGCGGCTTGGGGGCCGGACGGAGACACGATCTATTTTCTGAAGCAGGCAGCATTCAGGCAAAGGACTACTGGTTTCCTGTCTGGTCTAACGGGTGGCGTCGAGACGCAGAGGAGCGGCATCTGGTTCTGCAAGATGAGCTGGGACGGATCACAGAAGCAGGAGATTGCCGAGATGTGGTCGGGTCAGAATCCCTATATCGATACGCAAAGCGGGCCAATTTGGATGGAGGTCAACGCCGCGACCAGTAATGCGGCTGTCGGCGTCGAGTACGGCATGGGAACGGCCGGCATCTGGGTTATGGGCCTCGATGGTAAGAACCTGCACAAGCCGTTCGAGCCGGTGTGGAACGACAAGGAAAAGGAGCGCCTCCTGCACCCCAGTTGGAGTCCGGATGGCGGTCAGCTTGTGTACTCCAAAGATGACCGTGAGCTGGGGATCTTCGATTTCGGGACGAAGAAGCGAAGACAATTGACCAATGGCATCCGCGATCAGCATCCGGCGTGGTCGCCAAAAGGAGATTGGGTCGCGTTTACTCACTACACGAATTTCAGCTCGAGCCATGGCGACCGTTATATTTGGCTTGTCAGGCCGGACGGTTCCGAGCAAAAGCCTGTCGTGGATGAGAAGAACCAGCCAGTCCGGGGCTGGTGGCCTTCGTGGAATCCGGATGGAACGAAGGTCGGGGTCACAAAAGATCTCCTCTTCTTGGCAGACTTGGCGTCTCACAAGGTTGACTACGTAGACCCCTTCCCGATTTTAGGAGAATGCCTTCCCTACACGTTCATGGGTCATCATTGGGGTAGACGCGGCTGGCTGTTGAGCAATCGTGGTGGGATTATCGTTATTGATGGGAGTAGCAAGAAGGCTCGGCTGCTTGCAGCCAGCGGAAGTTACGGCGCGGCGGACGGCATACAATGGGGGATTGAGCCTGTGGATCTGAAGGGTGGGGACCGTTGAGTGTGACCCCGACCGCGGAGTCGGGGTGAAGCCGGCCATCCCCAGCGCGGGGTGTGGGGTCGCGGTTTGGGTTTGGATTTGATATCCAAATGTGATATCCTATGCCGCTATGGATACGGTGTGGCATGGGGATAAACACGAAGGCCACGAAGGAGACACGAATGGCACGAAGCACGATACGAGCGAGGGGCGCCGCCGGGCGTGGTGTACGGCGGCGACCGGGCCGGTCGCCCTACAATTTGGAAGTTCTCGGTGGGCACGGCGACGGAGCGCCGTGGCTACAAGGGAGAAAACGACTCGGCAGGCTCGGAGATCGGGGCGAACCTGTTGGAACACAGCTCGGAGACTGGAGGCTGCGAGAAAGGGTATTTTTGCGAAACGAACCCAAATTTAGCCAAGACCGGCGTGGAAATTTCCGAAAAACGAAGCCAAAAACGAACCCATTTTTTGGGGGTCGGGATGGCTAAAACGAGCCAATTATTGAGGTGAAAAGGGGGGGATTCGCGGGTAGATTGGGAGCACCATGGCAAAGAAGCTGGCACTCATAGTCGATGGGCTGGTGGATTCGTTCCACAAGTACGGAGGGATCAATCATCTGGATGGGGTGAACCTGCCGTCGCGGGACGCGGTGGTGGAGATTGCGCGGGATTTGCTGCGGCTGGTGTTCCCCGGATTTTACGACAAGGACCCGATTCATTCCAAACAACTGGCCGAGTACGCGTCGGAGCTGGTGTCGTCGCTGGCGCGGCGGTTGGAGAACGAGATTCAGCGGAGCCTGGAGTATCGTCCGTGCGACGGATGCGACAAGAACGATCTGGCGGGGACGGCGGCGCGGGTAACGCAGGAGTTCCTGAGCGAGCTGGCGGGCGTGCGGGCGGTGTTGCAGACGGACGTGACGGCGGCGTACGAGGGCGATCCCGCGGCGATCAGCAACGAGGAGATCATTCTCGCGTATCCGGGGATTGAAGCGATTGCGGTGCAGCGGATGGCGCATCTGCTGTATCGTCGGCACGTGGCGCTGATTCCGCGGATCATGACGGAATGGGCGCACAACAAGACCGGGATCGACATTCATCCCGGCGCCATCATCGGGCCGCATTTTTTCATCGATCATGGCACGGGCGTGGTGGTCGGCGAGACGACCGTGATCGGCCAGCACGTGAAGATCTACCAGGGCGTCACGCTCGGGGCGAAGAGTTTCCCCAAGGACGCCAAGGGACGCGTGGTCAAGGGCATCAAGCGCCATCCAAACATCGGGGATGACGTGACGATTTACGCCGGCGCGACGATTCTGGGCGATGTGACCATCGGCCAGGGGTCGATCATCGGCGGCAATGTGTGGTTGCTGGACTCGGTGCCGGTGCGGACGGTGGTCTATCAGGAAGGCGGCAAAACGATTATGAAGACGGCCGCCGCGGACCTCGACCGGATGATCGGCCACACACACGGCGCGGGGATTTGAGTTTCGTAGTTGTAGGGCTGGCAGCCCGAAGGGTTGCCAGCCGATGATGTTGACCGGTCACGGCGCGAAACCCTGCGGGCTTCACGCCCCACAGTTTAGTTGACCATGAAACGCATCTACGCCGACCACAACGCGACCACGCCGCTGGACCCAGCGGTGCTGGAAGCGATGTTGCCGTATCTGCGGGAACATTTCGGCAATGCCAGCAGCGTGCATATATATGGACGCGAGGCGCGGGCGGCGGTCGATGATGCGCGGGTGCGCATGGCGAAACTGTTGGGCGCGCAGGAGGGGGAGATTGTCTTCACGGGCGGCGGCACCGAAGCCGACAACATGGCGGTGTTTGGCGTGGCGCGCGCGTTGCGGAAGAAGGGGCGGCACATTGTGACCAGCAGCATCGAACATCACGCGGTGCTGCACGCCTGCCAATATCTCGAAAAGACGGGCGAGTGCGAGGTTACGTATCTGCCCGTGAGCCCTGATTGCCTTGTCGATCCCGGCGACCTGCGAAAAGCGATTCGCAACAATACGGTGTTGGTGTCGGTGATGTCGGCGAACAACGAGACCGGCACGATCCAGCCGATTGCGAAACTGGCGGCGATCAGCCGCGAGCGGGGCGTGGCGTTTCATACGGATGCGGTGCAATCGTTCGGCAAGGTCCCGGTGGGCGTCAACGATTGGGGAGTGGATTTGCTGTCGATCGCCGCGCACAAGTTTTACGGGCCGAAGGGTGTCGGTGTGCTGTACGTGCGGCGCGGGACGAAGATGGATCCGTTGTTGTTTGGCGGCAGCCACGAGAACGAGCGGCGGGCGGGGACGGAGAATGTCGCGGCGATTGTCGGGTTGGCGAAGGCCGCGGAGTTGGCGACGGCGAAGATGGAGGACGAGCAGGGCCGGCTGTTCGGGCTGACCGAGAGGCTTGGGGAGGAGATCGCGAGCCGGGTTGCTGGTTCGCATCGCAATGGTCACGCGAACCTGCGCATCGGCAACACCATCAATTTTAGTTTTGACGGCTGCGAGGAAGAGGGACTGTTGCTCGGGCTCGATCTGGAAGGCGTGGCCGTGTCGAGTGGGTCGGCGTGCGCGGTCGGTTCTCTCGAACCGTCCCATGTGCTCAAGGCGATGGGGCTGTCGCACGAATTGTCGCGGGCGGCGGTGCGATTTTCGTTGGGCAGGAGCAACACCGTCGCGGATGCCGAAAAAATCGTCGAAGGGCTGACGAAGGTCGTTGGCCGACTACGACAATTTGCACACACGTAGGCTGGGGGAAACCTTGCCAGGGCGGCTGATGTCGTTAGTCGAAGAACCGGTAGCGGAAGATGAACCAGAGGGCCGCGAGGCCGTCTTTCCAGCCGATTTTTTTGCCTTCGGCGTAATCGCGGCCGGAATAGTTGATGCCGGTTTCGTAGAAGCGGTAGCGTCGGCGGGCCAGTTTGGCGGTCAATTCGGGTTCGATGCCGAAACGGTCGGACGTGAGCTTCATCCCCTCGACGCATTGACGGCGGAAGACCTTGTAGCAGGTTTCCATGTCGGTGAGGTTGAGATTGCAGAGCATGTTCGACAGGAGGGTGAGGAGGCGGTTGGCCATGTAATGCCAGAACAGCAACACGCGGTGCGTCCCGCCCGCGAACCGCGAGCCATAGACCACGTCGGCGCGATGATCGAGGATCGGTCGCAGGAGGTTTGGATAATCCGACGGATCGTATTCGAGGTCGGCATCCTGAATAAGAATGATGTCGCCCGTGGCGTGTTCGAGAGCTGTGCGGAGGGCCGCGCCTTTGCCGCGATTGAACGGATGCGAAACGATTTTAAGCCCGTCCACATTCTGGAGTTTCTTGAGAACATCACCGGTGCCGTCGGTGGAGGCATCGTCCACAAGAACGACCTCCTTCTCCAGGCCGCAGGAATCTGCGGCGCGGACACGGCGAAGAATCTCCTCGACCGTGGTGGCCTCGTTGAAGACGGGAATCAGGATCGACAGACGTTGGAAGGTATCACCCATTTGAGCGGGGAGTATAGATGATGCACTGTGCCCCCGTCACTAGCTTTTTTCCAGTGGCCACAGGTCGCCGGGCATGATATTCTGGCGGAGTCGATGGAGGGCGGGTTAGCCAAGTGGTAAGGCGGGAGTCTGCAAAACTCCTATCGTGAGTTCGATTCTCACACCCGCCTCCATCTCGAACTGCTTGGGCAGCAACGAGCGTGGGGTCGCGTGGTCCACAACGGACACCAAAACGGACACCAGTTTTCCTACCCCGTGAGAATCTAGCGTAACGGGCGTTAACTCGCCCACTACTCGCTAACGATCCGAAGTCGGCTTCGTTTATCGTCGCGGTTGCGTGAAAGGAAATGTGAAAACACGCTACCGTTTGATTCGTCGGGGCAGCCGCGGCGGAGCCTTCTACTGTGTCGATACCGAAACCGGCAAACGCTCCAGCTTGGGCACGATCACGGAAGATGAGGCACGGCAGATCGTCGAGGCCAAGAACCAGGCGCGGCGTCAACCGCAACTGAATCTGCACATCGCGCGGGCCTACCTGGTCGGAACTGATTCGGGCATTGCAACGCGAACATGGCAAGACGCGCTCAATGCCATCATTGAATCTAAGCTCGGTTCGACGCAGAAACGCTGGCGGTGCGCTGCGAAAGAGAAGGCGTTGGAAGGGATACGTCACCGGGTCATCATGGAGACGCAAGGCGAGCATTTGCTGGCGTGTCTCAAGGCCGGCACCGTCAGCACAAATGTTCACCTGCGGATGTTACACAACTTCTGTCTCTCGATGAACTGGTTGCCGTGGCCCCTGATTCCGAAACGGCAGTGGCCTAGGGTTCGCTTCAAAGAAAAGCGGGCCATCACGGCGGAAGAACATCGGCGGATTATTGCGCGTGAACCAAACCCGGAGCGCCAGGCGTTCTACCAACTGGCGTGGCATCTGGGCGCGTCGCAAGCCGATCTCGCGAATCTGGAAGCCAGCAATGTGGATTGGGAGCAGAGGGTTATTTCCTTCGCCCGAAAGAAAACGGGGTCAATTGCGTTGTTGCGGTTCGGTAGTGACGTTGGGGCGGTGCTGCGCGGCTTGCCAGCGACAGGACCGCTTTTCCCATACATGAGGCGCGTTCGCAGTGGCGATCGCGCAACGGAGTTCAAACAGCGCTGTGACGGTCTTGGCATCAAAGGCGTGACACTGCATTCTTACCGGTACGCTTGGGCAGAACGTGCGAAGATAGCCGGGTACCCTGAACGGTTCGCGCAGGAATCACTGGGCCACAACAGCAAGGCGGTGCACCGTGCCTACGCTCGCAAGGCGCACGTGCTGTTGCCGTCGCTGGAAGATTATGAGCGGGAACACGAGCAAAAGGTGGTGGCCTTCACCACTGGAGGGGCGTTGCAATCACGTGAGTTTGCTACCGGAGGGAAAGTGAAGTAGTAGAGTGAGTTTATGCGACTGACGAAGGGGTTTTACAAGGGGCAAGGTATCATCCCCCCTTTCGACGGGGTCAGGATGATCGAATATGGTGACCACGTCGCTTTGACGCCGATGTACTCGTGTCGCGAATTCGTGGGCTTGGGGAAGATCAAAGCGAGCGATGTGAAGGCCGGTAAGAAGCGCAGTTTCTCTTCTTTGTTCCTGAAGGCAATGGGTGACAAGGAACTGTGGGTTATCGTTCGCTGGGAACGGTACGGAGACGGGCGCGAACAGCCGACTCTGATGAACCTGATGGATGGAACGGAGGACGAGGCGCGGCGTGCAATGCGGGACATGATCGATTTCTGCAGAATGAGTAAGCGGGAACTCGAAAAGATTGGCACTCTATTTAAGCAGACAGACGAGGACATCGCATACGTCAAAAATCGCTTTCCCGACGAGCAGCCCAACCCTCGGTCATTGGAAGCCTACGACGTTTTTCAAGCGCGGTTGAAAGTGCTGGCTGGCATGCAGCCGAAGGCTGTCGCATTGATGCAGCAAGCGGACTCTACGAAGGACCCCAGGAAGCGCAAAGAATTTGAACGCGAGGCGGTGGCGGCTTTCTTTGCAGAACTCTCGCATTCGTGGACTGAAAATGAAGTGAAAGCGTGGCAGCGGAGCAATCCGATTGGCACAGAGTGGATTACCGAATTCACAAAAACGCTGCACAGACCGAAGAGGAAAATTAACGCGGTTGATCACTCGCTCGCGCTGGATTGGTTACGCAAAGGGTACAATCTGCTGACGGGGGAGGAGCTTTCGAGCGCGGTATACAAAGTCACAGGGAAGCGCCTGACGCCTGCGGCAATCAAGAAGCGGCGAGAGCGGCTCGGCTTGACTACGAAGCGCACACCGGGTCCACGCCCTAAATCCGAGCGATAGAGTAGTTCGGGACAACTACAACGGCTGTCTTGTCCCAATCTCCTGACAGTTTTGTGGCGGAGGGGTACTTTCGCGCCACGAAAGGAGATAGTGTATGAAAAATACAGTAGTAGCGGAAGTATCAGTAGAAAATTTCATCAAGCGGGTCGTGGCCGATGGTGGTCACTTTTTTATTGGTGAATATCGGGGGTCGGCAGTGGCGTCCCTGGAGTACCTGGACAAGGAATCCGGGAAGAAGGAAGTCTACGTGAAGGTCACGCACTCGGTCGAGGTGCGGGGTCCGTCCGGATTGGAGACTGTGCACCTTCAAGAGATGCTCGACCGGTCGATCACCACACCGGAGCAATACAAGAATCAATGCTGGCTAACACCCGGTATGCGGATCCTCGTAGTTCCGCGTCGCGTCGAAATCGACAAGGGCATCAAGAAGTTCACGTGCACGTCTGCCGAAATCCAGCGGCTGTCCGGGAACGGGCAACAGGATGGAGCGGGAAAAAAGTGATGCCGGGAGCGGGAGGCGGTGCGCCGCGTGAGCGGCGCCCGCCCCCGCCCGACTAACCTTGTATAAGAAGAAACAATTTTCCAGGGTCTCATTATGGGAAATCTGAAAAGTCGTACAGCGTTCAAGTTTAACGTCGCAAGCCTGTTTGAGTCGTCGGAGTCGGGTGTTTACTTTTGGACCTCCACATTCCGTGAAGTTCTGACGGTGAAGGAAGCGTCGAAGCGGTGGTCGGCGTTCTCGAAAGAGATTGTGCGCGAGCTGGGTGTGTACGGGCTGCGCGTGTATGAGCTGCACGATGAACACGGGCTACACATTCACTGGCTTGTGGATCGCTTCTTGCCGGTGCAGATCGTTCGTCAGATTGGCAGGCGACACGGGTTCGGTCGCATCCACGCTAAGCGGTGTGGCAAATGGGTGGGCGATTACCTGGCGAAATACCTGTCGAAAGAGATTCGGGCAGCGTGTCTCAAGGGGAAGCGACTTTGGGCGGCGTTTGGCGAAAGGCGCTGGTGCCGGGTTAAGGACATCAATGTGACAAGCTGGCTCGGTGAGGAATACAGACGGCTGCGGGCAAGTTTACGGTGCGTGACAAGGAGAGAAAGCTACGCAATTTTGCAACAGGCCCTAGGAAACTATTGCGCCTGGGTGGCAGGAGTGGACGGGGTGGAGGTCTGGTCGCCGGGCGGGTGAGTGATATGCGGGACGATCAACATCAGTTTTTGTCGTTGCTGGGGCGATTGCCTGCTCGACTGACCGCAGAACAAACGGCGTGGGTTCTGAATTGCCAGCCGCACGATATTCCTGTCCTGGTGGCAGCTCGGTTACTGAAACCGTTGGGTATCGCCGCGCCAAACTCGGTTAAGTATTTCGCGACAGTGGAGGTAGTGGAGCTTATGCAAGATCGGACTTGGTTGGCGAAGGTAACGAACGCGGTCACTCAACACTGGCAAAAGAAGAATCATCCGAAGAAGAACGGGTGTGGAGTTAGAGTAGAGGCGGTTGTTGCTCGGTAGCGAGATTGGGGAACCTCTGCTGACGGGGGTGGGCTGGCGAAGCCCAGAATTGCATAGGAATGGAATGGTTACGCCTTGCCGCGGCGGAACACGAGCAGCGCCGACAAGCTGAGGCCGACCAGCGCCCATGTCGAAGGCTCCGGCACGGGCTGGAAGGCCAGGAACACGGGGTAGAACAACCCAGAAGCAAAGGTGCTGCTACCTCCGTTGGGCGTGAATTGATAAATGTGGCCGCTGCCGTTATCCACCTCAAACAAATCGCCCGCGCTGTTGAATGCCAGACCACAAGGGCCACCCAATCCGGAGGCAAAGGTGCTGCTACCTCCGTTGGGCGTGAATTCATAAATGTGGCCGCTGCCGCTGTCTGCCTCAAATAGGTTGCCCGCGCTGTTGAATGCCAGACCTAGAGGGTTATCCAATCCGGAGGCAAAGGTGCTGCTGCCTCCGTTGGGCGTGAATTCATAGATGTGGCCACTGGCGTAGTCCGCCTCAAACAGGTCGCCCGCACTGTTAAAAGCCAGACCATCAGGGTAACTCAAACCGGAGGCAAAGGTGCTGCTGCCTCCATTCGGCGTGAATTCATAGATGGTGCCTCTGATCTGATCCGTCGCAAACAAATTGCCCGCGCTGTTGAATGCCAGAGCATAAGGCCATGCCAAACCGGAGGCAAACGTGCTGCTGCCCCCGTTGGTCGTAAATTCGTAGATGTTTCCGCTATTTAAACCGGCCATAAAGAGGGTGCTCGCGTTGTTGAAGGCCAGACCACCAGCGTCCACCCAGTGGGCAAAGGTGCTGCTGCCTCCGTTGGGCGTGTATTCATAGATGCTTTCGCTGTCGTAATCCGACACGAACAGGTTTTGCCCCTCCGTGAGCGTAGCAGACAGGAGGGTGGCTGCTATAATGGCCAAAGAATAAGTGCTTCGAATCATAAAATCGCTTCCCGTCCTGCGTGTATACTCGCATTCGCCTGCTTCACCGCTCTCTATTCCAGCATAAAGAGGAAGGTTTTGCACGTGAAAACTTTCACTAAGTGTGCAGGTGAGGCTAGTGAAGTGGACACCAAAACGGACACCAAAAGAGTAAAAAAGGGTTATGCTGGGTTAAGCCGATTATGCTTGATTTCCCAATGAAATCAGCCATTCTAAGGGTGCAATCGCGGCGGAAAACGGACGATTCTCACACCCGCCTCCAACCTCCATCCCTGCAAACATAAGGGTTTGCTGGGAGTTTGCTTTTTGGGGCGGAGGTCCTCGGGGGGGATACCACACGTGGATACCACTAGATTTTTATTAGCCGCGCTTTGCTTGCGTGGGCCCTGAATGTCTGCAGTAGCATGTGTCTTATACAAGAATTGCTTACGTCACTCACGGAGTGCTGCGTCCGACCTTCCAGCGCACGCCTAGGCCCAATCTTGGAAGAGAACCGTCGGAAGATAACGTTCACCCGCATCGGGCAATACTACGACAATGGTTTTGCTGTCGAAGGCGGCAAACATCCTTGTTACATCGGTCAAATGTTGGGCGCGATGGCCATGACCGTCCGGTACTCCGCCAGAATGCAGCGCAAGGCAGCCACGGTCGCTTCCACTTGCAGGTGCAGTGGGGCGTGTGCGGGAGTTTCGAACGTCAACTGAAACGGCGAGGGCTTCGCTTCGGGTGGCGCGGAGAGAATTCCCGAATAGCCGCCATCGATCAGCCCGCGCCGCGCGCGAAATCCGTCGATCACGAGACGCGCGTTCCGGTGCAGAAACTCTTCGGCAGCCCACAGGGCCGGCTCGAGCAACTCTTTGCTGAGATCGGGCCCGTTGACGAACCCGTACAACCCTTCGCTGGTATCGTCGCTATGTAACGAGATAATGCCGTGGAACGCATGCGTCCAGAGTTCCTGTTCGAGAAGATAGACCTCTGGTTCCTCAGAGGCCTGCCAAAACTCGCGGTTCAGGTCCTTACCTCGACGCGCGTGGCGGGTGTTGTCCTCAAACCCGGTCGGATTGCAAATCGGGTACGCATAGATGCGGTAACCGGCCGCCAATTCCGGCGACTGCGCCAGATCGCGCAGAAACCGCACCAGCGCGAGCGTGCCGGAAGGCTCGTCACCATGAATCCCCGCGAAGATTCCCAGGCGAATCGGATCGCCGCCGCTGGGTGGTCCATCGAAGATGAAGCGCGCCAGCGAGTAGGAACTGCCACCGTAGCGGAAATCCCCCAAACTGTTGGTCAGACAATGCGTCGATGTCTGCCCCAGTTGTTGCAGAGGCGCCAGCACTGCCGCCAGTGACTGGCGCTGCCGACGTGGTTGTTCAAACGAAGACCTGGCACGTTCCTGTGCAGTAGCGATCATGATGTTCTCTGTCTTTCCTCCTACGGTTTGCAGATTTGGTCGAAGACAACGCCATCCGCGAAGTGCGCATGCTGCGCCTTCTGTCATCCCCCCTTAACACGCATTCAATGGGGCACGGGTTCTCCTTTCTTCTGCATTCCTGACACGACCATTGGTTTCAACCGACCACACGGTATATTGTCTATTTGTTTAGTAGACATTTGTAACTCTACTATATTTGTAGATATGTGCAAGTGTAATTTTCAGGTTTTTTGTTCATGGATCGGTTCTTGGCAAGCCCCCATGCCGCCACGCATCGCGTCAGCAATGAATCCGCCTCGAGATGGAGGCATCACTTGTCACAGGAGATTTCTCGCTGCCAACTGAGACTCCACCAGCAGATCCGTTCCTACTCGATTGGGCAGGAGGGACATCGTTTCCGTCGGTGTTACCGGGGCGATGCCGAGGGAGCATCCTCACGAACAAGAAGCCGGCGTGACGTTTCCGAGGGTGCAAGGAGTTTTAAAAAAGACGTTGTATTCGTCTGGCGTGTCACTAGACTTATGTGTGTCTATTGAAATGATAGACATTAAGAGGTGGCCATGGAAAAAGATTTACAACACGGGACGGACAAGAGTCGCGAGTGGCTGGAAATTGTCCGGCAAACCGTCGTATCGCTGCGCTACGGCGTCGTGCACATCACCGTGCACGACGGTCGCGTGACGCAGATTGAGAAGACAGAAAAGCGGCGGCAGGACACAGCCGCGTAGAAGTCCGAGACCCACCAGTACCGACTGGAGGTTGACTGCATGAACGTGAAGAAGTCGTTTGGGCTGACCGGTGCAACCGGACGTTCCCTTGCAAGTCGCGAAAAGGAACGGGGGTATACTGAGAGTGCCAGGTGTCGCGCGCAGGTGTTCAGTCCCCTCCACCAGCGGGGCGGCGGTTATTATCGTGGGTTGGACGACGGAACCCGAGCAAACTACTTCTGCGGTTTGGAACCGACAAGGGTGTTGACCGTAGCGATCAGCTCGATTGCGTCCAACGGTTTCTTGAGGAATTTGTCAACCCCGTCGCGGAAGCTCGCCGCCACGAGATTGGGGTCCGATGACGTGACCGCCACGACCTTGATCGACGGGTTGAGTTTTCGCAAATGCCGAAGTGTTTCATCTCCATTAAGCTGGGGCATGGTGTAGTCGAGAAGCACGAGCCGTATGTCGCCCGGGGCATACGTAAGCATGGTGAGGCCTTTCGCACCCGAGGACGCGTTTAAGACATTGAAGCCATGCTTGCGCAGGACGGAACTCACCAGATGCAGGAACGACGCATCGTCATCGACGACCAGGATTGTGAACTTGTTGCGGTAGATGGGCTCACCCGGGGGCTTGGTGTCCTGCCCTGTGAGCGGGAGTTTGGAGGCGTCCACCATTCCTTCGACAAATGATTGAGAACCCTGTGTCATGCCGTATGGAGGTTGCATACCGTGTGCCACAGTTGAAGATGGCAGGTTTCGCAGAAGTATCGACATGGGAAGGTGTTACTCAGCCAATCAGCAATTACTGCTGTTCACCGAAATATTTTTCCAGCCACACGTACAGACTACCGAACGAATAGCGACTCCCCATCTACCTGATCCGGAGCTTACGTTCGGCCGTTGCGCCAGGTGATCGGCATCGTGGTTCCCGTATAGCCGCGCACCCCGCAAAAGGGATTCCAAGCGTCGGGCTCTTCCGTAGATCTGGGGTAAGCAGTCTCTTGACGTTTCACCCGGCGCCGGATATTCCTCGTGTTGGATGGAACAGAAAGCTACCCGTCACACCATGGTCGCAGACGGTCGAATTTCGCGAGTCAGCAGGGGTGGCGCGCCGTTACATCCGAAACCCGAGGTTGCGGTGCCTGACGCGCGTGTGTGGAGAGACACAGGGTGCGTTCCACCTGCCACCATTGCGTTTGTTTGCGATGTGGTGACTGGAACGCCGTCGTGAGCGTCCCTCGGGAAGGTGCTCGAGTTGGACGACTGGCCCTGTTCTTTGGGTTGTTCATCCTGTTTTGGCTGGCGCTGATCAAGCTGCCGACAGACGGCTTTCGTCCCGAACTGGATACGTCGTGGCAGGGCGCGTTGAGCTACTTCGCTTTCAAGAAACTGCAGTTCGGGAAGGACGTGATCTTCACCTACGGTCCGCTGGGATACATCACCACCAACACGTATTCGGGCTATCTTCTGGCGAGCCGGGTTGGTTTCGACGTGGCGCTGAAAGGCGTCGTGGCGTTGCTCGCGGCTACGCTGACGCTACGTCTGCATCCGTCGTTGCGGGGGTGGCTTGTCCTGAACATCCTTACTTTCTCCACGGTTTCTTCCGACGCGGTGTATTTGTTTGTCATTGCCCTGTCGGCGTGTTTGGCGATTGAGTCTCAAGTATCCCCGGGGCTGGCACTCGGCGTCGGGGTTCTCTTTGCGCTTGTTTCGCTGACCAAGTTCACGTTTTTCCTGCTATGCGGGGCAAGCCTGTTGGTCGTGTTGGCGTATGCACTGTCGAAACGGAGATGGCTTCGGGCGGGCGGACTGGCGCTGACGTATCTCGTTTGCCTGTTGTCATTTTGGTGTCTTGCCGGACAGCAGGTCTCAGGGTTTCTGCCATTTCTGCGCGGGGCCTACGAGGTGGCGTCTGGGTACGGTGAGGCGATGGCGTTCTACGAGCCGCGGTCGGTATTCTGGGGCGGGTTGGGCGCGCTCCTGTGGGGTGGTGCGTTGTTTATCGGGTTGGCGTACGGCGGCAAGGACAAAGGGCGCGACCGGGTCATGCTGATGGTCCTTTGCGTCGGCTTGTTCGTCGCGTGGAAAGAAGGGTTTGTTCGCGCCGACCATCGTCACATCTACACGCTGTTTGCCTTTCTGCTGTTCGCCGAGCCGTGGCGTGGGCCATTTTCCAGCCGTCGAGCGAACGCCGAGAAGTGTTGCTGTGGATGACGCTGGTTGCCCGTGTCTCCCTACGGTTTTCTGTTCGTGAGCCGTGCCGGAGTACTTCGCGGAGTTGCTGCCGCGAGTCTGCAACCGAGTGAAGGAAAACAGCACGGCGTTCGTCCATCCGAGAGATTTTCGCGCGGCGCTGGAGGATACGCTGTCGCGCGTCAAGGGACAGAACGCCCTGCCCACGATCAATCGTCTGGTCGGCCGGGATTCCGTTAACGTATTTGGTGTCGAGCAGGCGATTGCGCTGTTGAACGACCTCGACTATCAGCCCCGGCCCGTGTTTCAAGGGTACTCGGCCTATACCCCGTTTCTCGTCGGCTGCAATCGCAGCTTTTATCTCAGGCCGGCGGCTCCTGTATTTGTGATTCTCGATTATCATACCGCTGATGACCGCCTCGCGGCCGAGGATGACGTGGGAGCGCTGGAAGTGATCCTGCGGAACTATCGAGCCGGTCGCCACGGAGAAAGGGTATATGCTGTGGAAGCGGAAGGCGGTGAGTCAGGCACTCGCACCCCATCGGCTGCTTCGCGACGGAACGGCCACGTGGGGTGAGCCGCTGCCGCTGTTGTCCAACGAGTGTCCCGTGTGGATCGAAGTCGAGATGGGGAGCACCTGGTTGGGGAAGGTGCGCGAGTTTCTGTACAAACCGGCGAAGATCACCATGACCCTGGAGACGGTTGATCACGAGACCGAGCATTACCGGCTCGTTCGCCTACTTGCCCGAAGCGGGTTTGTGGTTAATCCGGCGGTTCGTAACCAGGACGACTTGATGGAGATGTACAAGAATCCGGGCAAAGGAAATACCGCGTCGGTGACTCTGGAGGTGAGCGGTTCAGCGCGTCTGCTGTATCGGACGAAGTATCATTACCGGATCTACGCAGAGGGACAGGCGTCAGGAGCCAAAATTCAGGAGACGGAAGGCAGCGGGGAAGCGGAAAGACGGTAGACCATGATTCGTTTGCTCCGGGCGGCGCTGCCGCGAATGGATGCGAATAGGTGCGTCGGGCAATGGTTTAGGCTTTCGGTTCGGCACGAAGTTGAACCACCAGATAAGACGCGGGGGGACTACCCGTCGTGAGCGGGTGGCCAGAACAGGCAGCGGGCGTAGCCGTAGGCGAGCAGTTCGCCGACGACGGAGCGGACGCCCTCGCTTGATTTCCACCAGCGATGTGGGTCGTAATCTTGACTCTCAATGCTGATGATACCCACAGGATAGTCGCGGCCCAGTGCCTTGCGGAAAAGCAGGCGCGAGCGGCGCGAGTGGTCGGCCATCGTCATGATATTGAGCGACGTGGCGTCGATGTGGTGACGGTAAAACCAGGCATGCAACGCGACAGCGGAAGCATACGTGCGGTCCCGGGAAACCCGGGCGGCGGGCAGGGCTTCAACGAGGTTGGTATCGACGCCGAGTTGGATCAACGTGGCGGCGCCGAGTTCGGCCCAGTTTGTGTAGCCACAGAGGTAGGTGCCAGAGGGAATGGGCCCGCCGGTGACGAGGATCTTGCGGTAGTGATCGCGCGTGAGTTTCGGGAGTGTCCCCTTCAGCACGTAATCCGGAATCCATCCTTCGATCACGAGGATGTCGCTGGGGATCGGATCGTTCACCGTGAGGAATGTGTGCGCCCCGCTGACGCCGAGTACGACGAGTGCGGCCACGAGGAACAGCAGCACAAGCCAACCCCGCAGGGTTGGAACCGGGCATTCCCGACGCTGCCAAATGCCCCAAGTGTGTTGGCTCGGTTTCAAACAGGTAGCACTCGGATGGGTCCGTTTCCTTGCGCCACGGCTCCATGCTGGAGGTTCCGTGGCTCGTTAATCAAGCACAATCAAGGGGCGGAAGGAATCGGGCTTGCCTTCATTCGCGTCGCACGTTATCGGCCGGCATCCGTCCGGTTCAGGTCGCCATCGAGGGTGCAGGAGCGACGAGGTTTCAACACCAGATCCGTCGCCTTACGACCATCGAATTCCAACGATTCTACGTTTCCTGGCCGGTGCCTCTACGGCACCAGACGGATGCGGTAGTACCGCGTGGGCGAGGTGGCTGCTCCACCCACATCCGTATAGCTGTTCGTCGCATCTCCGGTAACGCCGATGACGATCGGGGGAACGCTGATGTCCGTGAAGTTGGTGGTGACGTACCCACCGTTGCCATCGCCGGCCGTGGCCTGCACCGCATTGGTGCGCACGCCCGCCGATGCCCAGGTGATCAGCATGTTGGTGCCTTGTGGCACGACGCTGAGAATCCGGAACACGGAAGCCGGATCCGTTGGGTTCAGGCCCAGCAGGAACTGATTGGTGTTGCTGATGCCCTTGCCAAGCGGGTCGGCGTTGGGCTGCGCCTGCGTGCAGGCGGTGCAACCGAAGTACTGCTGCTGCCACGCCGCGAAGGCCGTGACCACGTTGATCAGGTTGTTCGACACGAGCGTGCTGTTGGCGCCGAAGGCGTTGCTCGCGGTCAATGTCACCGTGTAAGTACCCGCAGCGTACGTATGCACGAAGCTCTAGCCCGCCGGTGTTGGTGGCCTGGCTGCTGTCGCCGAAGTCCCAGAACAACGTGATATTCGGCGAGCCACTGGACGTATCCGTGAAGGTCACGCCCAACGGTTCCGTGCCCGAGGTGGGGCTGGCGGTGAAGCTGGCCGTCGCGCCCGTACCCACAACCGTCAAGGTCGCGTTGCTGCTCGTCACGTTGCCCGCGATGTTCGACACGATGACCGAATACAGCCCGGCATCGCCCGCCAACGCATTCGAGATGACCAGCGTGGCGTTGTTGGCGGTGGCGTTGATGACATTCGTGCCATTCAACAACCATTGATAGGACGGATCGGGAACACCGGTCGCGGCGACACTGAATGAGGCAACTGTTCCCGCCGTGACTGTCATGCTCACCGGGTTGGTCAGGATGTTCGGGGCCAATTGCGGCACCCAGCCGTAGAGCCAGCAGTTGGGATCTGTAGCGCATACGAGCCTGGTATCGCCATTGGTCACCGGGTTGAGAAAACCAAACGTGACCGCAGCCGAGCTGTCCAGATTACTGTTGCCATATTCCCACAGGATCTGGTTGCTGATAACGCCACTGGCCGGGGCGACGTAACCGTTGCCGCCGGAGGTATCAATGTGGCACCAGATCCACGACGACACGCCGTCCGGCGCGCCGTTGGCATCCGACATCGCGATGTTCGACACCGTCATGCTGGAGCGCGTCAACTTGCAGTTCACGAACGAAAAGCCGTTGCTCGCGTACTTGCCATCCGGTCCGAGCCAGCCGCCGGGCGTGGGGCCGTTATCGGTGCGAGAGGCCCCCAGATTGTAATTGCTGGCAGTGGGAATCGTGCGGAACTCGCAGTTGGTGATGAACAGGTTGCCGCCACCCCAGATGTAATCGAAGTTGCCCTGGATCAGGCTGTTGTAGAAATACCCCTGGGAGGAATTGATGTTGGCCAGGATCGTATCCTGACGGCTGTCCACCTCAGCATTATTCAGGATGAAGTGCGCCGACGGCGAGTCAATCATCAACGCTTCTGCTTGCCCGCCTCCCTGGGGCGTGGTGTTGACGAGGGTCAGGTTCTCAACGGCGATGTCGTTGGAGAACACCTTGAACGACATCCGCGAATGCGTGCTGCCGCCCGTCGCGAGACCGAAGTTGTTGAGGTATTGCACGATCGTGCCCGACCGACTCTGACCACGGAACGTAATATGATTCTTGGTCTTGGTATCGACGATTTCCGTGTAGGTGCCGTTTTGAATATTGATCAGCGTGTACGTCGTGTTCCCGCTGGGCAACGAATCCACCGCCCCCATCACGGTGCAGAAATCGCCGCTGCCGTCGGCGGCCACGACCAGATTATTCGGATTGGCCGGGCCAGTCGGCTTGGTGGTGAACACCCAGCCGTTGGTGCCGGTAATGCCGGCGAACTTCGCCGAATTGGCGTCCGTGAAAATGCCTCGATCCACCGTGACATAATAGGTCTGGTTGGAACTCAGCACGTCCAGGTGCGGGTAGATCGCAACGGTGTTGCCCGTAATGATTACCGGGAACGTGTTGAAACTCTCCGTACCAATGATTCGCCCTTGGACGTTACCGGCGGAGGTGTCGATTGTGTCAACGGGCGTGACGCTGTTGGTCGCGTTGAAGATCTGGATCTTGCCTGTGCCAGTAGAGAACGGTGCCGTGTTGAACGTCATATACAACGGCGTGTCGTAACACACACCGGTCGCGGCGTTGGTCGGCGTCACCGCGGCCGACATTGTTGAATTCACCAACAGCGTCGCATTACTGCTGGTGATGGTGCAAGCGGCATTACTGATCTGCACCTTGTACGTGCCCTCGTTGCTGGCAACGGTGCTGGCGATGGTGTAGGTCGCGTTCGTCGCGCCGCTGATACTGGTGTTGTTGAAGAACCATTGATACGTCGGCGCGGGCACGCCGTTGGTGGAGACCACCGTGAACGACGCAGTCTGTGAATTCGTCACGGTAAGGCTCTGCGGCTGCGTCTGGATGCTGGGACAAATGATGACGTGCAACGTCATGTTGGTTGAGGCCGTACCCACGGAGTTGCTCGCGACAATGGTGTACACGAAACCGTCCTGGGCAAACTGGACATTGGTGAGCACGAGCGGAGCGCCGGTGGCGCCGGTAATCGTCGCTCCGTTGTCAAACCACTGGATCACTGGCGTCGGACAGCCGGAGACCGCCGCGTTGAACGTCCCGTTGTTGCCTTGAACAACGGTTTGGTCCGAGACGGCGCTGATGCTGGGGGCCACGCTGCAACCGCTGGAGACAGTCAGTGCCATGCAATTGGTCGATACGCCCACGATGTTCGTGGCAATCAAACAAAATGTGCCGGTCTCATTGGTTTGCGCGTTCGAAATGGTCAGCGTGGTGGTGGCGCTGCCGGAATTGGTGGAGCCGTCGGGTTGGGCGCCGTCCGTGACGTTGACGTTATTGAACTGCCAATACACACCGGGTGTGGGCACTCCCGTGACGGTCGCGCTGATGACCACGGTGTCGCCAATGTTGGCCAGTTGATTCGTCAAGCCGCTGACGCCCGGAACGACCTCTTGGGGAACAATGGCGAGCACACCGGGCGTTACATTATTCCAGCGCAAACTCGGAGGAAGCGGCGGCAAATTGGTCGCCGTGAAACTACCGGATGCACCGCCGCTGGTGTAAATGTTGTATACGTCTACCGGCTGCCAATGGGGCGGTACCATTGGTGATGATGTTCAATGTCCCCGCCGCCGCCAAGGTGCCCACGATATTGAGCGAGTCGTTGCTGCCGGTCTGGCTGCTGTCCAGCTTGAGGGTGGTTGTCGAGCCGGCAACGAGCGTCAGGTTGTTGGACAAAGTGATCGTCCCGACGGAAGTGCCGAAGCCGGGGGACACTGTTCCGGAGTTGGTGACGAAGGTGTTGCCCGAGATCGTGCCGAAGCCCTTGATGTAGCCCGCGCTGTTGGTTACGGCGACCGACACACTGAGCACGCCACCCGAGAGCGCCAGCGAGTTGCCGGAAGCGATGTTGACGACACTCGTGTTGGACACGACACCGCTGGTCCCCACGATCAGCGAGTTGCTCACTCCCGTCGTGCCGATATTGAACACTCGATTCCCATTGTTCCAAATGGCGCCGCCCCGCACCGTCACGGTATTGTTGGTTCCCCCCGAGGTGCCAATCGTGGCGCTGGGGGTCGTTGGGGTGGTGTTGGTCGCGATCAACACCAAGCCGTTCGAGTCCAACAGAATCGAGTTGGTGCTGCTACCGACGGAGCCCAGCGAGATGGAAGCGCCGACGACGGTCAACTGCGCATAATTGGAAATGGCAATGGAGCAATTGTAGGAAAGCGACGAGTTGCCGATCAGCAGCGAGGCGTTGTTGGACCAGGTCACGGTTGGGCCGCTGAGGACGAGGGTGCCTCTCGTGGTCGCGCCGGGACCGCCGCCCACAACCATCTGGTTGTTGGCCAACCCATACTGGCCAATCTGCACAAACCCGTTGGTAACAATCAGCGACCCCGTTCCGTTCCTGCCGATCTGAACCCGCAGGCTGGCTGAATTGGTAACGAACAACCCGACTCCGGCGCCCGTGGAAGAGGCGAGGTAAACAACATCGGTTCCCGCGGCATCGCCGAGGATCAATCCAACAGGATTTGAACTGCCCGGCTTCAGGATCGAGAGCGAGTTCCCGTTCAGGTTCAGCGACACCGTTTCGAGGGAAAGCGAGGGAGCTGTGAAATCAAGTTGATTGACAATGACGGGGGCGGTAAGGGTCACGGCATACGTGCCCGGGGTGCTGAAAGTCCCTGTGTCTGCTGAACCAGGGACGGTGTTGGGGTTCCAAGCCAGCGAGTCCTGAAAGGTGCTGCCTGCGGTATTTGTCCAAGTTGCGCTTGCCGCCTGGCTGTTGCTCGCGCCGACCAACAGCAAGACCGCCGTGGATAATATCGCCACCAGGTGGCGAACAGATGGGTAGGTGGATGTTTTCATTTCGGGTAGGTGCTTCGTCGTCCTCATGGCTTCTCCCTTCAGCAACTATTCGTCTGATTGGCCGAACAAATCTTCTCAGCCGGTTGATCCATCTCAGCTATTTGATTGTATCGCCAACGACTCAGGTTACGTGCTTCGAATTGCACGTCTCGCTGAATTGTCGTCCCGTCGCCGCTATTATTAAGGGTCCGGGCTCGCGAGTCAAGTTGGTTGTTCTGCAAACGCCCCTAAAAGAGGCGTTTGTGTATAGCAATACCAATCAAATAGCGATCGTGCTCCTCCTGTTTCCGGTTCTTGAAGAGCCGTTTTCGTACCAGTTTGCTGGCCTGTGCTTCGAGGCTTTTCGCACATATACATATAATGATTTGATACGGCTCGAACAGCAGCATCGTGATCAAAAACTCCGACCTCAAAACCGGCTTAAAGCATTTTATTTTGACCAACGTTGCGACCGCCGGTGCGTTTCACATCGAGTGATTATCTCGTCCTGAGATTCACGGCCTCGCTCGCGAAAACTTCTTTGCATCGGGGCCATGTCGCGTGAGAACATTCGCCACATGACACTGACGGAAGTTCGCCAACTGCTTGCGGAACTCGATATTCGCCCCAGCAAAGCGTTGGGACAGAATTTCCTCATTGATGGGAACATTCTGCGGATACTCGTCGAGCAGGCGGACCTTCGGCGCGACGAGTCGGTGCTGGAGATCGGACCGGGGCTGGGGGTGCTGACGGTCGAGTTGGTCGTGCGCGCCAGGCGGGTGGTGGCAATCGAGAAAGACCCGCGACTTTGCCGGTATCTGCGGGACCAACTGGACGGCGTCGAGTTGATCGAGGGCGACGCGGTGGACGTGTTGGAGCGGGCGGATTTTCAAATCGACGCGCCGTACAAGGTCGTCTCGAATCTCCCCTACAACATCTCCACGCCGATTCTGGAGCGGCTGGTCGAGCGAGAGGACAAACCGCGCGCGATGATTCTGACGGTGCAACGCGAAGTCGCCCACCGGCTCGCCGCCACGCCGCGCCACAAGGACTACGGGGCGCTGACCGTATTCACGCAACTCTGGTATCACGTTACCATCGCCCACATCATCTCGCCGCGATGCTTTTATCCCGCGCCCAAGGTGGACAGTGCGATTGTAGTTCTCGAACGGCGCGATCCGCGGGTGAAACTGCGCGTCGGCGCGCCGTTTCATGACGTCGTGCGCACGGGCTTCGGTCAACGCCGTAAGATGTTGCACAAATTGCTCGCGCCGTTCGGGGACGTGGACAATGCGTTTGCCGCAGCCTCGATTGCGCCCACCGCGCGAGCCGAAGAACTCGCCGTGGAACAGTGGATTATGCTGGCGAACACCCTGACGCCAGACGCGTGAGGAACAACGAATTCACTCCGCCGCGCTGGCCTGGGCAATCGGCGTGGGTGTGATCACCTGTGACTTGGGCGGAAGCTTCAGCTTGTTCCTGGCCGCTTTGCCTTCCTTGGTCTTGGGCCAGCGCTTGGCGACGTGCTCGAGAATCTTGCGGCCGAACTTCAGTTCTTCGCCCGAGCCCTCGCTGAAGTGGAACCCGATGTAGTGGAAGTCAGCCGCATCGAGCGCTTTTTCCTTCTTCAAACGATCGAACAGTTTGAATCCCTTGACCTGCAGCAACGCCTGGAACGCGCGCAAGGCGGAATCCTCGGCACGCAAATGCGGCGCGAGGTCTTTTGCGGACTGTTTGATATTGCAGATGCTCAGTTCGAACCGCAGTTCGTTGTCGAACCCCTCGGAGCGCACGATTTGCCGGAGGCAATCGACCGCCTTGGACCACTTCCTGGCTTTCTTGTATTTCAGGCCGACCTCGCGATAGACGCCGTCCGCCAACGCGGGGTCGATATTGCGCAGAAAGTACAGCAGCGTCTCGTACCGCGGCTCACCGGCTTCCAGGGCGCGCGCCGCGAGCGCGACAAATTTCTTCGCGGTCTTTTTGTCGACCGACTCGCTGTGCGGTTTCAGGATCTTCGCCAACCGCCACGCGCGCTCGGCCTTGCGTTCCCGGCTCAGGGCCGCCAACAATAACCCGGTGGCGCCTTTGTGACGGGCAAGGGCACCGGCGGCGATTTCACTGACTTGCAGGTCCGCATGCGCCAGCAGCGCCACCATCAGGCGATTGGTGGGGGGATTGTCGTTGGACGCAAGTTTGCGGGCCGCGAACGCGCGGACGCTCGGGTGTTTGCTCTGGAGCAGCTTGCGCCACTGCGCATCGTACGATTTGCCCAGCGGCAGCTTCTCAATAATGTCCAGCGCGTTCTGGACAACATTCGGATAATCCGCCTCGCCGAGGTACTTCAACATTTGACCCGCGATTTGGTTGACCGCCGCACCCGTGTACGGCAGGCCTTTCAGGCCGATCAGCGCATTCCGTCGGATGTAGCCGAGGTTCTTCGCCGTGCTGTACTTCAATAGAATTTTCCGCGCATCCGGCGCGCCCACATAGCCGATCAACAACAGACAGGACGTCAGCACGCGGTCGTTCTTCTTCACGCGCGACGTCGTCATGAACTTCGCGATCTGCCGGTGCAACGCGGCCCGAACCTTTGGCTCGGTATCGCCGATGTGGCGGCGGACGGCCTGGCAGGTTTCCTTGACGAGTTCAAAATCAGTGTCGAACAGGACATCGAGGATCAGCTGCACCGCCTCGCGGTTGTGGATGCGCGCCAAAATGTCCACCAACACGCGTTTCTGCTGTGGGCTGGCCTTCAGAAACTGGTCGCGCAAACTGGACACATTGTCGCCACCTGCGTTGGCAATAATCGCCGCGGCGCGGAGTTTGGTTTCGATCTCCGGCGCTTCCAGCAGCGGCAACACGTACGGAACAACCGCGCGCGTGCCGATGGCCTCGAACGCCTCAAGTACATAGCGCGTAAGCAGTTGGTTGGCGTCTTTCAACGTGTCGCCGAGCGCCTTGACTACCGAGTCCTGTTTCGGCTTCAGCTCGGCGATAACCATGGCCGCCGCGCAACGCCGCATGCCGTCGGGGCTTTGCAACATGCCACAGATCGTCTGGATAACCTTGTCCATAAGATAGACGCTACCGTAGCAGAACGACCCCGTGCTTGCAATGCGTGCGCCGTTTTTGTAGGATTTTGACGATGGCCCAAGGCTGTGTTTACGCAACGCGTTTATAGTTAGATAATTGCATACACAAATTACATGAGTTCCTACTCGTTCGACCAACTCCAGAAGCTCTATTCCCAACCTTTTTTTGACCTTATCCAGCAGGCCCGCAACGTCTACCTCCAGCATTGGCAGAATAACGAAGTCCAACTCTGCACCCTCCTGAGCATCAAAACCGGCGGCTGCAGCGAGGATTGCGCCTACTGTGCCCAGAGCGCCCGCTACCAGACGGGTGTCGGCGCCGAACATCTCATGTCCATGGATGAAATCCTGGACGTTGCCCGCCGCGCCAAGGCCAACGGCTCGACCCGCTTCTGCATGGGCGCAGCCTGGAAAGGCGTCCGCGAGGGGACCAGCGCCTTCGATTCCGTCCTCGAAACCGTCCGCGAAGTCAGCAAACTCGGCATGGAGGTCTGCGTCACGCTCGGCCAGCTCACCGACCGCGCCGCGCAACAACTCAAAGACGCCGGTGTGACCGCCTATAACCACAACCTCGACACGAGCCCCGAATTCTACTCGCAGATCGTCACCACCCACACGTTCCAGGACCGCCTCGACACCATCCACGCCGTCCAACGCGCGGGCATGTCCGTTTGTTGCGGCGGGATCATCGGCATGGGCGAATCCGTGGCCGACCGCCTCCGCATGCTCGAAGTGCTCACGAATTTCGATCCGCCCCCGGAAAGCGTGCCGATCAACTGCCTGATGGCCATGCCCGGCACCCCGCTCGAAGACCAGCCGCCCGTCGATGTGTTCGAATTGACCCGTCTCGTCGCCACCACCCGCGTCGCGTTCCCGCGCGCCAAGGTCCGTATGTCCGCCGGACGCTCCCGCCTGTCCCGCGAAGCCCAGGCCCTGTGCTTTTTCGCCGGCGCCAACTCGATCTTCTACGGCAACAAACTCCTCACCGCCCAAAACCCCGAAGCCGATGCCGATCGCGAGCTGCTCTGCGAGCTCGGCCTCATCCCCCAGCAACCCTTCTCCGATTCCCCGCCCCCGTGCATGCCGAGTAGTACCGCGGGATTTGTGTGAACAAACACGACGCCGTTTTGTGCGCGTGCTTGAAACAAGCATGCCACGCTGATACAACCGTCGTCCAGGAACGACTTTCGAGACGGCACACGATGAACGCGCGGCAGGTCATTCTCACAGCGATGTCGGCTGCATTCTCCCTGCTTT
The DNA here is from genome assembly GCA_963766065.1 of uncultured Verrucomicrobiae bacterium. Lineage (GTDB taxonomy): Bacteria > Verrucomicrobiota > Verrucomicrobiia > Palsa-1439 > Palsa-1439 > Palsa-1439. The sequence goes on from CAVYAC010000129.1 coordinate 34,999, forward strand.
TCGCAGGCGGATGCCAAACCGAGAATGGACACGCCCCAAAACATACCAATGCCGCGTTTCCGCCGCTTGTGTTGGATGTGCCGGGGCCGCTTCTGCTGCCGGAACCAACGTACGTCGGGGAATCCAAAAACGGCCATTACGAGGGCCAGGGGACGTTCACGTGGCCAGACGGGGACAAGTACGTCGGCGAGTTCAAAAACGGAAAACCCGAAGGTCAGGGCATGGTGATTTGCACGGACGGGGGACGATACGCGGGTGAGTACAAGAACGGTTCCCTCAATGGCCAAGGGACATCCACGAGATCAGACGGATGGACGTATGTGGGCGAATTCAAGGATGGTAGTTTTTGCGGCCAAGGGGTGCTGACATCATCGAATGGAGAAGAATATGCCGGCCTGTTCCGGGATGGCCAGCTCAACGGCCCGGGCACAACGAGCTTGCCCACGGGAGATAAATATGTGGGCGAGTTCAAGGATAACCAGCCATCGGGTCAAGGGACATTTACGTCCTCGACGAAAGGGAAATATGTCGGCCAGTTCAAGGACGGTCAGCCGTCGGGCCACGGGACATCCACCACTCTGGACGGATGGACCTATGTGGGCGAATTCAAAGACGGTGACTACTCCGGTCAAGGGACCCTGACCTCAACCAATGGGGAGAAGTTCGCCGGCCAATTCCGGGACGGGCAGCTCAACGGTCAGGGCGCATACAGTTCGCCGGGTGGATATGAATATGTCGGCGCGTTCCGGGACAGCCGACCGAACGGTCAAGGGACGCTAACGTCTCCGACCGGGGGGAAATATGTGGGCCAATTCAAAGATGGACAACCATCGGGTCAAGGTGCCTCCACGACACCCGACGGATGGACCTATGTGGGCGAATTCAAAGACGGTAACTACTCCGGTCAGGGAACAATGGTATCAACGAATGGGGAAAAATACGCCGGGCAGTTCCGGGATAACCGGCTCAATGGCCCGGGGAGATGGACACGGCGGAATGGTAGCGAGTACGTCGGCGAATTCCAGGATGGACGGCCCAGTGGCCAGGGCCAGTGGACGACATTGGACGGCGAGTACTATGTTGGCCACTTCGAGCGGGGACAGTACAATGGCACCGGCACCGAATTCTCGTCAGACGGACGGAAATACGTCGGGGAATTTCGAGACAACGAGGCCAACGGCCAGGGCACGGCAACGTGGCCGGATGGACGCAAGTATGTCGGGCAGTTTTCCAATGGCGCAATGGACGGGGCCGGCAAGATGACGTACCCGGATGGCAAAATCGAAGATGGACTTTGGGCGAATGGTAAATTCACCGGGCCGTCGAAGTAGCTGTGTGCGATGATCCACGAAGCCCTTCGATGATCGGGGGAACATCACCCGACCGCTCAATCCACCATGGGAAGTTCTTCGAGCGTCACCGTCGTTTCAAATCGTTGCCCACCCCGACGGAGCGTGAGCCTGAGTTTTGTGCCCGGTTTGCCTTCCAGTTGACCCGGCCCGGAGCGTCCCATCTTGGGCCAGATCGTGCGCCACTGGGTGGCGTCAACTTTCCAATTCTCAGTAGAATGTCGCCGTCGCGGACGCCGGCCCGGTACGCCGGGCCCCCCTCAATGACGTGGGCCACGATGTCATCACTGTTATCCGGGTCTTTCGGCATGAATTCGGCGCCGGTGTGATTGTAGTCGTAGTGGCCCGATGGGTGGGGGATCGGAGAGGTGTACAGAGCACCGCTTCGGCCATCGATGACGACCTTCAGTTGTCGCAACACGTAAAGCCCCAGGACGGCGTCGGGACGTCGGAAGGTCTCGCCGAAGCTCGGCGTGGCTTTGGTCACCGGCACATCGTGGAGCGTCAAGCCCCCGAGTTCGATTTTCCGCGCCCGGAGCACTTCCCTTACGAACAGTTTGTCCCCGGGAAGCCAACCATTGTCGAGCGTCGATGGCTGGCCGGCGTGCGCCGCGCGCCACTTCTGCCACCGCTCGGGACTGAGCATCACGCCATCGGCGGATCCGGTATCAATGCCAATCCTTGTTGCTTCCACATTGTTGGAGCATTCAAAGATCACCACCGGTGCGTTGGTCACAAGTCTCCATCGCGCCCATCCTTCAAGGTCGGGAGGCAGGTCATCCGTAACCCGACAGACGCCCCGTTCGACATCGAGTCGGAAAACATGGTTGCTGACGGCTGTCCAGGAGAGAAATCCATCAATGTCCAACGGCAGGTAGGAAGGCGCGTCAAGAACCGCAAACACGGTCCGTTGCGATATCTTCCCGACCGTCAGCGTACATTCCTCCGTATAACCCATCGCGTTGGTTCTTAGCCCGAGTCGGCTCACCGCACCGGGAAACAGCATCGAAGAACCAGCCCCGGTATCGAGCGCGAGATGAATGGGCCGGTTGTTGATCCCGGCGTCAACCGCGATCCTGTCTCCCGCATGTGCCATCCCCGCCACAATCAGGACAAATGCGGCAATCAATAGAGCTGGTCTTCGCATCGACTCAAACGTCCTTGAACCCGGTCTTGTTTTCCAAGGCGTAAATCAGTTTGCCTTCATCGCTAGACGTATCCGATCCAAACGTCAGGACGCCGTAGTACCTGCCCGGCCACCAACTCGCTGCAATCGTGTGTCCAATCTGCTTTTCCTCGCATGGCAGAGATTCTCTAATCCGTCGCACACTCATCGTTTGTCAGTCTAGCAAAGCGGTGTTCTCTGCCAAGCTCCAAAGGTGGCGGTGCCTTAATTTGAAGATTTGTTCCTGTTTCCTCGGCTTGAGTGGTGGAGATCACTTTTGCGCGTTCCCGCGCGCCAGGGTCCGTCTGTCCGCCGGACGCTCCCGCCTGTCCCGCGAAGCCCAAGCCCTGTGCTGTTTCGCCGGCGCCAACTCGATCTTCTACGGCAACAAACTCCTCACCGCCCAAAACCCCGAAGCCGATGCCGACCACGAGCTGTTGCGTGACTTGGGCCTCACCCCCCAGCAACCCTTCTCCGATTCCCCGCCCCCCGCCGCCATTGCCGCCTCGGGGGGCGTAATAGTCCGGAGTCCGGACAATTTCCATCGAGGTGGAATTACGCTGGCGGTGCGTGAGGGCTTCAGGGATTCCCCCCACGCCACCAAACCTCATAATCCGCTGGCTTGACAGCCGTCAGATCGCGGCAGCAAAATACAGCAGGTCAGGGGCCGGCCGTTCGGTGCATTTCTGGGTCGCATCAAGATGCGGGCAAGACTCGTCGAGGCAAGAGCCCCGCAAACAAAGAGAACCATGAGAACATTGCGAATCCTGATCACACTCGCCAGCGCAACCTTGTTGCTGGCCGCCACCGCCAACTCGCAGGCGCAGTACGGCCTGCTCCACAATTTCGCTGGCTGGCCCAAGGACGGCATCAATCCCGAGGGCTCTCTGACTCTGGATGGCTCGACCCTCTACGGCATGACCTACAGAGGCGGCAGCAGCAACTGGGGCACGATCTTCCGGATCAATACGCACGGCAGCGGCTACACCATCCTGCATTCGTTTAGCAGCGTCGCCAACGACGGTGGTTTTCCCCGGGGCTCGCTGACGCTGGACGACACGAAACTCTACGGCATGACCAGTGCTGGCGGCAGCAGCGGCAGCGGCGTGGTCTTCCAGATCAACATCGACGGCAACGGCTACACCATCCTGCATTCGTTTGGCAGCGGTGGCAACGACGGCAGTTTTCCCTCCGGCTCGCTGACGCTGGACGGCACGAATCTCTACGGCATGACCAGTGCTGGCGGCAGCAGCAACTGG
>CAVYAC010000130.1:0-3495 GCA_963766065.1 uncultured Verrucomicrobiae bacterium
TCTATAATAAGAAGATCCGCAACGAATAGATGCGGCATCGCGGTCGTCCACTTCAATCTCGATTTCGGCAGCGGCCACTTCCTTCAGGATCGAGAAGAGTTTGCGGGCCGGCAATGTTGTCGAACCGGCTTCCGTTACCTCGGCCTCCACGCGGCAACGCACTCCGACATCCAAGTCGGTGGTTGTCAGGTTGAGTCCTCCATTGGACGCCTGGATCAAGACGTTCGACAAAATCGGCAGTGTGGTTCGCGTGGTCACGACATTCTGCACGCGTTGCAATCCATCGAGAATCGCTTCCTTGGTGACTTTGAGTTTAACCGGCATATGGCACAGATGTATGACTACTAATTATTATACCAAATAAAGAGTCGTTACCGTTCGGGCTGTGAATATATCAAACAACTTTTCTTGTCAAGGACACAGCAAGCAGTTACGCAAGGCGTCGAGCGGGGGTAAACGAGAGAATTCTGGACCACCTTCATTGGAACCTGTCTCCAAACTCGAGTGATCGGCGAATTCTCCCAACCGACTGACAACTTGTTGGCAAGTTATTGTCGTTGCAGCGACTGTTCAAGATAGGAAACCGTCTGCCGCAGTTGTTGGTCCTTCGACGAGCGCGTTTCAATCAGCCTGCAGGCGTGTAGGACCGTGCCGTGGTCGCGACCACCGAATTATTCCCCGATGTCCGCGAGCGACCGCGGTCAATGTGCGGCTCAGGTACATGGCGACCTGGCGGGGAAACGCCACGTTTTGCGGGCGGCGTCGGCTGGTCATGTCCGCGATCCGGATATCGAAGTGCTCAGCGACCTTTTTCTGAATGGATTCGATGGTGATGGTTCGCCTGGCCTTTTCGTGAAGCGCGTCACGGAGCAGGTTCTCCAAAGCGTCACGGAAATTCTTTGCCCGTGAGAGATGTGTACGAGGCGACCCGAACGAGGGCGCCTTCCAAACGGCGAATGTTGGTGCGAAATTTCTCCGCAATGAATTCCACCACCTGGTCGGAAAGTTTCACGTCGATCATCGCCGCCTTCTTCTTGAGGATCGCGATCCGCGTCTCCAGCGCGGGCGGCTGGAGTTCCGTGACGAGACCCCATTCAAAGCGGGAAACCAGCCGATTCTCCAAATTGGCGATCTCGGCCGCCGGCCGGTCGCTGGACAGCACGATCTGCTTGTGGGCGTCGAACAACGTGTTGAACGTATGAAAAAACTCGTCCTGCATCCGCTCTTTACCCGCAAGGAACTGGATGTCGTCGATGAGCAGCACATCGACCTGGCGGTACTTCTTGCGGAATTTCGTCATGGTGTTGTTTTGAATGGCCTGAATGAAGTCGTTGGTGAACTGTTCGCAGGTGATGTAGCTGACCTTGCGGTTCTTGGCGCCGTTGGAGGATGCGTGACCGATGGCCTGCATCAGATGCGTCTTGCCCAGCCCGACGCCGCCATAGATGAACAGCGGGTTATACGCCTTGGCGGGTGATTGGGCGACAGCCAGCGCCGCCGCATGGGCGAAGTTGTTGTTCGGCCCGACCACGAACGAATCAAACGTGTAACGCGGATTCAATTTCACATCAAGATCGGTCCTGCCCGACGACCGCTTCTCGTGGCTAGAGGCACGGCTGAGGCAGTTCGGGTGGCACTTTCAATCCCTGGCTGACGGTCAGTCGGACCTGGAGGGGATGGCGGGAGACTTGGTTGACCGCCTCGCGGATCAACGGCAGAAAGTTATCTTGAAGCCAGATTTGGTAAAACTCGTTGGCCACACCCAAGACGAGTCCGTCCTGGTTGAGTTCGACCGGTCTGATGGGCGCAAACCACCGGTGAATAACTCCGGATTGAGCATCCCTTGCAGGATTTTGCTCGCGTCACGCCATAGTTGATCGTGCCCAGTTGTCATGGTTCCTCCGTCATTACGAGCCTCGACTTATTCACAGGCTGTCAACACCGCGGCTGCGCACCGCGTCTGCGGGCATTTTCCAGCCGGGGCGAACGGAAGGAGTGACCCGCACACGAATCCAAGGAGACAAAAACCGTGAAAAACCCCCTGCCTTGATTAACACACCCGTACAACCGCGAAAAAAACGTCTCAAACGGCTTTTACACCGCTGTGCGGCTGCGTTTTCCCCTCACATCATTCGTGTCGGACTCAGGAGAGACGTGAACCACAAAATCCACATTCCTTGGGCATCGCATGAAGCCGACCAGCAAAACGTGGCTGAACGCCCAAGTTGTCCACAACTTATTCACAGCCCTCTCTGTTATCCTCGCCTTCGCCTTTGCGCGGAGCAGCATAGTGACCGACGTTGCGCGGTTCAAGAAAAAAGTGATGCGCGCCAAAGAAATTTTTCGTGCATTGCGCAACGCAGAAAAAAACAGGGCCGAAAGCTCGTGCGAACTTTCGGCCCTGCGCGTGACGCAATTCTTTTACGCGTCGTAGTACATGTGAAATTCCCACGGATGCGGACGCAAGCGCACCTGATCCTGCTCTTTGCGCTTCATTTCGATCCAGGTGTCAACGACATCCTGCGTGAACACATCACCCTTCAGCAGAAACTCGTGGTCATCTTCCAGTTCGTCGCAGGCCTCGGTAAGGCTGCCCGGCATCGACGGCACTTTCTTGAGTTCGGACGGCGGCAACTCGTAGATGTTCTTGTCCAGCGGCTCGCCAGGATCGATCCGGTTCTCAATACCATCCAGGCCCGCCATCAACAGCGCCGCGAAGGCAATGTACGGGTTGGCGGTCGGATCGGGCGGACGATACTCAATGCGCTTGGCTTTGGGCTCGGTGAATACGTCGGGATGCGGACTGCGGCCGAGCGATTGCGGCTCGAATACGCGAGGTTGACGGGCGCTTCGAAGCCCGGCGTCAGCCGCTTGTAGCTGTTGACGGTCGGGTTCATGATCGCGGCCACGGCGCTGGCGTGTTTGAGGATGCCGCCGATGTAATGCAGGGCCATATCGCTGAGGCCGGCGTACTCCTTGCCCGCGAACAACGGCTTGCCCTTCTTCCACAAGCTCTGGTGCGTGTGCATCCCGCTGCCGTTGTCGCCGAACAGCGGCTTCGGCATGAACGTCACGGTCTTGTTGTGGCGCTTGGCGACATTCTTGACGATGTACTTGTAGAGCATCATGTCGTCGGCCATGCAGACCAGCGAGTTAAAGCGCAGGTCGATCTCGGCCTGGCCGGCGGTGGCCACTTCGTGGTGCTCGCGCTCCACTTTCAGGCCGCAATCCTTCATGACCATGATCATTTCGTTGCGAATGTCGGCTTGTGTGTCCTGCGGGGGAACAGGGAAATACCCCTCTTTGTGGCGGATCTTGTTGCCGAGGTTGGGGAACTCTTCACGGCCGCTGTTCCAAATGCCCTCGTTGCAATCGATGTAGTAATAGCCGCTGTTGGATGTCTGACCGAAGCGAACATCGTCAAAGATGAAGAATTCGGCTTCTGGTCCAAAGAACGCCGTGTCCGCGATGCCCGTTTGCTTCAAATACGCCTCG
>CAVYAC010000131.1:0-5714 GCA_963766065.1 uncultured Verrucomicrobiae bacterium
TCATTGGCGACCTGTGAGGTGGGGTTCGGCAACGGCTTGGCGCGGTATTCGGCGGCGGCCTTTGTCGGCATCGTATGCACGTCCACGCCGGCGAGAGCGCCAATTTGTTCGCCGGGCGGATACTGGCGGCGATAAGCCTGGTCTTTGGCGGCCGGCGTTGCGCAAGTCGAGCAATGCGCGCTGCGTGGCCAGCGTGGCCTTCTCGCCGACATTGCGGCCGTCGCCCAACTTGTTGTCGGCGACGACCGAGTTCAAGCGTCCGAGGAACACGTTCAGTAGTCGGGCTTCGTCAGCAGGGCGGCGAGATAGTTGTACGCGCCGAAAAGCCGAGTGTGAAATTCATCGGGATACCGGCGCCGCGAGTTTGCGGGCGCTCAGATAACCGGCGGGCGTGAGCGGCACCTTGACGTAGAACCGTTCGGGACAGATTGCAAAATAGCGTTTGCCGTAGGCGACCGTGCGGTTGACTCGCCCGCCAGATCAGTGTGCAACTCGACGCTGACGTTGGCGTCGAACCGGTTGACAGGCGCAGGGCGTGATGGGCGTTGAGGATGAACGCGATTTCCAACACCAAATCTTGCGGACTGATTTTCGGTGAAGCATCCAGCACGACGCGGGCAGCTTTCGCGACGAGATCGTCGTAGATGCCTTTTTGGATTTCCTTGTTGAGAAGGGTGTTGTTGGTCGTCAACGCATCGAGCGAGGAGTTCCACAGCTTGCCGGCTTCGTCGATGTCGCCGGTGTCGAGCCACAGGCGGGTGCCGGTGTCGCGCACCTTGCGCCATTCGGGATCGTCTTTGACCGGTACGGAGGGTTTGCCGAACTGGTGGGCAAACCCGTCGCGGGCGAATGCCTGCACGCTGGATTCCAAACTCATCATGGCCAATACCTCCGTAAGACCGAGAATGTTAAGTGACCCTTGAAAACGCCATTCCCTACTTGTCGTCGGAATTTGCCTGTGCGTCAAGCCGCGAGGGAATCGACCGGGATTGGACGGTGCGACCGGGAGGCGCACGCGATCGGCAAACAATGCGGTCTCAAATGCCGGGCGGTTACGGGCTGGGTAGCGAGATCTGGATACGATAGAACTCGTTGGAGGGCCAGGGATAGGGGTCGGTGGTGGTGAACTGATTGCTGCCGACGGCCTGCAGCGACGTGTTCGAGACGAGGGCGCTGTAGTTGACCAGATCCGGGCTGGATGGCACGGTATAGGTGTCTGTGGGGTTGACGGGGCCGAAGGTCAGGTTGATGACCTGATTGGAAGCGGCGATCTGCACGGTAAAGGCCTGGGTCGGGTCGGTGGGATTGAGCCCGGCGACGTAGTCGAAGAAGTTGTTCTGGCCGGTGCCGTTGGAATCACAGGCGGCGCAGGAAGCGGCGTTGGTGGAGGAACTGCTGCCGAACCACAGCAAGCGCCACCAATCCGGGATGCCGTCGCCGACGATATCGATGTTGTAGAGTTGGGCGATCTGAGCGGGCGGCAGGGCGCTGCCGTAGATGCGCACGTCATCGATGTCGCCGTAGAAGAAATAGTTCGGCGAGGAGTTGCCGGGTTTGTTGCCGATGGCCAGCGGATCGGTGGTCACGGGCAGGGCGCCGCTGGCGGATTGTTGGGCGGCCAGTTGGCCGTCGATGTAGAGGCTGATCGACGAGAAGCCGTCGTAGGTGGCGGCCAGATGATGCCAGGCGTATGAGGACGGGGGACTGACCACAAGGGTGCCGTTGGAGACGCCGGCCAACAGGAATTCGAGTTGGTTGGACGGATTGGCGAAGAGAGCGTATTGATTGTCGGACTTGCCTTTCTCCAGGATGCGTTCATCGTCAAACCATCCGCCGCTGGCGTCATTGACCCAGGCGGCGATGGTGATGCCGTTGACGGGATTGAGTGACAAGGAATTGGAAACGGTCACCTGGGTAGACCCGCCATCAAAGGAGAGAGCACCGTTGACCATGCCGTTGGGATCCAGGAGCCGGTGCCGCTGTTAAAGACCACGGTGCCGGTGTTGGTGTTTCCGGAAGAATCGTTGGCGACTGTGCCGCTGCCTTCGTCAAACTCCCAGTAGGCCAGTAAGTTGGTGGCACCGGTGGCCGGCAGTGTTGTGGCACAGGCCGGGGTGGAATAGGAGGAAACACCGCCAGAGTTGTTGGTGGCGGCGACGGTGTAGCAGTAGGTTACGTCCACGGCCAATCCGGTGTCGGTATAACAAGTGGCGCTGGTGGTGGCGATTGGGGAGCTGTTGCGCTTAACGATGTAACCGGTGGCGGCGCTGGAGACATTCCAACAGATCGTAATCTGGTTGGTGGCAACGCCGGTGACCGTGAGGTCCTGTGGTGTGGGCGGCGCACCGGGGATGTTCTGCGACAGGACCAACAGGCTGTAGGGGGCGATGGAGAACGTGCCCGTGCCCCCGCTTACGGTGATACTGCCGCTGCTGCCGTAATTGGCGTAGTCGGGACTGTACTTGGTCCAGTCGCTGTTCAGTTGCACGTACCACGTGCCGTTATGAGGGAACCCACTGATATTGTAGGCGGGCCAGTTGGTGTTGGCGAAATTGCAGATGACAATGACGTTGTCTCCGACGTTGCCCGTGTTCCATCGGTGGTAGGCGATCATCGGGGTGTTGGTGCGATTGTCCTCCCAAATGGTACCAGTATTTAGACCGGTCAAACCCGAAGATCGGCCATCGAGGTTCCGGTGCAGGCGGATCATGTCGGTGTAGAACGAGAGGATGCTGCTGTACGGGACCGTGTTCGTTTGCGACCAGTTGAGCGGTATGTTGGCAACGAACGCATTGGTGGTCAGCATTTCCTGGCCCGACAACAACATGGGGATCCCCTCCGCGCTCAAAACGAGGGCCGCGCCGAGCGTGGAGCGTTTGCGGGCGTAGTAGCCCGTCGGGTCAGCACTGTCAATTTGCACCGGATACGTTGGGCGCCACCACAAGGAGGGCTTACGCAGCCGCACTGATCGTGGTCTTCCGTAAAGACAATGTTCCCCCACCCACTCGGCGCCTGGCCTCCGTAGCCATTGTTGCCGATGTTAACCGCGGTGCTGATCGAGCCCATGTTCCGGCTGGCATCACTCGCCGCGGTCAAATTCGGCTGGACGAGGCCGTAGAAGCCGTTGTTATTCCAGGTAGCATCGAATCCATTGAATCCGTACTCGTGATTCGGATCATCCTCCCCGATGTTGATCTTGCCCCCCGGTTGGGAGTGGATGATGTTGGCGCAGTTGGTGACCAGGCTTACGCCGTCAGGGTTGGTGTAACTGCCATTACATGTTGCGCTGCCGGGGATGTAGTCTCCCTCGATTTCCCCAACTGAGTCCCAACGGAAGCCATCCACGTGGCATTCACTCATCCACATCGTGATATCGTCCACAATGTACTGGTAGACTTGCGGCGTGCCATAATCGGGCCTCGGGCCCCATGTATACGCGATGGGCAAGCAGGGCGGCGTCTGGTAGAAGTAGATTCCGCCATAATTGGTGCCACCCGAACTGGAATAGGAGCCGTCAAATTCCCACGTGGCATAACACAAATCTCCGTAGCACGGAGCGTCGGTGCCGCCCCAGTGGTTCTGAACCGTATCGAGGATCACCGCAATACCGTATTGATGGGCGGTCTTGACGAAGGTCTTGAACGCATCGGACCACCGTAGCTGCTCGCCACGGCGAACGGGTCGGCGGGGTTGTAGCCCCAACTGAAACTCCCGGGAAAATTCGCGACAGGCATGACTTCCACGACGTTGACTCCGACCTGTTGCAGGAAAGCCAACAGGTTAGTCGCCGTATAGAAGGTGCCAGGATTATTCGGCGCACCCGGGTCGTTAAACGAGGAAATGTCCAATTCGTATAGGACGGCGTTGCTCAGACCGGGAGCGGTGAAGTTGTCGCCCGCCCAGTTGAATTTGGTTGTATTATAAATGTAGCTAACGCTGCCGGAATTGGCCACACTGCGGCTTCGTGGATCCTGTTTAAAGACGTTGGTGCCGACAGTGGAATTGGAGATGTAGTACTCGTATCCGTCCCCGCTAGGCGCCGGGGTCACATCGGCGGACCAATTGCCGTTGCCCTCCGAGTACAGCGGCGTGGCGGAGGTGGGGAGAAGCCGTTCCACTGTCCCCAGACGTGCACGGCCGTGGCATTTGGCGCCCAGACGCGGAAGGTGGTGCCGGCCGTGTTGTAAGCGGCGGCGGCGGCACTGTCACTGGCGGTGCCGCCGGAGATGCTCAGATTGTTGAAATAGGCGGCGTAATTGGTGCCGGTCCCGGCTTGATAATTGAATACCCTCGCGTTGGTGATCGACTGTCCTCCGCTTGGGTTCAGCAGGGTGCCGGTGTAGTTGTAGGTGGTCCCTGCCCCCGCCGCGCCGCCCGGGGGTGTAGGCCAGCACGCTGAACGAATACGTGTTGGTTGATGTCAGCGTAAACGTCAGGTGCATGCCGACATCGGTAAATTTCGGAAGGGCGGGGCCGCTACGCTCCCGGCGCTAATGGTGTAGGTGCTGGACCCGCCGGTGAAATAGTATTCCCAGACGGCGTTGCCGGAGCTGTTTTGGAGGGCGAACCCGACGCTGCCGCACGGAATTGATATACCCATTGTCCATGTCGATTTGGAAAACCTGACCGGAGGTCAATGCGCTCGGGAACGGACGCGTCGCGGAAGCCAGTGCGCCGTTCGAAGCCGAAAGACCCCAAGCGACTCCGGCGGTGTTGATGTCGTTGCTGCCATTTCCCGGTGCGGCACCGTTGTCGGTCGATGTGGAGCTGCCAACAAAGAAGAAGACGGTAGAGCTGTTGGTCGTCGGACTGAGCTGCCACGAGCCGAACCCACTCCCCGCCTGGCTGCCGTTGGACCAGATGCCACTGTACGGAATCGATCCCCAGCCGACCTGCGTCGATGGTGCGGCGACAGAGGAAAACGGTTTACCAACGAGCGCAAAAAAAAGCAGCCAAGCAATTGTTGCCTGCGGGATTCTTCCCCAACTGGAATGTTTTATCATGGTCCTGCGACTACCTGGCCAACCGAACGTCTTCGAGTGGTTTGTCTCCCGCACTGCTTCCCCACCACAATACGAGCGTTACAACCCCTCCTCAGCATACGCGGCCAAGGTACCTTTCCTAGACTAAATGTAGCGGTGTCTTGCCGGAATTCAAGTCAGAAATTGCTAAATCCGTCTCTTTCCGGGCAGAGCGGCCACTTTGATGCCGGTATCGCAAATACGGGCCTCGACGGGACAAGGGAGCCACAGCGCGAATGATGTTATCGGCAACTGGTCGGCGTGATTCAGGGCAGTGAGATCTGGACGCGATAGAACTCGTTGGAGGGCCAGGGGGCAAGGTCGGAGATGGCGACCTGGCTGCCATTGGTTGCGGCGCGGTGCTGGAGGCGAGGCCGCTGTAGTTGACCAGATCGGGGCTGGACTGCACGGTATAAGTGAGCCCGCCATTGATGGGGCCGAAGGTCAGGTTCATGACCTGATTGGAGGCCGCGATCTGCACGGTAAAGACCTGGGTCGGGTCGGTGGGATCAGTCCGGCGACGTACTTGAAGAAGTTGTTCTGGCCGGTGCCGTCGGCATCACAGGCGGTGCACGCCGTGGAGTTGGTGGAGGAACTGTTGCCGAACCACAGCAAGCGCCACCAGTCCGGGATGCCGTCGCCGACGATATCGATGTTGTAGAGCTGGGCAAACTGAGCGGGCGTCAGGGCACT
>CAVYAC010000132.1:0-32662 GCA_963766065.1 uncultured Verrucomicrobiae bacterium
TTGCGAATGATACGCTTGTTGCTGTCCGGTACACGGTTGGTCGTTCGCGTTGGTTGCGCCCTCTCGAGGCAGATTCTCTCGACGTTGGGCGCTCCACAAGGAGACGGTCTTTCTGGCCTTCTCTTCATCGCTTACCTATCCAAAGCCCTCCGCTGCGTTGAGATGCGCACGACCCTGATTACTGTCCGCCCGTCTCTTGACGCTCTCCTTGGCCTACCATCAACTACGTCTTATGCGGATGATGTTGACCATTATTCGACGCAAGAGGCCTATCTTGACGCTCGCTTAGCTGCAGCCAAGGAGACTCTGCCGGAGTGGAATTTGAAGCTGAATATTGACAAGACTGAGCGAAATCAATTGATGCTCTTCCCGGCAGAGTCTGAGTGCCCTCGCTGTTCGAAACGCTGTACTCGTGCTGCTGCCATGTGCGACGCCTGCTCTCATTGGTGGCACTACTGTTGTGTGCCTCTGTCGCCAACCACTGTCAACAGGTTCGAGACTGACCCTGCGGCCTCCTTTCGCTGCCCTTCTTGCACCGCCGGTGACTCTCTTGGAGCGAGGGGGACGGAGTCCTGGAGATCCGTGAGGCATTTAGGCACGCTCCTTGACACAAGCAGGGATATTGACCTCAGGATCTCACGAGCGAATGCAGCTTTCGCTGGTCTGAATAAAATATGGTGCCGCCGCCATCTTGTGACTGAGACCAAGCGGCTGCTTTTGTTCAACGCCTTTGTTATGCCGCACCTGTTGTATAATATTGGCACACAGGCTATGAACAAGCATCTCGATGAACGCTTGGATGCTGCGCACAGGAAGATGTTGCGGCGTTCCTTAGGTGTTTTTTTCCCGCAGAAGATTAGCAATGACGCGCTTTACAGACGAACTGGTCAGAAGCCGATCTCCTTTTGTGCAAGGATTGCCCGGTGGAAATTTTTCGGCCACATCCTTCGGCAAGAGCAATACGTAATGGAACCAGTAGGTTACAGTACCCGACACCCGACCGCGAGGTGCAATTGGCGGGGCGGGTGCTCAGCCACCGCGACATGGGCAAAAGCCTGTTTGCGGACATCAAGGACTCGACCGGGAAAATCCAGATTTACGTACAGAAACAGGCAATCGGCGAAGAGCAGTTCGACCTGTTCAAGAATTTCGTCGATCTCGGCGATATCATCGGCGTGACGGGCAAGTTGTTTAACGACCCACGCCGGCGAACTGACCGTGAAAGTGGAGACCGTCACGCTGTTGAGCAAGTCGATCCAGCCGTTGCCGAAGGAGTGGTACGGCCTCAAGGACGTTGAAACGCGGTTGCCGCCAGCGCTATCTCGATTTGATCCTCAACGACAATGTGCGGGAAACGTTTGTGGTACGGAGCCGCGTCGTGGCGGAGATCCGCAAATTTCTTGATTCACGCGGGTTTATGGAAGTCGAAACGCCGATGATGCAACCCATCGCCGGCGGGGCAGCGGCCAAACCGTTCCAGACGCACCACGAGGCGTTGAACATCGACCTGTTTCTGCGCGTCGCGCCCGAGCTGTACCTGAAGCGACTGCTCGTCGGCGGCTTCGAGCGCATTTATGAGATCAACCGCAATTTCCGCAATGAAGGCATCTCGCGTCGTCACAATCCCGAGTTCACCATGCTCGAAGTCTACCAGGCCTACGGCGACTACGAGACGATGATGGACCTGGCGCAGGGATTGGTCGTGTCGGTCGCGGAAAGCGTCGTGGACTCGCTGCTGGTCAAACGCCACGACGGCCAGGAGATCGACCTCACGCCGCCGTGGCGGCGCGTGACGTATCGCGAGTTGATCGAGGAGCGCATTGGCAAGGAATGGTTTACGCTCACGCCGGACGAACGGCGGTCCCAGGCCATCACCATGGGGGTCGAATCCACGGCGGAAACGCCCGACTATGAAGTGACCAACGCGATTTTCGAGAAGGTGATCGAACCGACGTTGATGAACCCGACGTTCGTGACGCACCTGCCCGCGGAACTGGTCGTGCTGGCGAAGCCCAACAAGCAGGACCCGAGCATCGTCAACGTGTTCGAGCTGGTCATCAACGGGCAGGAGATTGCGCCGGCGTATTCCGAGTTGAACGACCCGGTCCTGCAGCGCGTCCGATTGCTGATGCAAGCCAGAGGACACGACGAAAAACTGGACGAGGATTTTCTGTTGGCGCTGGAACACGGGATGCCGCCCGCCGGCGGGATGGGCATGGGCATCGACCGCCTCGTGATGATGCTTACGGGCGCGGAGAGCATCCGCGATGTCATCCTGTTCCCGTTGCTGCGACCGAACCCGTAGCGGGTTTTTCCTTTCATGACGCGCCTGCCTTTTGAACTGTTTCTCGGGCTTCGTTATCTCAAACCCAAGCGTACGTTTGTTTCCGTCATCACGCTCATTTCGCTGTCCGGTGTGACGATCGGCGTGTGGGTCCTCATCGTGGTGATCGCGGTCATGAGTGGATTCGACCGCGAGTTGCGCGAAAAACTCATGGGCATGCACGCGCACGTGACGGTGATGGGCGGGGTGATCGACCACAGCGACAAGTTGTTGAAGACGGTGTTGGGCACACCGCGCGTGAAGGCGGCGACGCCGTTCGCCATGGGATTGGTGCTCATCGAGTTTGAGCATCGCGTGGCGACTCCGTATCTCAAGGGCATCGACCCCAAGCGCGAGGTGACCGTCAGCCAGCTTGGCACGTATATCAAGGAGGGCCGCCTCGACCTCGACGGCGACACGGTTCTCATCGGGCGCGAGCTCGCGTCGCAATACGGAATTTTTCTCGGTGACAAGATCACCGTGTACTCGCCCCGCTACATCGAGAAGAAGGGGCAGGAAGTTGACGTGCCGATGGAGTTGACGGTCACGGGCATTTTCGAGTCGGGAATGTACGAGTACGATGTCGGCCTGATTTTTACGTCGTTGGAGACGGCGCAGGAACTCTATAGCCTCGGCAATGCCGTCCAAGGGATCGAAATCACGACCGATGACCCGATCGATGGCGCGCGCGACGTGGCCGACGCGTTGAACCAGAAGCTTCCGCCGCCGCTACGGGCGCAGACATGGGCGCAGATGAACCAGCGGTTGCTCGGCGCCATCCAGGTGGAGAAATCGGTGATGTTCTTCATCCTGACGTTCATCATCATCGTCGCCGCATTTGGCATCATGAGCACGTTGATCACCGTTACCGTGCAAAAGACGCGCGAGATCGGTGTGATGAAAGCGCTGGGCGCGGCCTCGGGAAAAATCCTGCGCATTTTCCTGCTCCAAGGGTTTATCGTTGGCGTGTTCGGCGTGGCCATCGGGATCGGACTGGGTTTGCTGACCGTTCACAACATCAACCCGATCAATCATTTTCTCTCACACGTCGTCGGCATTGAATTGTTTCCGCGCGACATCTACAATTTTCCCAGCATCCCGGCGTTTCTGACGGTGCAGGATCTCCTGACCATTGGCATCTCGGCGCTGGTGATTTGCACGCTGGCGGGCTTGCTGCCGGCCTTGCGCGCCGCCCGCCTCCAACCCGTGGAGGCACTGCGATATGAATGAGGCCGGCGGGGACATTTTGGTTGCGCGCGGGCTTCGCAAATCCTACACTTTGGGTTCGCGGGAGCTTGAGGTGTTGCGGGGGATTGACGTACGGGTGCGCCGTGGTGAAGCGCTCGTGATTGTCGGCGCGTCCGGAGCGGGAAAGAGCACCTTGTTGCATTTGCTCGGCGGATTGGATGCGCCATCCGCAGGCGATGTCAGCCTGGATGGCGCTTCGCTTTTTACGATGTCGGGCGCGGCGCGGACGAAACTGCGCAACGAGCAAATCGGGTTTGTGTTTCAGTCGTACAATTTGTTGCCGGAACTCGACGCACTGGAGAACGTCTGCCTGCCGGCGTTGATGCAGCCGCGGACGCGGGACGGCGTGGCCGAACGGGGCCGGGAGTTGCTGAAGTCCGTCGGGCTTGGGGAGCGGCTGCTGCACCGACCGGCGGAGTTGAGCGGTGGCGAGCAGCAACGCGTCGCCGTGGCGCGGGCGCTGATGAATCGGCCGACGTTGTTGCTGGCGGATGAACCGACCGGCAACCTGGATTCGAAGACCGGCGAGGCGATCCTCGATTTGCTGTGGCGGTTACGCGAGGAGTCGGGAACGACGCTGGTGATGGTGACCCACGACCAGCACGTTGCCACGCGCGGCGAACGGGTGTTGGAGATTGCGGATGGCCGGATTATGGAGTAAGTAGAAGCAGGAGTGAAAGAACGATTGTGAAGATCTATCTGGACGGCAAATACGTCTCAAAAGACGAGGCGAAGGTATCCGTTTTCGACCACGGGCTGTTGTATGGCGACGGGGTATTCGAGGGCATCCGCCTGTACGGCGGCCGCATTTTCCGTCTCGAGGAGCATCTGGATCGTCTGTTCAATTCCGCGAAGGCGATCATGCTGCCGGTTCCCTTGACGAAGGCGCAACTGACTGAAGCGTGTTGCGAAACGTGCCGCCAAAACAAGCTGAAGGACGGCTATATCCGGCTCGTCGTCACGCGCGGGGTCGGTTCCCTCGGGCTCAACCCGTTTCGGTGCAAGAATCCGACGGTGTTCATTATCGCGGACACGATCGAGTTGTATCCCGAGGAAGTGTACCGCAAGGGGCTGAAACTGATTACGGCGAGTACGCAGCGGACAAATTCCGCCGCGGTGAGTCCGTCGATCAAGTCGTTGAATTATTTGAACAATATCCTGGCGAAGATCGAGGCGGTGAACGCCGGGACGGTGGAAGCGATCATGCTCAACAGCCAGGGACACGTCGCCGAATGCACGGGTGACAATATTTTCCTGGTGCGGCGCGGCAAACTGGAGACACCGCCGGTCAGCGCGGGT
Source organism: uncultured Verrucomicrobiae bacterium (assembly GCA_963766065.1). Classification (GTDB taxonomy): domain Bacteria; phylum Verrucomicrobiota; class Verrucomicrobiia; order Palsa-1439; family Palsa-1439; genus Palsa-1439. The sequence goes on from CAVYAC010000132.1 coordinate 4,871, forward strand.
GCGTTGATTGGCATCACGCGCCAGGTGGTGTTCGAATTGGCGGCCAAACGCGGCATTGACGCCAGCGAACCGAACCTGACGCGGTACGATTTATCGACGGCGGACGAGGTGTTTCTCACGGGAACCGCCGCGGAGATCGTGCCGGTGGCGAGCATTGACGGACGGATCATTGGTTCCGGCGATCCGGGGCCGCTTACCTTGAAATTGACGGAAGATTTCCGTAAGTTGACCCGGACGGACGGGGTATTGATCGGGACGAAATAGACCATGCTCTGCGACATTTGCAAAAAGGCCGAGGCGACAGTCCATCTGACCCAGATTGTGGACGGGAAGATGTTGAAAGTGGACTTGTGTGAGTCCTGTGCCAAGGAGAAGGGCGTGCAGGAAGCGGCGGGATTCTCCCTGGCGAATTTGCTGGTCGAGCTGGGCGCGGGGGAGGAATCGAGGATCGAAGTGCCGGGGGCGCAATGCCCGGTGTGCGGCTTCACGCAGGCGGACTTCAAAAAGACCGGCCGGCTCGGGTGTAGCGCGTGTTGGGAAACTTTTGAGCCGGCCCTGGCATCGTTATTGAAAGCGATGCACAAGGGGGACCATCACGTGGGCAAGGTGCCGGCCAGGGCCGTGCACACGCTGGCCCTGAACGGCAAGATGCAGGAATTGGCGGAGCAGTTGGAGAAGGCGGTGCGCGAAGAGAAGTATGAGGATGCGGCGCAACTTCGCGACCAGATTCGCGAGATGGAAGCGAAGTGGAAAAAGACCGTTGGCGCGGCGCGCGCCACCGAGTAATGCGACCATGAAGATCGACGATTTGCTGAAGAGTCCGAGCGAGTGGGTCAAGGCGGATGGACCCAACAGCAAGATTGTCCTGTCGTCACGGGTCCGGCTGGCGCGCAACATTCGCGATCATCCGTTCCCGGGTTGGGCCAAGAAGATCGAACGCCAGAAGCTGCTCGACACGATCCAGCCGGTGGTCGAGGCGTTGCCGGAGATGGCCGAACACTTTGGGGATTCGATGGACAACATCAGTGCGATCCACAAACAGGTGTTGGTGGAGCGCCATCTGATCAGCCGGGAACACGCGGCCAAGAACGTGGGCAGCGGCGTGGTCATCGATGATCGCGAGACGATCAGTGTCATGGTCAACGAGGAAGATCACCTGCGCATGCAGGCGATCAAGTCGGGACTGCAGCTCAAGAGTATTTTCAAGATCATCGACCGGGTGGACACCGAACTGGAAGAGCACCTGGAGTTTGCGTTTTCGCCGAAGCTCGGTTATTTGACGGCGTGCCCGACCAACGTGGGGACCGGGATGCGCGGGTCGGCGATGTTGCATCTGCCGGGGATGGTGCTCAGCGACCAGATCAATCAGGTCGTGCAGGCGGTGAACAAGCTCGGTCTGGCTGTGCGCGGCCTGTACGGGGAGGGGACCGAGGCGCTGGGGAACGTCTTCCAGGTGTCGAACCAGACGACACTGGGGGAAAAGGAGATGGAAGTTGTCGAGCGTCTCAACAAGGTCGTCCTGCAGATCATTGAGCATGAAGAGAACGCCCGCATCACGCTCCTTGAAAAAAAGCCGAAGTTGGTTTATGATCAAATCGGGCGTGCGTATGGCATTCTAACCAATGCACATACGATTAGCTCGAAAGAGGCATTGAATCTGCTTAGTTTGGTACGTATGGGGGTTGATTTAGAGATATTTCCGGCCACGGCGCGAGTGACGGTGGACGAAATGTTCATTCTCTCCCAGCCAGCCCACGTACAACGGGCGGCGGCCCGGAAGTTGACCGCCGAGGAACGCGACATTTTGCGGGCGGAGTTGGTTCGCACGCAGTTGGCAACGATTTCGAAACCGGATTTGACCGACCGTCCCCGGGGGGACAGCGGGCGAGCCGAACCAGAATGAGAGGACGGTGATGGAAATGAACAATTTCACGCCGCGAGCGCAGCAGGTGCTCGCGTTGGCCCGCAAAGAAGCGGACCGGTTCAACCACAACTACGTGGGCACGGAACATCTGCTTCTTGGCCTGATCAAGCTGGGCCAGGGGGTCGCCGTCAACGTCCTGCAGAAAATGGGTCTCGATCTCGAGACCGTCCGCATGGAAGTGGAAAAGCAGATTGGGACGGGCCCGAGACCAAGATGGTCGGCAACATTCCCTACACCCCTCGTGTGAAGAAAGTGCTGGCGCTGGCGCAGAAGGAAGCCAAGCAGCTCAACCACAATTACGTGGGCACGGAACACATTCTCCTGGGATTGCTTCGGGAAGGCGAAGGCGCGGCGGCGCGCATCCTGAAATCGCTGGATGTCAACATCGAACGTTGCCGCAACGAGATTTTGAAGGAACTCGACCCCAACTTCACCCCGAGCGAAGGCTCGACCGAAGAGGGCGAGGCCTCCGCCAGCAAGAAGGAAATGAAGACGCCCGCGTTGCGGATGTTCGGGCGCGACCTCACGGAACTGGCGCGCAAGGGCGACCTTGATCCCGTGGTGGGCCGCCAGAACGAGATCGAGCGGGTGATCCAGATTTTGTGCCGCCGCACCAAGAACAACCCCGTGCTTCTCGGAGAAGCCGGTGTTGGCAAGACGGCGATTGTCGAAGGCCTGGCCCAGGAAGTTTCCAAGGGCAATGTTCCCGAGATTTTGCGCGACAAGCGCGTCGTGACGCTCGACCTGGCGTTGATGGTGGCCGGCACGAAGTATCGCGGCCAGTTTGAAGAGCGCATCAAGGCCGTGATGGACGAGATCAAGCGGTCGAAGAACGTCATTCTGTTCGTGGACGAATTGCACACGATCGTCGGCGCCGGTTCGGCCGAAGGCGCGATGGACGCCAGCAACATCATCAAGCCCGCGTTGTCCCGTGGCGAGTTGCAGGTTGTCGGCGCGACCACGATGAACGAGTACCGCAAGTACATCGAGAAGGACGCGGCGCTGGAGCGACGATTCCAGACGATCATCGTTGAACCGCCCACGGTGGACCAGACCGTCGAGATTTTGAAGGGCCTGCGACCGAAGTACGAGGAGCATCACCGGGCCAAGTTCTCGGACGAAGCGCTGCTGGCAGCCTCGCGGCTTTCCGACCGGTACATTACCGGTCGGTTCCTGCCCGACAAGGCGATTGACGTTGTCGATGAAGCGGGCGCGCGGGCGCGCATCCAGTCGATGACCCGGCCCCCGAACATTCAGGATTCCGAGCGCGAGATTGAGAAGATCAAGGAACAGAAAGAGGCGGCAATCAAGGCGCAGGACTTTGAACTGGCCGCCGGGCTGCGGGACAAGGAAAAGCAGGCGCGGGAACGTCTCGAGCAGACGCTGGCGGAATGGCGCCAGGCGCGCGACGAAAAACAGATTGTGATTACGGAAGACGACATCATGCAGATTGTCGCCAAGTGGACGGGCATTCCCCTGAGTCGGATGGAACAGAAGGATACCGAGAAGCTGCTGCAGATGGAAGCCGAGTTGCGGCGGACGGTCATCGGCCAGGACGAGGCCGTGATTGCCATCAGCAAGGCGTTACGTCGCAGCCGCGCCGACCTCAAGGACCCGAACCGTCCGATTGGTTCGTTCGTGTTCCTCGGTCCGACCGGCGTGGGCAAGACATTGATGGCGCGGGCGCTGGCGGAATTCATGTTTGGCGACCAGGATGCGTTGATCCAGCTCGACATGAGCGAGTACATGGAGAAATTCAACGTCTCGCGGCTGGTCGGTTCGCCTCCGGGCTATGTGGGGTACGAAGAAGGCGGCCAATTGACCGAGCGCGTGCGACGCCGTCCCTACTCGGTGGTGCTGTTCGACGAAATTGAAAAGGCGCACCCCGACGTTATGAACATGCTCTTGCAGATTCTGGAGGACGGACACCTGACCGATTCGCTCGGTCGCAAGGTGGACTTCCGCAACTGCGTGGTCATCATGACCTCCAACATTGGCGCGGAGATGATCCGCAAGGCCGGCGAACTCGGTTTTGCGCCCGCCAAGGAAGAGCACACGTACGCGGACATGAAGAACAAGCTCCTGGAAGAAGCCAAGCGCGTGTTCAAGCCCGAGTTTATGAACCGCCTCGACGACTTGATCGTGTTCCACAACCTGACCAAGGCGGACATGGGCCAGATCGTCCATCTCGAAGTCGAAAAGGTCAAGACCCGCCTCAAGTACAAGGAAGTGGAGATCGCCCTCACAGCGGCGGCGACCGATTTCCTGATTGAGAAGGGCTACGATCCGCAGTTCGGCGCGCGTCCGTTGCGTCGGGCGGTGGAAAAGTACCTGCAGGATCCGATTGCCGAGGAAATCCTTCGGGGGAACTTCAAGCCCAACGAGATCATCGAAGTCGCCGTGGGCGACGACAAGGACAAACTGGTGTTTAACCAACTGGCCGCCAGCGCGAGCTGAGCGGAGTCGTAGTTTCACCCCGCGGCCGCCCCGAAGAAATTCGGGGCGGCCTGTTTGTTTGGTGATGCGGGACGCGTGTGGTTACGGCGGGCTTGCAACGGGTGGGGCGCTCTCTTATGCTGCGCGGCACCATGGAGGCGGTACAGCGATTTCGGCAATTGGTGATCGACCAGCTCAATCAGCTCGGGTCGATGCTCCTGCTGTTGCTGGATATCATCAAAACGACCTTTTCGAAGCGGCCGCGGTGGCTGGAGACGGTCGATCAGACCTACAAGATCGGCTGGCAATCGCAGGCGGTGGTGGTGGTCACGGGCGCGTTCACCGGCATGGTGTTTGCCGCACAGATCTACTGGCAATTCCACAAGGTCAAGATGGATACGGCGGTGGGGCCGGTCGTCAGCGTGGCGATGGCGCGCGAGCTGGGGCCGGTGCTGACGGCGTTGATGGTGGCGGGACGCGTGGGGGCGGCGATTGCCGCGGAGCTGGGCACGATGAAAGTGACGGAGCAACTCGATGCCATGCGGTCGATGGGAACGGCGCCGGTTGATTACCTGGCCGTGCCGCGGTTCATCGCGCTGATGGTGGGGCTGCCGCTGTTGACGGCGGAATCCATGTTTTTCGGTATTTATGGCGGGTATTTTATTGGCGTGCACATGTGCGGGGTCAACCGGGCCTATTTTCTGGACCACATGTACGCGTGGACGTCCGCCAAAGATGTGATGAGCGGGCTGATCAAGTCGGTGTTTTTCGGGATGTTTATCGCCCTGATCTCGACGTACAAAGGATTCAATGCCGACGAAGGCGCCGAGGGGGTGGGTCGGGCGACGACCGAAGCCGTCGTGGTCTCTTCCCTGACCGTGCTGATCGCGGATTTTTTCCTCTCGGTGATTTTCAACAGGATCATGCCCGTATGATCCAGATCCAGGACCTACACAAGTCATTTAACGGCGCCGAGGTATTGTGCGGCGTGGATTTTGAGCTCCGCGACCGAGAAACGCTGGTCATCATCGGGCGCAGCGGCGGCGGCAAGAGCGTGTTGCTCAAGCACCTGTGCGGGTTGCTGCGGCCGGATGCGGGCCGGGTGATTGTGGACGGCGTGGACATCGATCCGCTGTCGGAGCGCGAACTCACGCCGATCCGGAAAAAGTTTGGCGTATTGTTCCAGGGAGCGGCCCTGTTTGATTCGATGACGGTGTTCGAGAACGTGGCGTTTCCACTGCGCGAGGAGCGGAAGCTGGAGGAGCCGGAGATCACCCAGCGGGTGGAGCAGGCGTTGACGATTGTGGATTTGTTGGATGCGAAAGACAAGAAGCCGGCCGAGTTGAGCGGCGGCATGCGGAAGCGCGCGGGCCTGGCGCGCGCCTGCGTGGCCAACCCCAAGTACATTTTGTACGACGAGCCGACCACGGGACTGGATCCCGTGCTGGCGGACCACATTAACGATTTGGTCTTGCGGACGCGTGACCACTTGCATGTGACGAGCCTCGCGGTGACGCACGACATGACCAGCGCGTACAAGATCGCCGATCGCATCGCGATGCTGCATGACGGGCGCATTCACGCGGTGGGAACACCGAAGGAGATCCAGGCGACCACCGATCCGATCGTGAGGCAATTCATAACGGGGACCGCGGAAATTCAAGAGGAGGCGCAACATGGCACAGAAACGGTCAGTTGAATTCCGAGTCGGCATGTTTTTCGCCGTCTGTCTGGCACTGCTGGCGGCGCTTGTTTGGAAGTTTGGCAAGTATGAGCCGCTCACGCGGAACGGGTACGAGATCAATGTGGTTTTCTCCAGTGTGGGGGGAATCGTGCAGGACGCCAGCGTGCTGTACGGGGGCATCAAGGTGGGCACCGTGCACGACATTCGGTTGGACCAGACGGGGGAATTGAAAGTGATCGTGAAACTCTCGATCCTCGGTGATGTGAAGATCCGCAAGGACGCGAAGTTCGTCATCAACCAGTCCGGATTGCTCGGCGACCGCTATGTGGACATCATACCCGTGAGCGCGACGGCGGAGTTCCTGAAGCCGGGAGACAGCGTCGAAGGGTCTTCGAGCCTGGATCTCAGCGAGGCGATTCACAGTGTCGTGGACGTGCTGCATCAGGCGGCGGGGACGATTGAGCGGGTGGACAAAGCCATTCAGCGCATCGATGAGACGGTGTTGAGCCGCCCGAGCCTGGATCATATCGACTCCGCGCTGGTCAATATCGACACGGTGAGCAGCAATGCGGTTGGACTGACGGTGAGCCTGCGCGGAGTTGTCAACGAGAATCGCGGGAAGCTGGATTCGACGCTGACGAGGTTTTCCGACGCCGCCGACAACCTCAAGCAGGCGTCGAGCAATGTCGATCAGGTGGTAATTGCCAATCAGGATGACATCCACACGGCGGTCAAGAACCTCGCGGACAGCACGAGGCGGTTGAATGATATCCTGGCGCGTCTTGAGAAGGGCGAGGGGACGGCGGGCAAACTGCTGGTCGATCCGACGTTGCACGACGAAATTGTGCGGCTGGTGCAGAATTGGCGGAAGTACGGCCTTCTGTACAAGGAAGGGAACCGGCCCGAGCCGAAGAAACCGGAACCATCCAAAAACTGGGCCGTGCCCGAGCCGGCACATCCGGCGCAAAGCGGATCTGGCACCCTGATTTTCGGGACGGACGCGACGACGCCGGCCAAGTAGGGAACAAATCAACGCTCAACGTCCAACTGACCTGCCCCCTCTCACTGGACCAATTGATGTGAGAGTCCGGGAGCGATAGTAACCTATTTTGGTTTGTTGTCCATGCCCTCTGTTGGTTGTGCTCCCCAGCCTCCGTGGGGGGAGACGGAGGCTGGGAGCGCGGCTTGTGCCGCGAATTCTGTCGGTGTCCGATTGCCCAAAGCACTGTGCGGGCGGTCGTGGTTGTACGTCCAGCGAAAGCCTTGGGTGATCGCCCGTGCATCCGGCACGCTGAGAAACCAGTGCTCGTTCAGACACTCGTCACGGAACTTGCCGTTGAAGCTTTCGATGTAGGCATTCTGTTGGGGCTTCCGGGTTCAATAAACACCAGCTCGACGCCGTGCGCATACGCCCACTGATCCAGCGCCCGACCGGTGAACTCCGGCCCGTTGTCGATGACCAACTGACACGGGCAACCCCGTTGTTGCCGCAGGCCTTCCAAGATGCGCACCACCCGGGCGCCAGGCAGGGAGGTGTCGGCCTCGATGGACAAGCACTCCCGCGAGAAATCATCCACCAGATTGAGGAAGCGAATCCGACGGCGATCGGCCAGGCTGTCGGCCATGAAATCCATCGACCAGCGCTGATTCATCGCGGTGGCCGGCTCCAACGGCTGGCGCGGGAGACGGGGTTGGCGTTTGCGACGGCGGCGGCGCACCTGTAAGCCCTCCTCGCGGTAGATGCGTTCGATGCGTTTGTGGTTGTCGGTCCAGCCTTGCCGACGCAGCAGCCAAGTCAGCCGCCGATAGCCGTAGCGACGGCGCTGCTGGGCGGCTTGGCGCAGGGCCTCCCGCAACGGCCCGTCATCGGCCGGACGCCCGCAGTAGTAGTACCCTCGCGCCCGGCTCGGCTTCGTTCATCTTGTTTTGGGGTTGTATGGTTCCCGAAAAGATGTGGAGTTGGGTTGGTGTTATCGACGCGCATGGGCGTTCGGCTGATGACGGATTCGTTCGGTGTTCATAATTGGCCACGGGGGCGGCCCGGACTTTCGGTTGGAACGGGCTACAGTTTTCGGACAAACAGCCGACGGCGGTCATCGATGCACGCGGAAGGCAGGAGACAACGGGAGCGTGAGGGTGCTGGCGGGGGGATTTATGGGACAAGTTCTCCCGACAATCGCGGGCGCGGTATTGGGGAGGATTCACTGGCCTCAAATCTGCTTATTTATCGAGTGGCGGAAGGAGGTTTAGAGCCGTGACGCTGTTAATGCTGAGATTATTTTTCCTGATCCTGTGCGTGCTGGGGAGTTGGTCCATCTCGCAACTGCACGACCAGTGGTCGGAGCATCCCGTGCTGGCGATCCTGATCGGGTTGGCCGGAGGCGGGATCTTTATCGGCGTCAACAAGGCGCTGAAGGGCTTTTCGCTGCGCGGGCTATCGGCGGCCTCGTTCGGCATTCTGGTCGGGTTCACGATCAGCTACTTCATTGGCAACTCGGTCCTGTTCAAATTCATCGACGAGGAACCGAAACTGATCGCGCAAATCGCGATGTACGTGGTCTGCTCGTACCTGGCGATGGTGATCGCCTACCGCGCCAAGGACGAGTTCAACCTGGTGATTCCCTACGTGAAATTCATCAAGGAAAACAAGCCCGAGCGGCTGGTGTTGCTCGACACGAACATCATTATCGACGGTCGCGTTCAGGACTTGTGCACGACGGGGTTTCTGGATGCGGTGCTGATCGTGCCGCGGTTTGTTCTCAATGAAGTGCAGTACATCGCCGACGCGGCCGATGACATGAGGCGGGCGCGCGGGCGACGCGGCCTTGAGGTGCTCAAGATGTTGCAGCTCAACCCGCGTGTGGAAGTGAAGTTCCATGAGAACGATGTACCCGACATCAAGGAAGTGGACGGCAAATTGGTGCAGTTGGCCAAGATGCTTCCCGCGGAAATCCTGACGAATGACTTTAACCTCAGCCGCATCGCCGAGTTGCAGCACGTCAAGGTGCTCAACATGAACGAGTTGGCGAAATCGTTGCGGCCGGCTGTCTTACCGGGCGAGACTTTGTCGGTTCGCCTTCTCAAGGAGGGACGCGAACCGCACCAAGCCCTCGCTTATCTGGATGACGGCACGATGATCGTGGTCAATCGGGCTCGCCGTCTTTTGGGGCACGACGTGGAAGTGACGATCAGCAGCGTGCTGCAAACCGCGGCGGGACGCATGGCGTTCGCCGAGCTTCCCAGCGGCAGCCAAACTGTTGACGAGAGCGAGCCGCAGCCGGAGCTGTCCACGGTCGGAACGGGGTAAGCTTGCCCCGGCGAGCCGGTGTTTTGTTAGTCTGGCAGGCATGGTTTCGGCAATCGTGTTGGCCGCTGGTCGCTCGACGCGGATGGGCGGCGGTCCCAACAAGCAATTCATCGAACTTCTCGGCAAGCCGCTTCTCTTCTATTCGCTCGCGGCGTTTGAGCAGTGTCCTGCCGTTGACACGGTGGTTCTGGTGCGGCGAACCGATTACGCGCAACAAGCGGAGCAGATCGTCCGGGAATTCGGATTCAAGAAGGTGGCCGCGTTTGCCGACGGCGGCACGGAACGCCAGGATTCGGTCGGCAACGGCTTGAAAGCCTGCGAGTCACGGACAGACATTGTGGCGGTCCACGATGGAGCCAGACCACTGGTCACGCCGGCCTTGATCGAATCCACCATTGTCAGCGCCCGGGCGTTCGGGACCGGCATCGCCGCTACCAAGGTCGTGGACACCCTCAAGGAGGCCAACGAGGACAAGACGGTGGTTCGCACAGTGGATCGCACGAGGTTGTGGGCCGTGCAAACGCCGCAAACGGTGAAATGGAGTTGGCTACGGGATGCGTATGCGAAGGTCTTCGAGAGGAAGATCGTTGTCACCGATGAAGCCGCCGCGGTGGAGTTGCTGGGCGAGAAGGTTCATTTGGTTGAGACGCCATTCCTCAATTTGAAAATCACCACACCATCGGACCTGGCCATTGCGGAAGCATTGCTTCACCAGTGGCAGTGATGTTATTCTCCCACACTCTATGAACCGTGTTGGCATTGGAATCGACGTGCATCGGTTTGCGGCGGGGCGCAAGTGCATCATTGGAGGCGTGGAGATCCCGCACGAGGTGGGGCTGGAAGGTCACAGCGACGCGGATGTGCTGGCGCACGCGATTGCGGATGCGTTGCTGGGCGCGATGGCGTTGGGCGACATTGGGAAGTACTACCCGCCGACGGACATGAAGTTCAAGAATCTCGACAGCATGATCATTGTGCGTGAGAGCGCCGAGCGCGTGCGCAGGGCTGGCGGAACCATCAACAATGTGGACGCAATGATCATTGCCCAAGCGCCGAAGATGGCGCCGTACATTCCCAAGATGCAGGAGATTCTGGGCAGGAACATGGGTGTGGCGCCGACGCAAGTTGGCGTGAAAGCGACCACAAGCGAGCACATGGGATTCACGGGTCGCAAGGAAGGCATTGTGGTTGTGGCCATCGCGAGCGTGGAGATGTAGCGCGCCATGGCCCTGCAATTCTTCAATACGCTGACGCGCCGCAAAGAGGATTTCGTGCCACTTGATCCGGCGGGCAAGCAAGTCAGCCTCTACACCTGTGGACCGACGGTCTACAACTACGCGCACATCGGCAATCTCCGCGCGTTCACCTTCGAGGATTTGTTGCGTCGCTATCTCGAATACAAAGGCTTTCAGGTCAAACACGTGATGAATATCACGGATGTTGAAGACAAAATCATCCGTGCCGTTCGTGAGTCGGGTAAGCCATTGCGTGAATTGACCGACTTTTACACGCAGGAATTTCTTCGGGACCTCGACACGTTGAACATCCAACGCCCGCACGTTATGCCGCGCGCAACGGAAACCATCGCGGACATGATCAAGTTGATCGGGACGTTGGTGGAACGGAAGCACGCCTACGTTGCCGAGGATCGGTGCGTCTATTTCTCGATCAAATCCTTTCCAGACTACGGCAAGCTCGCGCATCTTGATCTGGAAAACCTGCAATCCGGTGCGCGCGTCGCCCAGGACGAGTACGATAAGGAGCATGCGGGGGATTTTGCGCTGTGGAAGGCTTGGGATGAGGACGACGGAACCGTCAAATGGCCCTCGCCGTGGGGTGATGGTCGTCCCGGCTGGCACATTGAGTGTAGCGCGATGAGCATGAAGTACCTGGGTGAAACCTTCGACATACATTGCGGGGGCGAAGACCTCATTTTCCCTCATCACGAAGACGAAATTGCCCAAAGCGAGGCCGCCACGGGCAAGCCTTTCGCCCGCTACTGGCTGCACAACGCTCACCTCCTCGTCGAGGGGCGGAAGATGAGCAAGTCCGCAGGCAATTTCTACACGTTGCGCGATTTGCTGGCGAAAGGGTGGACGGGACGCGAGGTCCGTTACGCACTTATCTCGGCGCATTATCGCGAGCAACTGAATTTCACGCTTGACGGTCTCCAAGCGGCGAGATCGGCGCTCCAGCGGATTGACGAGTTTCTGTTGAAGATGAGCGAAATCTCCGGCAGTGCAAAGTCATATGGTTTGGCGTTGTTGTTAAGCGAATCGGGATTCAAAGAGGCACTCGACGATGATCTGAACATCAGTGGTGCTCTCGGTGCACTATTTGAGTTTATTCGAGCGGCCAATAAACTCGCCATGACGCCTGAGGAAGCGGCAGGCATTTTGGAAGTGTGGCGGCGCATGGACACAGTCCTTGGCTTCGGGATGCCAACAAAGTCTGACGTTCCTGCCGATGTCCAGCAACTTGTCGAAGAACGCCAGGCGGCGCGCAAGGCCAAGAATTTCAAACGCTCTGATGAGATTCGCGACGAACTGGCGAAGCAGGGGTGGGTGGTTGAAGACACGCCGAAAGGCCCGCGGGCAAAGCGTACTGGCTGAGTTGTCGCCATGACGAAGCGCTATCCGCCGATCAACCCGAAGTGTCCGCATTTCCTTCACGGCGGCGATTACAATCCCGAGCAATGGTTGCTCGCGCCCGAGGTGCTGAAGGAAGACCTGCGGTTGATGAAGCTGGCGCACTGCAACGCGATGACCGTCGGCGTTTTCTCGTGGGCCGTGCTCGAACCCGAGGAGGGGCGTTTCACGTTCGATTGGCTTGATCGTGTGTTGGACGACCTGGCCAATGACGGCGTGTTTGCCGTCCTCGCCACGCCCAGCGGCGCGCGTCCGGCGTGGATGTCGCAGAAGTATCCGGAAGTCTTGCGGGTGAATGCCGACCGCACCCGCATCCTGCATGGCGCGCGACACAATCACTGTTACACGTCGGCCATCTATCGCGAGAAGACGGCATTGATCAACCGTAAACTCGCCGAGCGCTACCAAAATCACCCGGCATTGCTCGTTTGGCACGTTTCAAACGAGTACAGCGGCGAATGCCACTGCGGGCTTTGTCAGGACGCGTTCCGCGCGTGGCTGAGGGAACGGTACGGTTCATTGGAAGCAGTGAATCAGGCGTGGTGGACGGCATTCTGGAGTCACACCTATACCGATTGGTCGCAAATCGAATCCCCGGCCGCGCGCGGCGAATGGGCGATTCATGGTCTCAGCCTCGATTGGAAGCGGTTCGTGACCCACCAGACGACCGAGTTCATGAAGAATGAGATTGTGCCGCTGCGGGAGATCACGCCGAACGTGCCGGTGACAACGAACATGATGGGCACGTATTCCGGATTGAATTACTGGAAGATGGCGCCGGAGTTGGATGCTGTTTCCTGGGACAACTATCCCGCGTGGCACGGAGTCGAGGAGGATTGGAAGCTGGGGAGTTCCGTTTCGTTCATCCACGACATTTACCGCTGCTTGAAGGGCGGCAAACCCTTTATGTTGATGGAGAGCACGCCCAGCACCGTGAATTGGCAGGAAGTGTGCAAACTCAAGCGCCCGGGCATGCATCGGCTTTCGTCATTGCAGGCGGTGGCCCACGGCGCTGACACAGTCCAGTATTTCCAGTGGCGCAAAAGCCGTGGCTCCTTCGAGAAATTTCACGGGGCCGTGGTCGATCACGTCGGCCACGAAAACACGCGGGTGTTCCGAGACGCGGCGGAGGTCGGGCAGATTTTGGAGAAACTCGACGCGGTCATTGGCGCGACGGTCCATCCCGAGGTCGCCATCATCTACGACTGGGAGAACGAGTGGGCGATTGATGATCTACAGGGATTGTCGCGGAACCGGCGCGACTACGGCGGGACATGCGTGGCGCAGTATCGGCCATTCTGGTCGCGCGGCGTACCGGTGGATGTGATCAGTATGGACAGCGATTTCGCGAGCTTCCGGCTGTTGATCGCCCCGATGTTGTACATGATACGGCCCGGTGTCGCCGAACGCATCGCGAGATTTGTCAGAAGAGGGGGCACGTTCGTGGCGACGTACTGGAGCGGCACTGTCAATGAAAGCGATCTGTGTTTTCTCGGTGGCTTTCCCGGTCCGCTGCGAAAAGTCCTTGGCGTTTGGGCTGAAGAAATCGATGCTCTCCGCGATGGCCAGACGAATGTGGTGATTCCCGCTACGAAGAACGGACTCGGCCTGACAGGGCGGTACAAAGCACGCGAGCTATGCGACCTCATTCAGGCGGAATCCGCGCAGGTGTTGGCGAAATACGGCACGGACTTCTACAGAGGACAACCCGCATTGACCGTGAACGCCTTCGGCAAGGGCCGGGCATTCTACATCGCCTCACGCAATGACGACCGGTTCCACGACGACTTTTATGGCGGCCTCGCGCGCGGACTTGGTTTGAAACAGGTGCTCGATACGAGGTTGCCGAAAGGCGTGACCGCGCAGTTGCGCACCGACGGCAAGGATGACTTCGTGTTTCTGCTCAACTTCCAGCCTGCCCCTCGAAAGGTGAATCTGGGTCGCGAAAATGTTGCCGACATGCTCACCGGCAAGATGGTCAAAGGGACGGTCGCGTTGCCTGCGTTTGGCTCGCTCCTGTTACGGAGACCGCGGTAGTGGGCTACTTTGAAATCTGCATATCACGCGCTACTTCGTTCCCACCGCAGATAATATGCTCTCCGTGTTAGAACCAATGCTCGTATAGGGGAATACACTGCGATAATACTTCACCCGGCCCAACGTACTAGTGACCATTTCAGTCTGCGGCATTGCGGCCAAAGTTAGAATCTGAGAATCAAGGAATATGTGAAGACGACGGGCGGCAGCGTTGGTATCGCCAGAACGGAGCGGAGCCAAAGCTGACAAATATGAGTCAGCAGCAACCGATGCGTAGAGTGACTCCGACCGGGTCAATTCCTCCTTCATGTACGAGATAAGCACACCGCCCCCAATAAGCAACCCGGTCACAAATGACAAACACACGTAGAGAAAAACTCGTTTCATTAACTCCTCCCGCCGTCATTGTGAAGTCTACCCGATTAGCGCAGCGATCTCTTCCAGACTCCACACATGATCGGTTATACCCGCTTCCATCGCTGGTGTCACGCGGAGAGTCTGATGGATGCGACAGGAATTATAGTGCATAGAATGCAGGGCGCAAGCGTGCCGGTGGTTTTCCAGCGAGACCGCACGCAGGTTGACATTCGGCGGATGATGTGTTGAGTTAGCGGGGCCATGATTGAAGATCTAAAGACGAAAGTGAATGACTTGCGCGAACGCCATCAGGCGTTAAGAAGGTATCTTTGACGTCAACAAACAACGCGCCCGCCTGGTCGAGCTAGAAAACATCATGGCCGGCCCGGCGTTCTGGGCCGATCAAACCAAAGCCCGCACGATTCTCGACGAAGCGTCCACGATTCGCCGCAAGCTCGATACGCTCGCCGCGCTCGACCAGAAAATCTCCGACGCGGAGGTGCTCATCGACCTCGGCGAGACCGAGCAGGGGATCACCACCGAAGTCAACGCCGCCGAACAGAAGTTCAATCAATTCGAGTTGGAGAACCTCCTCGGCGGGGAGAACGACAAGTCCAACGCGATCTTTAGCGTCCACGCCGGCGCCGGCGGCACGGAAAGTTGCGACTGGGCCAATATGCTGCTGCGGATGTACCAGCGCTACTGCGAGACCCGCGGGTTCAAAGTCGATTTGGTGGACATCCAAGCTGGTGATGAGGCGGGCATCAAGAGCGCGACCATCCTCGTCACGGGTGAATACGCGTACGGGTATCTAAAAGCGGAACGCGGCGTGCACCGGCTCGTGCGTATTTCTCCGTTCGATTCCAACAAGCGGCGGCATACGTCTTTTGCGAGTGTGGACGTGATCGCGGAACTCAGCGACGAGGTCGAAGTTGAGCTCAAGATGGAAGACGTGCAGGTGGACACGTTCCGCTCGGGCGGTCGCGGTGGCCAGAATGTGAACAAGGTCGAGACGGCGGTGCGCATGACTCATATGCCCACCGGAATCGTCGTCCAGTGCCAGATCGAGCGTAGTCAGCATCAGAACCGCGAGATGGCGTTGAAGATGTTGAAGGCGCGGTTGTACGAGAAACAACAGGACGAGAAACGCGCGGCGATGGAGAAGTATTACGGCGAGAAGGGCGCCATGGCGTGGGGCAACCAGATTCGCAGTTATGTCTTTCAACCGTACCAAATGGTGAAGGACCTGCGCACGGGCTACCAAACCAGTGACGTGCAAGGTGTGATGAACGGTGACATTCATCCGTTTATCAGTGCGTGGCTTAAGGCGGGCCAGCCGCGCACCCGGAAGCAGGGCGTGACGGACGAGGAGTAAGCGTTCTCTGATGAATATCCTCGATAAGATTGTTGCCGAGAAGAAACTCGAAGTGGCGAAGCTGCGGCCGCAGGCCGGAAAGTTGAAGCAAGCGGCGGCGGCGCGGAAGGAGTTTTGCGATTTCGCGGGCGCGCTGCGTCGCGACAGTGGAGTGGCGCTCATTGCCGAGATCAAAAAGGCGTCACCATCGGCTGGTGTGATTCGGGAGAACTTCGATGCGATTGAAATCGCGCGCGAGTACGAAGCTGGTGGCGCATCAGCACTGTCGGTGCTGACGGATGAAAAGTTCTTTCAGGGGCGGGTCGAATACTTACAGCAAATCCGTGATGCGGTGAAGCTGCCGCTCTTGCGGAAGGATTTTATCATCCATGAACTGCAGGTTTATGAAGCGGTTGCGCGCGGCGCGGATGCGATTCTGTTGATTGTGTCGATCTTGGACGATGCGCAACTCAAGGATTTCCGCGAGTTGGCGGCGCAATTCCATCTGGCATCGTTGGTGGAGGTGCACGATGAAACCGAATTGGACCGGGCTGTGGCTTCGGGAGCAGAGATCATTGGGGTGAATAATCGCGATTTGCGCGACTTTTCCGTGAGCCTGGCGACGACCGAGAAACTGGCAGCGAAACTTCGGCGCGGCATGTGCGGCAAGTACACGATTGTGGCCGAGAGCGGTATCCATGCACGTGCCGATGTCGAGCGGGTCGCCAAGGCCGGCGTGAACGCGATTCTGGTTGGCGAATCGCTCATGCGTAGTGGAGACATCGAGTCGAAAGTGCGGGAACTGATGGGGCGATGAGCGCGAAAATTAAAATTTGCGGGACGACGAACCTGAACGACGCGCTGCTGGCCGTCGAGTTGGGCGCGGACGCGCTGGGATTCATCTTCTATTCGAAGAGTCCGCGCTGCATCCAGGTGAGCGAGGCGGCGAACATCTGCAACGCCTTGCCGCCATTCGTGACCAAGGTGGGTGTGTTCGTCGACGAGTTGGAATACGAGATCGAGAAGGCACTCAACGAATGCCTGCTGAATGCGTTACAGTTTCACGGAGACGAACCGCCGGGGTTCTGCCAGAAGTTTGCGGCAAAATCGATCAAGGCCATCCGGATGCGCGACGAAGAATCGTTGCGCGTGGCCGCTGAGTACGATGTTGACGCTCTGTTGCTGGATACCTACACTGACAAATCGCACGGTGGCACGGGCAAAACCTTCGACTGGTCGCTGGCGCTGAAAGCGAAGGAGATCGGCCCGCCGATTATACTGTCGGGCGGATTAACGACGGCCAACGTCCAGGAAGCGGTTCGTCGCGTGCGACCGTATGGCGTGGACGTCGCGAGCGGTGTTGAGCGTGAGCCCGGAAAGAAGGACCCGGAAAAATTGCGGAGATTCATCGAATTGTGCAAGAGCACCTGACAACCGTACCCGACAAAGGCGGCCACTTTGGGCCGTACGGCGGCATGTTCGTGCCGGAGACGTTGATGGAGCCGTTGCACGAATTGACCCGCGCGTACGAAAAGGCCCGTCGCGACAAACGGTTCCGCGACGAACTGGCGTACTACCTGCGGGAGTATTGCGGTCGCCCGACACCGTTGTACTTCGCCGAACGGATGACGCGCGCGTTGGGCGGGCCGAAAATCTACCTTAAACGCGAGGACCTTCTCCACACCGGCGCCCACAAGATCAACAACACCATTGGCCAGGTGCTTCTGGCCAGGCGCATGGGCAAGAGCCGCGTGATTGCCGAGACCGGTGCCGGCCAGCACGGTGTGGCGACCGCGACAGTGGCCGCGATGTTCGGCTTGGAATGCGTAGTGTACATGGGTACGGTGGACATGGAGCGTCAGGCGCTCAACGTGTATCGCATGCGGCTGCTGGGGGCGGAAGTGCGCGCAGTCGATGCGGGACAGAAGACGTTGAAGGAAGCCATCAGTGAAGCGATGCGGGATTGGGTCACGAACGTGCGCACCACGCACTACATTCTCGGCAGCGTCCTCGGTGCGCATCCCTATCCGATGATGGTGCGGGATTTTCAGGCCGTGATCGGACGCGAGGCGCGACGGCAAATTCTGGAAAAGGAAGAGCGATTGCCGGACGAACTGGTGGCGTGCGTGGGCGGCGGCAGCAACTCGATTGGATTGTTTTACGCATTCCTAAGGGACAAAGGGGTGCGGATGGTCGGTGTCGAAGCCGGGGGCGAAGGCATCCGTGCGGGCAAACATGCGGCGCGTTTTCAAAAGGGCGGCTCGCTGGGCGTGTTGCAGGGGACGCGGACGTTTGTGTTACAGGATGACGACGGCCAGATCATGCTCACGCATTCGGTTTCGGCCGGGCTGGATTATGCGGCGGTTGGCCCCGAGCACAGCTATTTGCGGGACCAGAAGCGAATCAAATACGCCTATGCAACGGACCGTCAGGCACTGGAGGCGGCCACGTTCTGTTCGCGGAGCGAGGGGATCATTCCGGCGCTCGAATCGGCGCACGCCGTTGCCTACGTCATGGCGAACGCCAAGAAGATCGGTCGCGGCGCGCTTGTGATTGTCAATTTGAGCGGTCGCGGAGACAAAGATGTGAGTCAGATGGCGCGGTTGTTGAATCTATGAGGCCCTATTTCCGATGCCGCCACTGCAAAAAACGATTGGTTCCGCTGGTGCAAAGTTTTGCCCATCATCTGTGGGGACGGGAACGGATTTGTCCCCGGTGCGGCAAAATCTGGCGACTCACCCCGACAGCGCATCAGACGCTAATCGCGTTTGGCGTTGTTGTCGGCGTGGTGTTAACCGTCGAAGCGCGGCAATGGTTTCCCCCGGGCGAAGACAACTTTTTGTTGCTGGTGTTGTGGGTGCCGGTGTACGCGCTGGTGTTGTGGCCCGCCATCTTTGCGCTGCTGGGCAATTATCGATTGAAATGAGGACACCATGAGATCCATGACGGGATATGGCCGCGGCGAAGCGGCGAAAGACGGATTCAAGTTCACCGTCGAACTCAACTCGATCAATCGCAAGCAAAGCGATATTTCGATCAACCTCGCCAAGGAACTGATCGAGCTCGAGCCGCGGATTCGCGACGAGATCAATGCGCACCTGTCCCGGGGGCGCGTGATGGTGGTCGTGGCGTTCCATCGCAGCAGTGCGAAGGCGGAAGAGCAGGTCGAGTTGGATGTGGCACTGGCGAAGGCGTATCACCGTGCGATCCAGAAGCTGCAAAAGGAAATGAAATTGAACGGCTCGCTCACGCTCGACACGATTTTGCGGGCGCCCGGCGTGATGAAGCTGGCGGAGGGGGCGTTGGATGCGGAGAGCGTCTGGCCCAGCGTGGAGGCGGCGTTGCGCAAGGCCATCACGGGCCTGGTCAAGATGCGCGAGAAGGAGGGGAAGTTCCTCGCGAACGACCTCGCCGAGCGGCTCGGCTTTCTTGAGGCCGGGCTGGAGTTGGTGAAGAAATCGGCCCCGGAGATCGTGACGCGATACCGTGACCAATTGCACGCGCGCGTCAAGGACGCGGGGCTGGACGTGCCACTGGATGACGAGCGACTCGTGAAAGAAGTGGTGTTTTTCGCCGACCGGTGCGACATCTCGGAAGAGATCACGCGGCTGAGCAGCCATCTTAACCAGTTTCGCGATTGCCTGAAATCCAACGAGCCGGTCGGGCGGACCCTGGATTTTCTGGCGCAGGAAATGGGGCGGGAGATCAACACCATCGGGTCCAAGGCCAACGCGGCGGAAATCTCACAACAGGTGGTCAAGATGAAGGCCGAACTCGAGAAAATCCGCGAGCAGATTCAGAATATCGAATGAACGAACCCAACCCAACAGCGGAGCGGACCGGCCTGGTGATTGTCGTTTCGGCGCCATCGGGCGGCGGGAAGAGTTCATTGTGCCAGCGGTTGCTGAACTGGTCGCCGAACATCGTGTATTCCGTCTCGTGCACGACGCGCGCGCCGCGGGGAGGCGAGCAGAACGGTCATGATTACTTTTTCCTGAGCACGGTGGAATTCGAAAAGAAGATTGCCGCCGGAGAGCTCCTCGAATACGCGAAGTACAATGGCAACTATTACGGCACGCCACGCGCGTTTGTGGAGGAACAACTGGCGGCCGGGCGCGATGTGTTGCTGGACATCGAGGTGCAGGGGGCGCATCAAGTGGCGCAATGCGTGCGCGGGGGCCGGTTTGCCTATCCGGATGCGCTGGTGACGATTTTCCTGATGCCGCCGTCGACCGAGTTGCTGGAGACGCGGTTGCGTCGGCGCGGGACGGACAGCGACGAGGTGATCCGGAAACGGCTGGTGCTGGCCCAGCAGGAGATGACGCACTGGAAAGAGTATGATTACGTGATTGTCAGCGGTCGGCTCGACGATGATTTCGAGCAGGGGAAGGCGATCGTGATCGCGGAAAAATGCCGGACAATGCGCGCGGCAAAGGACGGAAAACCATGGCAGCAAAAAGAACTATCCTTCTAGGCATCACGGGGTCGATTGCGGCGTACAAGGCCGCTGATACCGCGAGCAAGCTGAAGAAACTCGGGCACGAGGTGTTTTGCGTGATGACGAAGGACGCGACGCACTTCATCACGCCGCTGACGTTGCAAACCCTGTCGCAACATCCGGTCACGATCGATTTGTTTGAAGCGGGCGAGGGCGATTGGCGGCCGAGCCATTTGCAGCTGGCTGACAGCGCCGATTTGCTGGTGGTATCGCCCGCGACGGCGAACGTCATTGCCAAGCTGGCGCACGGGATCGCCGATGACGCGCTGAGCACGATCGCGCTCGCGTTACGGCCCGAAGCGAAGGTGCTCGTGGCGCCCGCGATGAATGGCAAGATGTGGTCAAATCCGGCGACGCAGGCCAACGTCAAGGTCCTGCAGTCGCGCGGTGTCGAATTCATCGGGCCCGAGAAAGGCTTGCTGGCGTGCGGCTACGAAGGCATTGGCCGGCTGTGGGACGTGGACAAGATCGTGGAAAAGGTCCAGAAGATGATTTCGTAGGACTGCCGACCGACGCAGACGGAAGACCCCATGAGTTCCCCTCCGCTTCGCTTCCTCATCACAGCGGGACCGACGCAAGAATTTCTCGATCCGATCCGCTATATTTCCAACCGCTCGTCCGGCAAGATGGGGTACGCCCTCGCCGAGGCGGCGCTGGCGGTTTCATCGAATGTTACGCTGGTGAGCGGGCCGACATCTCTCACGGCTCCGAAGGGCGTTGAATTCGTGTCGGTGACAACGGCGCAGGAGATGGCGGAAGCGGTGTGGAGTCGGTTCGGGTCGGCGGATGTTTGTATCATGGCGGCGGCGGTGTGCGATTTTCGCCCGAAGATTGCAGCGGGAAGCAAGATCAAGAAGGGCAGCTTCAGCGGCGTGCTGGAACTGGAGCCGACGCCGGACATTCTTGCGGAGCTGGGTAAGCGCAAGAAATCGCAAGTGCTGGTCGGTTTCGCGGCGGAGACGGAAGATGTCGAAACACACGCGCGCGAGAAACTGACGCGCAAAGGTTTGGATTTCATTGTGGCGAATGATGCAAGCGCGTTTGACGCGGAGACGAACTGTGTCACCATCCTTTCGGCGGACGGGACGATTGAGAAACTTGCGGAACTGCCGAAAATCGAGGTGGCAAAGGCGATTATCGAGCGAGCGGTGCGTCTACTCCGGCGACCGTGACGAGTCGTCAGGCTTCTTGGAGAGATCGGTGCGAATTTTCTCGAAGCGGTTGTCGTGGCGGAGATTATCGAGGTCGGGATCCTTCGTGAGCCAGCGGGCATCATCGTAGCCCAGCTTGACGGCCTGGTCGAGCGCGGTGAAGGCTTCATCCACGCGTTTCAACAACGCGTAGCTGCAAGCGAGGTTGTAAAACACGAGGGGGTTGTCGGCACAAAGTTTCGCCAGACGCTTGTCGATGTGGAGTCCCTTCTCCCATTGTCCCATCTTGGTATAGGCGTCCCCGAGAATTTGCAACGCCTCGACGAAATCGGGGTCGCGGGCGGCGACGCCTTCGAAGAACCGGATTTCAAACTGGAGGTCTTGCTTCCTGGCAGACTTGCCCCGTGGTGGTTTCGTTTCCCGGATCGGCAACATGGCGATCAGTTCTCCTCCTTCACGCCACGGTGTCGGGGCGAAGATCGTTGATCACGATTCCGGACAGAAGCTTCGGGTAAAAATCCGTACTCTTTTGCGGCATCCGCGAGCGGGCGTCGGCGATGGCCTTCACATCCTGAACATCGGTCGGATTCAGGAAGAAAGCAAGCTGCGCCTGGCCGGTCTGGACCAGCCCCGCGGCCATGTCGGGTTCGCGCCAATAGGTGACGTTGGACTCCTCGCGAAGGCGAATCTCGTCGATGCCGAGCAAAGCATCCAGAATCCCGACGTGGAGAATGGCGACGTCCAACGTGTGCCAGAGCGGAGGTTTGTTGGCGAACAACGGTCGAAGTGCGTCGAGGTTCTTCGGACGCAAAAGGGCGAACCCGGTAGCATCGCGCATCCCGATGAGATGTTTCCCGCCTTTCATCGCCGCCAAGAGCTTTTCCAGTGCTGGCTGGGGCTCGACCGCGAATGTCTTCGCCAACTGATTGCGGAAAGATCTCGTATCGAACGAACTGAGGTTGGCGACGGTGCGATGCGTCGGCAGGACCACGAGTCCCGGGTCACTCATATCGACCAGCGTGGCCATGACGAATTCATATGGCGCATTCGGGTTGGGTTTGTCGGCGGCGGCGCGACATTCATCGCGGAAGGCCAGCGCGGTTTCGTACCGATGATGTCCGTCGGCGATGTAGAACTTGGCTTCGCGCAAGGAGTCTTGCGCGGCTTTGATAGCGGCCACGTCTGTCACTTCCCAAAGGTTGTTGACCACGCCGTAGTCGTCGGTGGCGGTCAAGGCTGGTTCGCTGTAGGGACGGGGTAGGGTATTTCGGTTGGGGCGCGGGTAGAGCATGAAAATCTGGCCCTGCTGCGAGCCGCAGGCGCGCAAGAGCGCCATGCGGTCGGCCTTTGGCTTGGACAGCGTATGTTCGTGTGGCAGAACGATGCCTTCATCCCAGCGATGGAGTCGCACACGGGCGATAAGCGCCTTGCGCGTTCGCGGACCGGAGCCGTCCGGCGCGGCGAAAGATTGTTCGAGATAATACAGGGCCGGCTTCGTGGCGCGACGGAGAACGCCCTCGCCCAGCCAGGCCTGATACAAATCGCGGGCGCGGGTGTACTTGTTCGTGGATTCCGTGTCGCCGGCCTCTTCCTTGCCGAGTTCGATGCGGACGAGATTGTAGGGCGAGAGCTTCAGGTATTTTTCCCTCATCTCCGGGGTGATCTTGTCGTACGGCTGGGTCAGGACGTTGTCCGCTTTGACCTGTTTGGTGTTGTAAAGCACTCCTCGAAAAGGTTGGATGTCTGCCATGAGGTATCCCTGGTTGTTGCGGCCCGATACTAGGCGGTTGCGCCCGCAGCGTCAAGTGGTTGAAACGAATTGTCGGATGGGACATCCAAACGTTGTGATGATGTGAGAATGCGCTTCTTCATTTTGCCCGCTTCAATTCTCGTTGGCTTGGTGTTGCTACCGGGCGCGCCGGTTCGGGGGAATGAACACGCGACGGAAACGGCGACGTTTGGCGCGGGGTGTTTCTGGGGTGTGGAAGCGGCGTTTCGGCAGGTAAGAGGGGTCACCGAAACGATGGTCGGCTACATGGGCGGGACGCTGAAAAACCCGACGTATGAACAGGTATCGACCCATCGCACCGGATACTCGGAGGTTTGCCAGGTCACGTACGATCCCGCGCGAGTGAGTTACGAGAAGTTGGTGCAGGTTTTCTTCCAAACCCACAATCCGTCGTTCTTCAATACCGCTGGTGACGATATCGCCGGCCAGTATGGTTCGGTGATTTTTTTCCACAACGCCGAACAGGAGAAAGCCGCGCTGGCGGTGAGGGACAAACTACAGGCGTCGGGAAAGTTTGATCGTCCGATCACCACGGCCATCGTGCCGGCCTCGGAATTCTGGCGCGCCGAGGAATATCACCAGCGGTATGCCGAGAAGCACCATCTGCCGAACTGCTCGATCACGCCATAAGCCGCTCACTCTGCGGTTGTCTTGATTTCGCGTTTTGTGTATACGCTCGGCTCTCATGTGCTTGCGTCCGGGAGGACCCAGTATCCGAAGAGTGGTGATCGTACTCGCCTTGCTTGGCCTGCCAGCGGCGTGGGCGGGACCACCGTTCATCACCGATTATCCGGAGATACCGCCGCCCAACGGGTGGGAAATCAATGTACCCTTCATTGTGGAGCGCAGCCGCGGCGAGACGGACATGGAAGCGCCGTTGTTCGACATCAACTATGGGACGCCAGCCATGGGTTGGGTGCCGCATGTCCAACTGAAGCTGGAGATTCCGGTGGAGGTAGTGACCAAGGATGGCGGGAGCACGGATGCCGGGCCGGGCGACATGTTGTTGGGGGTCAAGTGGCCGTTTCTGGAGGAGCAAGACTGGCGTCCGATGGTGGGGATTTATCCGCAGGTGCTGGTACCGACGGGCGACCAAAGGCGGGGATTGGGCGAAGGGCGACCCGCGTACATCCTGCCGGTGCTGGCCGAGAAACACTGGGGCAAATGGACGGCGTATGGGGACGTCGGATACGTGGTCCAAACGGCGAACAACCAGCGCAATTATTGGTACGAGGGCGTGTCGATCAATCGGGAGATCACCGAGCGGTTGGAATTGGGCGGGGAGATCGCGTGGAATTCACCGCCGGGGCCGGAGGGGTATTCGAACCTCGCGTTCAACCTGGGCGGCACGTGGAAACTGAGCGAGCAGTTCAACCTGTTGTTCTCGGCGGGACGGAGCATCCACGGCGAGACGGACTTCATGGCGTATCTCGGAATCCAGATGGAATTGGGCGGGGCGAAGTGATTCGGGAATCCAGCGGCCGTTCTCGCTCGTAGATTGGGTGGAATCGACGGCGGGAGGTCCTTTGTGCGCATTTCCCGGTCGAAAGTGTGAAACACGGGTCGCCAACGGGGCATCCAATGAGTATGCTAAAAACGGTCGCGGTTATCACAGTCATCGCGGGAGTATTGGTCGGAGTCGATGTTATGAGCCAAACGACGAACCATTCATCACCCAAAGAAACCATCACGCTGGGAGGGGGCTGCTTCTGGTGCACGGAGGCCGTGTTCGAGGATCTGAAGGGCGTGGAGAAGGTGGAGTCGGGGTATTCGGGCGGGACGGTGGCGAACCCGACGTACGAGGAGGTGTCGTCGGGCGAGACGGGGCACGCGGAAGTGAGCCAGATCACGTTCGACCCGAAGGTGATTTCCCTGAAGGACATTTTGGGGGTGTTTTTCACGGTGCACAATCCGACAACATTGAACCGGCAGGGGAACGATGTCGGCACGCAGTATCGGTCGGTTGTTTTTTACCGGGACGCGGAGCAGAAGGCGGCGGCGCAGCAGGCGATCAAGGACATCACCGCGGCGGGTATATGGGGTGGGCCGATCGTGACGGAGGTGGCGCCGTTCAAGGCGTTTTACAAGGCCGAGGATTACCATCAGGAATACTTCCCGGCTGCACGGTTCGCAGCCGTATTGCCAGGTCATCATCGCGCCGAAAGTGGCGAAGTTTCGGGAGCATTTTCGCAGCCTGTTGAAGGACAATTGAGGCGCAAACATGCGCATCCTAAAGGGTGCGGCTACATGGCGGATGAATTGAGTTGACGGAGCGCGAACGATGAAACTGATGACGAACCGACTGGTGATGTTTGTGAGCGCGGCGATTGTGGGGCTGGGGATTCGCGCGGCGGTGCGCGCGGCATATGGCGACGAAAGGAGTCCGAAGCAAGTGACGATTATAGAATTCAGCGATGACGGCAAACGGATCGGGCCCGTCACGGTCGATAAAATTGTGAAGACCGACGCGGAGTGGCACAAGGTGCTGACGCCCGAGCAATTCAAGGTGACGCGGGAACAAGGCACGGAGCGGGCGTGCTCGGTCGGTTATTGGAACAACCACGATGCGGGATTGTATCGGTGCATTTGTTGCGGCACGGCGTTGTTCAAGTCCGACACGAAATTTGAATCGGGGACGGGCTGGCCGAGTTTCTGGACGCCGGTGGCGATGGAGAACATCGAGTTGAAACCGGACAATTCATTTGGCATGGAACGGACGGAAGTGCTGTGTAAGCGGTGCGGGGCGCATCTGGGGCACGTCTTCGAGGATGGTCCGAAGCCGACGGGGTTGCGATATTGCATGAACTCGGCGGCGATGAAATTCGTGAAATTTGAGAAGAATGGTGGGGCGGTCGAACCCAAGTCGCCATGAACGATGACGTCAGCGACGGGGCGCAACGACCCAAGGCCATTTTCAACGGGCAAGAACTGCTGATCGCGGTTGGTTTCACGCTGGTCAATGCGAGCGCGCACCTGTTGTGGAACCCGATCGTCGAATACTGGCAGTTCGTCGTGACGACGCTGATGTTCGTGGGGTTCCTGACGTTCTGGCTGACGAAGGAATGGCGACGAATCGAGTCGTTTATCACGAAATTCTACTGCATCGCGGTGATTGTTGACGTGTTTGCGGAGGGTCTGCTCCAACCGTTCCATCATTGCACGTTCGACAATCTCCTATGCACGGGGAAATTGTTTCTGGTGTTCTTCGTCTTCTGGCTCGTGCTCCGGCCCGTGGAGAGGTGGGTTGCGGGGCGAAAGATGTTGTCCTGACGTTGTGGCCGCGAATGGGGTCACATCATCAGCTTAACGATCCCCACGATCACGGCGGTCAGGAGAGCGACCAAGACCAGTATCACAGCCGCACAGGCCAGCAGAGGCTTCCAAATACTGATGGTCAGGTTGGTGCTGTCCGTCTCGGATCCGGATGCCGGAGAACGTGACATTGACCTCCTCGTCGCCATCCTTCACGTGAATGCCTGTCGGGCCGATGGCGACTTCCTCACCCTCGTTACCGATCACGTAAATCGATGCCCCGCTGATGTCAACCGTCACTTGCTGTTGTTCGTTCATATCGTTTCCTCATTGGAACGTTTCGCCTGGTATCAACACAGACCATGGAAGAGGCATCAGGGCGGGTCTGGCTTCTCGAACCTCCGCCGACTGGGTGATAACAATAGATGCTCACACCAAACCGTACCCGATACTCGCAACCGTCGAGGTTCTCCACCAGGCAATCCGAGAATGGGAACGTCTGCCCCAGATACCGGGTCCGACATTTTTTCGGATCGGGAAGACGGCGTTGATCACTGACGGTGTTGTCTGTCAAGGTGAGCCCGGCTTTCTCGAACGCACGTCGATCCGGGTGGTAACAATAGACGCCGGAATCAAAACGTAACACATACTCGCAACCGGTGGGGTCTTCCACCATGCATCTGGCGAGATGGAGAAAACGCTCCCAATTTGTGGTCCGAATTTTCGGATCCGGGAGACGCTTCCGCTTGCTGACCGTGGCGTCGGTCATGCTCGTAAGAATAACATTCCGTCCGCGGCAAGTCGAGCGGTTTCCGGCAGGCGGATGCCGACTGACAAACGAGGCTTTATAAACCGACATTCCTTTATTGATAAGCATCAGTGGAATACTTCCGCCAAAAACACTGCCAAATATAGCCACTCCATATACTATAAATGTAGGCCACTTTATCTCCTGCGAGGTCATCCAAAATTGTTTGATAAGATAATCCGGTAGCCAGAATAAATAAAACCACCATATACCATCTGTCATAAACTTTCCAAGACAAAATGACCAGGTTTGACGATAACGAAATAATTTACCCCAGGAAATTTTTGCTGTTTCGACTTCCTCGTCAGGTCCTGCTGTGGTATCTATATCACTATGAATGTATACGAATTCAGGTCTGGATAACCTTTTCTGCTTTGCCGGGGATTCATAAAATACAAACCAAAAGATGAGCCATATGAAACCAGAAGCTCCGGAAATGATAAAAGCCATTTTCCATCCCGGGTTGGTGCCATAATTAAATAGGCACCACGGAACGTAATAGAGCAGCAATACGTACTCTTTCAAGCGTAAACGATACATAAAAATA
>CAVYAC010000133.1:0-107087 GCA_963766065.1 uncultured Verrucomicrobiae bacterium
GGTTGTCAGCCGGCCGGTCGCCGATTGGTATCCGCAGACGCCTCCGGTGCTCTCCAAAGAAACGTACGTCGACAACGGTCCGGCGGCGATCCCCGCTTCGTGCGGCGTCGCCGGCGCGTATGCGACTCCGGCGCGCGAGCTGACGCAGACGATCGTGCGCGTCGATACGGTCTTCGGCGAGCTCGAGACGTGGCAGAACGTGACCTACACCGTCGCCGGCGTCGGCGTCGCCTGCGTCCAGCTCAGCGATTCGGTCGCCCAGTACTACGACTTCTCGGGACAGACGAACAAGTCGATCGCGGTGAGCGCCACGCCGCTCCAAACGACCACCATTTCCGAGACGCTCGGCCTGACGACCGCGACGCTCAGCGCGAGCTCCGTGGCGCGCTCGGCACAGAGCGTGACGCCAACCGGTGGCGCTGCGGCGCTGAGTGCGACGGCGGCCAGAAGCGCTGCGGCGCAGGCTGCGGCCGCGAGCTTCGGAGCCGTCGTCGAGCGCAGCCGCATCGCGCGGCACACGAGCTTCTCGCGCGGCGGCTGGGAGACGCCCCCGGTGGGGGGAGGCTCTGAGCATGAGCATCGATAGGCGCCTGGCTTGCGCGCTGGCACTCCGCGCGTTCGCGGCGGCCGCGTGCGGCGGCGGATCCAAGTACGTCGCCCCGGCCGTGCCCTCCGGGCCCTCGGTGGCAGCCCAGCCGGCGACCGGCGATGTTCGCGTACGATGCCGCATTCGTCGGCAGTCGAAGCTCCTTCGGCCCGCGACCTTCGGACGTCTGGCCCTCGACGTCGCGCTGCCCATGCAAGACGCCAAAGGCCTTGCGGCCTACGCCGCGTCGGTCAGCAGCTCGTTTGCTGGTCGAAGTTTTGTTCCAATCAGGTTCGTTGCGCGGGGAGCCGTTGATTCTGAAAACACCGTGGTACCGTCCTTTTCCGGGGGTTGTCATTTGGTTCCTCTGTGGAGCCTCGCTGGGGGTTTTGCACCTCGCCGCGGCAGAAACCGACTCATCCAAACAGGAATTGGGACGGCTCGCGGCCTGGCTCCAATCCCCGGACCAAGGCGAGCGCGAGGACGCCATCCGCGAACTGGCCAACCTGCACACCCCGGAAGCATTCTCGCTGATGCTGCGGGGGCTTCAGGACACCAACGCCGCCGTTCGCGCGTCGGCGGCGTGGAGCCTGGCTCTGGCCCCGGCGGGCACGGATACAATCAACGCCCTGCGCAACGTGCTGGCCGATGATAACGACCGCGTGCGCGCCTCGGCGATCTGGACGCTCGCCCACATTGGCGGCAAGGCGGTCCTCCCGGATGTCGTGCGCCTGGCCACCAACGACGCCTCCGGATCGTGCGCTTTCGCGCGGTGTGGGGCCTGGCATTTATTCACGACAAATCCGCGTTGCCGGTTGCTATTCATGCCCTCGGCGATTACAATAACTCCGTTCGCGAACGGTCCGCGCTTCTGGCCATCGACTCCATGGCCGACAAATCTTCCGTCATCCCGCTCCTGCTCACGCAACGCGCCCATGTCCTGCCCGCGACGCGACGCATTGTGATGTATCTCCTTGCCAAATATGGCGATGCGTCCGTCGTTCCGTGCTTGACTGACGGCCGAAGGAGCCGGACGCGCTGGCGCGCGGGAAGTGGCCATTTCGCTTGGAAAACTTCACGCCCGAAAAGCGTTGGGGCGCAGCCCAGCCCGCCCTTGCAGGACCCCGACGATCATGTCCGCGGTTCGGCGGCGTACGGTGTCGGATTGATGGGCGACCGGCCAGTTTGCGCGGGCGCTCTCGCGTCCGCTACTGAAGGACGACAGTGCCTTCGTGCGCGCCGTCGCGGCGGATTCCTTGCAAACGCTCGGCGACCGGACCGCCAAACCGCCCAAAGGTTCAAGTCCTCGGGAACTGTTCACGTTCCCCATCTTCAGCCCCGAGCAGAAAGACTTGTACTGAAGCATCTTTGAGGTGGTGGCACAGGCGTTCTGCCTGTCGATTCCAAGTAACAACGCCCGTCGCTCACGCTCTTACCGGCGGACAAATCCCATTCGGGCGAGTTCCGACCAATTCGATGCATTCCCGTGCTTCGGGCGCGGTGAACGCTCCGTCCCGTGTCGCTTCCGTCAACGCCTGTGTGCCGTTCATCCCCGAGAGGTAGAATAGCTGGTAAAGCTTTTTCAGTTCCCCCAGCGCTTCCCGGGAAATCTTCATCCGTCGCAGGCCGACTAGGTTCAACGCGTGGATCTCGTTGCGCTCCGCCGCCAGCGTGAACGGCGGCACGTCCATCGACACCCGTGCATTTCCGGCAAACATTGCCAGCCGTCCCACATGCGTGAATTGGTGGATCACCACGCCACCCGAGATGAATGCGCGGTCGCCCACGTGCACGTGGCCCGCCACCAGCGCGCAATTGCAAATGATCACGTGATTGCCGATCACGCAATTATGCCCCACGTGCGCCGCCGCCATGAAATAGCACTCATTGCCAATCACCGTCGCGCTCTCGGGCTCCGTCCCGCGATGCACCGTGCAGTACTCGCGAAAGATATTGTGATCGCCGATCGCGCAGATACGAGCGGCAGGCGCGGTCAAACTTTAAATCCTGCGGTTCATGCCCAATCACCGCGCCCATGTGGATTTCGTTGTCGCGTCCGATCTCGGTGTGGCCTGTCAGATACGCATTTGCCCAAATCCGCGTCCCCGCGCCGACCTTCACGTGCTCCTCAATGACCACATTCGGCCCCACCTCAACGGTCGGATCGAGTTGCGCCTTCGGACTGATAATGGCTGTCGGATGAATCGACATGGCGCCGACTATACCAAACCCAGGAACCGTGATTCGAGATCAGACTTTCTTGACCGATGACAGAACTTTGTAGCCGTGATCCTCGCATTCGACGTGGAAACCGCCAAACCAATCTCGGATCGCGTTCTCGTACGGCAAGCGAACGTTCGCCACGAGATAGAACCGTCCACCGGGCTTCAACACTTCCCAGGCATCGCGGATGAATTGGTGCGCGATGTCGAACTCCGCGCGTCGTCCTACGTGGAACGGCGGGTTGGTGACCACGACATCGAAGCACGACGTTTTCACCGCACTTCCCGCGTCACTGGGCAGGACCGTGCAATTGGTCAGCGCGCTGGCCTCGACCGATCGCGTTGCCGAACGAATGGCTTCCGCATCGCTGTCGAGTAGGACCACGTTTCCTCGCACCGCCATCTTCGCGGCCATGAGTCCGACGATTCCATTGCCGCACCCGAGATCCAGCACCGAGTCATCCGGGTTGATTCGCATTCGTTGCACCAACAGCCGCGTGCCGTCATCGAGCCGGTCCCAGGCGAATACTCCGGGACGGGAAGAAGCGGCGACGGAGTTTCCCCCGATCTCGGCGGAAAATTCCAGAAACGCCTGATGGTCGAGCCATTTGACGTCAAGAGCGCTCGAATCAACGGGTGACTCAGTCTTCTTCTCCGAGCGGGCAATCCGATGTCCACCCTCGTATCCCACGATCGTTGCATTGCCGAAAAGCCGCTCCATCAGTTCAATCGCCGGCTTGATCCCTTCCCGGTTGGCGCCCGCCACATGACAAGCCCCGCCAACCCGTAGCGCGTGGAATCCATCCCAGAGCAATTGCAACAGGGGAAGCCGTCCCTTGGGCAGCCGGATCGCGACGCAATCCACCGGCTCACGTGACGAGAGACCGCACAAGCCATTGGAGAAATGCACCTCAACATTCTTCAACTGGTTGGCCTCAACCGTCCGCCGCGCGGCCAGCACATTGACCAAGTTTCCGGTCCGTCATGATGACCGTGGCCTCGCTACCGGTCATCGCCAGCGCCGCGCCCGCCAATCCAGCCCCGGCGTTCAAGTGTAACACGGTTGAGTTTTCAGCAACGTCAACATGCTCCGCCAACAGCGTCAAGGCGGGATCGGGAACATCCGAACAAGAGGCCCCGGGTTTCGAGACGAGCTTCACCACGCGCTGACGCACCGCTACGTCAACCTGTCTCCACGAGTAATACTGTGATTCTTCCTTCAATCGCCCGTCTTGTCGCATTATCGCAAGCGGTCAATGTAATCCAAGTTCTCGTAATGCGGCGCCGGCGCCAGAGAGATTCTCCGGTTTCATCTCCACGTAGTTGCGCGAGAGCATGACTCCCTGGGCGCCAGCCTTGAAGACGGCCAGCACTTCCTGTTTGACACTTTCGGGTGTGCAATGGCTGCTACCTTCCCTCACCGGCACGTCGATATCGACGCCGGGCCAGACCTGCGTGGACGAGCCGGCGACGCCTTCCAGCGTCCGCCGCGTTTCCCGCAGAACATAATCCGCGGAGAACCCGGTGGCCGTCACCTTGTCGTAGGGCGCTTCCTGGTAATCGAGCACGCGATACAGAAACTCAAGCGTCTCGCCGGGCGGCACATCGCCAAAGACATTCGCACGTGTGCTGTCCACGAAGCTGCGCATGCGTTCGCCGGCGCTATTGCTGTACAACGCCGGTCGGATGAAATCAGACCAACCAGTCATCTCCGCGTAGTCTTCCTCGGCCCGGTGAAACGGACTGAACGACTGATTCTGCCACAGGTGCCAGCCGACGACCAGGGACGGCTTGATCGATTTGACCTTGCGGTAGAGGTCGCGTTGCATCTCATGCCGGCTGGTGACCCACAGGTTGTCCCACGCCAGCAGCTCGGGATACTTGAGCAACAGCCGCCAGAACGCGACGTAGTACCCGTCTCGGGGACGCTGGCCCGCGCGGCCATTGCGGACGAATGTTTCCAGCTCGCCGAATCCGCGCCGCGCCCGGTCGGCGTCGATCCCCAGGCCTTTGGCTTTCGCCACGCAAAACTCGCAGAAACATGTGACCCTGCCGGGATCCGTCTTGGCGCCGCCGTGGTACGCGCCGAGCGCGTTGAACAGCGCGCCCTGGCGTTCCGAGCCCCACATGATGCCGTCGATGTCGTAGGACCGCGCGTAATCTTCCACGAGTCCCAGAAGCCAGGCGCGGTACCGGGGATTGTTGTAGCACGGACCGCCGGGATGGCCTTCCGCGCGGCGCCCGTGGAAATCAACTTCGTATAGCGGTTCCCAATGCGGGATGGCAGGGCACCGATTGTCCTCGATGATCCACCCGAACACCTTGATATCGCGCTTGTGGGCGGCGGGAATCAGTCGGGCGAACACGTCAACATCGCCGAATTCCGTGCCGCGCATGTCCTCGTATGTGAGGCCCGTGTCCTTGTAGTACTCCATGTGCGGGATGGCGTAGTTTCCGCCGCGAAATCCGTCCGCCGGTAGACCGGCCCGCACAGCTCCGTGCGTGTACATGAATGGAAGGACCGCGGTCACGCCCGCCCGTTGCCGCATGTCGTCGAGAATCTTGCCAACGTCCTGCCGCGCAAACGGAGCCGGGCTTGTTGGTATGGAAATGGTGGCGCTCTTGCGGGCCGCCGGCACGGTGGAGGCCGCGTCCGCGAGCGTGGTCAGGGGAGACAATGCCGCCGCCACGCCAATCGCAGTCGCAGTCTTCAACGCTTCACGACGGGTCATGGGTTGGTCGATCATGCTGGAGTCCTCGCTGATTACGTTTCCGAGCCGATGGTCCTTCGCCACCGATTCACGGGCTGATTGCACAACCCTGAAGCACGAACTGTAAACCCAGAAGCTCGAACCGAAAAGCCGAAACCTCAATACTGCGGCACGTTCGGGTCGATCCGCTCGGCCCACGCGTTGATGCCGCCGGCGACGTTCTTCAGTTTGCCGTAGCCCTGCGAGCGCAGAAACTTCAGCGCGCGACCGCTGCGGCCACCGGACTTGCAATGCAGGACGATGAGCTTGTCCTTGGGCAGTTCCTGGAACCGTTGCGGCAATTCGGGCAACGGGAGCTTGACCGAGCCATCGATGGTGCAGATGGCAAACTCGTCGGGATTGCGCACATCGACAAGCACGAAATCGTCCTTGCGGTCGCGCATTTTCTTGAGCGTCTCCACGCTAATATCGTCGGGACCAAGTCCTTCGTCTTTCGTTTCCACAATGGAATCCCCTGATGAACCGCCGTCCTCGCCGCGGCCAATGCCGCAGAATTCGAGGTAATCGATCAGTTTGGTCACGGTCGGATTTTTGCCGCACACAGGGCAGTTCGGATCGCGCGGAATTTTGTACTCGCGGAAACTCATGTCCATCGCGTCAAACCGCAGTAATCGGCCCATCAGCGGTTTGCCCTTGCCGATGATGAGCTTGATGGCTTCGTTCGCCTGAATGTTGCCGATGATGCCGCAAATAACGCCGAGCACGCCGCCTTCCGCGCAACTCGGCACGAGGCCGGGCGGAGGCGGTTCGGGATACCAGCAGCGGTAGCACGGCCCGCCGAGATGCGGCGCAAACACGCTGGCCATGCCTTCCCAGCGGAAGATCGAGCCGTACACGTTTGGCTTCTTGAGCATCACACAGGCGTCATTGACCAGGTAGCGCGTCGGAAAATTGTCCGTGCCGTCCAGGACGAGATCGTAATCCTTGATGATATCGAGCGCGTTGTCGCTGGTGATCTTGACGGGGTAGGGAATGAAATTCAGGTTCGGGTTAATCGCCTTGAGTTTTTCCTCGGCGCTCTTGAGCTTGTGTTTGCCCACGTCGCCAGTGAAATGAATAATCTGGCGCTGCAGATTGCTAAAATCGACCGTGTCGAACTCAACCATGCCAATCGTGCCCACGCCCGCCGCCGTGAGATACAGCGCAATTGGCGAACCGAGTCCACCCGAGCCGATGAGTAGCACCTTCGCCGCCTTGATCCGCTCCTGCCCTTCGACGCCGACTTCCGGCAAAATCAAATGACGCGAGTACCGCTTGATTTCTTCGTTGGTCAGCTTTGCGCGGTCTTTGATGATCGGATCGAGTTTCGCGAGGTTCCCGCCCGCAATCGAAGGCACGATGGAGATTTCGTCGCCTTCGTTGACCTGAGCATCGTCGCCTTTGGCGCGGATGTCCTCGTCGTTCACGTACACCCGCACGAAATTGCGGAGTTTGCCATCATCGCTGTAGAGATGCGGACGCAGTTGCACGTGCTCGGTAGTCAGGTTGCCCAGCACCTCGCTGATCGTCCCGCCGGGCACTTCGACTGTCGCCTGCCCATTGGCAAAACGCCGGAGCGCTGTTGGTATCGTGACTTTAATTGCCATCGTGTTCTCCTGAATCAAATCCGCGGCCCGCGGTGGATAGTCTATCGCATTACTCGGAAATTTCAACTGCCTCTTGGTCAAACGCCGAGCGGTCGTCTCGCAGCCGCCAGGAATTGGATTCGACCGCCTTGCCTTTCACGACCGAGACGATCAAGTACGAAAAATTCGGCCACGCGTGATCAAGGTCGAATTGCGACGGACGAGCCGCGACATCCGGGTGGGAATGATAAATCCCCAGCACGTCCATCCCACACTTGTCGGCCTCGCGCTCGATCTTCATATACACGAGTGGATCAATCAGGTATCGATTGCGAGCGCTCTCCCCGCCTGACGCGGGCAAGTCGGTGCGCAGGTTGTCTGCGGAGACAATTTCCGTAATCACACCGTCTTTGCCCAACATCACGCCGCACGCCTCGTTCGGATAACCTGATTCCAAATGCCTGTGAATCCGATGCAACAGTTGTTGGGAGAGTTTCATCTGTAGTGAGCGTCTCCTGCCCCCTCACCTTGATCCTCTCCCCCGGAGGGGAGAGGAAACTGCTGCGCGCTCGCCGGTCCCCTCTCCCCTTGAGGGAAAGGGTTAGGGTGAGGGGACTGCCTGTGTGTAGTCATGCCGCCTCCCAGAACTTCTCGCTTTGGTAGCGTGCCCCAGCATCGGGACAAATGGCAACGATCACGCCCTCCTGGATGGTGGCCGCGACCTTGAGCGCGGCGCAAATGCCAGCACCCGCGCTAACGCCGACGTACAGACCTTCCTCGCGCGTCATGCGCCGCGCCATTTGCTGCGCGGCCTCGGTCGAGATCCCGATAATCTGGTCGGGGACCTTCGCGTCGTACAACTCGGGTACGTGCGACGCCGTTTCCAGGTGCTTGAGGCCCTCCAGGCCGTGAAATGGCCCTTCGGGTTGGATGGCAACGAGCTTGATGTCGCGATTGAATTCGCGGAGCCGTTGGCCCGTGCCCATCAACGTGCCGCTCGTGCCAAGCCCGGCGAGAAAATGCGTGATCTTGCCTTCGGTCTGCTGGATGATCTCCGGCCCCGTGGTTTCGTAATGCGCGCGCGGGTTTTCGGGATTGCCGTATTGGTCGGGGTAAAAATACAGGTCGGGGTGCTCCTTGTACAGCCGCTGCGCCGCGTAGAACGCACCGTCACTGCCTTCCGACGGGTCGGTGAGAACCACTTCCGCGCCGTACGCCTTCAAGAGTTTTTTGCGCTCGGGACTGGCATTCGCCAGGCATCAGCAACTTGCAGCGGTAGCCGCGCCGCGCGGCGATCATGGCATACGCAATGCCCGTGTTGCCGCTGGTGGCATCGAGGATGGTTTTCTCTGGCGCAAGCTGGCCGGACACTTCCGCAGCGCGAATCATGCGGTACGCGGGCCGGTCCTTCACGGAACCACCGGGATTGTACCACTCCGCCTTGGCGAGGATGCGAACGCGGGGAGATTCATGCCCGATGCGCAGCAAGGGAATCAGTGGCGTGCTGCCAATCGTGCGCAACAATGCGTCGGAATCCGACGACGGCAGGAGCGAGACTTCACCCATCATCAGGCCGGTTTATCGCCCTTGACAATCGGCGCGTTGACCAAATTGCCCCACTCGGTCCACGAACCATCGTAGTTTCTCACGCTCGGGTAGCCCAGTAGATACTTCAACACAAACCACGTGTGCGCCGACCGCTCGCCGATCCGGCAGTAGGCGATGGTATCATCGTACGGGGTGACCCCGCGGCCGCGGTACAATTCCAACAACGCGTCGTGGTCTTTGAATGTGCCGTCTTCGTTGACCGCCTGCGCCCAGGGAACGTTCAACGCCGTGGGTATGTGTCCGCCGCGTTGCGCGGTTTCCGTCATTCCCGGCGGGGCAATCACCTTGCCCGGTGTACTCGTCAGGCGAGCGCACGTCCACGAGATTGAATTTGCTCTCCTTGATCGCCAGCGCCACGTCATCGCGAAACGCGCGCAGAGATCCATCTGCCGGGCGGGCGCGGTAGCTGGTCGCCGGGTATTGGGGCACATCCCTGGCGACCGCGCGGTTCTCGGCGAGCCATTTCTTGCGTCCACCGTTCATGATGCAGGCGGCGCGGTGGCCGTACAGTTTCAATTGCCAAAACGCGTAGCACGCGAACCAGTTATTGTTGTCCCCGTACAGGACGACGGTTGTATCCGCTGCGATACGGACTCGCCCATCAATTTCTCGAAAGCTTCCTCGGTCAGCACGTCGCGGCGGAGGTTGTCGCAGAGCTGGCTTTGCCAGTTCCAGGCGATGGCGCCCGCAATGTGACCTTGCTCGTAGGCCGACGTGTCAACGTCCACCTCGACGAGGCGCACATTCGCGTCGCCCTTGTGGTGTTCAACCCAGTCGGTTGAAACAAGAACATCTGGATGTGTATACGGTTTCGTCATGGATAATGCCCTTTTATTTCGTGCTCTGAAACCAACTGTGAAATGTGCAACCCGCCAACACCAGCGGCATTATACCATGGAGATGTGGTGGGGCAATCATGGTTTCGATAGCGAGGAGGCCATGTGAGGGTTGGTGGAGATGAGGGGATTTGAACCCCTGACCTCCTCGTTGCGAACGAGGCGCTCTCCCAACTGAGCTACATCCCCAACACTTCAACAAAGTCACCATTTCAAAAAACGCCCCCTGAGTCAAGCCGATCGAGCCAGACTTGCGGACCATGGCACGTACCCTGCTTAACATCCTGTCCATGAAACGCAATGCGCAAAAGGGTAACCAAAAGCCCCCCCCAACGCTGGCGGATTTGATCGCCACCGTAAACCAACTCACGCGTGACGAACAGCTTGGCGCATATATCGTTGCCGATCTGATCAATTCACGTAAGGTCCGTCTGGAAGGTCAGTTCCAGGGACACAACGTGATCGTTTCGGACTAGTCGCACCCGCGGGGTTGGCCGCTGGCGGGGTCTCAACCCTGCAAAATAGTCCTGCCCTTTTGCGCTCATTTTTGCCACACTCGCGCAAAAATGAGCGCCCTATTTCGTCCCCACCATAAATTTGTCATTGGCGTCGTTCACCTGAAACCTCTTCCCGGCTCACCCAAATGGGGTGGCAGCCTGCAGGCCGTCATCGATTTTGCCCTTGCCGACGCCCGGGCCTACGAGCGCGGCAGCGTTGACGCGATCATCATCGAGAACTTCGGCGACGCGCCATTCACCAAGTCGCGTGTCGGGCCGGAGACGGTTGCCGCCATGTCGGCCGCGGGCTCGGCAGTCCGCGCCGCGGTCAAGCTGCCGCTGGGATTCAATGTGTTGCGCAACGACCCGCAAACCGCCTTGGCGTTGTGCGCCGCGTGTGGCGGGAGTTTCATGCGGGTGAACGTCCATTCGGGCGCGATGCTGACCGACCAGGGCATCATCGAAGGCGACGCTTACGGAACTGTCCGTTATCGCGAACGAATTTGCCCGACCGCGTCCATTTTTGCCGATGTCCACGTGAAGCACGCCGTCCCACTCGGTAATTTTGAAATCGAGGACTCGGCGCATGACACGCTGGATCGTGGGCTGGCCGATGCGCTGATCATTTCGGGCACGGGCACGGGCCGGGTGGCGGACATCACGGATGTGCAGCGCGTGCGCGAGGCGTGCCCATGGGCGAAGATTCTCATCGGGAGCGGCATCAATGTCGACAACGTCCGCGAGTTCCTCCGTTACGCCGACGGTGTGATCGTGGGCACATCACTTAAAGTCGGCGGTAAACTATTCAGTGCGGTCGATCCCAAGCGCGTGGCCGCGCTCGTCAAAGCTGCCCACGTGTGAATACGATTCGCTTGAGCCGCGAACATCCCGCGGTGGAAATCCTCTACGAAGACGACCCCATTTTGGCGGTGAACAAACCGGCGGCCTGTTGGCGGTCCCGGATCGTTTTGACAAGGACAAGCCCGACCTGATATCGCTGCTCCAGGCCGCTCGTCCCGGCGAATCGCTGGCGAACGTTCATCGTCTCGATTTCAACACCAGCGGCGTGTTCGTCGTGGCGAAGAATCAGGGAGCGTTTCGCGATCTGGTCCGCCAGTTCCGCGAGCGCGAGACGCGAAAAATGTATGCGGCACTTGTACGAGGTACGCCCGACATATCGCCGCTGACCATTGACCTTCCGATTGGGCGACATCCCAAGGTTCCCGGGCTGGCCAGGATCG
Source organism: uncultured Verrucomicrobiae bacterium (assembly GCA_963766065.1). Taxonomy (GTDB): domain Bacteria; phylum Verrucomicrobiota; class Verrucomicrobiia; order Palsa-1439; family Palsa-1439; genus Palsa-1439. Next base: position 11,327 of record CAVYAC010000133.1, read on the forward strand.
ATCACAGTCGCGGCAGCGAGGCGCGGAGTATCGTCCACGTCCGGGAGAGATTCCGCGGGTATGCGTTGCTCGAAGTCGTCATCGAAACCGGTCGGATGCACCAGATTCGTGTCCATGTGCAGGCCATCGGTTGCCCGCTGGTCGGTGACCCCGATTACGGCGGCGCGCCACTGTTGCTCTCGCAGTTCAAGGCTGACTACAAGGGGAAGGACGAGGAATTGGAGCGCCCGTTGCTGGATCGCCCGGCATTGCACGCGGAGAGACTGACGCTTTCGCGTCCCGGGACCGGCGAGAAACTCACCATCGAAGCCCCGTGGCCGAAGGATCTGACGGTGGCGGTGAAGCAATTGCGCAAGTACGCCGCGTTTTAACGCGGTTTTCGGCAGCGGACGATGAGGAAGAAGGCGACCTTGCGCGTGTCGGCCACGCGCGGACATTCGGCGGCGGTCTTTTCGTCGGCGTGGGGTTCGGCCAGACGTTCGATTTGAAATCCGGTATCGAGCAACATGTTGAGCCATTCGCTCAACGTATGATCGAAGTAGGCCATCCGAAACTTGCGCATCTTGTCGGTCAATTCCTTTGGCGCGGCTGAGAAAATCCACTCATCGATCCGCCCGGGTTTCTGGTCGAAATACTGACCGCACAGCACGCCGAGTTTGTTCCCGTTCTCGTCCCGGATCCAGCTCCACAAGGGCGTTTGAAAACAGGGATGGGTGATCGAGAATTGGAAGAAGCCGCCCGGTTTGATGACGCGAAACGTCTCGCGAATCGCCCGGTCCTGTTCCGGCATGTCCATCAGGGCCATGAATGCTGTAGCGAAATCGAATGTCTGATCCGCAAACGGCAGTTGCACGGCGCTGGCGAGATGATAGTTAATCCCCAGAGGTTTCTCCCGCTCCGCGTCCGATGCGTAACGAATGAATGTCTCCGAGATGTCGAACGCGGTCATTACCGCACCGCGCTGGGCGAGCAGCCGGGTATTATGGCCCTCTCCGCAGCCGATGTCCAGTCCGCGTAGCCCTTTCACCTCCGGCAACATCGCGAAAAAAGCGGGCGTATTGACGTAGTCGCGATACACGTCATGGCCAGCCCGAGAGAGTTGGGTCCACACCTCGGCGTTCGCATCCCACATCCGCCCGACTTCACGATCGTCCATGCAGGCATGGTAGCGCGGTAGCTGACGACCAGCAATCATGCACTTCAATAAGGCCGATTGGATACTGGGCCTACACCTCTTGCAGTTGCGCGAGGTTCAATTCCGGATGGAGTGCCACAAACCTGTTGAATTGTCGCGCTGCGTATTGCCACTTCGAGTGCACCGGTGGATTGCCCCTATGTTCGGCCAGTTTACGCGAGATGTGTGCAGATATTGGAGTCAGATTGGCCTTGTTCCAAGTGACGTTCCCGTTGGTTTGCTGCCACACGAGCTGGAAAACTTCTACAGAGTAGCAGCCATCCGTGTCCCGCACCAGCATATCACCGCTTTGAACGTCGCGGGCCAGATCCTCCGCCACCAAGATTCGCGGACGTTTAGCGATTTCAGACTCCATCTCATATGCCCGCACAAGCGCTGGACCGAAGATTTTGTCATTCCGATGGAACAACGCTCCAACGACGATTGCTCCACGACAGAGGAAACCCTCGGCAAGAAACTTGTTAGCAAGGTGCGCGGCATGCCCAATCAGGAGAGAATGTGCTTCGGGTGAACTCGCGGTTGAAAACACCATCGTGTCCGAGAAGTGTCCGACTCTGATGTCGAAGTCAATCTGTCGCCCTCGTCTTTCTATATCCTGAGCTTGTGCCGACAATCTCCAAACGTCATGGAGCAACTCCGGAATCTTGTCGCGCCAACGACTTTCGTGTTGTTTGTTGACGACGAACTTTTTCCAACCGAGTATGTCGCAGTAAAGAAGAACGCGTTGCTCGTAGTCAATGTGATCGGGCAGATCCAATACGTCTGTCATACATTAAGCGAACCTGGCAAACCGGATTCCAGCTTCTCTCGTTATGCTTTCGGTATTCTCCGCAGCCGCTTCGCGCGCGCTATCACATTCATGGCCTTAGCTCGAAACTCGTCGATCATGTCCAGAATGCGATCGTTCTCAGCGATGCGTTCCGCCGGCGTCATCCGCAATCTCTCCTCCAGGAGCTTCATGTCAAAACCATACGCCGCGGCCGCAGCCCAAGCGTCTTTCTTTGCCTTGGGAGCGGCCTTCGAACCCCGTTTGCTGCGCGTCTTCTTCACAACGTCGGTTTTTCGGTCTCGGCGGTTTGGCGTTGCTCGAAGAGGTAGCGGTTGAGGGCGTTCAAGTAGGCGAGGGCGCTGGCCTCGATGATGTCCGTCGAGGAACCCTTGCCGGTGACGACCTTGGCCGTGTCCCCATTGAACTGCACGCGGACGGTGACCTCGCCAATGGCATCCTTGCCGCGCGTGACGCTATTGACGCTGTAATCCGCGAGGCTGCCCTTGAGGCCCGTGATGCGGTCGATGGTCTTGAGCATGGCGTCGATCGGGCCGTCGCCGGTGCCGGCGTCTTGCACCGGTTCCTTTTTATCGGCGCGGATGAGGCGCACGGACGTCCCAGATGGCGTGTAGAGTTCTACGGGCTGTTCTTTTTTCTCGGCGCGGATGAGGCGCACGGAGGCGGTCGGGATTTCGCCGGTGGTCACACTGAGATAGCCCAGTTTCCAGACCTGCGGCACCTCGGTGAACTGGCCTTCGACGAGTGCCATCACGTCGTCGTCGTACACCTGCTTCTTCTTGTCGGCGAGGGTCTTGATCTGGTCGGTGATACGGCGGACTTCGTCCTCGCTGAGTTTGTAACCCATTTCGTCGAGCTTTTTGCCGACGGCATGGTGGCCCATGTGTTTGCCCCAGGTGAGCTCGCTCGAACGGCCCACGTCCTCGGCATGCATGATCTCGTACGTCGCGCGATTGGCCATCATGCCGTGCTGGTGAATGCCGGCTTCGTGGGCGAACGCGTTGTCGCCGACGATGGCCTTGTTGCGTTGCACCACCATGCCTGTCATGTGGGACACGAGCCGGCTGCTGCGGTAGATCTGCGTGCTATCGACGTTCGTCTGATACCCGCCAAACGCGTCTTTGCGGACCTTGAGCGCCATGACGATTTCTTCGAGCGAAGCGTTGCCGGCGCGTTCGCCGATGCCGTTGATCGTGCATTCGACCTGGCGCGCGCCATTCTGGACGGCGGCCAACGAATTGGCCACGGCGAGCCCGAGATCGTTGTGACAATGGACGCTGATGACGGCATTTTTGATGTTCGTGACGTGGTCGAAGAGGTATTTGATGAGCGCGCCGTATTCGTGCGGCGCGGCGTAACCGACGGTATCGGGGATATTGACCGTTGTCGCGCCGGCTTCGATGACGGCTTGCGTCACCTCGGCCAAGAACTCGGGTTCGGTGCGCGAAGCGTCTTCGGGCGAGAACTCGACGTCTTTACAGTAGCCAAGGGCGCGTTGGACGCCTTCCACGGCGCGTTTGAGGATTTCGCTCTGCGCCATCTTGAGTTTGAACTCGCGATGGATGGCGCTCGTGGCGAGAAACACGTGAATGCGGGCACGGTCGCCCGCGGGTTTCACGGCTTCGGCAGCGCGGTCGATGTCCTTATCGACGCACCGCGCCAACCCGGCGATACGCGGGCCCTGGATTTCGCCGGCAATGGATTTCACGGCCTCGAAATCGCCGTCGCTGGCGATGGGGAAGCCCGCCTCGATGATGTCCACGCGCAACCGCGCCAATTGCCGCGCGACCTCGAGTTTCTCGCGGATGTGCATGGATGCGCCGGGGCATTGCTCGCCGTCGCGCAACGTTGTGTCGAATATCAATATTTGCTCACTCATGGCCTGGTCCTTTCGATTCTAGCCGTGGACAGGGGGCAAACAACAAAAAACCCACTGTCGCGCGGCGACAGTGGGTTTTGATTTTTCTGTGTACAGACCTCAACCCGCCGTCTGCCGCGTGAGCAGCAGCGCCAGCAAAGCCAGCAGCAGGTTGAAATTACGATTCATTACAGGCCTATACATAGCAGGTCGCGGGCCATTCGTCAAGCCCGGCGTCCTGCCTATTTCTTGACCGCCAGCGCGAAGCCTACCGCAAGTACGACGACGGGGACAACGATAGCGAAGGGTACCTCGTCTTTCACCCAGTTGCCAAAAAGGTCATGGCGCGTGGCGCTGAGTGTCGTATTGCCGATGGTGACGCTGTGCTTGTTACTGTAGTCGTAGCGTGCGTAGGCGAAGCTGATAATCGCCAGCACGATCGCCACGGCGAGAACGTTGAATCGTTTGCGCATGTTGACCTCCTAGTAGGCGGCTTGGACGCCGCCGAGTTTGCGTTTCTGCATCCACGGGAAGTTGGCGCGAATCTGTTCGCCCACCTTCTCGATGGGATGTTCCGCGCCGCGTTGCATGAGCGCGTTGTACACGGGGCGGCCCGCCTGGTTTTCGGTGATCCATTCCTTGGCGAACTGGCCGCCCTGGATTTCGCCGAGTATCTTCTTCATCTCGGCGCGGGTCTGATCGGTGATGACGCGTTTGCCGCGGGTGATGTCGCCGTACTTGGCGGTATCGCTGATGCAGAACCGCATGCCGCTGATGCCCGCCTCATTCACGAGATCGGCGATGAGTTTCACTTCGTGCAAGCATTCGAAGTAGGCCATCTCGGGCGCGTAACCGGCTTCCACGAGCGTTTCAAAACCCGCGAGGATCAACTCGCTCAGCCCGCCGCACAGGACGGCCTGTTCGCCAAAGAGGTCGGTTTCCGTCTCTTCGCGAATCGTGGTTTCAAACACAGCCGCGCGCGTGGCGCCGATGCCTTTGGCCCAGGCGAGCGCGACCTGTTTGGCCTTGCCTGTGGCATCCTGATGCACCGCGACCAGAGCCGGCACGCCTTTGCCTTCGACATACATGCGGCGGACGAGGTGACCGGGGCCTTTCGGCGCGACGAGGAACACGTCCACGTCCTCCGGCGGAATTACCTGTCCAAAATGCAGCGAGAAGCCGTGCGCGACGGCGAGCGCCTTGCCCTTCTTCATGTGCGGCGCGATTTCGCGGCGATACGTCTCGCCGTGACGCGTGTCGGGAATCGCCAACATGATCACGTCGGCGGCCTTGGCGGCGTCAGCGACGCTGAGGACCTCGACACCCTGCTTTTTCGCCACATCAACAGACTTGCTGCCCTCGTAGAGGCCGACGACGACTTTCACGCCGCTGTCCTTGAGGTTCAGCGCATGGGCATGGCCCTGCGAGCCGTAGCCGATGACGGCGCAGGTTTTGCCCTTCAGGTATTTCAGGTCTGCGTCTTTGTCGTGATAGATTTTAGCGGCCATCGTTATGTTCCTTGTGAATGAGATCCTCGCCCGACTGCTCAAATTGACCCGGCAGGCATTATACCTTCGACCCGGCTCGCCGACAACCGTTGATTGCGGGCCCGGAACAAACGAGCCAGTGGACGCACGATCGCATCCACCGGCTCGGGTAGTGCAGCCTGTTACAGGTGATCAACCGCCGCGACCGACAAGGCCTTTGGTCCCGTGGGAAATCGCGCGGGCTTTTTCCGTCGGACGCAAGGCGCGGACCGCCGCGCCGGTGCGCCACATTTCGGAGTTGCGCATGGCGGCGAGTTCCCGGGCGACACGTTTCGGATAGTTCTTGGCGCCGCAGACTTTGATGACGCGCTCGGCCTCCTGGCCGGACGACACGCGACCGTACAGTTTCTTGAAGACGGGCAGGACAGCCGCTTTGAACTTCGGCTTCCAATCGAGCGCGCCGCGTTGGGCCGTGGCGGAGCAGTTGGAATACATCCAGTCCATGCCCTTCTCGTCCACGAGACGGATGAGGCTCTGGGTGAGTTCTTCAATGGTTTCGTTGAAGGCTTCGCTCGGCGAGTGGTGGTGGGCGCGCAGGACATCGTATTGCGCTTCCATGATGGCCGCCAGGCAGCCCATCAACACGCCGCGTTCACCCGTCAGATCACTGTTGGTTTCGTGCGGGAACGTGGTGGGGAACAGGTAGCCCGACCCAATGGCGATGCCGACAGCCAGACAGCGGTCCTTGGCCCGACCGGTGGCATCCTGGTGGATGGCGAAACTGGAGTTGATACCGGCGCCGGACAGGAAGTTGCGGCGTACGTTCAGGCCAGACCCTTTGGGGGCGACCATGATCACATCGACATTCCTGGGGGGAACGACGCCGCTCTTGGTGCGGTAGGTGATCGAAAATCCGTGCGAGAAATATAGCGCATCGCCCGGTTTGAGATGCTTCTTGATGGTCGGCCAAACCGCGCGTTGGGCCGCGTCGGACACGAGCATTTGAATGATCGTGCCCTTCTGGACGGCGGTTTCGATGTCGAACAGGTTTTTGCCGGGCACCCAGCCGTCGGCGACGGCGCGATCCCAGTCGCGCTTGAACTCGCGCGCCTGGCCGACGATCACATGGAATCCGTTGTCTTTCATATTCAACGCCTGGGCCGGGCCCTGGACGCCGTAGCCGATGACAGCGATGACCTCGTTTTTGAGGACGCTGCGGGCTTTGGCCAGGGTGAATTCCTTGCGGGTGACAACGCGTTCTTTTACGCCTCCAAAATCAATGATTGCCATGATTCATGTTCTCCATTGCTGATTGTTTTATGCTGAGATCCTTCACCGTATCCTGCAGGTTACGGATGGTCACCCCGCGTCATTTGCGCGGCATGGCGACTTTGCCGGTCCGCGTGATGTCACGGATGCCGAACGGTTCCATCAACCCGAGAAACGCGCTGATTTTCGATTCGTCGCCCGTGATCTCGATGGTCAACGCCTTGTGGGCGACGTCCACGATCTTCGCGCGGAAGATGTCGCAAATCTGCATCAATTCGGCGCGCGTCTTGTTGTCGGCGTTGACCTTGATGAGCACGAGTTCGCGGTCAACGTACTCGCCTTCCTTGAAATCCGAGACCTTGATGACGTTGACGAGCTTGTTGAGCTGCTTGGTGACCTGCTCGAGGACGGTGTCGTCGCCTTTGACCACGATGGTCATGCGGGACTGGGTCGGGTCCTGCGTCGGGGCGACGTTGAGTGTGTCGATGTTGAACCCGCGGCCGCTGAACAGCCCCGAGATGCGGGTCAACACGCCGAATTTATTCTCGACCAAAACTGACAGGGTATGCCTCATAAAGCGCCCTGCTTATACGGCAATCCGCGCCGTCAATCAACCCCCATTTCCGGTGCCCTGGCGCAAGGTGGCTCACGACGTGCTTTGTCGAAAGGAACTCGTGATTTCGCAAGTAGTGGGCGGACGAGCCGCCAAACGCCACGAAGGACAACCCCCTTTTGGCCGTACCTCGCGAAGCCGCGATGGAACGGCGCATGAATGAGATAGCAGTTTCAGTTTCGAGACAGTTGGCCCCTCCACAATGGCGTCCTCCCGTTGTCAGCGGCCACCGGCGGTCGATTCTTTTGTGCGGCTTGTGCGCCGTGGCGCTTCTGCTTTCAGTATCGACGGGGCGCAATGCCGATCAAATGGCCGCCGCAGCGCCTGCTCGTATCGTACGGGTGCTCGTCGCGCCGCATGGCGGCGAACTGCCCTACTCGCCATCGGCGATGGCACGGGAGGCGGCAGCCCGCAGCGCGATGCTGCGACCGGCAACGGACACGGCGGGAGTTCGAAATCGATCTGAGTCGGAAGCGGCGATTGACAATCCCAAGCAGGTGGCGGTGCTGTGCGATCCGACGCGTCGGGGTTTTGACGGTCCGATGTGGAGATTTCTTCTGAACGAGCCCGTGCGGCCCGACATCGATTTCACGCACAACCAGACGTACTTTGGCGTCACGGTGACCCTACCGTTCGGGGGCTGAGAGGCGGGTAAATCATGTCTTGTTAATGGTGCCGGTGGCCCTTACCATGCCCTATGCCTTTCAAACAACTTGGACTTTCTGAGGAAGCGCTGCGCGGTGTGCAGGCGGCGGGATATACCGAGCCGACGCCGATCCAACTGCGCGCCATCCCGCTCATCCTGGCCGGCAAGGACGTTATTGGCTCGGCGCAAACCGGCACCGGTAAGACCGCGGCATTTGCGCTCCCGATTCTTACGCTACTCAAGACACACGGCAAATGCCGGTGCCTCGTACTGGGGCCGACCCGCGAACTGGCGGCGCAGGTCGAGACCGCCTTTCGCGACTACGGACGGTTCACCAATTTGAAAACGGCAGTCATATTTGGCGGGGTTGGTTACGGCGAGCAGAAACAGTCACTGACCCAGGGCGTGGACACCATCGTCGCGACGCCGGGTCGGCTGTTGGATTTGATGGGACAGGGGTTTGTGAAGCTGCAGGACGTGAACATGCTCGTGCTCGACGAAGTGGACCGGATGCTGGACATGGGATTCCTGCCCGACGTGCGGCGGATCATCGAAAAGTGTCCAAGGCAGCGCCAGACGATGCTGTTTTCCGCGACGATCCCGCCTGAGATCGAGCGACTCGCGGCATGGGTGCTTAACAAGCCCGAGAAGATTGAGATCGGCATCAGCCGTTCGCCCGCCGATACGGTGACGCACGCGTGTTACCCGGTCGCAACCAGCCAGAAGTTTCAATTGCTCGCGGCTTTGCTGCAGCGGACCAATTTCGACAGCGTGCTCATTTTCTCGCGCACCAAACACGGCGCGGACAAGATCGCGACCCGGTTACGGGCGGAGAAGCATTCCGTGGCGGCGCTGCACTCGAACCGCACGCAACGCGAGCGCGTCGAGGCGCTGGAAGGTTTCAAGTCGGGCAAGTACGAAGTGATGGTCGCGACGGATATCGCCGCGCGCGGACTGGACGTCGAAGGCGTCACCCACGTGATCAACTACGACGTGCCGCAGCACCCCGAAGATTACGTGCATCGGATTGGCCGCACGGGCCGCGCGCAGAAGGTGGGCGACGCGTTCACGCTCGTGACGATCGAGGAACTCGAGTACCTGCGCGCCATCGAGCGGTTCATCGGCCAGAAGATTCCGCAGCTCAAGCTGGAGGATTTCAATTACGTCCTGACCCCGATGTTCGAAGAGAAACAAATTTCCGGCGACCGCCGCAGCGTCCGCGCCGTCCGCACGATGAAGGGTTACTCGTTTAGTCCGAGCCGGCGGAGACGGTAGGGCCCGGTAACTCGCCGCGCCGCGGCGGGCTGGGCCAGCCCTCCCGAATGACGGCATCGGAAGTCACGCGGTTTTTAATTCCTGGCATACCCCTACCACAGCTCATTTGGCCCGGCGGGGACTTTGACGGCGGTGGCGGGTTCGGCGGCCAGGCCGAGCGGATGGGGTTTGTAATGCGGGAGCAGATCGCCATCGGCGTCGAGGAACTGGGCGCGCCAGGTGCGATAGAGGGCGAGGATGTCGTCGAACTCGGCGCGGGTGTTCAAGCGCACGACGAGTTTGTGGAACTCCTTGGTCGGGCCGAGGGCGCGCGAGTATTGGATGGCGACCTTGCGGAACATGAGACAGCCCCGTCGTTCGCCGAAGACTTCCACCATCAAAGCGAGGTGCCGTTTCATCACGGCGATGTGTTCTTCGAAGTCGGGGTCGGGTGGCAATTCGCCCGTGGAGAGAAAGTGGGACACGTGCCGAAAGATCCACGGATTATAGAACGCGCCGCGACCGATACTGATCGCGGCGCAGCCGGTGTGATCGAACATCATCTTCGCGGTCTGCGGCGTGGTGATATCGCCATTGCCGATGATGGGAATGCGGCTCACGGCCTGCACGACGGCGCGGATGCCGGCGAGATTCACCGAACCGCTGAAGCCTTGTTGGCGGGTGCGACCGTGGACGGCGATGGCGGCGATGCCGGCATCTTCCAGGGCGCGGGCGAGATCGGGTGCGGTGAGGTTTTCATCGTCCCAGCCGAGGCGCATCTTGGCGGTGACGGGGATTTTCACGGCATTGACCATCGTGCTGACCAGTCGCGCGGCTTTGGTGTGATCGGCCATCATCGACGAGCCACCGCCGTTCTTGCAAATCTTGCGCATGGGACAACCCATGTTGATGTCCACGGAACTGACGCCGAGGGATTCGAGCAACGCGGCGGCATCGCGCATCTCTTCGGGCACTGTGCCATAGAGCTGGACGGCGAGCGGACGGTCGGCGGGTCGGGTCTGAATAAGCTGGAGGGCTTTGCGATTCTTCAGCAACAGCGAGCGGGCGTTGACGAGATCGGTGGTGCAGAGGCCGACGCCGCCGATTTCGCGAATGATGAGACGGAAGGGCAGGTTGGTATAACCCGCGAGCGGGGACAGGAACAGATTGGAGTCGAGCGATAGTTGGCCAAGGGCGAACGACATGAACCAATGAATAGGGCATTTTGATGGGGTTTGCAACCCGTCGGCGAGCGGAAAAAAGATTTGTCGCTTTTTTCGATGAGATGGAGGATAGTCACTGTCGTTTGATGACAAGGAGGCACGTGTTGACCGAAGGTAGCGCAAGCGCGCTTGGCTTGCGGTATGCTCCTGTTAGGTTGCCGGATCGCAGATTGCCTCGGGAATTGAACGGGTTGGCTGGTTCATCATGCCATTAGAAGCTGTTACATCGCTGGTGACGTTTGGAAGCGAGTTGTTGGCCAACCCGCGGCCGATTGGGTCGGCTGTGCCGAGTTCTCCCTTTTTGGCGCGGCGCATGGCCAGCTACCTGCCGCGGGCGCCTCGGGGATATGTGATCGAGTTGGGCGCGGGGACGGGCGCGATTACGGCCGCTCTCCTGAAGCGCGGAATCCCACCCGAGCAGATCATTCCGGTCGAACGGTCGGAAACCATGGTGCGATTGTTGAAGCGGCGGTTTCCGTCGCTGAAAATCGCGCTCGGCGACGCCAGCGAACTTCGCACTCTCCTCCGAACGTTCCTGGCGAAGGACAACATCGAGATCAGCCACGTCGTTTCGAGTCTGCCGTTGCGGTCATTACCCGAGAATGTGGTGACGGACATCATCCGCGAGGTGCACGCCGTGCTGCCCAAGGAGGGAAAACTGGTGCAGTACACCTACAACCTGGGCAAGACCGCGCATCCCAGCCTGTCTGGTTTCAAGCGGATCCGCACGGCGGTCATCTGGGCCAACGTGCCGCCCGCTCGCGTGGACGTATTTCAGAAAAACGGGGAGTCTTCCGGCTCGTTCGGTCCGAAATCTTGTTGAGCGGGCGAGCCTTCCGCGGTGTCGCAATCGAATTCTGACGCAACACCACCAGTATCTTCATCATCTACTCAGTGCGAAAAACAGTGGCGGCCCGCACCGAATCACGGTAAAGATAAGGGAAAAGGCTACAATGATTCAACGCAGGAGGGCGCAATGAGCGAGCAGGCAAAACTGGAAGTCGGCGGCAAGGTTTACCAACTGCCCGTCGTGGTTGGGACCGAAGACGAGCACGCGATCGACATCACGAAATTGCGGGACGAGTCCGGACTGATCACGCTCGACGACGGCTATTCCAACACTGGCTCGTGCAGCAGCGCGATCACATTCATTGACGGTGAGAAGGGGATTTTGCGGTATCGCGGCATCCCGATTGAGGAGTTGGCCGAGAGATCCACGTTCATCGAGACCGCGTATTTATTGATCTACGGCCACCTGCCGACCAGCCAGGAACTACGCCGGTTCTCGGAATTGCTTACGCAAAACGAAATGCTGCACGAGGACATGAAATTCCATTTCGAAGGTTTCCCGCCCAATGCACATCCGATGGCCATCCTCTCCTCGATGATCAACGCCGCGAGTTGCTTTCATCCTCGCCTGATGGAAGGGTACCAACCCAGAAACTTCGAACTCCAATCCGCGCGGCTGATTTCCAAGGTCCGCACCATTGCCGCGTTTTCCTATCGCAAGTCGCGCGGGTTGCCGATCATCTACCCCAAGCCGGTGTACAAATACACGGCCAACTTTCTGCACATGCTGTTTTCCGAGCCGTATCAGGATTATGATTTGAAGCCGGAAGTCGTGCGGGCGCTCGATCTCATCTTTCTCTTGCATGCCGACCACGAACAGAATTGTTCAACCTCGACCGTCCGCATGATCGCCTCCAGCCGCGCCAATCTGTTTGCCTGCGCCGCCGGGGGCGTGTGCGCGCTGTGGGGGCCGCTGCACGGCGGCGCCAACCAGGCGGTCATCGAAATGCTTGATCAGATCCACCGGGAAGGCGATGATGGATCGAGGTTCATCGCCGCCGCCAAGGACAAGAAGAGCGGCAAGAAACTGATGGGGTTCGGGCACCGCGTGTACAAGAACTATGACCCGCGGGCGAAGATCATCAAGGAGCAATGCGACAGGATCCTGCAATTGCTGCACATTGACGATCCGTTGCTGTCCATTGCGAAGAAGCTGGAAACGGCGGCGATGCACGACGAGTATTTCATCGAGCGCAAGCTCTATCCCAACGTGGACTTCTACAGCGGCATCATCATGCGGGCCATCGGCATACCCATGGAGATGTTCACGGTGATTTTCGCCATCGGACGAATGCCGGGTTGGATTGCGAATTACAAGGAAATCATGGACGAGTCCAGCAGTCGCATCTACCGTCCGCGACAGGTCTACGTCGGGCCGCGCAAACAGGCTTACGTGGACATCACACAGAGAGACAAACAGACCTAACAGGGTCGTGTCTGCCAGCCTGAACAGGCTCTCAAGGCGGTACGAGACGCTAGCGCTCTCGTGCTCTGGCAACTACGGCACGGCCTCCGCGTCTCCCGTCTCGTCAGGGCTTCAAGCGGGAATGCGCGTCAACACGCACTCCCCGTCCGCACTCGCCATCCTCACTGTCCATACACCCTTTAAGGTCACGCCCGCCACCCCCTCAAAGGTCACTTCCAAGATGCCCTCACACGGAAATTGCCCGGCAGGCAGCTTGGCCATCCGTGCAAGCTCGGCCACGACGTGGGACCGTATCCACAAAGGGAATGTTTCCATATCGCACCAAGCGCCCCGAACTGCGCTTTCAACAGAACACAACGAGTGATCCCTTCCACAGGGTCCATTTTCACCGTGCTTTTGGCTGTGAGGTGTGATCCCCCAACTAGAACATCCAAAAGATCCTTACAGCCGTTCGGCAATGAAACGGCCCGCTTCTTCGGATTGACGAAAGGGTTCATGGCACCATGTGCAAGTATAGCCAATCCTCACACCAAAGTCGAGTTGTAGATGTCGTCAAAACCAACGACAACGGGTCCCTGACTTCCACCCCCGTCTCGTCGCGGTTCTGCGCGTCCGCTTTGTCCGACTCGCCTGAATTGGCTGGTAATTGCGTCCCGCATTTCGTACGATTCCGACGAAGAAGCGGAAGGGCTTATTGAACGATGAACCGCGGCGCCAAACACGCCTTCACGCTGACCCAGTTGCTGGTGCTAGTCCCGGTCGCCGTACTCTTGGGCACAATGTTGCTGGCCGTATCCAACGACGCAACGCAGCAACTGAAAGCCGCCGCCTGCCTCAACAACATGCGCCAGTGGGGACTGGGCTTCATGCTGTACGCCAATGACTGGAATGATTACTACCCGTTCGATGGCACCACCAAATCTGGTCCCTGCGGTACGGACAACACGAACGCCTGGTTTAATCTTGTTCCTCAGTACATCAGCCAAAAGCCCTTGTGCCAGTTGTACGCCGCCGGTACGCCGCCAACGCCCCTCAGTAAGAGCGTCTGGTCGTGCCCCAGTTCGACCAATGTCACCGTCCAGCCCACGCTCTCGAATTGGTATTTCACGTATTCGATGAGTGTGTGCTGGCACGAAGAAGGCAACACCAGTGTTGGATTCCGGCGCAACCGAGCAACGAGTCCTGCCAACACCATTCTCTTTTGCGAGGAACCGGAAGATAATTTTCCTTGGACCAAGGCTGTGAACGACACGGTGACCCGGCACTTTGGCGGCAGCAATTTCGTGTTCGGTGATGGCCATGCGGATTGGGTCCACTTCACCAACTACTGCCGGGCCAGCAATCCGAACGGCTGCCCGTTCCCGCTTGGCAACATCGACTGGGATAACTCGACCCAGAACGGCGACTGGAGCGCCAAGGTGCAATATCATTGGTGGCCGTTTGTGAATGCTGACACCTCGAAACAGTGATGTGCGGCCCGTCTCAGGTGAAAGCGGCTTCGTAGGATTCGATTTGCGCCTCGCTCGCGGCGCGCCGCGATATCTGATTTGACCGCACGGTCTGCTGCATCCGGATAGGCTGGGAGACCTTCGGTCGAAATCCGTGCGGGGTCTGGAGACCCTCGCACAACCGGGCTTCGGGTGCGTGAAAATCGGGCTATTAACGCAGGCTAAAGCCTGCGGCTACCGGTTTTGGTGGGGGCTCTAGTCCACCCGCAACAGGATCTGCAACTGGGATGACACGGCATCCATGGCGTATTGGACTTCGGGGGTGCGGATGCCTTCCGCGTCGCGCAATGGGCTGGTCACGGCGACGATCCGGGCACGCGCATGTTTGTCGCGGGACACGTACTCCAGATCACGCACGACCTCATGAAATAGCGCATCGGATTCGGCGGCGGTCAGCTCGGTCTCCGCGATGACGTTCCCGAGCCGCGTGCGCAATTTTATCTTCTCCTGCGGATCGGCCTTGGAGTAATCGCGGCGAATCTGATCGGAGATCAGGTCAAACTTTTCCTCGAGCATGGTTAGCTTGGCTACGTCCTTCTTCCACGCGTCGATATTCTGGACGCACCGCGATGCGGCGTCTCGGTTGATACTCGCCTGGTCAACACCAAACTTCGAGCAGGAACAAAGGAGCAGAGCCAGCGCCGAGAGCGCGGCCCGACAAAGGGAACGGGTTGAAATCATGGGTGTTGTTTCCACTTGGTACTGGCGTAGAATTCAGCAATTCCTTTGCCAGCTTTTGCGGCTGACTTGAATGCGTGATTCTGCTATCTTTCGACAAGAGCAATGACGGAACGCAGGCATCGCAGAATGAAGAAGTGGGCGATCGGTATCGGCATCGCCTTTGTGTTGTTCAACGTATTCAGTTTTTTTGTCCTTCCCGCGATAATCAAATCACAAATGCTCAAACGGCTGCCGGCGTTGACGCATCGCCATGTCGCTGTGCGGGAAGTGAAGCTGAATCCGTATGCGCTTTCGTTCACACTTCGGGGGTTTTCATTGACAGAAACCAACGGTGACGAATTTGTCTCGGTGGAGGAGCTGTACATCAATTTCGAGTCCATTTCGGTACTCAAGCGCGGATTTGTGTTTAGCGAGATCCATGTCAAGAAACCTTCCGCCAATATCGTCCGGTTGGCCGACGGCACCTTCAACTTTTCCAACCTTCTTCCGGCCACTAATCAGCCGCCATCGGAGGCCAAGCCTGCCGCCGCGCCGTCCGGCAACCAGCGATTGCCGTTGGTAATTATCCAGGCACTCAAGATCGAGGATGGCCAGTTTTCGTTCACCGATCTTGACCGCAAGAAGCCGTTTCAGCGGCGCTTTGGGCCGATCGATGTCACCCTGACCGATTTTACCACCCGTCCGAAGAACGGCAGCCCGTACTCGGTGGTGGTCAGCACGAAGGACGGGGAGACGTTTGCCTGGTCGGGAGATGTATCCATCGCGCCCCTGTATTCGGCGGGCACATTCAAGTTGACGGGGCTGCACTTCGACAAATACGCCGCGTATGCCGAGGACGTCGTGCCCATCCAGGTTGACGGTGGCCGCATGAATTTGCAAATGGATTACCACGTGGCTGTGACGGGCGAAGAAGCCAGTGCCTCCATTTCCAATTTGACCGTGGACCTGGCCGAAGTTCAGGTGTCAACGACGCAACCAAGGCCCGCTCAGGCCCACTTGGACAAGTTGCATCTCACGGTCAACGGGGTGTCGCTGGACACGGCGGCCAAGCGGCTGGATGTCGCGGAGATTCGGTTGACGGACCTCACAACGGGCGTGACGCTGTTGCCCGGCGCACCCGCGACTCAAACGGTTGCCCAGGTCGCGTCCAAGCCCGTGATCGAGTCCAAACCGGCGGCGACGCAGACCAACGCGTTTCAGATCAAGATTGATGAGGTGGCCCTCGAGAACGCCTCCTTCCATTTCACGGATGAATCGGTCGAGCCCCACGTCGAATCCGCGGTCGAGGAATTCAACGGGAGTGTAAAGGGCCTGACATCCGATATGAATACAGTTGCCGTGGTGGACCTTGCGGGCAAGGTGAACAAATACGCGCCGTTCTCGATCAAAGGCAAGATCAACCCGTTGGCATCGGACTTATTTGTCGACGTGGCCATTCTCTTGCAGAATGATGCACTGATGCCCACGTCGCCGTACGCCTCGAAGTACGTCGGGTTTCCGCTTGAAAACGGTTCGCTGTCGCTCGATCTGCGCTACTACGTCACCCAGCGGGAGTTGAAGGCCGAGAACAAGGTGCGGGTCGATCAGTTGCGGCTGGGTGAGGCCAGCAACAGTCCCGAGGCGATCAAACTGCCGGTGAAACTCGGCATTGCCTTGTTGCAGGATCGCCACGGCGTGATCGCGCTGAACGTGCCCGTGAATGGCCGCCTCGATGACCCAAAATTCAAGCTCGGGCCCGTCATCATGCAGGTGTTCATGAATATCATCACCAAGGCCGTCACGAAACCGTTTGCCATGCTCGGATCAATGTTCGGCGGCGGTGAGGACCTTGACCATATCACGTTTCAGATGGGCGGGGCGGATTTCGCGGAAGGCGAGTTGACCAAACTCGACACCTTGGCGACCGCGCTCTACGAGCGACCGGCGCTGAAAGCTCAGCATCGCGGGGTCGGTTGATCCGGTCAAGGACCGTGAGGCGTTGGCAAAGCTCAAGTTAGAACACAAGCTCGGCGAAATGCGCGTGAAGGAGTTGCAGGCCGACCGGGCAGAAGGTGACCTCGGTGGATTCCGTGCGGTTGACCCCGGACGAACGGAACCGCTTGATAAAACTGGCGTATGCGGAAGCGATGGGGCTGGTATCAAGCAGGGCCTCGGCTGGGCGCGCCGAGACGGTTTTGGCGCACCTTCAGACAAAAACCAATTTCGAGCCGTTGCATCCGTCGAAGAGCGCGGAGCAGGCCAAGGGGGCGACCACCGGAGGGGTCGTGAGCTTGGCGGATATGGAAGTGAAATTGATCGAGGTCACGGAGGTCACCCCCGACGATTTCAAGAAGCTCATGGATGACCGCGCGATCGCCGTGCAGAGCTACTTGTTGCAGAGTGGCAAGGTTGAACCGACGCGGCTCACGGTCACCGCGTCCAAGACCGTCGATGCGTCGTTCCAGGGCGCGAATCGTGTGAATTTGACACTGCAGTAATCACTCACATCACGGCGCGCGATTTCGCCGTGACGGACATTGTGTAGCGGTGGCTCTCGTTATGCAACTTCACGGCTGCGTTGAACGCGTGCCCCAGCAGTTCTGACGTGAGTACGTCTGCCTTCCGCCCCTGTGCCAGCGTGCGCCCGGCTTTGAGGAGCAGTACATGCGAGAACACGGGCACAATTTCCTCGACGTGGTGCGTGACGAGCAGGAGCGTCGGCGCTCCCCGACGACGACCGAGGTCTTCGAGGAATCGCAGAAAATGGACGCGAGCGACAGGATCGAGTCCCGCGCATGGTTCATCAAGAATCAGCAATGGCGGATCGGCCATTAGCGCGCGCCCGATGAGCACCCGTTGGCGTTCCCCCTGTGACAGGACTCGCCAGGGGCGGGCGGCGAGATGCGAACACTCAACGCTTTTCAGAATCCGGACAGCGCGCTTGCGATCCGCCGACGTTGGTTCGCCCCAGTAATCAATCATCGCATATTTGCCGCTCACGACCGTTTCCAACGCCGGCTCCTCCTCGGCCATCATTTGTCGGACAGCGGAACTGACCAAGCCGACGCGTTTCCGCAGCTCGCGCCAGTCGGTCTCGCCGTAGCGTTCGCCCAGCACCTCAATCGTGCCGGCGGTTGGCGTAAGATAGGCCGTCAACGCACTGAGAAGAGACGTTTTCCCCGATCCATTCGCACCCAGAATGGCCCAATGCTGGCCGCGCTCGACGCGCCACGACACATCGGCGAGAATGACCGTCTCCCCGCGCTCCACGCGCAGGTTGCGGACGTTGAGAACCGCTCGATTATTGTGCGATGGCATACGAATACATTGGCAAACGGTTGTAGTAGCGCCCGTCCCGGGCGCAAAGATGTCAGGCACGGTCTATGGGGACAACTCCTCCTTGATACGGCCAGTCTTCAGCATGCGCAACCAGTTTCGCTCGAACAGGGTTTTCACGGACATGAATCCATTTCTGTGCGTAGCTTTCCGAACTGCGCATCAAATGATCGAAAAACCCGGGCTGCCAGATCCTTGGTGATGTAGCAGCGGCCGTCGCTTCGATATTTGTGGATGCGATGGTCTTGGAGATTGCGCGCTTGAGGCCGCGCACCCAGATGCTCAGGTCGAATGATGCGCCTCCGCTAACAAACAGGTGAACGTGGTCCGGCATGATCACGTAGCGTCCGACGGCAGCTCTCGCCGTTGCCACTCCGGTTTCACAGTAAATGCGCAACGCGGAGTGAACGCGCTCATTGGCGAGACGATAACGGCGATGCATCGTGTTGAAGGTTACGAAGTACAACGGGGTGTCGTACTTCTGGAACACCTCGGCAAGCCGGGGTGGTTGTCGCCTGAATTCATCAGCCACTCCAGAAAGATGCCAAACGACCGCCGTGGCCGTCGAGAGCATTATCAGAGACAACACCGAAGCGGCCGGGACGGCCGCTACTGCACCGGCGAGGGCGACAGTGTCGCTTGCGGCTTGCCAGCGGGTTTGTGGTTCGGCTATGTTGTCGGGGTTATGGCAACGACGGTTTTAGTGGGCGCCCAGTGGGGCGATGAGGGCAAGGGCAAGGTCATCGACGTGCTCACCGAGCAGGCGGACGTGGTGGTGCGCTATCAGGGCGGCAACAACGCGGGCCACACGGTTGAGGTCGGCGACCAGAAGTATGTATTGCACCTGATCCCGTCAGGGATATTGCATCCTGGCAAGATCAGCGTGATCGGCAACGGCGTCGTGGTCGATCCCGCGGCGTTGCTGGGTGAAATTGAGCACCTGCGCAGTCGCGGCGTGACCATCGACGGCAATCTCTACGTCAGCGAGACCGCCCACCTCGTGTTTCCGTACCACAAGATACTGGACGAGATTCGCGAGGAGCAAAAGGGCCAGCGCAAGATCGGGACCACCAAGCGCGGCATCGGCCCCGCCTACGCCGACAAGGTCGCGCGCACAGGCCTGCGACTGGTCGATTTGCTTTCGCCGGAACGTTTCTCCGAGAAACTGCGTCGAAAGATTCGGGAAAACAACGAGATCTTCAAGGCGTTCGGGGCGAAGCCGTTGAGTTTCGCGAAAATCAATGACGAGTACCTGGAATGCGGACGCAAGCTACGGCCGTTTATTACGGACACCGTGACGCTGCTGAATCGTGCCGTGCGCGACGGACGAAACATTCTGTTCGAGGGCGCGCAGGGCACATTGCTCGATATCGATTTTGGGACCTATCCATTCGTGACCAGTTCGAACGCCACGGCCGGTGGGGCCTGCATCGGCACCGGTGTACCGCCGCACCGTGTTGACCGGGTGGTCGGCGTCATGAAGGCCTACACGACACGCGTGGGCGAGGGACCATTCCCGACGGAACTGCTCGACGATCAAGGTTTGATCCTGCGCGAGACAGGGCGCGAGTTCGGTGCGACCACGGGCCGGCCGCGTCGTTGTGGTTGGTTCGACGCCGTGGCGACGCGATACTCGGTCATGGTCAATGGTATTGACGAACTGGCGGTGACGAAACTGGATGTGCTCGACAACCTGCCAAAGATCAAGGTGTGTGTTGCCTACAAGGTGGGCAGCCGGATTTACGACACCGTCCCGAACGACATCAACGTGCTGGAGCGGTGCTCGCCTGTCTACCAGGAATTCGATGGCTGGCAAATGTTGACGAAACAGGCGCAGGACTTCGACCAATTGCCGAAGCGCGCCCGCGTCTATCTCCAAAAGCTCGCCCAACTCAGCGGCGCGAAACTCAGCCTCGTGTCGGTCGGCGCCCGACGGGAAGAGACGATATTCTTGTGATGTATACGACGATGACGACTCAATTTGTTTAACATCCACATCGAAACGCTTGGCATAACGGCAAGAGCAGGTGACTCCACATCTCAAAAACATCCCCCACCACGTCGCTATCATCATGGATGGCAACGGACGTTGGGCGCGCAAGCGCGGGCTGCCTCACATCGAGGGGCATCGGCGGGGCGCCGAAAGCGTTCGGGAGATCGTCCGGGTGTCGGGCGAATTGGGTATTGATTACCTGACACTGTACGCATTCTCGACCGAGAACTGGAATCGTCCCAAGGCCGAGGTTTCTGGTTTGATGCGGTTGTTGGATTTCTTCCTGAAGCAAGAGGTCGCCGAGCTGAACAAGAACAACGTGCGGCTCACCGCCATTGGGCGCTTGGACGAACTGCCGCTGCGCGCGCAGCGCCAACTGGAGAAATCCATCGATGCGTTGAAGAGAAACACCGGCCTGACGCTGGTGCTTGCCTTGAGCTATGGCGCGCGCGCGGAGATCGTCGATGCCGTGCGGTCGATCTGCCGCGAGGTGAAGGGCGGGAGACTCGACGCAACGGGAGTCGATGAGAAGGTCATTTCGCAGCACCTGTACACCCGCGCGATTCCCGACCCGGATTTGCTGATTCGGACCAGCGGCGAAATGCGCGTGAGCAATTTCCTGCTCTGGCAGATTTCGTACGCGGAGATCTACGTCACCGAAACGCTCTGGCCCGATTTCCGCCGGACCGAGTACCTGAAGGCGCTGGTGGATTACGGGGGTCGGGACCGCCGTTTCGGCCGGGTCAGCCCGGATGAGGCTGCGTGAGCACGACGCCCGTCGATTCTGGTGTCGTAGCGCCCGGCCCGGGCGCGAATAGACCTGGTTCTGCCGCCGGGACGGCCGCTACTACACCGGCGCGTACTACAACGACTGGGACGGCGGCCGGGACGGCCGCTACTACGCCGGCGGGTACTACACCGACCATGGCGGCGGCTACGACACTGCCGCCTTCGCGCAGTGGTTTTCTCTGGCGGCTGATCAGTTCCCTCGTGCTCTGGGCGATCATGCTGGCGGTGGTCTTCTGGCTTCCGCCGACGGCGATGTATATTTTCATGAACGTGGTCATCGCCCGCGCGGTGTGGGAGTTCTACAGGATTTGCGAAGCCAAAGGGCTGCCCTCGTACAAGGTCTGGGGCGTGATTGGCACGGTGGCCATGGTTTCGGGAAGCTGGTTTGTGTTTGGCATCAGGAAGTCCCATCCGACTGCCGATTTCGCGGCGTTGTCGTATGACTTCGATATCTGCATTCTTCTGGTGTTTGCCCTGGGCGTGTTTATCCGCCAGTTCCCCCAAAAGCTGAACGCGCACGGCATTGAGACGATGGCTGTGACGTTGTTCGGGCTGATGTACGTGGCGTGGTTGGGAAACTTCATTACACGCATTAACTTCGTGACCGCCAATGGTCGGTACTGGGTCATGTTTTTGGTCGTCGTTACGAAATTCACCGACATCGGGGCCTACCTCATCGGTGCGAGCGTTGGTCGCCACAAGATGATCCCGCGGATCAGCCCGAAGAAAACGTGGGAAGGGACCTTCGGTGGGCTACTGTTTGCCATCGGCGGCTCATGGTTGTGTTACGGGGTCCTACCCGAGTTGTCCCGGGATGGATTGAACCTGCTTCATATGGTTGTGCTGGGGCTGTTGCTTGGTGGCGCTGCTGTGATCGGCGACCTGGCGGAGTCACTCGTCAAGCGCGAGGCGGGTGTCAAAGATTCCAGCACAATCCTCCCCGGGCACGGCGGCTGCCTCGACATGATCGACAGCCTGCTGTTCACCGCACCGCTGCTCTATGTGTATATGCGACTGGTGCTGCGGGGATGAAAGAACAGTAGCTGGTAGTTTGTAGTTGGTAGCTAGGGGCGGGAGCGGAGAGGACAGGAGCTGGCGGGGGGTTGGAGTGTTGGAGGATCGCGGTGCGGGGGAGTGGGGCTGTCTCGGAGGTTGGGCCTGATGACGGAATTGTCGGGGCCGGCCAGGCCGTCAATGGTCAATGGCTGAGCCCGTGCCCTTCTCAAATGTTGCCATGTTAAGACCTGACGTTAATTCGTTTGTCATGATACATCGGTATCGGAGGTATCAGGGGTGGGCCGGAGCAGTGGGTGGGGAGTAAGGATACATTGTAGTACAATGTATCGAGGGGCGGGGCGGGGGATGGTGGAAGCTGCGGATATGTTCCAGTGGAATACGCCATGGCAGGGACGATCGATACGTGGAGCGACGCGAAACGTGTCACGAATCAAGAGTTGACCCCGGAGACAAGATGGATGGTGGAAGCTGCGGATATGTTCCAGTGGAATACGCCATGGCAGGGACGATCGATACGTGGAGCGACGCGAAACGTGTCACGAATCAAGAGTTGACCCCGGAGAGTTGACCGACCCCGGAGAATTCAGGGCGGGCGATGGGGATTGGTGGGGGGAAGATGAGCCGGTAGAAGATGCGGTAGGAGCGGCGGTGCTGGCTTGCGGCCTGGGATACTAGAAGAGGAGCGCCGCGTGGGGGCACGCGGCCTACAACGGCGAGAAACGACGGCAAGCGGAGCGCTTGCCCTACAATTCGGAAGAGGAGCGCCGCGTGGGGGTTCCGAGCCCGGGAAAGACGGCTCGGGTTTGCCGCAAACGACAGCGGCGTCTTCGCTTCGCTGCGGCTCCGTCGGACTCGGCTTGCGGCCTACAACGGAGGGCGTGACGGACGACCGGATTCGCGCCTCGCAGCCCCGATAAGGAATCGGGGTAAAAGGCGCGGCTACACCGGCGGATAGCGCGGGGGCTCACTCGATGCCGTGCCAGCCGAGCCAGGGATTGTTGGCGAGTGAGGGCAGCCCCCGAAAAGGATTCGGGGTGAATACGGAGCAGACCGTTGTGGAGCGTATTCAGGGCGGGCGATGGGGATGGGTGGGGAATCGGCTGGTGACAGCCGACGTTACACGGGCGAACGACGGGGGCGCGGCTGGATACCCTCATCGGATTCGGGCATCCTGCCCTACAGTTCAAAGTGGAGCGGCGCGTCGGTCGGGGTCGTTGTCGTAGGGGAAATGATGGTGATCGCACCATTCCGTGTATGACAAGGAGGCCATGGCGTGGGTGTACGCGGCGGAGGGCGGGGATGGGGGCGGGCACAAGACGGAATTCAGAAGTCAGGAGACAGCTGGCGGACGCGCGGAAGCGCGTCCCTCCGATGCGGCGGGCGGCGGGGTGGATGGCGAACCGAGTACGCCAGCATATCGATTATTGATAAACTGAGACCTTGGAAAGGCAGGGGTGGGTAGCGGGTAATATGGGGTAATTGGAGCTAGCAGGAGTTCGCGGGTCGTGGAGATGGGGCCAATCTCGAAAGCACGAAACGCTTGTGGCGACGGGGCGGGGCAAGTATGCTGGCGTGACTTGATGAAACCCAAGAACATTGTCCTGCTCGGGTGCACCGGATCCATTGGCGTGAGTACGCAGAAGGTGGCGGCGGATTTGCCGGATCAGATCCGGATTGTCGGCATGGCGTCGCGCGGGAACGTTGACGGTATGGAGGAGGCCATTCGTCAGTTCAAGCCTCTGGCTGTCGGAATGACGAACCGCGAGAAAGCGGAGGAGTTGAAGCGGCGCGTGGGTGGAAAAATCCCTGTGCACATGGGCGAACGTGGGCTTGTCGAATTGGCGACGATGCCGGAAGCCGACATCGTGCTGGTGGCAATCGTCGGCACGGCAGGGTTGGAGCCGGCGCTGGCAGCGATTCGGGCGGGAAAGGATCTGGCAATTGCATCGAAAGAAATCCTGGTGATGGCAGGCGAACTCGTCATGAGCGAGGCCCGCAAGCACGGGGTCAAAGTCTTGCCCGTGGACAGCGAGCATAGCGCTATTTTTCAATGTCTCGAAGGCCGCGACCCACACGACGTGAAGCGGTTGATTCTTACGGCGTCCGGTGGCCCCTTCCGGCAGACACCGCGCGAGGAATTTGCCGGGATCACCGTCGTGCAGGCGCTGAAGCATCCGAGTTGGAACATGGGCCAGAAGATCACCATTGACTCCGCCACGTTGTTCAACAAAGGACTCGAGATGATCGAGGCCCGGTGGCTGTTTGACATCGAAGTTGACCGCGTGGATGTGATGGTGCATCCCCAGAGCGTGGTGCACTCCATGGTCGAATTCAGGGATGGATCGATTCTGGCGCAGTTGAGTGTACCGGACATGCGCTACCCGATTCAGTACGCACTGACGGGACCGCGTCGGTCACCGAACTCCATGCCGCCGACGGACCTTGCAAGGATTGGATCGCTGACCTTTGAAAACCCCGACCGCGAGAAGTTCCCGTCGTTGCGGCTGGCGCAGGAAGCGGGTCGCGCGGGCGGAACGATGCCGGCGGTGTTTAACGCGGCGAATGAAGTGGCGGTGGCGCGATTTGTGGGGGGGAAGATCGGCTTTCTGCAGATTTTCGAGACCGTGGAAAGGGTGATGCGGGCCCACCACAAGAATGGGGCGGCAGGAGCTTCGTGGGTTGCATCACCGACGTTGGATGTTATACTAAAGGCGGACCTTTGGGCCAGGAAGGAAGCAGAGAATGTCGCTTGATACAGTTGTGGTGTTTATTACGAACGCGGTGTATCCCGCGCTTCTCGTGCTTTTCTTCTTTGGTCTGACGATTTTCATTCACGAGTTGGGGCATTTCCTGGTTGCGAAGCGCTGTGGAATGAAAGTCGAGCGGTTTTCAGTCGGATTTGGCCCGAAGATTTGGGGCTACACGAAAGACGGGATCGACTATCGGGTCTCGTGGTTTCCGTTCGGTGGGTACGTGGCGCTTCCACAAATGTCGCCGATGGAAACCATCGAAGGGGATACCGAGTCGAAGCCGGAAGACCTCCCTTCCGTGCCACCGGGTTCCAAGTTCAAGGTGGCGATCGCCGGTCCGTTTATGAACATCCTGCTGGCTGTGGTTCTGGCGGTGGTTTTGTGGTACGTCGGGATGCCGACCAATCTGGCCGTTGTCGGCTGGGTCGATTCAGGTAGCCCGGAGGAACAGGCCGGTGTACGACCCGGCGACCGCATCGTGCAAGTGAACAACCAGAAGGTGAAGACGTGGAGCGATTTCATGGAAGTCGTGGCGTTCAGCCGCGAGCCGACGGTGCGCGTGGCGGTCGAGCGCGACGGGCAGCAACAGGAGTTTCTGCTGGAAACGAAGTTGAACGAACAATTTGGCGTCAAGATGTTGGAACACCTCTGGCCGCGCGGGCATCCGTTTGCCCAGAGGGTGCTGGGTGATTCGCCCGCGGAGCGCGCCGGGCTGCGCATGGGTGATCAGTTCGTGTCGATCGGGGGAATACCCATCTACAGCTCCGATCAATTGCGGGAGTTGATCGGCAAACGGGCCGACCAATCCACGGAAATCAAAGTGCGCCGCGGTCGTGAGGAGACGCTGTCATTGACGGTGGTTCCCGAGTTGAGCGCCGAAGAAAAAGTCGGACGTATTGGCGTCCAGTTGGGCGATCACATGGAGATTGTCCGTCCGGGTCCGACGCCAATCGATCAATTTACCGACATTCTTGTCTCGATGGGGCGTATGGTCAAAGGACTGGCGCATTCCAAGGAAACCGGAGTCACCGCCAAGAGCATGAGCGGGCCGGTGGGTATCCTGGCGATTTGGTGGTATGCCATCGTCAGTGGCGGGCTGCGCCAGGGGTTGCATATCGCGGTGCTGCTCAACATCAATCTCGCTGTCATCAATTTGTTGCCCGTACCGGTGCTGGACGGCGGACACATCCTCTTTGCCGCGCTCGAGGCCGTGCGCCGCAAACCGTTAAGCGCGCGATTGGTGCACGCAGCCTCCATGACGTTTGCGGTTCTGCTGATCACGTTCATGTTGTACGTTACGTTTTTTGACATCCAGCGGTTGACGTTTGGTCGGACCCGGATGGGACCGAAACCGGGCACGGAAGAACCTGCACCGGCCGCGGAGCCGGCCCCACGCCCATGAACTACTGTAGCAACCCATTCTTCTGGCAGCGGCGCATCACGCGCGAAGTGAAGGTCGGCAGTGTCGGTGTCGGTGGGGACAACCCGATCCGCGTCCAGACGATGTTGATTTCCGACACGATGAAAACTGAGGCCTGCGTAAACGAGGCCATTCCGATTATTGAAGCCGGGTGCGAGATTCTGCGCATTACCGCACCGAGCATTAACGACGCAAAGAACCTCAAGAGTATCGTCAGCGAATTGCGGAAGCGCGGGTACAACACGCCCATCGTCGCGGACATCCATTTCGTTCCCGCCGCGGCCATGGAAGCGGCGCTCTGGTGTGAAAAAATTCGCATCAACCCGGGCAACTATGCCGACCGCAAGAGGTTCGCGACCTGCGAGTACTCCGACGACCAGTACGCGGAAGAGTTGGAACGGCTGGAGAAGGCGTTCACGCCGCTCGTCCTCAAATGCAAGGAACTCGGCCGCGCGATCCGCATCGGCACCAACCATGGCTCGTTGTCTGACCGGATCATGAACCGGTACGGCGATACGCCGATGGGCATGGTGGAGAGCGCGCTGGAATTCGTCCGCATTTGCCGCAAACACAATTACCACGAGATCATCCTCTCGATGAAAGCCAGTAACCCCAAGGTGATGATCGAGGCGTACCGTCTGCTGGTGGCGCGGATGGACCAGGAAGGCCCGAATTGGAATTACCCGCTTCATCTGGGCGTCACCGAAGCCGGGGAAGGGGAGGACGGTCGCATCAAATCGGCCATTGGCATCGGCGCGCTTCTGGAAGATGGCATCGGGGACACCGTGCGCGTATCGCTCACGGAAGACAGCGTTCACGAAATCCCTGTCTGCCAGGAACTCGTCAGGAAGTACAATGCGCTGTGGGAGCTGCAACGAAAGGGCGGGTTACCCGAGCGTCCTGCCATCCATGTCGCCGAGACGCGCGATCCGTTTGTGTATGCGCGCCGTCCCACACCCGAGTATTTCATTGGCGAATTGCGCTTGCGACTGGGTAAGGACCATCCGCAGCGTGTCGAATTGCCCGTGCCACTGACCGCGCGCATCGGGGACATCCAGCGGGTCACCACCGCCGAGCCGGACACGTTTGCCGAGATTCTCCAATTTCACGTCAAGACGATGGCCGATGTCGGTAAGATTGGGGCCTTGAAGCCCGAGTTGCGAAAGCGGCACATCCACACGCCCATTGCAGTGAAGCTGGATAGTGCGGAGGTGACGCTACCGGTGACCGACGTTGCGGAGAAAGTCAACGTGCCCTACAACGGCAAAGAAGATGTGACCGCACTGCTGACGGACGCTGCCGACCTTACGGTGCAATTTGATGTGGCCGGCGATTCGCCGGAACAGTTTGCCAACCATTGCGCCACACTGGCGGGCGTACTGAATCTGTTCCCGAAGAACCAGGTCATTCTTGCTGTCGGTCACGCGGAGGGACTCGATGTGGTTGCGGCGTACCGGATTCTGGCGGCAACTCTCGATCGACGCGGGTTGAGCCTGCCGATTCTAATCCGTGACCGGGTTGGTTCGCAACGTGCGCACCATGCGCAAGAAAACGCGCTAATCGCAGCGAGCACGCACATCGGCGCGTTGATTTGCGACGGCATCGGGGATGCCGTGGAAGTCACGGGCGAGAGCGATTTGCTCAAATCGGTCAAGCTAGCCTACAACATTTTACAGGCAGCGGGCTCACGCACGTTCAAAACGGATTACGTCGCCTGCCCGAGTTGCGGGCGGACGCTGTTCGATCTGCAAACCGTGACGGCGCGCATCAAATCGCGCACCTCGCATCTGAAAGGTGTAAAAATTGCCGTCATGGGTTGCATTGTTAACGGCCCCGGAGAAATGGCCGATGCGGACTTCGGTTACGTCGGTACGGCGCCGGGCAAGATTTCGCTTTGGGTGGGCAAGACGCAGGTGAAACAGCACATTCCCGAAGATCAGGCTGTGGACGAGTTGATGACATTGATCAAAGAGCATGGGAAATGGATTGACCCCCCCGCCAAGGCGGAACCGAAGGAAGCGGCATTGAGTGCGAGTTAGCGGATAAGTCCATGAAACGATTTGTAACAGTCGTATCAGTGGGTTTCCTGGCTTTGGGGGTGTGCACGTATGCGGCAGTGGATTGGGCCCAGGATTACAAGTCCGCATTGGAGCGGGCGGGGAAAGAAAAAAACTCCTGATGGTGGATTTGTATGCTGATTGGTGTGGTCCTTGCAAGATGCTGGATCGGCTCACGTTTAGCAACGCCGATGTCCAGGCGGCGTTGTCCAAAGACTTTGTCGCGGTAAAAGTGAACATCGAAGGGAGCAAAGAGAACCGGGACCTGGCGATCCAATTCGATACAGAGGCTATTCCGCATGTCATTTTCTTCGACTCCAGCGGCAAGAAGCTGTCGGAAATCGTTGGGTTTGTTCCCGCGGACCAATTTCGCGACGAGCTGCGGAAGGCCACCGAAAAAGCGGCAAAGAAGTGACCCGCAGCCGTCCACAGCCTTGGCGCGTTCAATCTTCCGAGAAGCTGCTTGACTGCCGCATTTTCACGGTGCGGAGAGACGTGAGTGTGAACCCGCGCACCGGCCAGCCGCACGAGATGTTCATTCTCGAACAACCCAATTGGGTCAACGTGATCCCGCTAACGGCAGACGAACAGGTCATCATGGTCGAGCAATGGCGTCACGGCACACGCTCGGTCCACCTCGAGACGCCTGGCGGCTTGATGGACGAAGGCGAGACGCCAGAACAGAGCGCTCGACGCGAGCTATTGGAGGAGACCGGCTACGAAGCGAGTGAAGTTGCGCGTTTGGGAACGGTGCATCCCAACCCGGCGATTCAAACCAATTTGCAGCACTATATCCTGGCGAAGAACTGTCGTAAAGTCGCCGAACCAAACCTCGACCACGCCGAAGACATCCAAGTGAAGATGGTTCCGCTGGTGGAGGTGCCGCGCTTGATCGAGAAGGGCGAAATCACCCACGGGATCGTGATCGGCGGATTCTATTGGTTGAATCTGTATCGCCAGAAGCATGGCTGAAATTGTTGCCAAACTAAATGAGATACTGGCCGACGAATGGGCCTGTGTTCGCACCCTGCGCCGTGCCGAGTCGCTCTGTGACGATCCTGGCAAACTCGAAGTAATCAAGCGGGTGCGTAAGGATTGCAGTATCAACTGTGTCAGCCTCGCAAACATGATTCGCGGGTTGGGCGGCGGCCCGACGGACATCCCGAGTGGACGCTTCTCGCTGAAACTTTCCGACGAATCGTTGGCCGACAGCCTCGGCATGGCCCAATCCGCCCAAGGGCATATTGTGGCTGCGGTGGATGCCCTGATGGACGAGACGGAGTTGGGGCCCCACCGCAAGGCTCTGTCGCTGGTTCGTCAACTCCACACCGAAGACATCCGCTGGCTGAAATCGGCATCTTCGTTATAGGCGGCGTCTGCCATCCGCCACCATCTTCGCCGACAAAACAACGTCAATACGTGATAGCGGCGAAGACGGGAAAGTCTTTGAGGCGGTCGCGGCCCTTGAGAAAGCTGAGTTCGATCAAGAAATCGATCTCGATGATATTACCCCCGAGTTGCCTAACCAGCGTGGCCGCGGCCATCGCCGTGCCGCCAGTGGCGAGCAGGTCATCCACGATGACGACGTTGCTGCCCTTCTGGATGGCGTTGACATGCATCTCGCTGGTCTCGCTGCCGTATTCCAGCGTATAGCTCGTGACAACCGTCTTGTGGGGGAGCTTGCCCTTCTTGCGCACGGGAACGAATCCGACGCCGAGCTTGTACGCCACGGCGCCCGCGAAAATAAACCCGCGCGCATCGATGCCGACCACCACGTCGATCTTTTTGCCCTGGTGCCGGTCGGCGAAGGCGTCAACGGCAATCCGAAACAGCCGTCCGTCCTGCAAAACCGGGGTGATGTCCTTGAACAGGATTCCCTTGATTGGAAAATCCGGCACATCACGGACGGCGGCTCTCAATTCGTCATACATGGTAGATGGCCCCAATAGACTGCGAGCGCGTTTGTAACGAATTCGATGACGGAAGGGAAGCCCGAAGATGGCGCGCGGGCTAGTTCCGCGAAACCGCCTGCGGACGGTCCTGCTTTTCCATGACGTGACGGAGCTTGGTCAACGCAATGTTCTGGATCTGGCGGACACGTTCTCTCGTCACCTTGAATTTTCGACCGACTTCCTCGAGCGTCTTTGGCTTGCTGCCGTCGAGCCCGAAACGCAAGGTCAGAATCTCGGCTTCACGCGGATCGAGTTCTTCCAAAATGTCGCGTACTTCCTGCCGCAACGTCTTGTCGCGCAGCAATTCAAACGGAGTCAGCGCGGCGTCATCGCCAACAATTTCGCTGAATTCGGTCGCATCGTCGTCGCCAATCGGCGCGTCGAGGCTGGCCGGGCGAACGCTGATCGTGCGAAGCTGCGCGACCTTGGCCCGGGTGACACCGAGCACGTCGGCCAACTCCTGGTCGGTCGGTTCGCGCCCCAGTTGTTCGCTGAGTTTGTGGCCCGCCCGCTTCATCTTGCTGATCTTGTTGACGAGATGTACGGGGAGACGGATCGTCTTGGCCTGATTCGCCAGCGCACGCTTGATGGATTGCTTGATCCACCACGCGGCATAGGTCGAGAGCTTTCCGCCCTTCTTGGGATCGAAGCGCTCCACGGCCTTCATCAAGCCGATGTTGCCTTCGCTGATGAGGTCGAGCAGCGGCAGTCCGAAATTGGAATAATCGTGGGCGATCTTGACCACGAGGCGCAGGTTCGCCTTGATCATCTGGGCGCGGGCCGCTTTGTCGCCCTTCTTGATGCGCGCCGCGAGACGGACCTCATCCTTCGGGGTCAACAGAGCGATCTGCCCGATCTCGCGCAGATAGATCTTGATCCCGTTCTCGCCCTCTCGGTTGTGATCAATCACCATGTTGTTCTCACGCTACGCCCGAGGACCGACGTTGTCGACCTTACATGCAGGCTATGCCCTCACTCCTTGTTACACAAGCACTTTCAAACCGGATTGCCACCATCTTCACCCACCCATCAGTTAGATGCTTAAACACCGCATCTGGTTCAAAGCAGCGGTCGGGCCAAAAAAACAGGGCCGGAGAATGACCCCGGCCCTGCGCTATTTCAGCCGTTTTTGAGCGGTTTAGCTGATCTCGCGGCCTTTGCCACGGGCCTTTTCTTCCTTCAGCGCCGCTTGCGCCGCGGCCAATCTTGCCACGGGCACTCGGAACGGACTGCAGCTCACGTACGTCAGGCCGATCCGGTGGCAGAACTCCACCGACGATGGCTCGCCGCCATGCTCGCCGCAAATGCCGAGCTTGATATCGGGACGCGTCTTGCGGCCCTTCTCAATCGCGATCTGCATCAACTGGCCAACGCCCGCCTGGTCAATCGCCTCAAACGGGTTGCGTTTGACGATTTCCAACTCCTGATACTGCGGCAGGAACGACCCGCTGTCGTCGCGGCTCATGCCGAGCGTCGTTTGCGTCAGATCGTTGGTGCCGAAGCTGAAGAACTGCGCATCTTTCGCAATCTCGTCGGCGCACAGCGCGCCGCGCGGGATCTCGATCATGGTGCCGACCAGATAATCGATCCGGGTCTTCTTCTCTTCCATGACCTTCTTGGCCGTCGCATTAACGATCTCCAACTGGTTCTGCAATTCCCCCCGGAATCCGACGAGCACGATCATGATCTCAGGTTTCACAAGAATGCCTTCCTTGCGCACCTGGATCGCCGCCTCAATAATGGCGCGGGTCTGCATCTCGGTGATCTCGGGGTAGGTGATGCCCAATCGGCACCCGCGATGGCCGAGCATCGGGTTCGCCTCATGCAACGCCGCCACGCGCTCGGCGACCTTCTCGGGGCTGATCCCCAGCTTGTGCGCCGTCTCGCGCTGCGTCTCTTCGTCGTGCGGCAGGAACTCGTGCAACGGCGGATCGAGCGTGCGGATGGTCACCGGATAGCCCTTCATCGCGCGGAAGATACCGGCGAAATCATCGCGTTGCAGCGGCAACAGCTTCTTCAGCGCCGTTTCCCGCGCTTCCTTCGTCTCGGCAATGATCATCTCGCGCATCGCGTAGATGCGGTCGCCTTCGAAGAACATATGCTCCGTGCGGCACAAGCCGATACCCGTCGCGCCGAATGCAATCGCGTTGGCCGCCTGGTCAGGCTGGTCCGCGTTGGTGCGGATACCGAGCCGGCGAATCTTGTCCGCCCACTTCATCAGCTTCTCGAACCGCTGAAACGTCGGGGCCTGCTTCGGGTCGAGCGTCTTGGCGATCAACACCTGCACGACTTCGCTGGGCGCGGTCTTGAGTTCGCCCTCGTACACTTCGCCGACCGTGCCATCGATGGAAATGAAGTCGCCTTCCTTGATCGTGTGACCGGCAACCTTCATGACCCTCGTGCCGTAGTCAACAACGATGTCCGCCGCGCCGCATACGCAGATCTTGCCCATTTGACGCGCCACCAGCGCCGCATGCGACGAAACGCCGCCGCGCGCCGTGAGAATGCCGTCTGCGGCAATCATTCCGCGCAAATCTTCGGGACTCGTCTCCACGCGGCAGAGCAACACGCGTTCGCCCTTCTGCGCGCGCGTCACCGCGTCTTCGGCGTTGAATACCACGTGGCCCGAAGCCGCGCCGGGACCCGCCGGCAGACCCTTGCAAAGGAACCGTCCGCCTTTCACCGCCGCATCGCGATCCTTGCGGTCGAAAATCGGCGCGAGCACCTGCGTCAATGAATCCGCCGGCACGCGTCCCACCGCTTCTTTCCAGTCGATGACCTTTTCCTCGACCATCTCGACGGCGATACGCACCGCCGCGAGGCCCGTGCGTTTGCCGTTGCGGGTCTGGAGCATGTACAGCTTGTTGTCCTCGACGGTGAACTCGAAGTCCTGCATGTCCTTGAACCGGCTCTCCAGCGTCTTGCAGACGGTGACGAGTTCGGCATGCGCCTTGGGCATTTCCTGCTTCAATTTTGCAATCGGCTGCGGCGTCCGCGTACCCGCGACAACGTCTTCGCCTTGCGCGTTGATCAGGTATTCGCCATAAAACACCTTCTCGCCCGTGGCCGGGTCGCGCGTGAACGCCACGCCCGTCGCGCTGCTGTCGCCGAGATTGCCAAACACCATCGTCTGGACGCTGACCGCCGTGCCCCACTCGTGCGGAATGTGATATTTGCGGCGATACACGATCGCCCGGTCGTTCATCCACGAACCAAACACCGCGCCGACAGCGCCCCAGAGTTGTTTGACCGGCTCCTGCGGAAATTCCTTGCCCGTGCGCTCTTTGATCAGTTCCTTGAAGCGGTCAACGAGGATGTGCAACTCTTTCGCACTGAGTTCGGTGTCTTCTTTGACGCCGGCTTCTTGCTTGAGATGGTCCATCACCTCGTCAAACGGCTCGTGGTCGTCCTTGCCGACCTTCTGCACGCCCATGACAACGTCGCCGTACATCTGCACGAACCGGCGATAACAATCCCACGCCCAACGCGCGTTGCCCGACTTCTTGGCGAGCACTTCCACCGTCTCGTCGTTCAACCCGAGGTTCAAAATCGTGTCCATCATCCCGGGCATCGACTCGCGCGCGCCCGAACGCACCGATACCAGCAACGGGTTCTGGCGGTCGCCGAATTTCTTACTAGTAACCGCTTCGAGTTTGGCCAGCGCCACGTTCACCTGCTCGGTCAACACCTTCGGGTACGTCTTCTTGTTCGCGTAATAGTAGGTGCAGACTTCCGTCGTGATCGTGAATCCCGGGGGCACCGGCAACCCGATCCGCGTCATCTCATGCAGGTTCGCGCCTTTGCCGCCCAGCAGCGGCTTTTGCCCGCCATTGCCGTCCGCTTTGCCGCCGCCAAAAAAATAGACGTACTTCGCCGACTTCTTACTAGAGCTTTTCGATTTCGTAGCCATGTTCGTGAACTTCCTCTTTGTGAGTTTGTACTGCCTGATCAGAGGCAGGAGCCAACTTTCCAAATCAACGGGGGAAACGCCATCAGCACTCTACCAAACCCGCCCCCCCTGTCAACGCCCATTCGGCATCGACGGTGTAGCGTGCGCCGTCCCCAGCGCATCCGGCTGAGTAGGTTGCCGCGTTTCGGCCCGGGCTCCTCTGCGGTTCGCGGTAGGAACGAGCTGTTGCTCGTCCGTCGGTGCCGCAATCTGACAAAGACAGCCCTCACGACACTCCCCAAGAAATGACTTCGTTTTGCACATTTTTGGCTTCTTTTCGACCAAACGACGCCATTGGCGACTCACCGTCATAAACCCCATTAAGTCCCTGTATCGCAACTTGTTCAGTGCGCAGTTGCAATTTAGTGGAATTGGCTTCGTTTTTGGGTTCGTTTCTCCCACTTTTCAATGCCGGCTTGATTTAAATTGGGTTCGTTTCGTAATTTTCGTTTTCTTGGGTCCCCAGGCCTGTCCGGGGCAGCCGGTAGGGCAGGCTGGCCTGTCCTGCCCGGCGGTGGGCGACGTCGAACCGAGCGAAGTCGGGCCCAGCCCGCCGCGCCGTCCGCAGTCGTACTGTAGCCACGGCGCTCTGTCGCCGTGCTTCGCGCCGTTCGTGTCTGCCCCGTGATATTCGTGGCTCGCCACGCCGACGACGTGCCCCGTCCCCATTCCGGTCTCCTCGCCCCTTGGGGGAATCGAGTCGGACGAGAAGCCGCTGGTTGTGCCGAGGCGGCAGAGGATTAAGGTGAGGGGTCTTCCCATCTCCCATCGTCCTTCTTCCATAACACGCCGACCCTACCACAACTGCCCGACCAAATCGAGCTCATTTATCGCTGCAGGATAACGATGTAATCGAAGACTGTTGCAGCGCCGGGCGGCTTGGGACGAGGAATTGAAACGGCGGGCTGAAGACATCCAAAGCGGTCGTGTCACCAGCGAGCCGGCGGAAAAACTCCCGCGCAAAATGCGCGCCAAGTACTCGTGAGCCCCCTCCTTGTCCATCCGCAGGCGAAAGGCGATTTGGATGGCGCAATCGCCTGGTGCGAATTCACCACGCCTCTTTGCGCGCTCGCCGCACTCGCCCCCAAATCTCTTCTGACATGCGACTCCGCCATACCCCGCCAAGCAAATAGTTGAACCGCGGATTCCGTTTTGCTTCGGCTTCGACTCGTTCGATGAACCGCGCTCCATGCTGCGCCAGCAAATCCTCCATCGGTCCTGCTGCCAAGTCCGCGATCTGGTCCGGCGTCAGCTCATGCTCAAGGATCTTCAGGATGGCGGGCCACACCGTTTCTGGTACATCACGCACCGCGTCCATCATCAGCTCCCCGCCTTGGAACCATTCCTCCTCAAGTTCACTCACCGTTGGATGTGGCAATTCGCAACAGCACACTTTGCATATTCGCAATACCACTTCCATTCTATCCAATTTCTGACCGCAAGAGGGGCAAGTCTTCATCAGGATCTGGTGGGTCCAATTCTTGATTCATGCTTGAGCCGGTACTTCACACTTCTCTCCTTCACCTGAAATCCGATCCCGCGCCGTTTCGGCTCGGGCGATGCGAGAAGTTGCCGTATCGCCTCGAACAGGTTGCGGATGGCATCGTCGTGGCCTTCGAATTTGCGTTCCAACTCGGCCAGCTTCTGCGCCAGTTCCCGATTCGACGCAAGCATCTCGCGCAGTCGCACAAACGCCCGTACGACCCGAACGCTCGCTTCCACCGCCACCGGGCTGTTGAGCACACTGGCCAACATGATCGCGCCGTGCTCGGTGAATACATACGGGAGGTATTTGGCGTGCTGCCCGCGCTTTAAGGTGCCAATTTGGCGCCTTAAAGATTCGTATTCCTTCGCGGTCAGTTGAAACATGAAGTCGGACGGAAACCGTGCACGGTTGCGATTTACTGCCCGTTTCAGAGCCTTGGTCTGAACGCCGTAGATCTCGGCGAGGTCAGAATCGAGCATCACTTTCTGGCCGCGAATCAAATAGATCGGCCGCTCAATTCTCTCGACGGACACCA
This sequence comes from uncultured Verrucomicrobiae bacterium, assembly GCA_963766065.1. GTDB lineage: Bacteria > Verrucomicrobiota > Verrucomicrobiia > Palsa-1439 > Palsa-1439 > Palsa-1439. Next base: position 47,386 of record CAVYAC010000133.1, read on the forward strand.
TCGCCTTGTCGTCGCTCATTTGGTCCCGCAGTGTAGTGAGTCGCCGCCTCTTCGACAAGAACTCCCCGCTGGCCACGGTTTACGGGCGAGCTTGCAGTCGCGCGAGCGCTTGCTGCGCCAGAGTGAAATCGGGCTGGATCCGCAGCGCCTCCTCGAAATGCGCGACGGCTTCCTGGATCTTACCCGTTTGCGCCAGAACCACCCCCAGGTTGTAGTGCGCCTCGGCGTACTCGGGTTGGATCCGCAGCACTTCCTCGAAGTGTGCGGCGGCCTCTTGGATCTGGCCCGTTTGCGCCAGAACCATCCCCAGATTGTAGTGCGCCTCGGTGTACTCGGGCTTGAACCGCAGTGCCTGCCGGTAGTGCGCGATGGCTTCCCCGATCCTGCCCGTTTGCGCCAGAACCAGCCCCAGATTATAGTGCACTTCGGCGAAGTCCGGATCGATCCGCAGGGCCTGCTCATACTGCGCGATGGCTTCCCCGATCCTGCCCGCTCGCGCCAAAGCGACTCCCAGATTGGAGTGGGCCGGGGCGAAGTCCGGATTGATCCGCAGGGCCTGCTCGTACTGCGCGATGGCTTCCTCGATCTTGCCCGTTCGCGCCAAAGCCATCCCCAGATTGGAGTGCGCCTCCACGTAATCAGGCTTGATCCGCAACGCCTGTTCATATTGCCCGACGGCCTCGCCGAATTTCCCCTCTTGCATCAGGACGGTTGCCTGACTGAAGTGCCCATCGGCGTAATCAGGTTCCACCTGCAGCGCCTCTTCGCCCCGCGGGATGTCGTCCCCAACCCTGGCATACAGCCGCCAATGCGACACCGGATACTCCCGCACCAGCTCCGTAACGTGCGGAAACCACGTCGGCGGACAGTCGTCGCTCGACAGGAACAGATGCGTGGTCGCGGCGGTGCTCAGCCGGCCCCGCTCCGTCGGTAGTCCGCAGTGCAGCTCAAACACATGTAACCAATCAATCCGGGCGTAACACTCGCGGTCTTGCAGCCGCTCGTTCTCCGGCAATTGGGCCGCCAGTTCCGCGTAGTACCACACCTGCCATTTCGTGCCGTCGCTCAGACACAGCACGACGGGCCTGCGGTTGTTCTCATGGATGCGCTTCAAGTCGTCAACCAGTGCGGGGATGTCGGCCATAACCTTGCTGACGCACATGTGAGTCAGGTTCAGTCCCCAGGCCGCCACCACGCTATAGGCCACCAGCAAACCCGACAACCCCGAGCGCAGCCAGCGGTGGCGTGTGCTGTCCGCCAGGCAGGCGACCTGAATCACGAACAGCGGGATGAAATACATCGCGGCGCGTTCGACGGGGTATCTCACCCGCAGCAGGCTATGACTGGCAAAAATCATGGCCACGATAGCCAGGAGACAAATGGACGTCTGCGCCCCGCGCCGTGTCCCGGCCCCAAAACAACCCGAGGGTGCTGGCCATCACCAGGCCCACAACCACCCAGGCAAGCACCGCCTCCAACCGAGATGTGGGAAACGGGTAGAATGGGCTGCCCTCGTAAAACAGGCACTTCACCAGCGATACGACGGTATCCGAAACGAACCCGCTGGTGCCGCCGAAATAGAACAAGTTGTGTCGCTGCATGACGATCACTCTCGGCAGGTAGAACACGCCAAGCACCAGGGCGCTCACCGCCAGCCAGAACCGGCGTGAGAACGATTCGCGTCGCAACAGGAACAGACTGCTAAGAAGAATCGCCACAGCAAAGTACAGAAACGAGAGATTGCTCACGGCCGCCAGCGCCGCCGACCCTGCCGCCCAGAACGCCCAACGTCCGTTTCCGTCCCCCGCCTCAAACAACGCCGCCAAACTCAGCGTCGCAAATGCCATCGCCAACCCGTAGCCCCGCGACACGCCGAAATAGTCCAAAACGAAAGCATTGGACAACAAAGCGACAAACGCCAGCCGGCCAACGAGCCGTCTCGTGAACTGCCCCCGGATTCGCCAGATGGCGCAGAGGAAGACCCCGAACGACAGCAGGCTCGGAATCCGTATCCGCTGAATCTCATTAAACCGGAACAGGTGAAAACAGGTGCGGCTGAGAACGAGGTTCAGCAATTGAGCCTGTGCGTTCCAGTCTTTCCAGTCCGTGGCAGTGAAATGGTCGGCAAAGTGATGGTGATAGATCGAGTACAACACCCCCCACTCATCCGTGGCGAGTGGCAGCCGGATGACCCGGTCAGCGACATAAATCAAACCGAGCAGCGTCAAGACGACCTCACACCAGGATTCCGCGAAAGAAAATCCGGCAAACCACCGGCGTCCATGGCAGTCCAAATTCTTGAATGCCCGCTTCATTGACCCGAATCCTGCCACGGGAGCGGCGTTCAACGGAAGGCGATTGTTGCGCGTACCCGCTGTCCATTCACTCGACACATCCGCCGAGTTCTGGTAAGCAATTATGGCTCTTATGAAACTCCGCCGCGAAATACTCGCCAAGGTCAACCGCATCGTCATCAAGCTCGGCACGGGCTTGCTCACCGATGCGCAGAACCATCTTTCGGTGCGCCAGATCGAAGGGTTGGTCGCGCAGATCGCCACGCTCCACGAACAGAAAAAACAGATCATCATCGTGTCGTCCGGCGCGATCGGCGCGGGCATGGCCGAGCTTGGCCTGAAACAACGCCCGAAACACCTCGACGAACTCCAGGCCGCCGCCGCCATCGGCCAGAGCAAATTGATGGCCGTGTACGACAAGTTGTTCGGAAAACTCGGCATCACGGTCGCGCAAATCTTGCTGACCCATGACGATCTGAAGGACCGCACTCGTCACCTCAACGCCCATAATACGCTGGCCACGATCCTCGCGCACGGCGCAGTTCCCATCATCAACGAGAACGACACGGTCGCGGTCGAGGAAATCAAATTTGGCGACAACGACCGACTCGGCGCACTGGCTGCCACACTCATCGACGCGGATTTGCTGGTCATCCTCTCGCATGTCGAAGGGCTCTACGAGCCCTTGCCTCCGGCTCGCATTCCAGAACTGCACGCGCCGGATTTGCTCCTTAAGGATTCAAAGGGCAATGTGATTGCGGTTGAGGTCAAGCACGTAGTGCCCGAAATCACGCGTGAGATCGAAGCTCTCGCGGGCGACACGGATCGCGCGACCAGCGTCGGGGGGATGAAGTCCAAAATCGATTCCGCCAAAATCGTAACGCGCGCCGGCATTCCGCTCGTCATCGCCAATGGCGAACGCGCAAACGTCCTCCGCGACATCCTGGCCGGCGAAGAGGTCGGGACGATCTTCCTGCCGCACGCGGATAAACTGGCCAGCCGGAAGCGCTGGATCGCGTTTTTCCAGCACCCCGCCGGGGCGGTGGTCGTCGACGACGGCGCGAAAGAGGCCCTGTGCGCCAAGGGTAAAAGCTTGCTGGCCAAGGGGATAGTCTCCTCAGAGGGGAAATTCGAAGAGGACGACCTCGTCAGCATCCGCGACAAAAATCAAATTGAATTTGCGCGCGGCCTGTCGAAGGTTAGCGGCATCCAAATAAAATCCGCCACGGGTGTGGTCATCCACCGCGACGACATGGTGATTCTCTAACATGGATTTGAAACGTCAGATACGACAATTGGCCGAGCGTTCCCGCGACGCGTCGCGCGCGCTGGCAAAACTCGACTCGGACACAAAGAACTCTCTGCTCCGTGCCATGGCCGACAGCATCGCGAAATCCGCCGCCGCAATCAAGGCCGCCAACGCGAAGAACATCGCCGCCGGTAAGAAGTCGGGACTTTCCTCGGCGATGCTCGACCGTCTGACGCTCACCGATAAACGCATCTCGGAAATGGCCAAAGGCGTCCGCGAAGTCGCCGCCTTGCCCGATCCTGTCGGAAAGACCATCAGCGAGTGGACGCGTCCGAACGGGATCCGCATCAAAAAGGTCCGCGTGCCCATCGGCGTGATCCTCATCATCTACGAGTCGCGCCCGAACGTGACCGCCGACGCCGGCTGCCTGTGCTTCAAGACCGGCAACGCCGTCATCCTCCGCGGTGGTTCGGAAGCGATTCACAGCAACCTCGCCGTCGCCGAGGCGATGAACGTTCCCGGCCTGCCGCCGAACAGCATCACGGTCGTGCCGACCACCGACCGCATCGCCATCGACGAGCTGTTAAAGCTCCACGAGCTGATCAACCTCTGCATCCCGCGCGGTGGGGAAGGGCTGATTCGCACGGTCGCGGAAAAATCGCGCATTCCCGTCATCAAACACTACAAAGGCGTCTGCCACGTGTACGTCAACCGTGACGCCGATTTCGACATGGCGGAGAAGATCGTCATCAACGCCAAGTGCCAGCGTCCCGGCGTTTGCAACACCATCGAGACGCTGCTCATCGACGAGAGAATCGCCGACAAATTCCTGCCCCGCATCGCGAAGTCGCTCACGGAAAACAAGGTCGAGCTCCGCGGCGATGACCGGACGCGTAAACTCGTATCGACTGCCAAACCCGCAACCGAAGACGATTGGTACGCCGAGTATCTCGATCTCATCCTCGCGGTGCGCGTCGTCAAGGACGTGAGCGAGGCCATCGACCACATCACGAAATATGGTTCCAACCACAGCGACGCAATTGTCACGGGCAACAAGGCCACCGCCGAGAAATTCCTGCGCGAAGTCAACAGCTCCAGCGTTTTCTGGAACGCCAGCACCCGCCTCGCCGATGGCGGCCAGTACGGATTCGGCGCCGAAATCGGCATTTCCACCGACAAAATCCACGCCCGCGGCCCGATGGGCCTGGAGGAACTGACCAGCTACAAATTCGTCGTGGTGGGGGATGGCCAGGTGCGCGAGTGAACCGCCCGGCACCGAAGGACTTCAATTTCGTCGCGAACGTGATGGAGGAATGGGCGCGGCGGAACCCTGACGCACTGGCGCTGTGGTGGGTGGACGAAAACGAGCGACACCAACGCAAAATCACCGTAGCCGACATCGTCGCCGACGCGCATCGTGCCGCCAACTTCTTCCGCGACTGTGGCATTGAACCGGGCGAACCGGTGCTGGTGATGCTGCCGCGCATTCCGGAATGGTGGATCACAATGCTGGGTCTGATCCGTCTGGGCGCGGTTCCGGTTCCCAGCGCCATGATGTTGACCACTCGCGATGTCCGCTACCGCATCGAGGCGGCGGGTGTCCGCGCCGTGATCACCGACGCCGATGGAATCAGCAAACTGGATTGGTTCGGCGGCAAACGGGTTTTGGTGGGCCCGCAACGGCCCGGTTGGACGAGCTTCAAGGCGGGGTTGCGGGACGCCTCGCCGAAATTCACCGGCGAACCCACCCGCGATGACGATCCTGGCATCATCTATTTCACCAGCGCCACCGCCGGGGAACCGAAGATGGTGTTGCATACGCAAGCCAGTTATGGCCTCGCCCATCAGGTCACGGGCCAACTGTGGCTCGATTTGAAACCGGGTGACCTCCATTGGTGCATTACCGATACCGGCTGGGGGAAGGCCGCATGGTCATGCTTCTTCGGCCCCTGGCTGGCCGGCGCCACGGTTTTTGCCATGGACGCCCGGCGCAAATTCAGTGCCTCCTGTGCGTTGCGTATCCTCGCCTGGTATCCAATTACCACCTGGTGCGCGCCGCCAACCGCTCTCCGTCTCATCGTCTGCGAAGACCTTACCCGATTTCGCTTCCCGCATCTGCGCCATTGCACCAGCGCGGGCGAACCCCTCAACCCGGAGGTCTTCACGGCATGGCGGGAGGCGACCGGGGCGACCATCTACGAAGGGTACGGTCAAACCGAGACCGTCGTGTTGATCGCCAACATCCGATCCCGCCGCCGCAAAGTCCGCCCCGGCTCCATGGGCCAGCCGGTCCCGGGTTTCGAAATCGCTCTTCTTGACGCGAACCTGCAGGAGGTACCCGTCGGCGCCGAAGGCGAAATCGCCGTCCGCTGCCGCCCGCGACGACCACTCGGCCTGTTCCGTGAATACTGGCGGAATCCTGAGCTGACCGCGCAACGTTTCCGTGGCGACTGGTATTTGACCGGCGACGTTGCCCGGCGCGACACCGACGGGTACTACTGGTTTGTCGGACGCTCTGACGACGTGATCAAAAGCTCCGCGTACCGCATCGGACCTTTCGAGGTCGAGAGCACCCTTCTGGAACATCCCGCCGTGCTCGAATCGGGCGTTGTCGGCAAACCCGATGCCATTCGCGGGCAGATCGTCAAGGCGTTCGTTGTCCTCCGCAGCGGCTACGCAGCCAGTGACGCCCTCAAAGTCGAACTGCAAGAACACTGCAAACTCGTTACGGCACCGTACAAGCAGCCGCGTGAGATCGAGTTTGTGAAGGAGTTGCCCAAAACCACCAGCGGCAAAATCCGTCGGGTCGAGTTGCGCGGGCACATCTGAGTGCGTCATGAGCGATTCACAACTCGCCGCCGAGCGCGCCTGGTATGTGCGCGATCAACTGCCCGCAGGCGGCTTGTTCGCCGGCGTCACGTGGCGGATTTCCCCGGAAGCTTTCCCACTCCCCCAAGACATTGTCACCCGCCTCGAAGCGCTCGGCCCGCATCTGCTGGCATTTTACCGTGCCTGCAACGTCATGTACCGCCACAGCGTCGAGGGCAAACTGCCGCCGTGGATTGCCGGTGACCTTGACGCGGGCAAACCGAAAGAGTTGATCGAGTTCTCCCGCCTTGGCCGATTCAAGGGACACGTCCCCCGCGTGATTCGTCCCGACGTGATTCTCACCAACGATCACTTCTTCGTCGCCGAACTCGATTCCGTGCCCGGCGGCATCGGCTTGACCGGCTGGCTCGGCAAAACCTACGCCGAGCTGGGTGACCAAATCGTCGGCGGCGCGCACGGAATGATGGAAGGTTTCGACGCGATTCTGCGGGCCGAGTCCAAGACCGAAGAGCCATTGGCCGTCGTGGTTGTTTCTGACGAAGCCGCGACGTATCGCCCCGAGATGGAATGGCTCGGCCAGCAGGTCGGCTTCCGCGTCGTGCGCCCGGAAGAATTGACCAGCTTCGACAAAACCGCGGTCGTCTACCGCTTCTTCGAACAATTCGACATACCCAATGTGCCCAACGCCAAAGCGTTGATGGACGCCGCGGCGCGCGGCGAGGTGCACTTAACCCCGCCTTTCAAACCGCAGCTCGAAGAAAAAATGCTCTTCGCCTTCCTGTGGATGGAACAATTGCACGCGTTCTGGCGGGAGCAACTCGGCGACAAGACGCTCGCGGCGTTGCGCGAAGTCCTGCCGTACACATGGATTCTCGATCCCACACCGTTGCCGCCGCACGCGGTGATTCCCGAGCTGAAGATCCACGACTGGCGCGACATGGCGAAGTTCTCCCAGAAGCAGCGCGAGCTCGTGTTGAAAATCTCCGGCTTCAGTGATCGGGCGTGGGGCAGTCGCGGCGTGTACGTCGGCCACGATCTGCCGTCCACTGAATGGGCTCAGGCCATTGAACAGGCGCTCGGCGGCTTCGCCAACCACCCGTTCATCCTCCAGCGATTCGAGAAATCGAAGCTGTTTGACGCGCAATACGTTGATTTTGAAAGCAACGAGACGCGTCCCTTCAGCGCGCGCGTGCGCTTGTGCCCGTACTATTTCGTGGTGGGCGACGACGCCAAACTGGGCGGCATCCTGGCGACGGTTTGCCCCGCGAATAAGAAGATCCTCCATGGGATGCCCGATGCCGTGATGGCACCGTGCCGCGTGCAATAGCGAAGCTTGGCAAGCGAGCTTGACGGTCGCGCCGGGCTGGGATAGCTTGACGCCGCGGTCGTCGGAACGCCGACAGCGCGAGCGCGGGCGTAGCATAGTGGTAATGCGCCAGCCTTCCAAAATACTTTAGTTTTACAGAACTAGAAAAACCAGTTTCCCGTTCAATCAAACCCGCATGAATACAGGGTTTCTTTCATCGTCCCGCCCGTTGCCCGTTTCTGGTTCTGTCCCAAAATATCAAATTCCAAACCGAGGTTTGACAACTCGGCATGACAACGGCGGTTTTTGTTTTTAATCTCAATTCCGCCAATCCGGAAATTGGCGAAAAACGTCAAACGACTTTTCCCGTTTGTCCTGATGTTGGGAAACTGGCGCATTGCGATTGTCTCCGATGAAATGACAAAGGCCAGGGCAACCCGTCGCCATGGCCCCGGTTTTGGCCGTGGTTCCCTGATAGGGTCATGGGGCATTATACAACATCGGGACAGATCCGGGCTGGCGTCCGGCGTCCCCGTCGCCATGGCCGATACCATGACAACGACGGCGGTGCCGATGGCCGACAACGGCGACATTCCCGGTGGCGATTTGCGGGGCCGTAGCGGTCAGACGGGGTTTTGTCCATCCAGATGGACAAAATCAAACCGTGGGCATTTACGGCGCAACGGTGGAGCCTGTCGCAGGGCGGGCGACGTTGGGCGTGGTTGGACGAGGGCTTGCGACTCTCGGTCGCAATTGATTTCATTGCAAACCAGCCATGACAAAGGAGCATATCCTTGACGAGATAAAACGGACTGCCTCAGCAAACGGCGGTGTGGCTCTCGGCGTCAGACGTTTCGAGACAGAAACAGGCATAAAGCATTCCGACTGGTTTGGCAGATACTGGGCTCGCTGGAGCGAGGCTCTTTCGGAAGCCAAGATTTCCCCGAACCAGATGAAGCCAGCCTACGGTGAGGATGTCCTGCTCGAAAAACTGATTGCGTTGGCGAGAGAACTGAGGCGGTTTCCAACCAACGGAGATATGCGACTAAAATCTCATAACGAAAAAGGCTTTCCGAATACGAGGACGTTTGACCATCGTTTCGGCAGCAAGAGTCAATTCGTTTTAGCGGTTTTGGAGTACTGCCGACAACGCAACGGCTATGACGATGTGGTTAAGTTTTGCGAGGCGGTTGTAAGCCGAAAGAAGAAAGCCAAAGAGGATACAGACGAGCCGGAACAATTCGGCTTCGTATATCTCTGCAAGTCCGGTCGCTTTTAGAAAAACGGTTTTAGTTATGCGGCAGGGCGAAGAGAATACGAGCTTAAAATCCGGATGCCTGAAAAAACGGACATGGTGCATGAAATTCGGACGGATGATCCGGAAGGCATCGAAAAATATTGGCAAAATCGTTTCAGGGCGAAATGGAAGAATGGGGAATGGTTTGATTTGTCGGCAGCGGACGTAAGAGCCTTCAAACGGCGTAAGACGATGTGAGTCTCAAGAAGAAGAGGGGTTAACGTTTGACTCGTGACATCCTCACCCCTTGCCACCGCCCGCCCCGCCCTCGCTCCTGCGTTTCGAGTTTCGCCATTTGCTTGGCAGAGGGTCTTGCTTATTGCCGCCAGCGGTGCGATTCTGAGTCTCACGCAGTTAACGAGCTCGACCGCTCTGGAGCAAGGAAAACACATGAACGATCCCGTCTATAAACTCATCGAACTCACCGGCACCTCCACCACATCCATCGAGGACGCGGTTTCCAACGCCATCAAACGTGCTCACAAAACCGTCAAGAATCTGTCCTGGTTCCAGGTGGTTGAGACACGTGGCAACATCATCAAGGGGAAAGTGCATCATTGGCAGGTGACCCTCAAAATCGGGTTCGCCGTCAAAGACTGAACGCAGCCAAGAGCAATGCCGGCGTCTTACGGGGCGCTTGTAAACGGGGTCAACGCCTCACAATTTTCAGACTAGGCCTCTTAAAACCGCATTTCGAATTTCGACAGTCGGATTTCGAGCCTTCTTCGTGACTTCGCGGAGAAAATCGGGGTCACATCTAATCATTGTAACATTTGATCGCCGACGCGCCCACCGCCTCACCATTCACGGACCGGCCGTTCCCACGCGCGGCTTGTCCTGAGTCCGTCGAAGGGCCCTCGTCCGCGCCCGCCCCTCCGCACTCAGACCCCAAGCCCCAGGCACCTCAGTACTTGGACACTCACCCCTCCTCACCTCTGCGTCTCGAATTGCGATATTCGGATTGCGAGTTTCCGCCCTAACGGTCTCATTGATGTCACCGCACGAATGCCATGAGGCTGCGGGCCATTGGGGAGTTGGTCCCTGACAAAACTGTACACAAGAAATCCACTTCGCCACAGGCGGTTTTCGATCCAGTCAGAAGAATATTCTGCGAATTCGTTAGGCGGACCTGGGAATGAGGCTTATAGTTACACTGGCCTCAGCGAGTTGCTTCACCCCGACCAGGGCGCGTGGCGATGCGGCACAACGAGGCAGCCCAATCCAGTTTCGCTCGAGCCGGAACGATTCAGTTGATCACGTGTTTTGGGGTAATTTCATTGGGTTAAGCTTGCAGGGTTCCAACTGCATGGCAGTTGGGTGGGGCGGTCAGTTTCGTCAGGATCTCGCGCCACCAATGCCGCGCTGGCGCGCCGCGCACGGCCAGTCGTAGCGTCGGTTTGCCCCGCGCCCGACTCCAGACGGCCGCCCGCCCAAACAGCCGCCAGCGCAGCGTGTTCAGTTCGCACTTGGCCAATTGCCCCAACCGTCGTTGCAGCAGCACGCACAGGTTGTACGCCGCAATGGCCAGGTGATGCAGCGCCTCGGTTGCCCAGAAACTCTGGCAGCACAGTCGCTTGATCCCGAATTGCTCGCCCAATTCCCGAATTCGATTCTCAATCTCCGCGCGCCCGTTGTAGCGCCGCCACACGCCCAACGCGTCCACGCTCGGCGGCAGGTTGGTCACCAATGTCTGAAACCGATACCCGGGCAGTTCCCACAACGTCTTGCCCCCGGCCTGCGCCCGCTCGGCCACTCGTTGCCGCAGCACAATCAACCGTCGCCCCGGTCGCTCCAAGGCCACTTCTTGCACCGCCAGCCCGGCCACTTCGGTGGGGTGCCACTGCGCGTCGTCATGGCGACACAGCGTCTGCACCGTCTGCGTCAGCCGCGCCACGAAGATGAAGCTCAATCCCAACGCCTCGGTCGCGTCCTGCACCCCGGCATCGCCGAAGCCCGCGTCGCCCCGCACCAGCCCGACGCGAATATGCGTCGGCAACGACGCCACGGTCTGGCGCAGAAACTCCGCCGCCCCGGTCACGCAGGCCGTGTTGCCGGGCCGCAGCCAGTAATTGGCGACCAGTTGGCTTTCGGCCAACGCCGCGATCAGCGGTCGGTGGCACGGCTTCAAGCCGTGGCGCGTGTAGCCCACGGCCACGCCCTGCTGATGGCCGTCCTCATGCAACAACGCCCACGAATCCAAGTCCAGCGTGTACCCGTCGCGCCGTGACGGCAGGGCAAACACCGCCCGGGTGTGCAACCCACTCAGGGCCTGACAGGAACGCTGCGTGAACACCCCAAAGAAGCGGCTCAAGGTGGACTGACTCGGTACCGCTTCGATGCCCAGCACCTCGGCCACGGCGGGGTCGCTTTGCAGCCACGCGACCCGGGAGAGCTTATCGGCCCCGACCAGAATCCCGCCGAGATAGCCCAACGCGATGTCGGCGGGCGTGAAGGCATTGGGACTGGTGGGCGCGTGCGGCAGCAGTTGGTCGAGTTGTTGGCGGAACTGTTGCTGCCGCAGAAAGTGACTCCAGACAATCATCCCGCCATGAGCGGTGAGCCGCTGATCGGTGAACCCGATTCGGATGGACGGTGACCCATGGTGGGTGTCAATCTGCAAGCGCACCGTTTGGTGCGCCTCTGGTTGAGGCGAGCGTGCGTGGTTTGTAGGCATACATCCCAGCCCACCAAACGGTGCTCACTCTTTCAAACTGAATCGTTCCGGCTCAGTGCGCCCGGGGAACGCATCCGTGACATTTGAAAGTATACGTAGGGAAACATTCGATCAGTTTCTGCCGCCCCATCTTGGCTTGGAGAGTGTGAAGGAATGGCAGGTGGAATGGTTCGCCAACCAGACGGGAACCGTCATCGGGACTCACGCCGTCGCCAGGATGGACAGGGGCTGGAATTACGCGGTGTTGAACCGCGATGCAGCGGGTCACTTTCAAGTCTACAAGCTGGGTGTCGACGCTTATAGCCTCGATGACGCGCGCTCTGAATTCATGTGTGAAATGGCCGCCGCTGAGACTGGCGTTGACGGGATTAGCGCCTTGCAAATTCGAATGCCAGCAGCCCCTGCCCGACCCGTCGTCAACCCGGCGTTTCGAATTTCGACATTCGGATTTCGAGTTTCGTGCCCTTCGTGCTCGGAGTTTACCCTGAGCCGGTCGAAGGGTGGTGAACATCCGTGTGCAATCTGTGGCTCGACCTTCCGTTTATCCCGAGTCGCGAGGGGCCCCCCCGCCATCTCTCCCCCCACTCACTGCTTGTTCTGCTTGCTCAGCTTGTTCAGGTCGTCCACGATCTTTTGCGCTTCCTCGTCCGTAAACTCGCCCTCGACGAGAAACTGTCCGTTGATGATGCGCTGGTCCACCAGCCAGGCGCTCACGGGATGGTTGTTGACCATGACCACGACGTATTGGCCCCGCGTACGCGTGGTCATTTCATCGAGCACGATTTCGCCGTGCGGATCGAACCGCAGAAACACCGCTTTCCCGCCCGACGTGTTGTACACCTCGGCGGACTGCACGTCCCGTTCCGTCAGCGTGGGGAAGGGGTTGATGGTCAATTTCAGGCCGGCGCGCGGCAACTCGACGGTTTGCACAGTCTCGGCAGGCAGAGCGGAGTCGCTCTGTTCGTAGATGCGCAGCGTCGTCTCCACTGGCGGTGGTTGGAAAGGCTGGAGCCTCCCGATCACGCTACAGCCGGCCAGCAGCACCACCGCCAGCGACCCGAGCGCCGTCATTTTAAGCAATTGCATCAATCCGCATTCTATGGTAGCGTCCGCGTTGCGACAATACAATCATGACAGTCGATCCACGATTCCTTAAGGAGGAAGGGGCCGAGGTCTTTACAGGGAACGAACTGCTCGTCAAGGGCGCACTCGAAGCAGAGGGCGGAACCCATCTCCTTACGGGCTATCCCGGCTCACCCATTGCGGGCTTTTTCGACGCGATGGAACTTGTCGCGCCCCTCTACAAGGAAAAGGGCATCCGCGGATGCATCGCCAACAACGAAGCCCTCGGCGCCGCCATGCTCAATGGGTCCCAAATGGGCCCGCTCCGCGCCATGTGCGCGATGAAATCGGTCGGCCTCCACGTCGCCACCGACGCGTTGGCTCTCGGAAATCTCGCGGGCGCGCATCCGCAAGGCGGGGCGCTGGTGATCATCGGCGACGACCCGTGGAGTGATTCCACGCAAGTGCCCGCCGATTCCCGGTTCCTCTGCAAGCACATCTTTATGCCGGTGATGGAGCCCAGCACGAACCAGGAACTCAAGGATTGGGTCGATCTCGGCTTCCGCATGTCCCGCGAATCCAACCTCTTCATCGGCTACATCATCACCACCAATCAGGCCGATGGCGGCGGCACGGTGCAATGCCGCCCCAATCATTTTCCCGACATCAGTACGGTCAACAAGTATCAACTCGATACCGCGCGGATCGATCTGGAGAATACCGTCCTGCTCCCGCCGCGCACGTGGCTCAAAGAAGAGGGAATGCCGCACCGGTTCGGCCGCCTGCTCGAAAGCGCCCGCCGCCACGGCGTCAACCGCATCATCAACGCCCGCAAGAATCCACGCTGGCGCGCCGAAATCGGTTTCGTGGCCTCCGGCCTCGGGTTCTGCTATCTCGAACACGCCCTCGCCGAACTCGGCGTCGCCGACAAGGTGCCGATCCTCAAACTCGGCATCAGTTACCCGGTCGATGCCCAATTAGTCGAGGAATTCTCGCGGCAGGTGCGCAGCATCTTTGTCATCGAAGAACGCCGCGGCTTCATGGAGGAACAGATCGCCGAGATTGTTGGGAGGTACAACCAGCTCGCCACCGCCGCGAACCGCACCAATGTGTGGGGCAAGGAATTCCCCGTCGGCCTGAAAGGCATCCCCGCCAGCCGCGGCCTCAACCCCAGCATCCTCATCGAGCGCCTCGCCCCCCTCGGCAGGTTTTTTCACGATCCCGATCTCGTTCTCGACCAGGAACGCATCGATTGCGCCGTCGGACTGATCCGCGAGACGAACAGATTCGACGTTCGCATCCCGCTCCGTACGCCGACCTTTTGCCCCGGTTGCCCGCACCGCGACAGCGCCAGCGTCCTGATCGAAACGAAGAAGCGTTTCCTCGACCCGCGCTACATGAAACAGCATCACCGTCGCGGCCCGGTCGACCTCGTGTTCCACGGCGACACGGGCTGCTATACGATGCTCATGTTCGAGCCCACCAAAGATCTCATGCACAACTACAGCGGCATGGGTCTCGGCGGTGGCACGGGCGGGGGTATTGACCCGTTCATCACCAACAAACAGGTCGTTTTCCTCGGTGATTCCACCTTCTTCCACAGTGGGATGCTCGGCATCTCCAACGCCCTCAAGCAGGGCCAGGACATCACCTACATCATCCTCGACAATTCCACCACCGCCATGACGGGCCACCAGCCCACGCCGTCCATGGATGTCGATATCGTCGGTGAACCCACCTACAAGCAGAACATCGACCGCATCGTCGAAGCCATGCTCGGCCAGGCCGTCCACGTCGTCCGCGCCAATCCGGCCTACCGCGAATCCTGGAAGACGATGCTCGAAGAAACCATCCTCCGCGACGGCGTGAAAGTCATCGTCGCCGACAAGGAATGCGGTATCACCTTTCACCGCCGCGAATCCCGCGAGGAACGGCGCACCATTCGCGAACACGGTTTCCTCCCCGAAAAACAGTTCGTCAACGTCAACCCCGATGTCTGTGAGAACTGCCTCGAATGCACGCTCGCGACCGGTTGCCCCGGCCTGACGATTGCCGAGACTCCCTTCGGCGCCAAAATCCAAACCGATTTGTCATGGTGTGTGGCCGATACGGCCTGCACGAAGATCTATGCTTGCCCGTCCTTCGAGGAAATCACCATCGTCCGTACGCAAAAGCCGCCCGCGCCCATCGATACGATCGATCTGTCGAACATTCCCCTGCCCAAGACTGCCGACTTTCATGACATCTGGCACTGCTACCTCGCCGGCGTTGGCGGACAGGGCATCGGCGTCAGTACCGCCAGCCTCGTTCGCGCGGGATTCAAGCAGGGCTACCACGTCCTGTTCTGCGACAAGAAGGGGCTGGCAATTCGCAATGGCGGCGTGTTCTCCCAAATCACATTCACAAAGGGCTCGCGGCACACATCCAACATCATCCCCTACGGCCACGCGGATTTATTGCTCGGCATCGACCCGCTCGAAGCCACCCGCAGCCTCTCGCCGACCGGCAACCTGCGCGTCGGCAGCCCGGGGCGCACGGTCGCGGTCGTGAACGCGTACAAGACGCCCACAATCCTCACGCTTCTCGGCAAGGACGACTTCAGCGTCGCGGAATTGGAGGACACACTCCGCCGCTATACCAGGTCGGACGAGTATTTTGGCCTGAATGTCGCCGGTATCTCCGAGCATTTCTTCGGCACGAAACTCTACGCCAATGTCGTCCTGCTGGGCATCGCCTTCCAGCGGGGATTGCTGCCGCTCTCGCTGGAAAACATCGAGTGGGGCATCCGCGAGACCATGGGCTCCGCCGCGGACGACAACATCAAGGCCTTCCATCTCGGACGGAAACTCGTTTTCGAGCCCGAACTTGTCCACAAACATGAACTCCGCGAGACCTACGCCGAATTCATTGCCGAACGCGTCGACGTCCTGAAACGAAACCACCGCGCCGGCGACCGTTGGGCGCACGAATTTGAAGTCCTCATCCGCCGCAGCGAAAACTCCATCCGCCTTGGCGAACAAACCGCGCGGGATATCGTCTGGCGGTTGTACGACCTTCTCGAGTTCGGCGGGACCGGCGCCCAAGCGGGCCAGTACCTCGATCTCGTCGAAAAAGTCTACGCCAAGGACACCGGCCAGTTCGATTTCGCGGCTACGAAAGCTGTCATCTGGAACCTGCACAAAGCGATGGTCATCAAGGACGAAGTGTACGTCGCCCACCTGCTGACCAGCGAAGAGAAGACCCGCCGCGATCAACACCGCTACCACGTCGACGAACAGCGCGGCGACAAGATCATCTATCACCACCTCAACCGGCCCGAATTCAACGTCCTCGGCCGCGATATCCGCTTCAAATTCAGCCCGCGGAAATGGCAGCTCAACGTACTGAAGCACCTCCGCTGGCTGCGGCGCGTGATGCCGTCCTGGCATCGACGCGAGCGCGAATTCCGTGACTGGTACATCGACATGGTGGAGAACTTCCACTATGAAGATCGCGCCAGCTACGACCGCTACGTCAAAGCGCTCCGTTGCGTCGAAGAAGTCCGCGGCTACCGCGAAGTCCGCTACCCAAAGATGGACGAAGCCAGGCGCCGCGCCGAAGGACTCCTCTCCCAGCACTCCCGCACCTCGCCCGTCACCGTTTCCGTCTAGCCCGCAAAGATTTCAGTTCCCCGGCCCCGTGGCACGGGCGGCGACCGTTGGCATCGGGCAGGAAGATGGCCAGTTGTCGCGACCGCTCGGGATTGCTCTTTGGAGTGTGGACATTTTGGCGGTGTCGAGACAAACTCCGCCATGCGGTCAAAATTCTTATACGCGCTGTGTTACGCAGTTTTTGCGTCGTGCCCTTGCTGTCTTCCTGATCAGGTTCCGCCAGCGCTGGATGCCAGGGACGAACAGGCGATCGAGATGGCTTTGCGGGCCATCAAGATAACCCCGCGCGATTTGTCCTTCCAGAAGACGAACGTCGAATCGGAACTCATCCTCCAAAAAGCGCGAACGTTCCTGCAGCAACCACTGACATTGCCGGTTTATGGACAGTCCGTGGCGTCGAATTTGCAGGCAGCCAGCTCATTGTGGCGACTCGCTTCGTTCTCTCGCGAGCAACTAGAGGTGTCGACGACAGCAATTAGGATGATTTATACGCCAGTGGAAGTGGATTCAGAATTCTTAACGAATCTGCCGCCCGCAGTGGCGCGTGCTGTTCGGGTCATTGCCGACGCAGCGGGGGTGCCGGAGGTACTGTTGCGGCAATCACTTCCACACGACCAAATGCATTCGTTCGCAGCCTTCGCGGTGGAGAACCTCGGGTTGGACAAGGATCCGGCGGAGCTACAAGCGTGGGCGAAGCTTGGACTGAGCACCAACGAGGTTGCCGATCTGCTACGACGTAACGAGGATCTGGATATACAGGACGGCGAACTGGAAACGACAATTCTCAATACCAGCGATAAACTCAATCGCATCGGTTTGTTTGCGGCGTTCGGCACCTTAGCCGACTCCGTGGACAAGGCGATCGCGATTCTGCAAGCGGCGAAAGACGATCCGGCCATGCAAAAAGACTTTCAGGTCGAGACCGATACGCCGCTCGGCAAGATCATCGTCGGCGGCGGTGGGCACCATGTGTACACCAACGAGGCGTTCCTGATCATCGACACCGGCGGCGACAATACCTACTTAAATTCTCCCGGCGGCGCGAATGGATTGCTCGGCCGGCCGATTTCCGTCGTGATTGATCTCGGCAGCAACGATCAATTCATCTCGAAGCGAAGTTTCTCGCAGGGATCGGGTGTGTTCGGGATTGGAATTCTCGCTGCACTGGGCAGCAATTGCACGTTTCAGGCGAAGCATCTGTCTCAGGGTGCCGGCCTTTTCGGTTGCGGCTTGTTGATGACAGGGGAGGGGAACCAGACGTTTGAAGGAGACACGTTTTGCCAGGGGGCCGGCATGTTCGGCGCGGGCATTTTGTGGCAACGCGGCGGTGACACGCGGTACAAAGCGGCGCAGATGGCGCAGGGGTTTGGCGGCACGAGCGGGGTCGGCTTGCTGTTGGATGAGGGCGGCAACAATTCGTATGTTGCGGGTGGAAAATATCCGTGCGGCTGGCTTCCGAACCATTATTTCACACTGTCACAAGGTTTCGGATACGGCATGCGGCCGTATGCGGGAGGCGGGATCGGCATTCTCTGCGATTTGAAGGGGAACAACCACTATGTCGCGGATGTCTATGGTCAAGGCGCGAGCTATTGGTATTCGGCCGGTTTGCTGCTGGATTTGGGAAGCAACAATACCTACGACGCATACCAATATTGCCAGGGTGCCGGCATCCACCTGAGCAGTGGCGAATTGATCGACTGGGGTGGGAACAATACCTATACGGCAGGCCATATTTGCCAGGGCGCGGCCCACGATTATGCGGTCGGCATTCTCATCGACCGCGCGGGGAACAACAAATATTCCGGCGATACGACGGCACAGGGCGCGGCGATCAATAACTCATTTGCCATGCTGCTCGATTGCTCGGGCAACGATGTGTACACAGGCACAGACCCCAAGCAGTCGCAAGCCTCCGGCCACGACGGCGACAAGCGTGAGTATGGTTCCATCGCGCTGATGCTCGACCTCGGCGGGCAGAACAAGTACTCGCAAGGACAAACCAACAACGCCATCTGGCTGAAACCGTTATACGGCGCCGGATTGGACTGTGATTTCACCAATGCCGTTGCGGGGCAGGCTCCCCTCTTGTCGCTCGATAAAATTACAGCCGGTATAACTCCGACTCCTCCGACTCACACGCGTCTCTACCAAATTGCGCCCGTTGATACGCATCAACCCGTCGAACAACTGTTGCGTCGCGCGATCAGCGACCGCACGGATGCACAAGCGGCAATCGACGAACTGAATAAGCGGGGGGCGGAAGTGTTACCCTATCTTCTGACGCGCGTGGACAGCCCCGAGGTTCTGGTGCGGGTCAAGACCGAGGACATAATCGATCACCTCGGCACGAATGCGGTGCCGTTACTCATTGACGGTATCGACCACGCGAAGAACGATGACGTGGCTCGTCTCAGTTGTTATTTCCTCGCCCGATTCAATGAAAAGGCGCGCGCGGCGATCCCGCATGTGCTGCCACTGATCAATCGTGAGAAAACACGGTCGGTCGCGTTCTACACACTCGGTCATTTGCGCGCCCACGAGGCGTTCGCGCCGGCGCTCCAAGCCCTCGATCACCGGCAGGAATTGGTGCGACTGCGTGCCGCCCAGGCGCTGGGGCGTATCGGCGACCGGCGGGCAACACCGAAGTTACTCGGAGCCCTCGGAGACGAATTGTGGGATGTGCGGTACGCGGCGGAGGATGGACTGGTCGGTTTCGGGAGGCAGAGCATCGGGCCACTGCGGCGCGCGTATGCCAAGGCGTCGCCACGAGCGCAAGCTCATATTCTCGAAGCCTTGGCAAAGCTTGGCGACTCACAGGCACTCACCTGGGCGCGCGCATTCTACAAGGACGGCGACCCGCTGGTGCGGACAGCGATGGAGGAGCAGTTGGCCGAGGAACTGGCATTGGCGACCCGGAAGCATTGACTCAAACCTCCGTCGGTACCTCGGCGGAACGGGTCACAATGATGACCACGGCGAGAATGATGGCGGCGGCAGCGAGCAGGGTTCGCGAGGTGATCTGTTCGCCGGCCAGCGCCCAACCGAGAAACACTGCGACGACGGGATTGACGTAGGCATAGGTCGAGACGTGCACGGCGATGCCACTTGCAAGAGCCACGCATACGCCGTGAACCCCATCAGTGATCCGAACGTGACGAGGTAGCACCACGCGGCCCACGAATGCGCGGACACCTGCGCGGGCGCGAATCGGGTCCATTCTCCCGTGACAGCTCCCGCCACCATCAGCAGTGCGCCGCCCGTGAGCATTTCCATGGCGGCCGCCAACAACTGGGAGGAAGGCAATCGCGCGCGCCGTGAATACAACGAGCCGGCGGCCCACAGAAATGCCGCGAAGAGGAGAACCGCGGCGCTGGACAGATTGATGGCTGGCCCGTTGCTCAGTCGGCGCGGCGCGACGAGGAACCCGAGTCCAACAAATCCCACAATGAGCCCGGAAACGATGCCGACAGTTGGCCGTGGCCCGCGGTGCCAGAGCCATTCGAGCAGGATCATCCATAATGGCACGGAGCCGTAGATCAACGCCGAGACGCCGGACGGAACGCGCTGCTCCGCCCAACTGAGAAGTCCGTTTCCGCCGAGCAACAGCAGTCCGCCGACGATGGCCGCGCCCCGCCAATGGGCGAATTCCGGTTTCGTCGCGCCACGCCATCGCGCCCACGCATACAGGATGGCACCCGCCGCAATTGCCCGCGAACCCGCCATCGAAAACGGGGGAATCGTCTTGACGGCCAGCCGGATCCCGAGATAGGTCGAGCCCCAAATGACATAGACGGTGGCAAAGGCGGCCATGATCTGCCACCGCCTGGGGGTCGGCGATTGAATCTGCGAATCGCGCATTGCGCGAGCATATCACAACCTCTAGAATCCCGCGCCATGAAGAACGATCCGCTTTGGATGGCCGATCAGATTACGTACCAGATTTTCCCGGACCGATTCGCCATCGGCCAGCCGCACACGTCCGAGTCCAAGTTGGCGTTGTCGGCGTACGGCGACCCCGCGTATTCGCGGCGGCGCTGGGACGAAATGCCGGAAAACCCCTCACGCGGAAAGGATTTCTTTGGCGGCGATTTGACGGGAATCACAGACCACCTTGATTACATCCAGGACATCGGCGTGACCACGTTGTACCTGACCCCGATCTTCATTGCGCCATCAAATCACAAGTATGACACCACCGACTTTTTCACCGTCGACTCGCAATTTGGTGGTGAGAAGGCGCTGAAGCAACTGATTCGGGAACTGAAACGGCGCAAAATGCGGCTGATTCTCGACGCTGTGTTCAATCATGTGAGCGACGATCATCCGTGGTTCCGCGCCGCGAGGTCCGGCAAGAAGCCGTACAAGGATTTCTTTACGTTCACCGGGAACGGCGAATACGAGTGCTGGCGCGGCCATCGCCACATGCCCGAATTGAACCTTACCCGCGAGGCACTGCAGAAGTTGTTGTATCGGGGGAAGGACAGCGTGCTGCAGAAGTATCTCGACATGGGCGTCGATGGCTGGCGGTTCGACGTGGCGGTGGACGTCGGCCTGGGTATTGTGCGCGACATGAGGAAGACCGTGCGCCAGCGTTTCCCCGGTGCCGTCCTGCTCGGGGAAGTCATGTGTTTCGCGGGAGACTGGTGCAACAACGACAAGGTCCTTCACGGTGTGATGAATTACTACTTCCGCGATGCGGTGCTCGGCTGGCTGGCCGGAGATGTTTCCGCAGGACAGATGAATTATGCGGCGGACGAGTATTATCGTGACTATGGCCACGGCGGTGCGGTGCGGTCATGGAACATGCTGTCGAGCCACGATACGCCACGATTGCGCTGGACGATTCATGATGCGGCACAGCGTCGGCTCGCGGTGGTCGCGCAGTTCACCCTGCCCGGCGTGCCATTTGTCTACTATGGCGAGGAAATTGGCATGGACGGCGGTCACGATCCCGATTGTCGCCGTCCGATGATCTGGGACGAGAGCCGATGGGACAAGGAAACGCTCGCGTTCTACAGGAAGATCATCGGGATTCGACAATCGCACGCGGCGTTCCGTCGCGGCCAGCTCATTGTCCTCGGGCAGAAACTGGACGCCGACGCATTGGTGTTTCTGCGCCACACGGACAAGATCGACGAAACCGCATTGGTGGCGATCAACAATTCGACGCAACCGTTGCGGCGAATCGTTTTCACGCCGCACGCGCACCTGTATCACGCCTTGCCGATGAAAAACCTGCTGGATCCGTCGCAAGTGGTGAACATGGAAGCGGGCAACCTGCGCCTGGATATTCCCCCGCGTTCAGCCGCCATTTTTGTCCCCGATGACACGCGGCTGAAGAACTACAAATTCTTCAAGCCACGAAATCTCGCCGGGTGATTCAGGCGACGGAGCTGTGTCCGCCGGTGATATAGCGTTCGAGTTCGCGGATGGTGAACTCGCGTTCGGAAATAATCACCTTCACAATGTCACCGATGGATACCACACCGGCCAGCCTGCCATTTTCCATGACCGGCAGGTGACGCAGCCGTTTATCCGTCATCAGGGCCATACAATTCTCGATGATGTCGTCGGGGCTGACGTACAAGACATCGGTGGTCATCAACTCGGCGACGGTCGTGGTCTTGGAGGAGCGCCCCTCGAGGATGACCTTGCGCGCGTAATCGCGTTCGGTAAACACACCCGCCACCTCACCGTGTTCGACGACCACGAGCGAGCCGATGTTTTTCGCGGCCATCAACTCCAGCGCGTCGTACACGGTGGCCTGCGGCGCAATGGTCCAGACTTGTCTGCCTTTTTCCCGCAACAGTTCCTTGACCGTATGCATAAGAATGACCTCCGTTCTCCGTCTATGATTCAGTGTACTCGCGATGCACGGGGCAGGGCAAGCGGAAGGATGTGGAAAGTGGTCGGGACGACTGGATTTGAACCAGCGACCTCCTGCGCCCAAGGCAGGCGCTCTAATCCAAGCTGAGCTACGTCCCGAAGTCGGCAGACAGTGTATGCGAATGCGGCGAGGATTTCAACGACCTTCCCGGGGCGTTAAAGCGCTCGGGACGCTCGAATCCAAGTTGGGCCGCGTCTGGCGTGACGCGCAATCTACGTGCAGGCAGTCAGGATATCAACCTTGTATCGACTTGTTTTACTGACATTCACTTTCCGAAAAAACCAAGAAGTTCCCGGTTCACCTGCTCTGCATGAGTCCAGATCAGACCGTGCGGCCCGTCCTTCACGACTGCCAGTTTGCTTCCCTTCACGAGCGTTTGTGTCCGCTTTCCCGTGATGTCGATGGGGAGAATCCGGTCGGCATCCCCGTGAATGACCAGCGTGGGCACATCAATACGCGGAAGGTCGTTTCGGAAGTCGGTCAGCCACGCGGAAACGCAGTCCAAGGTACCCTTGGGAGAAGCGCCGACGGCCACGATCCAGTTTGACCGAACGAGCAAATCGCTGACCAGTTTGCCCCCAGAACGTCGACATTGTAAAAATTCGAGAAAAACGCCATCAGGAACGCGGGACGGTCGGCGACGATCGCTTGCTTGATCCCTTCGAAGACACTGCCGTCCACGCCGGACGGGTTGTCGGCGGTCTTGAGCAGGAAGGGCGGTATCGACGATATGAAAACTGCCTTGCTCACCCCTTTGCTTCCGTATTTGCCCAGATATCGCGCGACCTCGCCGCCTCCCATCGAAAAACCCACCAACGCAAAGCCATGAAGGTCGAGCTTGGCCACCAGCTTGTGCAGGTCCTCGGCCATGGTGTCGTAATCGTAGCCCAACGTCGGTTGGCTCGGATTCGCCGAATCCCCGGCGGTCGTACGTGATGACCCGATAACCCGCGCCGAGCAGGGCGGCTGTTTGCTTCTCCCAGGAACGGCCACTCAATGGCCAACCGTGGATAAGCACGACCGGCTTACCCGTTCCGTGGTCCTCATAGTAGAGATCGATGTTGCCGGAGTTTTCCTTGCCGACGGTCAGATAGGACATAACGACTCTCCTTTTCCGTTTGCACGGTCGTTCAATTGCCTCGCAACCGATTCCAAAATGTCACTGGCGTCAGCATTTGTCAAACCTCGGGAACGTGGGGTATCCGCGGGAAGATACCGCGGTTCACGAAACGGGCGAGTGTGGGAGAGGCGACATTCGACGACTGGCGGGAGAAGAGATCGCCGGGTCTATTGTCGTACAGGAGGGGGAGGCAGGACGAAATTGCGATACCGATTTGGATCGCCCGTCTGACCGGCCTCGGCTGCCTTGATCAGATTGAACATCTCGCGGGCCGTGACGTAATGCAGCAGGGAATTCGACCCGTCATTACAAATCTTCTGTAGTTGCTCGTGCATGCCGGCGGCGGACGAACCCAGCGCGGTGTCAGAATTCATTTCCTGACCGCCGTGAGTGTACACTTTCACAAACACCCAATCGGGTTTTCCAACGACACCAATGCGTTGGGCAATCCAACTGTGGATTCGGTCCGCGTTCACCGGCGCGTTGCGAGCAACCTCGCTGTTTTCAATGCGCGGGATCATGCCGAATTTGCGGTTGGTCCAGTTCAATGCCAGCGGGCCTTGCACGATCAGGAGATCACCGCTCGGTTTCCCGCCGACGCGCACGTCCACGCCAGTATCATGGGATTTGGGTCGCGACGGATAATCCGTGGCGTAATAAATCGAGTTGATCTTGCGCGTCTGACATTCGCTCGGCGCGCTCGGCAGTGTGAAATCGGCATAGCAGCCGGTATCGCGAAGCACGTGCAGTTCGTTATTCACACCGCACCAGCGACCATCGGGACGAGAATTGTCCAGCGACCAATTGCCGTGGATGAAACCGTAGCGTCCCTGGGAGAGAAACCCGTGGTTGTGCAGTTTGGTCTTAAAACCCTCAATCGTCTGGCGAAGGTTCTCGGCCGTGTCGTTGTCGTGATGGAGATGAATCTCCACTTCACCGTAGCCGCGCCGGCACAATCGCGCGAGCAGATCGAGGTGCTCGGACACGTACTCCTCCGCAGGATAGAAAAACGTGTGCTGCGGCGGGCGCCCATCGGCATCGCGAAACTGGTCGGCCATCCGTGGATAGTTTTCAAGCCAATGCTCGACGCGCTCCAGCCCCTGATGCCGGGAAGCCTTGTTCCACAACGGTTCGTAATGGTCAACAAAGCAGAACAAAACGTGCGTCGGCGTGACCACTGCCGGAGGCCGACGCTGGAGGTAGCTCGGCAACCACAGATGGACGTTCTTCAGCATCGCCACGACTCTCCGTCAACGAACTGCCGATTCCACAATTCCAGAAACAGCAGAAGCAACAATGCCGGGCCGCGATCTTGACGACCGCTCATGTGGGCATTGACCAATTCGTGTACGCCGTCCGCTCGATAGAGTCCCCGAGTGAGCGTCCGCTTGTCCAACAGCACGCTTTCGATGTGGGGTCGCAAGGGCCCGCGCAGCCAACCGGGCACGTCCACATAATGTTTGTAGCGCTCGTAGCCGAAGAAACGTTTCAGATAGCCGTTGGTTTTGCGATACAGGCGCTGCGTAAGATCACCGGCGCCCGCGGGAGCACCGGTATTGGCGTTCGTGATGCGCAACAACGCCGGATTGTGTCGCGCCAACAAATGACGATGCACTCGCGTGCCGAGACGCTCCGTTGGGGCGAGCCGCAAGACCGCGTCCACGTACTCGCAGTCGAGAAACGGCATCCGTACTTCAACGCGACTGCGCAGTTGTGCCAGTGACGGCACGGATTGCCGCCGCAGATATTCCTGAACGAACACGCAACTCACCTGGTCGATCACGTCCCACGCGGCATCCACCCCGGCGAACGCTTCTTCCATGGATGCGCGCGCGGCGCCACGGAGGGGGTTCGCCAATTCCGGCGCAAACAACGCGTCCAAATCGGCGTCGGCAAGACCAAACGCCATTTGCCGAACCAGTTGCGACATCACATCGGACTGTGTCCGGCAATCCCGGATGAACCGGTTGCAGGCCAGTTCATAGGCCCATTGCATGCGCGCCAGTTCGCCGCCGTGACCGCGCAAGGCGATCTGAACGCCGAAGTCACGGTACCGGTCGAGCGTGGACATCATCACACAGGCTTCATCGTAGTACATACCGTCACTCAACCACACCATCTCGCGGACGTGCTGGGGCCACTTCACAAAGAAATCCGTGCTGTTCTCAATGAAGTGATGATTCGGCAATCCGCTCGTGCAACGCGCGATTTGCTCGGCGATGATTTGGTCCGCGCCGCCCGACACATCGAGGGTAAGCGTTTGGATCGTCGTTTGTGGGTGATTGATGGCTGCGGTAATCGTGCGCGAGTCATAGCCGCCCGACAGCGAAACACCGATCGGTAAACCGCCCGCGCAACGCCTGCTCACGGAGGATTTGAATCTGTCAGCGATCTGGTCAAGGAGTTCACCGTTGCCGCGTGAGCCCCGACCAATGTGCCGCCGAAAGTCCCAAGTTCGCTCAATCTTGGTCTGTCCCGTGTGGACGTCAAATCGCAGCGTTGACCCGCCGGGTAGACAATTCAAGCCTTGCACGAGCGTCTTTTCACCGAAGATAAACCCGAATGCCATGAGGTCGGCGAGACCTCGCATATCAATGTTGGGACTGACAGCGGGATGGGTCAGCACCGCCTTCATCTCGGTGCCGAAAACAAGCAGGTTGGCATTGTGATAGTAAAACAACGGCATCATGCCGAACGCATCATTGGAGATGGTGAGCGATTGCGTGTGCTCGTCGTAATCAACGCGCGTGAAACCGTCCGTTTCCTCGCCGTGAAGCCATCGCAGTGAGGAATTCTTGGTTGGCAGAATACCGAGATGAACGTGAGCGCAGGCAAAAGTGCGCTGGGGTGAGACGAACTGCTCGACCTTGTACCAGTCGAAATGACGCACCGACCCGATCATGCGCGCAAGGGCGCGCTCAATGTCGTTCTGCGGGGTGGTGGAGATGATGCCGACGAGGCCGGGCATGATTAGCAATTGGCGAAAAAAGCCTTGGGTGCGATCGGGGGACGAGAATCGTCAATGTACTTCCGGTGCCACAATTCCAACAGAATGAGCGACCAAATCTGGTGGGCATTGTCACGATGACTGCTCCGGTGATCGCGCCAGAGTGTTTCCACTTCGGACTTCTTGAAATATCCTCGCTGCGTCGCTGTCGGGCCAAGGAGGAGGTCTTCAGCGGTTCCGCGCAATTGGCTCCCTAACCATTCCGCGATCGGGAGGCGGAATCCCTGTTTTTTGCGCGAGAGGATTTCCTGTGGCACGAGGCGCGCCGCGGCCTTCTTGAGGATGTATTTACTCTCGAAACCTTTGAGCTTGAAACGTGGCGGCAGCGTGGCGACAAACTCGATCACCTTGTGGTCCAACAACGGGGGACGCGTTTCTAGTGACACCGCCATGCTCATGCGGTCGACCTTGGTGAGGATGTCGTCGACGAGATACGTCTTCAGGTCCACATACAATGCCCGGTTGAGCCAGTCGTCAGGCGCCGCATGCGCGTCGCGATACAACGCGCGAAACTTGGCGGCGTAATCGTGCGTTTCCGGTTGCGCCATGAAATGCCGCTTCGCCTCTTCGGTATAGAGGTAAAGGAAATGTTTGCGGGCGCAGGCATCATCGGGAGTGCGCGTGATGCTTTCCAGCGAGTTCTTGGCTTTGAATCGCACGTCATCGGGGAACACACGGGCCATCGCGCCCAGAAA
The DNA here is from genome assembly GCA_963766065.1 of uncultured Verrucomicrobiae bacterium. GTDB lineage: Bacteria > Verrucomicrobiota > Verrucomicrobiia > Palsa-1439 > Palsa-1439 > Palsa-1439. The sequence goes on from CAVYAC010000133.1 coordinate 74,459, forward strand.
CCGCAGCGGCCCGAGTGTCCGCCGCAGTCGATGCTCCAATTGCCCCAGCCGAAAGCGCGAGTAGCCGGGCAAACAATTCGTCTCCGCCGTCGCCGCTCAGAGCGACCGTGACGTTGTCGCGTGCAGTCTTGCTGACATAGTATGTGGGGATGGCCGACGAGTCCGCGAATGGCTCGTCAAACGACCAGACAATAAGCGGAAACAGATGCTCGATGTCGGCGTGGACGACGTGCTCGTGGTGTTCGGAGTGAAACCGCTCGGCCATCTGGCGCGCGTACGGCAGTTCGTTGTACGCTTCCTCTTCAAAACCGACGGAGGAGGTGACAAGTTTGCCGGTAATGACCTCCCGCATCAGGCCGACGATGGTGCTCGAATCGACCCCGCCGCTGAGGAAGGCGCCGAGAGGCACGTCAGACAGCAGGTGATCCTTGACCGTCCCTTTCAACAGATCGAAGAGCTGACCCGCCGCCTGCTCCTCGGTGAGTGATTCGTTCACGTTGTAATCAACGTCCCAGTACTGGCGGATACGCACGCCGTTGCAGTCACAGGTGAGCGTGTGTGCCGGCGGCAACTTATGGATGCCCTCAAACATGGTGCCGGGATCGGGCACGTACAGCAGGCTGATATATTCACTGAGCGCGTCGGGATTCACACGGCGCGGGACGGTTTCATCCTGGAGTATAGCTTTGATTTCGCTGCCGAAGACCAGCGACCGACCACTGAGCACGGCGTAGTGGAGAGGCTTGATGCCGAGACGGTCGCGCGCGATGAACAACGTCTCGACACGCGCGTCCCAGATCGCGAACGCAAACATCCCGCGCAACTCATCGACACAGTTCTCACCGAGGTCTTCGTAAAGATGGACGATGGCTTCTGTGTCGCAGTGGGAACGGAACTTGTGCCCTTTCGCCTCGAGTCGATCGCGAAGTTCGGGGAAATTGTAAATCTCGCCGTTGAACACGATCCAAATCGTGTTGTCCTCGTTGGTCATCGGTTGGTGGCCGCCTTCGACGTTGAGGATGCTCAGGCGCCGGTGCGCCAGGCCGACACCGCGGTCGAAATACTCGCCACTGCCATCGGGCCCGCGATGCGTTTGGGCCACGTTCATGCGCGCGATCAACTCGCGCGGGACCGGCGCGTTGTCACGAAAATTGAATTTACCAGCGATTCCGCACATGGTTTATCGTGCCGTCCGTTTCCACGCGGCTTGTTGTGTGCCGGTGACAAACCGGAAGAACCCGAACAATAGCGCGAGGTTGATCGTGACGAAATAGTAGGGTGCACTGAATAGGAAGATTCTCCGCTTCCGGAGGAACGCGCCAAAGAGCGCCAGACAGTAAAACGCGACTTGCAGCACGAGGAACACCCCGAAGAGCGGTCGGGGCAGCAAGGCAACATTTGATATCAGGGCAGCGATCATCAAGAATGGGGCGAACCACCGTACGACTTTGTGTGACCAGAACGCGATCGAGTAAAACCCGCGCCAGGGCACCAGCGACCGCCAGCACAGAAATAATGCCTGGAAGTCGCCGTACCGATGCGGATGCGCCGGGTCATTTCGTGGCCGACCGATTGCGGCAGTTCCTCGGTCGCGACGGCTTTCGTGTCGTAGATCACCCGGTGGCCCGCCTCGCGCACCCGCATGCCAATGACAAAATCATCCACAAACGTGTTGTCGGGTATCCGGGGCCAGCAATCCGGCCAAAGCCGAAGGATTGGGTAGTGTTTCCGCCCGCTTCAATGAACTTGCGACGGGCGGCATCCAGTGGTTGGCACGAAGGAGAGTTCATTTGTTCAATAAAAACTAAACGTTATTATCATTATGTAAGTAACTTGTCAATAGCAAATTGCGTACATAAAACTCAACGTCTAATTCCACTTCTCCCGCGTCAGTTTTGGCAGACATGACCGTAAATGACCTCACGGTTGCCATCATTCTGTCTCTTTCCGCGCATCTTTGGCTTCAGCGCAAGAAGTCGGCCAAGTAGGGCTTAAAATGAACGGGATGTATCTGGTTTCAGTGTTTACCGGCTTATTTAGCGTCGCAAGCCGCGCGCCTGCCGTGTGCTGAGTGGAAAGCTCCCAGTCCCGCGCTCAGAGCTTCTCAAGTTGCTAAGAGGAGATTAGCGGCAAGTCAAATCTAACAGAGACGTGGTCAAACGAAACAGCCAGCGCAAAACCGCTTCCCAAAGCCCAATTCGCGTTGCATGGTGAACGAGATTGCGCACATGTGCGAGAAAACCCTCTGCTCTGGTTTTTCCGAAGCGCCATCCGAAGTTCCAAGTCAGGCGCAGAAGTAAAGCCGCGGCGTACGGGCGTGCAAGTTAGGCAACCGCCAGCTTCACCACGACCAGCTTGCCGGCTTTGAGAACCTGGCCGTCGCGGACGGTGACGCGGGCCTTGTCGTCCGTGATCTTCTGGCCATCGAACGTAACACCACCCTGCTGGATAACCCTCCGGATATCGCCGCGACTCTTGAATTTGCCGGTCTTCTCCACCAACTCCACAATCCAAATCTCGCCGGCTGGCACACTCAGGCTCTCCGCGATTTCCGCGAGGTCTTTCCTGGAAAACTGCTTTTGAAAATCCTCGCGCGCATGGTCGGCGGCCGCCGCGCCGTGGTATTGCGCGACAATGGCATGGGCGAGGGCCTTCTTCGCCTCCATCGGATGGCCCTTTTTCAACTCGGCAATTTCAGCGGGAGTCTTGAAGAAGAGCAGGGCGTACCATTTCCACATCAGGTCGTCCCCGATACTCATGGTCTTGCCGAACATGTCCTTGGGCGTCTCGCCGATGCCGATGTAATTGCCCTTGCTCTTGGACATTTTCTCGACGCCATCGAGTCCCTCCAAAATCGGGAGGATCATCACCACCTGCGGCTCTTGGCCGGCATCCCGCTGCAGATCGCGACCCACCAGATTGTTGAACGTCTGGTCCGTCCCGCCCAGTTCCACGTCGGAGCGAATCATCACCGAATCGTGTCCCTGCATCAGCGGGTACAGAAACTCGTGCACGCTGATCGGCTCACCGGCCTTGTGTCGTTTCTCGAACGTGTCGCGTTCCAGCATACGGGCGACGGTCATTTTGCTGGTAAGGCGGATCACGTCCGCGAAACTCATTCCCGCCAACCATTCCCCATTGCGCCGAATTTCGAGCTTGTCCGGCGCGGTGTCGAGAATCTTCCCCGCCTGGTCGAAATACGTCTTCGCGTTGCGGTCGATGTCGGCATCGCTGAGCATCGGACGCGTCTTGTTTTGCCCCGTCGGATCGCCGACGAGCGCCGTGTAATCGCCAATGATCAGCACCGCCTTGTGTCCGAGGTCCTGAAACTGCCGCAGCTTGCGCAACACGACGCTGTGGCCGAGGTGCAAATCGGGCGCCGTCGGGTCGCAACCGAGTTTCACCCGGAGCGGGCGGTTCTGCTCCAGTTTCTTCTTCAGTTCCTCGCGGGTGACAACCGTCTCGCACCCTTGCACGAGCAGATTCAATTGTTCGTCGGCAGTTTTCATTGCGTGTCCAAACAGAAGCCCGGTCCCGAAAACGTTCGGGGCCGGGCTTCTTGTACTAGATTCGCGAGGAAACGGCTACTGGTTTTTCTCTTCCTCGGCCTGCTCGAACGCGTGTTCGAGGTCCACAATGGCCTCGCCCGGCTTGAGCGCGGCTTCGTATTGTTCTTTCTCCGCTTCGAGTTGTTCGCTGCTGTAATTCGCGGCCTTGATGCTCAATCCGATCCGGCGCTCGGGCGCGTCCACCTTGATCACGCGCGCGGTGACTTCATCGCCCACCTTGAGCACGTTCTTGATCTTGTCAATGTGCTCCTCGCTGATCTGCGAGATGTGTACGAGGCCCTCGAGCTTGTCGGGCAACTCGATAAACGCGCCAAACGACGCGAGCTTCACGATCTTGCCCTTCACGAGGTCGCCCATCTTGTACCGCTGCTCGATGGTCTTCCACGGGTCGTCCTCAATCTGCTTCATGCCGAGCGATATCCGCTGGTTGGCGCTGTCCACTTCCAGCACCACCGCGTCGACCGTCTGGCCTTTCTTCAACAGCTCCGCGGGATTGGTCACCTTCCGCGACCACGACATGTCGGACACGTGCACCATCCCATCGATGCCTTCCTCAATCTCCACAAACGCGCCAAAATTCGTCAGGTTCCGCACCTTGCCGCTGATCCTCGTGCCCGGCGGATACTTCTTCGGCACCTGCGACCACGGGTTGGCCTCCAACTGGCGAATGCCGAGCGAAATCTTCTGCTCCTCGCGCTTGATCTCCAGCACCAGCGTGTCGATCTCGTCTCCCACCTTCAACACATCCGACGCGCGCGCCACGCGCTTCGTCCACGACAACTCCGACACGTGCACCATGCCCTCGACACCGTCCTCCAACTGCACAAACGCGCCGTAGGGGACCACGCTCACCACCTTGCCGTGGACCTTGCTGCCGACGGGATACTTCACCTCGACGTTGTCCCACGGGTTGCGATTGCGTTGCTTGAGTCCGAGCGACACGCGCTCTTTTTCGCGGTCCACTTCCAAAATCATCACTTCGATCGTGTCGCCCACCTTCAGCAACTCCGACGGATGATTGATCCGGCCCCAACTCATGTCCGTGATGTGGAGCAATCCGTCGAGACCATCGAGGTCAACGAACGCGCCGAAGTCCGTCAGGTTCTTGACCAGCCCCGTGCGAATCTGCCCGACCTGCATGCTGCTCATCAGGTTGCGGCGCTTGTCTTCGCGTTCCTGCTCGATCAACTCGCGCCGCGACAACACAATGTTGTGGCGTTCCTGGTTGATCTTGACCACCTTGAACTTGAAAGTCTTGCCGAGAAAATCGTCGAGGTTGCGGGGAGGGATCACGTCAATCTGCGAGGCGGGGAGGAACGCGTCAACACCGATGTTCACCATCAGTCCGCCCTTCACCTTGCCGCGGACCTTGCCATCGATGGTCCCGCCCTCGGTACAAATGCTCACGATGCGGTCCCAGTTCTTCTTCTGCTCGGCGCGGGCGTAGGACAACACCACCATCCCGTCGTCGTCCTCAATCTGCTCCAGCAGCACCTCGATCTCGTCGCCCACCTTCACGGCATCGGGCACCTCAAACTCCGAAAGCGGAATCGCTCCCTCCGACTTGTAACCAATGTCCACCAACACTTCATTCGTCCGCACCTCAATGATGCGTCCCTTGACCAGCATTCCCTCGGTGAATTCCTTCACCTCAGAAAAGAGTTTCTCCATGGCGTTCTGCATTACAGTGATTTATCTCCTGCCTTTGGGCGAGCACGACGATGGTGCGGTTGCTGAAAAGGCGCCACAATATAGGGCTTCCGACAGGGGATAGGCAAGCCCTTTCTAACGAACCCATTTCCCGCACCCGGACCCGTCAATTTGGCCTTCGTTGCCCCCAAAATGGGTTCGTTTTGCAAAACGAACCCAATGCAAAAAAAGCCAGACCAACCACGCCAAGTCTCTCTCGCGCAACCAGATCGACGCGCATCAGCTCCCCAAAAAATTGGCTTCGTTTTGCAAAGAACACCTTTTTTTGCGCGGCGCTGCCCCCCTGTACCTGCGCACGGCCTCTCCTTTGTAGCGACGGCGCTCTGTCGCCGTGCTTTGGCGCCCCTTTGCCAGCCGCACCCCGGTCAACCCAACGCCCTTTGCGAATTCCTTCACAACGCGACCAGCCTATCGCAGAACGATTCAAGATGCAAATCGAAAAATCGACTTCAGCCATTTTCTTGGATCGCGCCGGCCTGCCCCGAATTCGTTTCGGGCGGAGCCCGCACGGAGCGTAGTCGAAGTGACCAGCCGGTCGTCTTCCCGCCCTTGTAGCCGCGCGCGGTGAGCGCGGGCCGGTCGCATTTGCCGTTGTAGGCCGCGTGCCCCCACGCGGCGATTCCCGGGCGCCGGTGATCCCCGGCCTCGTCCCCCCGCATTGTAGGGCAAGCGCTCCGCTTGCCGTCGTCCACGTTGCGCAGGCGTCCCGCCTACCAAACGTGACCACATACTATCTTGCGTCGCAATTCACCCGCTTGTAGACTGCCACCTCAGATTGCAGGGCGAGCGACGGCCACGCGAACAGCGGTTTCAGGAGAAATATCATGACCTTTCTAGAGCGAGCGATTAACGACGGACACGCGAAGATCGTGGGCGAGGGCAAGCAACAGAAGATTACCTACGTTGCTGTCAACCACCCCGAACGGTACGCCGACCCTGAGGAGCAGGTTCGCGCTGAGTTCTGGGCCGAGTTGATCTACCGGTACGGATACGAGCCAGCCCGCATTGGCGTCGAAGTGACAGTGCCAGACCGCACCCCGCTCGACCGGGCCGACCTCGTCGTCTTCCGTGACGACGAACGCAAGAAGCCCTATGCCGTGATCGAGTGCAAGCAGGATGGCGCGACCGACGCCGAGTTTAGCCAAGCCGTCGAACAGGCCTGCGGCAACGGCACGTGGGCCAAACTGCGAGCCAGCTACGTCGGCGTCGTTGCCGGCATGACGCGCAGATTTCTGGATTTCTCCGAGAGGTACGGCGTCCTCGAACGTGAAGCAAACATCGTCGCCGATTTGCCGCACCAATACGGGCGGCCAGAAGAATACCGGTTCTACAAGGGCGATCCGAACAATGATATCCAGCCCGTAAGCAAAGAAGCGCTCATTGCCGCCATCAAGAAATGCCACCAAACGCTTTGGGGCGGCGGCAAACTCTCGCCACCAGCGGCCTTTGGCGAACTGTGCAAAATCATCTTCGTCAAAATCAGCGACGAACAGACCAACCGCAGGAAGGGCGAGCCCTACGAGTTTCAGATTAAGACCCATGAGCCGAGCCGCCGCTTGGCCGAGCGCATCAAGTCGCTCTACGAATCCCAAAAGGCCAAAGACCCGAACGTCTTTACCGAGACCATCAAAATCGATGACGCCACCCTCCGCACCGTTGTTTCGCACCTCGAAAGCATCAATCTGAACAAAACCGAACTCGATACCAAAGGCCTCGCCTTCGAGATGTTCATGAAGGACTTCTTCACCGGCCCGGCGGGCCAGTATTTCACCCGCGTCGAAATTATTTCTTTCGCAGTGGAAATGACCCGGCCCACGAACGAAGATCTGGTTCTCGACCCGGCTTGCGGTTCAGGCGGATTCCTGCTCTACGCGCTTGACGCCGTGCGCCATGAAGCTAAGGAGTATCACGACGAAGGAACAGACGAGCACTACAAACATTGGCACGACTTTGCCAAGGAGCGGCTCTTCGGCATCGAGATCAGCGACGAAATCGCCCGCGTCGCGAAGATGAATATGATTATCCATGATGACGGCCACACCAACGTCATCGGCGCAGACGCGCTCGACCGGTTCGAACGACTGTTTGCCATTAACCGCGGATTCACCAGAGACCGCTTTGACCTCGTTCTGACGAATCCGCCGTTCGGGGCTCAAGTCACCCTTGCCGAGAGACCGTATCTTGCCGACTACGACCTCGGCAAGGTCGAGGACGCGAAAGGCAACAGCAAGACGCGCAAAAACCAGAAGACCGAAATCCTCTTCATCGAAAGAATCTGGCAATTCCTCAAACCCGATACCGGCCGCGCCGCAGTCGTTCTGCCCGATGGCATCCTCACCAACTCATCGCTGCAACCCGTCCGCGATTTCCTGCTCGAACACTTTCAAGTCTTAGCCGTGGTCAGCCTGCCGCAAACCGCTTTCAGCCATTACGGCGCCGGCGTGAAATCCAGCCTCCTGTTTCTCCGCAAGCGCGCTGCCGGCGAAAAACAGAAAGACACCGAAGCCATCTTTATGGCCGTGCCCGAACTGATTGGCTACGACGCCACTGGCCGAATCGGCCAGCAGTATTTCAAGACCGCCTTCATTTTGGCCGACGACCACACCGAACTGCTGTCCAAGCATTTCCTGATTACCCACAACCGGCACTGGTCAGAGAAGAAAGCCGACGACAGGTTCAAAAACTACCATGAAATACAGGTTGAAGTGCAGCAAATCATGCAGGCAAGAGATAGCACCCGATTCTCAATGATGAAGGATTTGCACGAGAATATGAAAGCCCGGCACGAGTTGCGTAACCAATTATTCCACTCGCCCCACCTGCTTGAACTCAGCATTCCGCAGCGCGCATGCGTCGAGGGATTCTGCGACCTATTTGACTACGGATACGTGCTTTTTCTATCGGAATGGGTAAAAGAAATCGATGTTACGCGCAATCTCAACACACTCCACATACTTCTTCAACTGGAGAGACGAAACTACAACGACCCAACTGTTTGGCCAAAGGTCGAGGCGATCATTAAGAACTGGCCAAGGAATCAGCCAAATGCGGCAAGGAAGGGCGTCCACATGGTCGCCTACCCCGAAGACCTGCATTTGCGCCTGACCGTCACCTATGGTCGGAAAGAGCTCTCCGACAAACTGGCAGCCCTGCTGCGGTAGAAATGGCTATCAGGCTAGACTCGTGTGATCAGATTGGCACGACGACCAACTACCTCGACACCGGCGCGGCGACCAATGCCCCCGCCCGTTACTACCGCGTCCGGCTCGTCCCGTAGCGGCTGGTGCCGGCCCGGAGGGGTATTGGAGGGCGAGATGCCTGTCGTGTAGGTATCCCGCCGTGGCCTTGGTCGGGCAGGGGACCAACGGCTTGCCTTGTGGCTCGGAGTTTGCGATGGTCAACGCTTCGGAGAAAGCGATGAGCCTTCACGAATACATTCTGCTCGCGTTCAGTTCGCTGTTTATCATCGTGGATCCGATTGCCACGCTGCCCGCGTTCCTGGCGATGACGCCCACGGATTCGCCTGCCAGCCGCATCCGGATGGCGCGATTGGCCTGCTGTGTGGCGGGGGGGGTCCTGATCGTTTGCGCCGCGACGGGAAAGTGGATCTTCCGATTACTCGGCATCACGCTCCCGGCATTCCAGATGGGCGGCAGCATCGTGTTGCTGCTGGTTGCGCTGGACATGATCCGGGCCCGCCGCTCCGAAGTTCGCGAAACCAGCGAGGAAACCGCCGCCGGCGCCGACAAGGAGGACATCGCCATCACGCCGCTGGCCGTTCCCATGTTGGCCGGACCCGGCGCGATCACCACGGCCATTTTGATGCAGAACCAGGCGGAGGGCGTGGCCCAGCACATCGCGTTGTATGTCTGCATCGTCGCGGTGTGTGCGATCAGTTACCTCATCCTGCGCATGTCGGCCCACGGGGTGCGATGGATCAGTCCTCTGGCTATGAAAATCGCCACGCGCCTGATGGGGTTGCTCCTGGCCGCCGTGGCGATGCAGTTCATGTTGAACGCCTTGAAAGCCGTCCTGCTGCCTTCCAAATAATATCTCCGTCCAGGCGAAGCGCGACCTGTCAAGGAATCGAAGAGGAACGCTAATTCCGTCCGACCAGCAGCCGCACCGCGCCGCTATTTGACATGTTCCCACGCGTGGTAGGAACTGCGAACAAGCGGACCCGATTCGACGTGGCGGAAGCCGAGACACAAGGCGTCTTCACGCAATTCCGCAAACGTTTCGGGCGGAACGTAACGGACCACCGTCAATTGTTCCGCCGTCGGCTGCAGGTATTGACCGAGCGTGAGAATGTCGCAACCATGCCGCGCAAATCGCGGAAGACCTGAAGCAATTCCTCGCGCGTCTCGCCCAACCCGAGCATCAGGCCGGACTTCGTCAGAATGTCGCCGCGAAATTCCCTCGCCATTCCCAACACGCGCAACGAACGGTCGTACACCGCGCCGGGCCGCACCGGCTTGTAGAGACGCGGGACGGTTTCGATGTTGTGCGCGAGCACGGCCAGCGGTGTGTTCACGACGCGTCCGATGCACGCGGCTTCGCCACGAAAATCGGGGATGAGCATCTCCAGTGTGCAGTCGGGCAACCGCTGATGGATCGCCTCAATTGTGCGGGCAATGTGTTCGGCCCCCTGATCGGGTAAATCGTCGCGCGTCACCGACGTCAGCACGCAATAATCGAGTTTCATCGCCGCGACAACCGTCGCCACGTGCTCCGGCTCCGCCGCATCGAGGTAGCCGGGTTTGCCCTTGTCAACCGCGCAGAAGTTGCAACGCCGCGTGCACACGTCGCCCATCAGCATGAACGTCGCCGCGCCATGTTCCCAACACTCGCCCATGTTCGGGCACTTGGCCTCTTCACAAACGGTGTGGAGCTTGAACTCGCGCACCACGTTTCTCAGGTAGCCGTAGCGCTCGCCGCCAGGGACTCGCTGCCGAATCCACTCGGGCAATCGCCGTCGCCGCACGGGCTCAACTGTGATCAGTGCTGTGTCCATGTTGTTTGCGCGTAGGAGAATAAATCACGATGCGGCATTTGTCACGTGAAGCATGCCGTGGCCTGCCGTTCCTGGCCGTTACGGGAGAAAATCGTCATCCTCGGGAGGTTGATTGGGGTTCAACCGGCGCGACACATAGAAACAACCCACCGCAAACAGGCTGGAAACCGCGGCGATGATCAGGGCCAGCGATTCGGGCTGATGGAACGCGTTCGACAATTTCAGCGCCAACATCCCCAATTTGCCGTCATACATTTCCACGTCGCGAGTGGAGACCTTCGAGTCCTCGATCGACAGGCTGCTGTCCTGCCAGTCGCCCGGCGCGCCATTGGCCCCTGTCGCTTTCGACCGGCCCGCGCCCGCCACCAGCACGATGCTGGCGATGCTGAGCCCCAGCACCAGCACGGTCACGCCGACAATGGTGAGTGTTGACTGTCGCCGGGATGACGGACGAGGCCTGGATGACTTGTCGTTCATTTCGCTGCGCTCATTTGGTTCACGCGCTCCACTATCATCGAAACCGCGAAACTTCTTGGTTCAAGAATACCAGAGATTCGCCCTCATTCCAGCATCGGGCGAAATCCAGGGGAGGGGATTGACCGGCGGTCTCAGGGACGATTGACCAGCCGAGGCGCTTTCAGGAGAACAAAATGGCGACCCCAACGGGATTCGAACCCGTGTTACCGCCGTGAAAGGGCGATGTCCTGGACCGGGCTTAGACGATGGGGTCGCCGAAATTGCCGTGTGCGCGGGTTGACTATAGCGAAACGACCGCGAATCGCAACGGTGAAGTTTTCCGCGTAACACTTCCGGGGAGGCCGTCGGCGCGAAACGACTTCGGAACGAAACCCATAGGCCGCGTGCCAACTTCGCGCCGCCAATTCACACCGCGAGGATTTCCTTTTCCTTGTGGGACAGGACGGTGTCGATCTCTTTGATGTACTCGTCGGTCTTGTTCTGAATTTCCTTTTCCGCGTGCTTGAGTTCGTCCTCGGTGATGTCGCCGTCTTTTTGCAGCTTCTTCGCAAGGTCGTGCGCGTGACGCCGTTCATTGCGGATGGCGATGCGGCCGTCCTCGGCCATTTTCTTGCAGACCTTGTCAAGTTCGCGCCGACGTTCCTGATCGAGCTCGGGGATCGGGATGCGGATGATCTTGCCGTTGACATGCGGGTTGACGCCGAGTTCGGACTTCATGATCGCCTTCTCCACGGCATGGACGAGTGTGGCGTCCCACGGCTGGATGACAATCAAGCGCGGTTCGGGAGTGGAAATGCCCGCCAACTCCCGCAACCGCATGTGCGAGCCGTAGGCTTCCACCGGGATGTTTTCCACGAGAGACGTTCGACGCCTTGCCGGTGCGGACCGTAGCGAATTCGCTGTGGACGAATTCGAGCGTCTTCATCATTTGTTCTTCCATCGAGTCGAGGACTTCTTGCAGAGTCATACCGCCAACATTATGGGAAACAGCTCTGCAGATTCAATCACGAATTGTGTCGGCGAAGTTCAGGGTTCCCAGTTGATGGTTCCCGGTTTACACTGCCACAAACTTGAAAATCCAGAGATTTGAAGATATCAAAGCATGGAAGCTCGCGCGCGATCTGGCGGCAGTCGTGTACGCCGCAACCGAAAAGGGCCGATTCGGCCGGGATTTCGGTTTGCGCGACCAAGTACGTCGGGCGGCGGGATCGATCATGCACAACGTCGCCGAGGGTTTTGACGCCGGAAGCAACGCCGAATTCGTTCGCTTTCTGAACTACGCCAAACGGTCTTGCCCCGAAGTCCAGAGCGAACTCTACGTCGCATTGGACCAGCGCTACATCGCTGAATCTGAATTCACCACCCTGTACGAGAAGACGCGGTTGGTACGGGCCAAAATCGGCGCATTCATCAAGTACTTGCAGGAATTTGAATCCAAGAAACGCGCCCCATCGACCGCCAACCGCGAACCGTGAACCTAGAACCGAGAACCCTCCTCATCGACGCGGATGACACGCTCTGGGAGAACAACATCTACTTCGAGCGGGTCATCGCCGAGTTTGTCACGGCGCTTGGGCAACAGGGGCACGGCGCCGAACGGGTCAACCAGTTGCTCTGGGAAACCGAACAACGCAACGTCAAGGTCACCGGCTACGGCAGTCAGGCCTTCTGCCAGTCGCTGCACGAGGTCGCGCGGCAACTCGGCACCACCGACCTGGAGTCGTGGATTCAACAGCAAGAGACCTGGATTCGGTGCCATCCGATTGATCTCATGCCCGGTGTGCGCGAAACGCTTCCCCGGCTTCACGCGGCCAACCGGCTGATCCTGTTGACCAAGGGCCGCGAAGAAGAACAACTCAACAAACTCGCTCGCTCGGGCCTCGCGGCATTCTTCCACGTCACGGAAGTCGTCTTCGAGAAATCGGTCGAAACCTACCGCGACATGATCGCCAAGCACCGCCTCGCGCCCGCTCAAGCCTGGATGATTGGCAACTCGCCGCGTTCCGACATCAACCCCGCCAGGGCCGCCGGGCTCGGCACCGTGTACATCCCGTACCACACCACGTGGCAGCACGAACTGGAAGAAATCACGCCGGGCGGTGGCACGCTCATGCTCGAGAATTTCGGTCAGCTCATCCAACACTTCGCATAGCCGTTGGTTGGGAGGGCGAGGCTCCCGCCGAGCCAATGCCGTTTTGGTCCGGGCTCACCATTTCAAATCATGCAACTGCCCCCGATAGGGCCACAGCGCGCTATCTGACACCAATCCGTGCCTTACGGGATTGTTGCGCACATACTCCGACTTGTCGGCGTAGCTTTCTTCACGTCGCAACCTTCTATCCCAATGGTCCGTCTGCCATTGATGCACGATGTTGCCGTGATGTTTAGTGAATTGTGATTTCCAGTAGCGCACCCAATTATCGAATGACGGTGGCTCGACACGCGGCTCGGCGGAAGTCTCGCCCTCCCAGATCGGGTTGGGCGCGGCGAAGAGGTGAAGGTGATCCGGCATAATGACGTAGTGGCCAATCAGCCACGCATCAGAGGCGCTCCATACTTCTCGGAGCAACGAGTGCACGGGTACATGGGCGAGCCATGGAATGCGATCTTCCGTACACACGGTAAGAAAGATGATAATGGGATCGCGACCGTCTGAATGAACTCCGTGTACGGGATGCCGTCACGGGGGAATTGACTTCGGTTCGGCTGGAGCCTCGCCCTCCCGTTTCATAATGACACGAACTAATCACTCACGAGCGTGCCGATGCGCTCGCCGAGGATGGCGCGGCGGACGTTGCCATATTCGAAAAGATTGAAGACCACGATGGGGATGCGATTGTCCATGCACAGCGAGAACGCGGTGGAATCCATGACGTTGAGCCGTCCCTTCAACGCGTCCATGTAACTGAGCTTTTCATACCGCTTGGCCGTCGAGTCCTTCTTCGGATCGGCAGAATACACGCCGTCCACCTTTGTTGCTTTCAGCAACACGTCGGCGCCAATCTCGCTGGCGCGCAACGCGGCAGTCGTGTCGGTCGAGAAATAGGGATTGCCTGTCCCGGCCGCAAAAATGACCACGCGGCCTTTTTCGAGGTGGCGGATCGCGCGGCGGCGAATAAACGGCTCGGCGACCGCTCGCATTTCGATGGCCGACTGGACGCGGGTTTGCACATGGTTCTTTTCCAGCGCGTCCTGCAACGCGAGGGCATTGATCACGGTTGCGAGCATCCCCATGTAATCGCCGGCGGTACGGTCGAGGCCGTGTTTGCTACCCGCCACGCCCCGGAAAATGTTGCCGCCGCCAATCACGATGGCCAGTTGAACGTCGAGATGCTTGATCTCCTTGATTTCCTTGGCGATGGCGTCGCAGGTTTCCGGTGAGATGCCGTGTCCGCGGGGACCGAGCAACGCCTCGCCGCTCAACTTCAACAACACACGATGGTATTTCGGAGTCGGGGCCGAGGTCTTCGACATGCTCACGGTTTTACACGCAGGAGCCGCCTTTGGCAAGTGCGGTGACGTACAGGCACCGCCATGGGAGGGCGAGGCTCCTGCCGAGCCGCTGCACTATGGCGTTCACATTCTCGGTTCGCCGGGAGGCTCGCCCTCCCAACTCCTGGAATCATTTCTGACTGGGCGCTGGCACCGCCACGGTGCTTGCTCCCATCGCTCCATCTTGGCATACTTCTCGCCATCGCCGTTTCATTTCGATGAACGCGTCTTCAGAGAAGACATGGGGTTACCTTTTGGGAGTCGTTGCTGTGTGCCTCCTGATTCTCCTCGGCTGGTTTGCGTTCCACCAAGAGCCGCCGCCTCCGAACCAGCAATCCGCGAAAGTCGAAGCCACGAAGCCCGTCGTGCCTGTGTTGGAGCCCGCTAATGATTCCTCGAGTGAGATGCCAACAAACCAGCCGGAGAACTCCATCACAACCAACGCTGCCGATCTCTACCGCCAGGCATTCGCCCTTTACGATGGGCTGTCGAATGATCAAAAGCATTTACTCGGAGGTTGGCACACGAACGTTGATGCGGCGGTCGAGGCGGAGTTGTGCGAGAAGATTCGCCCGATCTGCGACCTGATGCACCAGGCATCGGCGGTGACGAATTGTGATTGGGGTGTCGACCCAGTAACGACCGACACTTTGTTGCCATATCTCGGCCCGGCGCGGAACATCGCCCGGGCAGCGATTTGGAGCGCGGCGCATTGCCGAACGAACGACGTGACGGGAGCAACGGATGATGCGGTGGCGGTGTTAAAGCTTGGTCAAGAAGTCTCAAGAGGTGCGATGATTGGCTGTCTTGTTGACATGGCGCTACAGGGTTTGGCGTGGTCTTATGTCGCGGAAAATCTAGGGAGGTTTCAGGGTTCGGACGCTCAACGGCTGGCGGCTGCTTTCAATGACCCAGCCTATGAAGCTGCGCCAAGTCGGGCGATGGAACAGGAAGCAGATAGGGCTGACAACGCCGCCGCGAAGCTGGCCGCGATGCCTGCCACCGAAGCCGAGGCGGAGTTCTCCAACTCCGCGCAGGAGGTGGCCAAACTGGTGGACGGATACCCGACAAATCTGGATCAGGCGTCCATCCTGGCCGCGTACAAACAAATCGCCGATTCAGAACGGCAGTTGGCAGGTGCGCTGGCTTCATCTTCCGAAAGCGACTACGAGACTTGGTTGGAATCTTCCACCGATCTTCAAGCGTCAAACCCGTTGGCGAAAGGTCTTTTGGAGTCTGTTGACGGATTCCTGGACAAAGTGCAGGGTGCGGAAGTCAATCGGGCGTTAATCGTTGCCGGGCTCGCAGTCGCACAGGCCGGAGCGAACGCGTTGCCTTCGTACCCCGATCGGTCGAGCGGACAGCCCTTCGTCTACACGGAGACCGCCGCCGGATTTCAACTGCAATCCACCTATCAGGTCAACGGCAAGTTGATGACGATGCAGTTCAAGCTCGACCCGGTAAAGAATGCCGTAGCCGCAGGCTTTAGCCTGCGTGTCAGGTTGTTCGTCGCACCTTGAAAGGTGCGGCGACACTCACGCCGCCGACGGCGACCCCGGGATTTCCTCGCCGACCTGCCAGCGGATGAAGCGGCGGACCACGATGTTCTCGCCCAACTGTGCGATCTTGGCGGTGACATGGTCGTTGATCGTGATCTCGGGGTTCTTCACGAACGGTTGCTCCAGCAGGCACACTTGGGAATAAAATTTCTCCAATTTGCCTTTGACAATGTTCTCGATAGCCGGCGCGGGCTTGTCTTTCACCTGCGCGCGGTAGATTTCCTTTTCGCCTTCGATGACGACCACCGGGACATCCTCGCGTCTCACATAGCTCGGATTGGCCGCAGCGATATGCTGGGTAATGTCCTTGACCAGCTCGCGGAAACCGTCGTTGCGTGCCACGAAGTCCGTCTCACAGTTCACTTCCAGCAGCACGCCGAGCTTGCTGCCGTGATGAATGTAGCTGGCGATACAACCTTCCTTCGCGGCGCGCCCGGCTTTCTTCGCCGGCGACAGCGATGCCTTTCTTGCGGAGGATTTTTTCCGCCTCGCCGATGTCGGCGCTGGCTTCCTGCAACGCCTGTTTGCAGTCCATCATCCCGGCACCGGTCTTTTCGCGGAAGGGCTTTGACGAGTTTGGGGTCGATTTGCATTGCGCTCGTAGTCATGGGGATTGGTTGCCCGCTAAGTTGTCTAGGCCGACACCGCGGTTTGTTCCGGGACGGGAGCGGGCTCCACCGTCGGTGGAGGAGGCGCCACCTCGGTCGCCACCGCGACCGGCTCCGGAGGCGGGGCGGGATATTTCCGACCCAATTCCGCCTGCGCTTCGGCGACGGTGTTGGCGATCACGTTGGTGATGAGTTTAACGGCGCGAATCGCATCATCGTTGCCGGCGATCGGGTACGTAACCTGATCGGGGTCGCAATTGGTGTCGACGATGGCAATGATCGGAATATCGAGTCGTTGCGCCTCGTGGATGGCGATGGCTTCGCGCAAGATGTCGACCACGAACATCGCGGCGGGCACCCGTTCCATGTTCACGATCCCATCGAGATTGCGATGCAGTTTGCTTTGCTCGCGGCGGAGGGACGCGACCTCCTTCTTGGGCAGGTGCTCGCCTTCGGGCGACGTGAGGAGACGGTCGATTTCCTGCATCCGCTTCACACTGTTGCGGATCGTGCGAAGATTGGTGAGCGTGCCGCCCAGCCACCGATCCACGACATATGGCATGTTCGTGCGAATCGCGGCTTCTTTGATTTCTTGTTGTGCCTGTTTCTTGGTCCCGACGAACAACACGGAGCCGCCGCTGGTGACCGTATCATGGAGAAACCCGCAGGCGACCTCGATCTGGGTGAGCGTCTTGTTGAGGTCGATGATGTGAATGCCGTTGCGAGCGGCGAAAATGAACTTTTTCATCTTGGGGTTCCACCGCTTGGTCTGGTGACCGAAATGAACCCCGGCTTCCAACAACTCTGCGACTGTTACGCTTGCCAATGTATCCTCCACTGTTTCATCCCTCGCCGACACAACTTGTTTCTGACGCGGGACATCCCGTCTGATAACGACTGGATTTTGGTTTAGTGTTTTTATGTCCCGAATCTCTTCGGAACGGTTCTATACTGCCTCGACCACTCGTGGCAGGACTTATCATGATAGCCCCATATCAGGGCTTTGCAAGCGGAAAAAAGGCCACTTTTTGGCAAACGAAACAGGCGAGCGATCTAGAATTTGGCCGTCGATGGTCCCAATTCGGGCAGGAAATTGCGCGTGGCCGCGTCATCGTACGAAAATAGCACGAATCCGGGCGCGCCAAGTTGTCGCGTCATCAGAATTTGCGCGGTCAACTGGCTCATGCGGTCGAATTTCCAGCTTCCGATCCCGACCACGACTTTGTTGCGCTGCGACGCCCACATCTGTTCCTTGCGAACCTTCGACTCGAAATCACGCATGTCGGGCGTGTACGTCATCGTGCACACGTAATCGACATACCCGCGGTCCAACCACAGTTTCCAGTCCTGCGCCTTTTCTTCCTTGGCGCGTTCGAGATCGGAAAACACCGCTGCCGACACGGCGATGCCCGGCCGGGCAAGGCGCGCGCGGGTGGACAGGTCTTCGACCCACGCGTTGATCTCGCGCTGGCGCCATTGGTTGAACTTCGCGGCATACGGGCCTTCCAACACGTCGGCGGGCCAGTGGCGGACGCGGGTCCCGATGCTCTGCTCGAATTCGCGCCGGCAATTCTCACAGAAACAGCACGGCTGTTCGGAGAAGCGGATGTAATCGAATTGAATGCCGTCCACGGGATACCGTTTCACCATCTCGGTTACCGACGACCCAACAAGCTCGCGGTTCGCCGGCACCGACGGACACAGCCACGTAAACCCCGACTGCAGGATCGGATGGCCGTCCGGCCCGCGCATCACGCGGTTGGCGGCAAGAAGTTGGCGTTGGAACGCCGGCGGGGCCTTGAACATGAACGTGACGATTTGCTTGGCATCGACGGCAAGCCCCCGCTCGTGGGCCAGATCGATCCCGCGCGCGACGGGGTCTGCGATGTCATGCACGACGCTCGGCAACGCGTGGCTGTTGGGGTAAAACGCCGCGCCGCCCGAGGCGAGATTGGCGAAGATCGTGTTGAACCCTGCGCGACGAAGGTTCTCCGTGGCGCTGTCCCAGTCGAGCTTCGTCGTATCGCTCACCCACACGCCACGTAGTTCGCTGACGCGCGCGACGCGAGGGGAAGGCGAAGGCGAGGGGATGTCGGCCGGTGCGGGTGTCGGCTTCGACAGGCTCTGGTCGTACGTCGAGCCGCGCCAGGTGCACGAATTCAGCAAACTGATGACGGCAACAACGGCGAGCGTTGCCGCCAAATAATTCCCCAATCTCCTCATGTGTCTCCTTGTGGCTTTGGAGTGCGGTGACCACGTGAACCGTGGCCAGCTTGTCACCGCTCTGCATTCCCCAATGCACCGACGAATCGGCGTGCTCCAAAAACCGCGGGCACTATTAGCAGAATCCCGTTATGTTGCCAAACGAAATGTTTGCTGTTACAAAGGAACTCGATGACGCTTCGCAAACTTTCCATCCTCGGCCCTGGCCTCCTCGGCGGCTCGATTGGCCTTGCGGCCCGACAACGCAAGGTCGCCAGGCGCGTGTCGATGTGGGCGCGCCGGCCCGACGCCGCCGATCAGGCGTATCAACTCGGCGCGGCGGATGAAGCGACACATGACCTCGCGAAGGTCATCGCCGATGCCGATCTGGTCGTGCTGGCCACGCCCATTGGCGCGATGCGCGGATTGGTCGAGCAAATACTCCCGAACCTGCCCGCCGGTTGTGTAGTTACCAACGTCGGGAGTGTTAAGTATCCCATTGTAACGGCCCTGTCGGATGCACTTGCAGGAAAGGCGCGGTTTGTGGGTTCACATCCGATGGCCGGCTCCGAGCAGTCGGGCATCGACGCGGCGCGCCGCGATCTGTTCGACAACGCCGTGTGCATCGTCACGCCGCGCGAGGACACGGACAAGTCGGCCCTGCAATTGGTATACGATTTTTGGAAGGCGATCGGATGCACGGTGAAAACGCTCCCCCCGCTGGAGCACGACGAAATTGTGGCCCGCATCAGCCACCTGCCGCATCTCGTTGCCGCGGCGGTGGTCAACGTGGTTTGTAGCGACGGGTCACATCCGCTGAACTTTGTCGGCCCGGGCTTCAAGGATTTCACGCGCATTGCGAGTGGCCCGTTCGAGATGTGGACGGAGATTTGTCTGGAGAACCGCCAGGAAATTGGCCGTGCGCTCGATGTGCTGATTGAAGAACTCGCAAAAGTGCGCGCGGCGGTCGAGAACAGCGACGCGGTCGAACTCCGCACCATGCTCAAACGCGCGAAGCATTTCCGCGATGAGTTGAGGTTCAAGACGTGAAGCCTCTGCCCGATATCCTCGAAATCCAGCCTCTGGCGAAGCCGCCGAATTGCACGATCACCGTGCCTGGCTCAAAAAGCATCACCAACCGCGCGCTGATTCTCGCGGCGTTGTCAGACGGCAAGTGCACGCTACGCGGCGCGCTCTGGGCCGATGATACGCAAGTGATGGTGGACTCGCTTCAGAAGCTCGGATTCGAAGTGACCGTCGAGCCTGATCCGGTCGAAGAATGCAACCGCACCATCCTGGTCGTCGGCCGTGGCGGCGAAATCCCCGCTAAAAAAGCGGAGTTGTACGTTGGCAATGCCGGCACGGCAGCACGGTTCCTGACGGCCCTCGTTTGTCTCGGCCATGGCGAATACGCGATTCGCGGCGACAAGCGGATGCATGAGCGGCCGATGAAGGAGCTTTTCGACGCGCTACGCTACCTTGGTGTGAGAATTGAGGCAAATGACGACCATTTGCCTGCGATTATTCATGCTAGGGGTTTACATAGTGGGGAAATCACCGTAAGCGCAGAACGTAGTAGCCAATTTGCGAGCGCCTTGGTGCTGATCTCTAGACGGTGCGGCCCGCAGGGCCTTGCGGTAAAGATGTCGGCGATAAAGACCGAATACCACGACGAAGATTATTACTTTGTCATGACAGCCGACATGGTTGGGAGTGGAGTCTTTGGAGACTATTTGATTGAGCCTGATCTGTCTGGCGCGTCATATTTTTTTGCGGCTGGCTGGATCGGACAGGGTCGCGTTACCATTGTAAACGACCCTCCAAAATCACTGCAAATTGACGCGCAATTTCCTGACTACCTACCTCAGTTGAAGGGCAATCATCCCCTGAGGGTGTCACGGGTGTTACATTTGGGGGACAGCGTAATGACTCTCGCGGTTTGCTCACTATTTGGAAACACCCCCCTTCAAATTGAAAGTGCGTCAAGACTACGCGTCCAAGAAACAGATCGAATCAAGGCGATGGTGGCGGAGTTGCGGCGCGTCGGGGCGAAGGCGGAAGAACACGACGATGGATTCACGGTTTGGCC
The DNA here is from genome assembly GCA_963766065.1 of uncultured Verrucomicrobiae bacterium. Classification (GTDB taxonomy): domain Bacteria; phylum Verrucomicrobiota; class Verrucomicrobiia; order Palsa-1439; family Palsa-1439; genus Palsa-1439. Next base: position 95,179 of record CAVYAC010000133.1, read on the forward strand.
CGCAAAACATGGCGAACTCCATGGTGCCGACATCGAAACGTACAATGATCACCGCATGGCGATGTGTTTTTCCGTGTTAGGATTGAAAGTTCCGGGCATTCGGATTAAGAATCCCAGTTGTGTGAGCAAGACATTCCCGAATTTTTTTGATAAGCTGGAGCAATTAAGAACTTGAACTCAGAGAGACTCGCCCAAGCGAGCCAGACAACGGTGCGGCCGCTCGGAAGCGCGATCCTCCAAACTATGAGCGAGAATGTAACGGTGGTGGCGGTGGACGGGCCCGCAGCCAGCGGCAAGAGCACGGTGTCGCGGTCGTTGGCCAAGATGCTGGGCTATCATTATGTAGATACGGGCGCAATGTATCGCGCGATCACGTGGAAGGCGCTGGAGGAAGGCATCGATGTTGACGACACCATTTCCGTGATCGCGATGATGCATCGGATCAAACTGAATTTCGAAGTGGTCGATGGACAGGTGCGGATGCTGATCGACGGGAAGTATCCCGGCAACGCCATCCGCGCTCCCCGCGTGACGGACAAGGTGTCGACGATTGCGGCGGTTCCCGAGGTGCGGCAGGTGCTCGTGCAGCATCAACGCTCGCTGACGAAGTTCGGTAACCTGGTGATGGAAGGGCGCGACATCGGGTCGGTCGTGTTCCCCAACACCCCCCACAAGTTTTACCTCGAAGCCAGCCCCGAAATCCGCGCGCAGCGTCGGAAGCGCGACCTGGAAGCCATGGAAATTCCCGCCAGTCAGGAGGGCGTGAAGGAGTCGCTCCAGAGCCGCGATAAAAAGGACTCCGGGCGTAGCACGTCGCCGTTGCAAATTGCCCTCGGCGCAACCGTCATCGAGAATTCGAATTTGTCGGTCGAAGAAAACGCCAAGGTGATTCTGGATCATATCCACCATCAATCCCAGCGGCGCGGCAGTTTCAGCGTCGGCGGGGCCTGAGCGCGTTATGCAATTGTGGTGGTATCGGTTCTGCCGGTTTTGGTTTCGCGCTTACTTCTATTTGTATCACCGGGGTCGCGTGTACAACGCCGAGAGGTTGCCGGACAACGGCGCGTATATTCTGGCCGGCAACCACGTCAGCTTTCTCGATCCGCCATTTTTTGGCCTGGCCTGCAAGCGTGAGGCATTCTACATGGCGCGGGACACGCTCTTCCGAAACCCGGTATCGAACTGGATCCTGCGAAGCTGGCACTGCGTGCCAATCGAGCCGGGAGCGCGGCGATATCGGCGCGATGCGAACGGTGTTGCGGATGCTTGGCGAAGGCAAGGCGGTATTGATGTTTCCCGAAGGGACGCGGAGCCAGGACGGCCAGTTGCAGGAGCCGCGCGCGGGGATCGGAATGATTGCGGCGCGGGCCAACGTGCCGATTGTGCCGATGCGCATTTTCGGCACGGAGCGGGCGCTGCCGAAAGGGGCGAGTTTGCCCGCCGGCAACAGTGGAGATCAAATTCGGCGAGCCATTCCTCTATCCGCTCCCGGCAAACTTCGACGACATCCACGGCGACGCTCTCAAAGCCGTCTACTTCGACATTGGGCGTGAAATCATGAAACGGATCGCGGCGTTGGAGCCGAGAAGAGGGTAGAGTTTCAACTTCGCAGATTCACGGATTAGCGCGCTACGTTTTCGGGTTATCCTTCGTGTAGTAATCGATCTGCTGGCTTGGATGACGCAGCCTATGAGAGACGGGGTTCGGAACGACGATGCCAACGGCAATTGCCTGTTTCCAATCCGCTTCTACTCCTGACCGCCGTGCTTCCGGAGCAATTCCACTACATCATTGTTGCCTTTAGACGCCAAGTCCAAAGGCGTCTTGCCATGGTTGTCCTTGGCATTGACCTCAGCGTTGTCGTCCAGCAGTAGTTCCACCTCGCCCCTGAAACCATGAGCCGCCGCCAAGTGCAAAGGCGTCAAACCGTGGTTGTCCTTGGCATTGACTTCGACCTTGTATGCCAGCAGCAACGCCACCATGTCATCCAGACCCTGAAGCGCCGCCCAGTGCAAAGGCGTCGAGCCGTCGTCGTCCTTGGCATTGACCTCAGCCTTGTTGGCCAGCAGCAATTCCACTATGTCCTTGCGGTCACCACCCACCGCCATTTGCAATGGCGTTATGCCCTTGTTGTCCTTGGCGTTAACCTCGGCCTTGTTGGCCAGCAGCAACTCCACCACGTCCTTGTGGGCATAAGTCGCCGCATAGTGCAACGGCGTCCATCCGCCGTGGCCCTTGGCATTGACCTCGGCTTTGTTTGCCAGCAGCAACTCCACCACGTCCTTGTGATCGTTTTGTGCCGCCCAGTGCAAAGGCGTCGAGCCGAAGTTGTCCTTGGCATTGACCTCAGCCCTGTTGGCCAGTAGCAATTCCGCCACGTCTTTGTGGCCATCCCCCGCCGCAAGAAGCAAGGGCGTGTCGCCACGCTTGTCTCTGCCGGAAACCAAATCAGGATTGGCTTTGAGCAACGCCTTGACCTTTTCCAAGTTGCCAGCCTCGGCTGCATCATGTATCTCGCCGCAGAAGCCGAGGCTACCCCAAGCCAGTGCGACAAGCATAATGGCGACAGAGCGGTGGATGCTCATAGCAGGAATTGTAGACCGCGGGCGTATCAGGGCAAGCGGTAAATCAGCGAACATCCCCCGCCCGCCGTCCTGCCGCCATCAGCCGCCATAGTCCCGCCCATGCTTCCTACCGCCGTTGCCGTGAACCCCGTCCCATAGTCGCCCGAATGACCAAAAGTGGGGAAGGGGATTGCTAGGGATTACGCTCATTTGGCGGCTGTTCCTTAACATGTGCATAATGGTCAATCTGTTGGCAACGGCTGGGCACTACTATCTTCCTGTCTGTGCTCGATCTATTCAGGAGGGTATTGCCGACTGTTTTACGTGAACAGTTCCCGATTTCTGCGAACGTATTCCATCGTCTTACGGCAGAAGTCATCCCATCTTATCCAATCCCCATAATCTTTGCAGAAATCCAATTCGGGCGAACGCAGTTTTTCTTCGGAAGCCTCGTCCAAGTCCAGATAATCACCATTCGAGTCAAACGGATCCCGACCGACTATTTGCCCGTATTCACGGACGATGGCAATGCACTTCCGCAACCTTTCGGCAAGAGCGGGCTCGCTGATTGCCTCCATCAACTCGGCGCTGGGAATGCAAGCCCATGTCGCCTGCCAGTACATGTCGAGAAAACCGTTCGCGCAACAGAGACTCAAAAAGTTCGGCAACGACAAGACCCGTAACTCGGCTGGTGAACGGTGGCGAAATCCCTCTTCGATCGCCTCGCGGAATGCGTAATACGCTGCGACCTGATCCTCCATCTTCAGGAAGTTATCTACATCGTAAGCGCGACGGTCGAATTCGGTGACCGGTTCCAGCAATTGAACAAGCCGCGAGCGACCTTCGCCTCGGTCATAAGCGTAGAAGAGCGGCTTTTTCCCCTGAGTCGATTTGCGGTTCGGATCAGCGCCATTTGCCAGTAGCAACTCGACAATATCTGCTTTGCCCCCTTGGGTTGCCGCGTGCAGAACAGTATTTCGATTCAGTTCAACCGTCCGGTTCGGATTGGCTCCATGATCCAGCAGCAACTTTACGACTTGGACATTACCAGCGAAAATGGCATTTTCCATCAAGCCCTTCAAATCCGGTGAAACTTTGCGCTCCAGACATCGTTTCAGTTTCTCCATTTCGCCGGTGTAGGCATAAATTGTGGCGTCCAGTTCGCCGGTTTTCAGAAACGGACTGATGTTATGGGTTAGGCAAATTCTCGGAAACAAACCCAGCGACTTGTAAAATGATCGCCGTTGCCATTTAAGTCGTTTATCGGAAAGATACACAGATGTTTTTCGTCCAGCGCGATAGACAGTCAGTAGCAATTTAACCAAACGCGAGTTGGAAAGGTCTTTCTTCATCGTTCGGGCCCATTTGGTGGGTGTTCCTTAACATGTGCATAATGGTCAATCTGCTGGCAAATCCGGTGCAGAACATTGCAGTCGCGTTTTTCCAACGGGGCGCGTGCGATCACGCGGCGCAAGGAGCGCAGAAATGAATCCGGATCACCCTGATGCGGCCGAAAGCCAATCTTGTCGAGTGATGTTGCCAGATGATCCAGCACCGACTCGACCTCGTGGACCGTGGCCAGATTGTAACGCGGCTTCGGGATTTCGCCCAGGCTCGCCAGATACACTTCGTACGCGAACAACATGACCGCCTGCGCCAGATTCAACGACGGATGCTCCGACGCTTGCGGCACGCTGACGATATCATGACACAGGCGCAGCTCCATGTCGGACAACCCCGCTTCCTCGCGTCCGAAGACAATTCCCACGCGATGTTTGTGGGAAAGTTCGGCGATCTTTGCGGCGGCCTGTCGCGCTTCGATAATCTGTGGAAACTGCGCGCGGCGTTTGCGGTGCGTCGTGCCGACCAGCCAATGCAGACCGTCCGTTGCTTCCTCCCACGTCGTGACTACGCGGGCTTTCTCCAGTACATCACCCGCGCCGTGACCCAACATGATCGCCTGCTGGTGCGTCTGAAACCCATTCGGCCCGTTGACCACGACGAGGTCGGTCAACCCCATCGTCTTCATCGCCCGCGCCGCCGACCCAATATTTCCCGGCACCGCCGGCTCCACGAGAATGACGGTCACGTTGGCCAGATTCGGCGGCGCGCCAAACGTCAACGCCGGCTCCGGATGCTTTTCGGTGGGCTTACGCATGGGAATCCAACACAATCGTCACCGGGCCGTCATTCACCAATTCCACATCCATCATCGCGGCGAATCTGCCTTCGGCGACCTTCAGTGTCGTGGCCGCGCGCAGCTTTGTCATAAGATCGTTGTAAGACCGTTCGGCGTCGGCTGGCGGCATGGCATCGGTAAAACTCGGGCGCGTGCCTTTGCGCGCATCGCCGTACAACGTGAACTGCGACACCACTAAAATCCCGCCGCGAATGTCCGTGACCGAGCGATTCATGTTCTTGGTGTCGTCGGGAAAAATGCGCAGCGCAAGCAGCTTCTTGATCATCCACTCCGTGTCCACCGCGGCGTCATCCTTGCCGATGCCCAGCAGCACGAGCAGGCCGCGTCCGATTTCGCCAACAGTCTGGCCGTCGATCCGAACGGACGCTCTTGAAACACGTTGTACGACGGCTTTCATCGGGCAGCTGAATACGCGAAGGCCATGGGGTTGTCCAGTCTTGAACGGGCGCACGCTTGTGTTAGGCTTCTCCCGTGAAGATTCAGTTCTTGTGTCCCCACTGCAAACACGAGTTGGAGTTCGAGGATCTGTCGCAGGATGAGTCGCCGTGTCCGCTGTGCCAGAAAACGATTCGGCTGCGCATCACCGAGCGAATGCGACGCAATAACCTTGTGGACCGTTGCGCCGTGTGCGATTGCAACACCGTGTACGTCCAAAAAGATTTCAACCGCACTCTCGGCGTAAGCATTTTCGTGGCCGGCGCGATCCTGTTCCTGCTCTGTGCGTGGAAAAACCGTCTCGTCGAAGGCACGCTGGTGTGGGCGGCCTTTGTGCTGGCTGACGGGTTGCTCTACAAGTTTCTGCCCGATGTGACGATTTGCTACAAATGCTATGCGCAATACCGGGAGGTCGCGCCGAACCCGGACAATCAACCCTTCGAATTGGGCCTTGCCGAAAAGTATGACCCGCTCGACAAGCGCGCCCACGCCGAAAACCCTGCCGCCGACTGGAAGGGGCGCTGACGCTTCATGTGGCGCGCGCTGATGATCGGTCTGTTCGCTGTGGCGCTCGCGCATGGTGTTTACGGCGAAGAAGACCCTCGCGACGCGGAACGCCAGTTTCGTTTCCTCCTGTCGCGCGGCGACGAACTGCGGGCGCAAAAGGACCGGTTTGACCCGCAGACGCCGCCCGTGGTCACCGAACGTTGGAAGGCGCACTTGAAACACCTCGAACGCGATTATCAACATTTCCTCCACGACCATCCGCTGCACGCGCGCGCGATGGTCGCGTACGGCGGTCTGCTCTCCGATGAAGAGGACGAGGACGAGGGCGCGCGTTGGTGGGAAAAGGCCATTGCGGTCGATCCGCGCGAACCCTACGCGTACAACAACCTCGCGAATGTCTACGGCCACGACGGCCACGCCGCCAAAGCGCTCCAGTATTACCAGACGGCCATCGACCTCGCGCCGACTGAACCGATCTTCCGTTTCAACTGGGCGACCACGTGCCAACTCTTCCGCAACGAGTCGCGCGCCGTCTATGGCTGGAGCGTGGATGAGATTTTTCAACATAGCATGGAACAGTATCGCGCGGCCCGTGACCTAGACCCGCAAAACTACGATCTTCTCGAGCACGTACGCCGAGACTTTCTACCAGTTGCCCAAACCGGATTGGCCGGGTGCCTACGAGGCCTGGCAGTTTTGTCTCCGCCAACCACTCGACGACCGGGAGCGCGAATTTGTGTGCGGTCACCTGGCCCGCGTGTGCATCCGTCTCGGGCGCATCGACGAGGCCAAACAGTGGGTGTCGAAAATCTCCACGAGCGACCAGATGTCTGTACGGCGCTTGATCGAGCGGAAAATTGCCGAACTGAGCCAGAAGACCGGCGGATCAACCACAACCAATCTCCCGCCGAATCCCCCGACAGACCCGGCCGCGAAACATTGATTCCGCTCGCCACCCTGCGTCTCCTGCCTATGGCTTCGCCATGCCGATGACGCCACACGCCACCCGCGCCGGCGTTGCCGGTCGGTTGGGTCTTCAGATCGTCGGCCTTGGCGTGCACAATCACCGCGTGACCGATGATCGAATCCGTCCCTTCCAGCGCGATCACCGTGTCCACCCGCTCGTAATGCGCCTTGCCCGTCGCGTCTGCTTCCAGGTTGCCAAAATCGCCCGCGTGCCGCATCTCGGCATCGGGCCCGCCGTGTTGCATGTGGTGCGGATTGAAGTGACCGCCCGCCGACGCGCCATCGGGCGCGCTGCAATCCCCAAATTCATGGATGTGAAACCCGTGCGAACCGGGCGTCAGACCCGTCACGTCCGCCACGATCTTCACCCCGCCATCGACTTTCGTGAACGTCACCACCCCCGACACATCATTGCCCTTGGTCGACGCTAGCACCGCCACCGCCTTGGTCACCGAATCCGCCCGCGCCGAAACCACCGCCACACTCATCATCGATACCGCCACCAATATGCCAGCCTTCATCCTTGCCTCCTGTCGTTTGTGTTGAACCTTTCGGAACCTACCATCCGTCCCACATACGCACAAATCTTGTCGCAAATTGCTCATCTTGACCCCTCCAAATAACGTCCGACCTCCCAAAACAAAGCCAAGTGACAAAATGACACACTTGGACTTCTACGACCTTCTCCATCAAGCTAATCCGCAACGTATAACACCCCGAAAAGCCGAGTCGGACGCGACGCCGCTGTCGTCTGCCGCAATTGGCTTCGTTTTCGGCTTTCCCATTTGCAAATTTCCACGCCGGCCTGCGCAGAATTGGGTTCGTTTGGTAATCCCTCCCCCCGGCAGAGCCGAGTCGGTCGGAGCCGACACGGAGTGGAGACGCAACCATGGCGTGCCCCCGGCGCAATCACCATCACACCCTCAACTCCAGGCAACAATGTGCTCATGGCGCAGACATGATATAACAAACAGATAGTATGTCAAATCAAATACGATAACGCGTCATGCAACAGGACGGGCTGGCATCCCGATCCAGCGTCGAGCCGTCCGAGTTGTCCCGTCCGGAGCAGAGTCGAAGGGCCCGGCTCGCTGTCTGTCGCCGTTGCGTATCCAAACTGGTGGGCAACCTCTCGTGGACTCGAAGTCACTCGGTCCACAAGTCGTATGAAGCGGAGATTTTTTCGCTTTCGTCGCGCCTCCATCAGCGGTTTAATAGGTTTGCACGCTTGGTCGCTGGGCTTGGCCTGTAGGCGGCCTCAGGCAGCACGTTCATGGGCAACTTCTACACAAACTACACGTTGCGCGGCCCGAGCCAGGAGTCGGTCGCAGCGGCGCTGGCCGGTCGTTCAGCCATCGTCACACCGGCGCAAGATGGTTGTGTCGTCGTCTTCGATGAGGAATCGGATGAGCAGAATCCAGAGGTCATTGCCGAGCTTGCCTCGCGTCTGTCAGGCGCGTTCCACTGCCCACTGCTGGCTGTCCTGAACCATGACGATGACATCTTCTGGTATCAGCTTTACCTCAACGGGGAGTTGGTCGACGAGTATAACTCGTCACCAGACTATTTCGATTCGGCGGCAGAGGAAGCGTCCCCGCCGGAAGGCGGCGACGCACAGAAACTGTGCATCGCATTTGGAGCGACCACGGTCGCGAAGGTGAAGAAGATCCTGGGGAAGTCGTCGTTTGATGACGACGGCTACACATTTGCGGTCGAACGACACGCGGACCTTGCCGACGCTCTCGGTATCCCTTCGTATAGCGTTGGGGCAGGGTTTTGTCACGTTTCCGATTGGGAATTGCCCGAAGGACTGGATGAAAAAGTATTGGTGATGACCAAGGACTTGGTCGCACTGCAACCAAACCCTCAGGCGTTGGACAACATTGATCACAGGCCTGTCGCCGGCTATTACAAGGTAAGCTTCCGCGCTCATCCCCAGCGAACACGGTCAATCCCGATTGGATGGATGCCCAACTTGTGGGCGGATCTGGAATGCTCAGAGCAGGATCTTTCAGAGAACTTCCGTCAGGCGACGGCCGCGCATCGTGAGAAATTCAAACACTTCGGTTTTGCCGAACAGGGGTTTAAGAAGCCCAGACAGAGTCTCAACCCAAACATTCGCGACCACGGCGCTATCAACTATTTGGACAGTGGTCGTTGCTATTTCGGTCAGCTAATCTATGGCAAATGGCGCGGCCAGCCGCCACGCAATGTGGACAAGGAACATATCACGATTTCATTCACTGCCGTTTTCCAAAACGAAGTCCTGAGTTGCAATAATAGCAAATCACCTTTCGAGCCTCTTCCAAATCACACGGTCGTCAGGGTGGAATCGAATGATGTGGCGTTTATTTACGAGCAGTTCGTTGAGCACCGGAAGCAGCGCACCGATCCACCGCGTCGCTTCCCTGATTTGCAGTCACTTCAGGCTTGGTTTGACGCCACCGCGCTGGAGACTTTTGAAGATCGAGTTCGCCGAGGGACATGGATTCGAATGAGTGATTATGAGGTCGCGGCTGCTCGTCGCAAAATGACGGGATGACTTCCACTAAGTCGGGCAGTGCAGTTCACCCAAACGTGCAGCGCTTCCGCACCGGCTTGTGGACCGTCTACGTGCACAACATGCCCGCCGGAAACGTCACGAGATCGCCTTTGCCGAACCGCACGGGCTGGCCGCCGTCGGGTGTCACCGTGACATCGCCCTCCAACAAATAGCACGTCTCCATTTCGTCGTAGTGCCACGGAAACTCCGACACCTCCTTCTCCCAGATCGGCCAAGTGGTTATCCCACGACGTTCGAGTTCCTTCGGATGCAGATTGTGTGTCACTTGAATGTCGCTCATTTGGCATTCACCACTTGCGCTACCGATTCTATCACGCCCTTGATTTCCGCCAACTTTTCTTCGGGCGTGGTGCCGGTCATGCGCGGGAATTTGCCGCCGACCTGGAACAGCACGCCACGCTGCGACAGCATGATTCGGTCTTCCCGCGTTTCGACGGTCTCGACGTGCGCCTCACCCGCCTGGATTCGCACCTCGGCGCATTGCAACAGGATTTCGACTTCGCGCGGAACTTTGCCAAACCGGTCGCGGAATTCGCGACGAAGCGCCTTGACATCGGCCAGTTCCAGCGCGAGCGCAATCTTGCGATACGCCTGGATGCGCAGCCGCGTGTCGGAGATGTAATTGTTCGGAATCCGTGCATACGATTCGCCCAGTTCGTCATTCAGGAAATCCAGCTTGAGCGTGACCAGTGTCCGATGTTTCGGCTTTTCGCCCTTCATCCGCGCGATGCTTTCCTTGAGCAACTGGCAATACAGATCGAACCCGATCGCCGTGATATGCCCGCTCTGTTCCGAACCGAGAATATTGCCCGCCCCCCGAATCTCGAGATCGCGCATGGCGATCTTGAATCCGCTGCCGAGCGACGAATATTGTTTGATCGCACCGATCCGCTTCCGCGCGCTCTGCACCAGTTGCATGTGCCGCGGCAACAGAATGTACGCATACGCCTGGTGCTTGTACCGTCCGACCCGCCCGCGCAGTTGGTACAAATCGCTCAACCCAAACCGGTCCGCGCGATCGATGATGATCGTGTTCGCGTTCGGAATATCGAGGCCGCTCTCGATGATCGTCGTGCACACCAGCACGTCGATGTCGCCCTTGACGAACCGCCTCATGACATCTTCGAGTTCATCATCGCTCATCTGGCCGTGCCCGACATCGATGCGGATTGGGTGTTTTTTTGTAGGCCGCGTCCCCTGACGCGGCGCGGGTTGGTTTTCGCCGCGTGGGGGCACGCGGCCTACATCTTCGAAGAGCGTCCGTAGCCGCGCGGCCACGCTTTCAATGCTCTGGACGCGGTTGTGCAGGAAATACACCTGGCCGCCACGGTTGAGTTCGCGCTGGATCGCCTGTTTGATCAGCCGCTCGTCATAGCCGGCAATAATCGTCTCGACGGGCAACCGATCCTGTGGCGGCGTCTGGATATTGCTCATGTCGCGCGCGCCCGTGAGCGAGAGATACAGCGTCCGCGGAATCGGCGTGGCACTGAGCGTGACCACGTCCACCAGCTTGCGCAATTGTTTGAACCGTTCCTTGTGCAGCACGCCGAACCGCTGCTCCTCATCGACGACAACCAGCCCGAGGTTCTTGAACAGGATGTCGCCGCTCAAGAGCCGGTGCGTGCCGATCACAATGTCCACGCCGCCTTTGCGCAACAACTGCGCAACCTTCTTCTGTTCCCGCGCCGTGCGGAACCGCGAGAGCATCTCAATGGCGACGGGATAACCCGACATCCGTTCGCGAAACGTGTTCCAATGTTGTTCGGCCAGCACGGTTGTCGGACACAGCACCGCGACCTGATAGCCGTCCATGACCGCCTTGAACGCCGCGCGGATTGCGACTTCCGTTTTGCCGTAGCCAACATCCCCGCAGATGAGACGGTCCATCGGCGGCTCGATTCCATGTCGCGTTTGACTTCCTCGATGGCGGTGAGTTGGTCGGGCGTCTCATCGTAAATAAACGCCGCTTCGAACTCGTGTTGCCACGCCGTGTCCGTCGAGAACGCGTGTCCTTCGAGTATGTTGCGCGCCGCCTGGATCTCCAGCAGGTTCGCCGCGAGATCCATGATCGCCCGCTCGGCGGAGAGTTTCTGCCGTTGCCAGAGCATGCCGCCCAATTGATGTAACGGCGGCTGACGTTTCCCCGCGCCGATGTATTTCGACACGAGGTGCGCCTGGTCGATGGGGACATACAACCGCGCCTCCTCGGCGTATTCAATGGAAAGCACTTCCTGTTTCGTGCCGTTAAATCGAGCGACTTCAGTCCGAGATATTTCCCCGATACCGTGCTGGAGGTGAACGACGAAATCGCCTTCCTGTAGATCTGTCCAATCTGTTGGCTGTGCCAGTTGATGAAACTTCCGGCGCGGTCGCACGAGCTTGTAGCGCCCGAAAATCTCCGAGTCCGTCACTACCGCCAGTTTGGCGTCCGACCACAAAAAGCCGCGCGATAGGAATGACGACGGATGAAGCGTGAGTGCTTTGGGAATGGATTGGAACTGCTCGCGCCACAATTCTCCGAACCGCTGCCTCTCGCCGTCCGTGCTGCAGAACACGTGCAGCGCGCAACCTTCCACGACCCAGCGCTGCATTTGCTCGAAGAACACGCGCCGCATTTGCTCGGCCACTTCGGGTTCGGGCGAGCGCGTGCCGAGCGGGCGAAACACGTCAAAAT
>CAVYAC010000134.1:0-20753 GCA_963766065.1 uncultured Verrucomicrobiae bacterium
TATGTTCCGTACGCTTGACTCAGTTCCGATTGCTGATCTTCGACGAAGCCGCCTTCGCTGAGGGTCTTGGACAGCTCGCCGATCACGCCTTAGGAGGGTCGTTGCTTCGAGCTTGGGCACCATCAGCTTTGCCGCGGGGAGGAAAGCGGGCGATGCCGACCTCGAGAGAGCAGCTTCGTATCCAGTTTCTTCTTCGGCTGGCGGGCCACCGTGTCGGGGAAGGAAACGGCCACAATGCGGGCAATACTGCAATTGGTCGCCCGCCTTGGCGCCGTTGACCACCGCGATGGGCACGGCCAGGCCGCACCGCGAACAGCTTCCATTGGCGAGCGGGGCCCACCGCCAGCGGATAGTGTTTTTGCCGGCAATCGTAGCGGTCGGCCACCTCGGGTGGCAACTGGGCGCGGATTTTGGCAATGGATTTTTCCAGTTGCTCGAGGGCATTTGGGAATTGGAAGCCTTCTGTTCTTCCTTGGCAAAGTTGAGTTCCTGCAACTGGATTAATTGATTCAAGATGCTTATTCATGGATGTGCTGGATTGTCGGACAATCACAACTAATTATAGAACTGTTCGCCCTCACCGCCAATGAAAAACTTTTGCGCGGACGAGGAATCGCTTTACCCCTTCCGGCCCGCGGCAGGGTACCATGCTGCGCGTGACTGAGGCCCAGAGAGAGCCGGGTAGATTTACGCTGGGGGACACGGCCCGCGTTGTCGGCAGCGTTTCGCAACAGGGCACGCTGGCCCGGTTGGCGGTCCGCGCCGAGCGCGACTGTGATGTCGTGGAAGTGCGGGTTGACCTGATCGGGCCTACGCGCCACACTCGCCCCGCGCGGAACCGGTCTGGGCCGAGGATGCGCAAGCCATCGAAGTGCGCGGTCTGCCGGTGGTGGTGACGGTTCGTCTCGATGCCGAGGGCGGGAAATGGAAACAGCCGGATGAATTGCGCTTGCCGCTGTTCGAGGCGGCGTTGCGCCATCTCGCGGCGGCGGACATCGAATTGCGCAGCCCGATCCTCGAACAGGTGTCGGCGTTGGCGCGCCGGTACAAGCGCGCGCTGATCGTGTCGCACCACGACTTTGGCCGGACGCCGCCGCTGGAGGAGCTCCGGGTGATCGTCGACAAGGCCTCCCGCTACGGCACGGTGGCCAAGGTCGCCACGATGGTCAGGACCGAGGAGGACCTCGCGATCTTGCGGGCGCTGCTCGCGGAAGAAACGTCCCACGCCGCTGTGCGTGCTCGGGATGGGACCGCTTGGTCCGCAGACGCGCATCGATTTCCCAAGGCTCGGCTCGTGTCTGACGTACGGCTACCTCGATACGCCTGTCGCGCCCGGCCAGGTGTCCGCCCGCGAGCTGATGCGACAGTTATACGGCCGATGATGGGTCAGGCCGGTAGCGGCGCCAACCGTTGCGCCGCGATCTGGCAGTACTTCTTGGAAACATCCACATGGATGAAATGCCGGCCCGTCTTCTTCGCCACGACGGCCACGGTTCCTGTGCCGCCGAATGGATCCAGGACGACATTGCCGCGGTAGCTGTAGAACTTGATGAGGCGGTAGATTAATTCTTCGGGAAACGGGGCGGGGTGGCCATGCTGTTTTGCCTTTGGAGTTTCTCTCCCGCGGCGTGGCGGATAGAGGCTTTTCAAGAACGGCTGGCGGCCTTTCGTTTCCGGCCCAATCGGCCAAAACCCGTCGGAGAATTTGATGAACTCCTCGCCGGCGATATCGGCGAGGTTCTTGTCGCCTTCGAGCGTCCACGAGCCTTTGGAAAAGACGAGCACGTATTCCCAACTGGGAATGATATGCGGATTGCGCGGGCTTTTCCACGAACCCCAGGCGGTCCGGCGGCGCATGGTCTGTTTGTACCAGAGGATCTCCGTGCGCATGATGAACCCGAGGTCGCGGAGTTGCGCGGCCATGTCGTAGTGGATCGGTTTGAAATCCTTAATGCTGGTCGGGGCGACGTTCAGCGCGAAGCGTCCGCCGTCGACCAGGACCCGGTGAAGTTCGCGCCACACCGGCAACAGCCAGGCGAGATACTCGGTGTACGACATGCGGTCGATGTGGCTGTCGTAGTCGAGGCCGACGTTGTAGGGAGGTGACGTAATGGCGAGGTGCACGGATCCCTCGGGTATCTCGCGCAGCACATCGCGGCAATCACCACAGATCAGTCGATCCTTCCAGGCGGACTTGTTCACCCCCTTCTTATAGCGCAACACCTTGCTCGCCGGAAGCGGAATCTGTTGGTACAATCCACCACGATGAAAAACCTGGTGCTGGTGGGATTCATGGGCAGCGGCAAGACGGGCGCGGGCAAGCTCGCCGCCACGCAGCTGGGGATGAAGTTTGTGGACATGGACGAGATCATCGAGCAGCGCCATAACCAGAGGATCGCACGCATTTTTGAGACGAAGGGCGAAGCCTTCTTTCGTCAGCAGGAACGGGCGCTGGTTCGGGAACTGGCTTCCGGGGATGGTCGGGTCATCGCCACCGGCGGCGGCATCGTGCTGGACGGGAACAATCTTCGAGATTTTGGCCGCACGGGCGTCATTATTTGCTGTTGGGTGGACGCGGGCGTTGCTTACGAACGAACGAAGGATGCGAAACATCGCCCCTTGCTGGAAGAAGCTGATGTTGACCGCCGCACGCGGATCGAGACGCTGTTGCGCGAGCGCGAACCCTTGTACAAGGCGATCGCGTTGCGAATCGACACCTCGGCGATGACCGTGGAGCAACAGGCCGATGAAATCGTCCGCATCTACAAACAGCAAACGGGATTGTAGCGGGACGGTCGCTACAACAGACGCGGCAACGACGGCAAGCGGGCCGCTTGCCCTACAAGTCAAAGAGAAGGCCCGGGCGATCGGTTTTGATCTTGTTGGCATCGCGGGCGCGCAGCCGCCGCGACACACACCGGAATTCCAGCAGTGGCTCACGTCGGGATTTCACGGCGAGATGGGCTACATGGCCAAGAACGCCGAGAAGCGCGTCGATCCATCCAAAATTCTGACTGATGTGCGGTCGGTGGTGATTGTTGGATTGAATTATTATACGGGTGATAACGACAATCCCCCTCACCTTGGTCCTCTCCCCCAAGGGGAGAGGAGATCACTGTCGCGGATTGCGCGGTACGCATGGGGCGCGCGCGACTATCACGACGTGATGTCCGAAAAACTGAAGCAACTCGCGTCGGCCATCAATGAATGTGGCGGACCGGGCGCGCGTTCGCTCTGGTACGTGGACACCGGCCCGATCCTCGAACGAGACCTGGCGCAGCGCGCGGGGATCGGATTTATCGGCAAGCACACGAACCTCATCAGCCGGCGATTGGGCAATTGGATCTTCGTGGGCGAGGTGTTGACGACTCTTGAATTGCCGCCGGACGAGCCTGAGCGCGAATACTGCGGCAGTTGTCGGCGGTGCATCGACGTGTGTCCCACGCGGGCAATCGTCGCGCCGTACCAGCTCGACGCGCGGTTGTGCATTAGCTATCTGACCATCGAGCTGAAGGGCGCGATTCCGGTCGAGCTGCGACCGCTCGTCGGCGACCACGTGTTCGGCTGCGATGATTGCCTCGACGTGTGCCCGTGGAACCGGTTCGCGAAGTTTTCACGGGCGCGCGAGTTTCAGCGGCGCGAGATGCCGCCGCTGACCGAGTTTCTCTCGTGGGACGAACAACAGTTTCGCGATTTCTTCCGTGGCACGCCGATCTTCCGCATCAAGCGCCGCGGTTTCCTCCGCAACGTCTGCGTCGTGCTCGGCAATATCGGCGACGCCTCCGCCCTGCCCGCGCTGGAGCAGGCGTTGGCCGACCCCGAGCCGCTGGTGCGCGAGCACGCCGCGTGGGCCATTGACCAGATTCAGAGCCGCTGTTTGGGCACACAGTCTGCTGTTTAATGGTCGTTTTGGGGGGTAAACCGATGTTGATCGTTTATGGCATAACCATATTTACCGGCGCCGCGCTGCTATTTGTCGTGCAGCCGATGGTCGGGCGGATGGTGCTGCCGTTGCTGGGCGGTTCGCCGGCGGTGTGGAACACGGCGATGGTGTTTTACCAGGCCGTGCTGCTGGCCGGATACGCCTACGCACATTTCACGACGCGATGGCTGGGCGTGCGACGCCAGGCCGCGCTGCACGCCGGGCTGCTGCTGCTCCCATTCCTGGCGATGCCGGTGATGATTCCCCACGGTTGGGCGCCGCCCACGACGCATAATCCGATTCCGTGGTTGCTGGCGGTGCTGGCGATGACGGTGGGGGTGCCGTTCTTCGTCGTGTCGGCGACGAGCCCGCTGTTACAACGCTGGTTTTCCGCGAGTGGCCATCGCGACGCGGTCAACCCGTACTTTCTGTATGCGGCGAGCAACTGCGGCAGCCTGCTCGCGTTGGTGGTTTATCCCGCGTTCATCGAACCGCACCTGCGATTGAGCCAACAGAGCCAGTGGTGGACCGTCGGGTACGATTTGCTGGCGGGGCTGACCGCGGTGTGCGGATTGTGGATCACTCGCCAGCTCCGCCATTCCGGCGCGACGAAATATTCTTCCGCCGAGGCGTCGGCAGCTGCTCCTCCCGAAAAACTGACCGCGCGTCGTCGGTGGCGGTGGGTGGTGTTGGCGTTCGTGCCGTGCAGCCTGATGTTGAGCGTGACGACGTACATCACGTCGGAGGTCGCGCCGATACCGTTGCTGTGGGTGATTCCGTTGGGGATCTACCTGCTGGCGTTCATTCTTGTGTTTGCCCGGCGACGAGTGCTGCCGCGTCGGTGGATGGTGCGCGCGTTGCCGGTGGCGGTGGCGGGAGTGGTGGCCACGTTGATCGCGCGGATGGTGCACCCGATTGGGCTGTTGATCGGGTTGCATCTGGCGTGCTTGTTTATCGTCTCGATGGTGTGCCTCGGTGAACTGGCGGACGATCGGCCGTCAACGGTGCACCTGACAGAATTTTATTTGTGGCTGTCGGCGGGCGGCGTGCTCGGCGGGATCTTCAATGCCATGCTGGCGCCGGTGATTTTTTCGACGGTGGTGGAATACCCGCTGACGCTCGTGCTGGCGTGCGCGCTGATACCGAATTGGACGACCACGCCGGCGACGCGGCGGCAGCGTGTCTTCGATTTCGCGTTGCCGCTGATCCTCGGGCTGTTTGCGGCGAATCTACTGCAAGTGTTGCGTGGGGGAACAACGTGGCCGGTCTCCGTTACGATGATGGTGATGTACGGCGTGCCGACGGGGCTGTGCCTGTTGTTCTTGCGGCGACCGCTGCGGTTTGCGTTGGCGCTGGCGGGCGTGCTTGTGGCCTGCGGGTTTGTGCCGGGGTATGCGGACCGGACACTGATGGTGGAGCGCAATTTTTTCGGCATCCACCGCATCAGCCTGGACCCGGCGGGGCGATATCATTGGCTGATGCACGGGAACACGATCCACGGCATCCAACACGTTAACCGTCGCGAGCGCGACGAGCCATTGGCCTATTTCACACCGCGGGGACCGTTCGGGCAGGCGTTCGCGACGCTGGACGACTCGCTGAAGAAACGCGTGGGCGTGATCGGGCTCGGGGCCGGGTCGCTGGCGGGGTACGGCCAGCGCGGCGAGCGATGGACGTTTTACGAGATCGATCCCGCCGTGGAGGAGATCGCGGAGGACCCGCGGTACTTTACGTTTTTGCATGATTGTCCGGCGGACGTGGAAGTTGTGATGGGCGACGCGCGGCTGTCGTTGCAGCAGGCACTGGACGGGCAATACGGGGTGCTGGTGTTGGATGCGTACACGTCGGACACAATCCCGCTGCATTTAATCACGCGAGAGGCGGTGGCACTGTATCTGCGGAAGCTCGCGCCGGACGGGGTACTGATTTTCCATATCTCGAACCGTCATCTGCGGCTGGAGCGCGTGCTGGGCGCGCTGGCGCAGAACGCGGGTCTGGCGTGCGTGATCCAGAACGAATCGGGAGGCGGCGAAGGGGAATTGTTGGAGACGGGAAAGATCTCGTCGAAGTGGGTGGTCATGGCGCGGCGTCCGGAGACGCTGGCGGGGTTGACCCGCGATCCACGCTGGCAACGTCCGCCACCCCATCTACAAGCCCGCGTGTGGACCGACGACTACGCGAGCGTGTTCAGCGTGTTCATCTGGCGGTGACCAGAACGGGCTGTGCTGCGTGGAGGTTCCTTAGAACGCTCCGCTGCCCTTCACACTGATCCAGCTGGCCTGGGTGTCGCCGTCGATGGTGGTCACAGTCAAGACGTTGACGTCCACGGCGAGATCCGCCGATATGCTGAAGGTATCTCCAACGCTGATTGACACAGTGAACTGGTCAGTGGTTGTACCGCTGGGGTCATCGTCAAAATTCGCCGCAACCGGGGACGTTTCCAGGTCGTCCGCGCAGCCGATATTGTCCTCGCCCGTGTTGGCCGAAACGCTGAGGGTCAGCCCCGTTTTTTTAATGTCCAGGGCAACCTTTCCCTCGTTCTTGGATCCCAAATCGCAATCCTGATCAATTGCCACATCATCTATGAGCAGGTAGGTGGCCGTGACGCTGTTGGTGCCCTTGTTTTTGCTGGCCCCAAACTTGAGTGTGGTAGCATCCCCAAGAGTGTGGAAGGAGGCATCACCCGCGGCGTCCAGTGTCCAGCCGCCGATGGCAATTGAGACTGCGGTGTTAGTACCCAGCATGCCGACATCAAGGGTATTACTGGGACCAAAGGAGAAGTTCGCCTTTAGGGAGAATTTGCCAGTTGGATATGTCTCACACATATAGCCATCCGCTTTGTCACCGCTGCAGACAGCTTTATCGAGGTAGCTCTCGCTAAAAGTTACCGAATCGGCGGCCCATGCGGCGGTGATTGTCAGGACGGACGATATGACGCTGATACTCATAGCCATAAGCGCGGTTTTTGGCTTCATGCGGTTCATCATAGGACCTCCTGATGGGGTGGAATGGTCTATTGGGTTGTCGTACGCAGTCTGTAATGGGCTCGCGTTAGTCGTGTTTCCTCACCAAATAGGTTAGCTATGCCCCACGCGGGCAATCATGTTTATGATACCAAACTACTCGCATCGGTGTCAACTATCATCTCGGCCCGGGAGAGCCGGGGCATGACAGGAAAACGGGAAACGAGGTGGTGACTGTTGTTTACAGCGCCGTAATCTTTCCGTAGTCTGTGGGCAGGTTCCTCACGAATGAACTCTTGTCGGAAGCACTCATGGCAATTCGCGCTCGTGTGGCTCGGTCTGCTGGGGCTGGCGGTGGCGTTGCGGGCGTATCATCTGACGGGGTTTATTTGCAACTACGACGAGGCGCACTGGTTGCTGTATGAGTTGGACAAACGACTATTGTTCGACGCGTTGCGGAGTTCGCGACCGCGGCCGGACCTTTTGTTTCCGCTGATTGCCAGCGTTCCTGTCCGGGTGTTCGGGCCCAATGAGCTGGCCTTGCGCTTGTGGCCCATGCTGGCGGGATAATTTTCCATCTTCCCGCTGGGGGCCCTGATTTTTCGGCTGACCGGACAACGCGTGGCCGCGTTGATTGGCGCGGCATTACTGGCGGTGTTGCCGTTGCATGTCTACTACTCGGCGCACGGGATTCCGGACGCGATCGCATTGTTCTTCGGCCTGTGCGCGCTGGTCTGGCTGATGCGCGCGCGAGAGACGAACTCACTCGCGAGTTTCATCGGGATGGGAATTTTTCTGGCGCTAGCCCTGCTCACAAAGGCGACGGCGCTGTATGGCTGGGGATTTCTTGTGGTCGCCGGGTATTTCCTGTTCGAGAATTCACGCCAACGCCGGACGTTTTACGCGGCGCTCGGTTTGTCAGTCGTGCCGCTGGCGCTGGTGACAGCGGCGATCCTGCTGCGGGGTCAGCCCATGGCATTTCTTCACGAGCCGGGCGTTACCAATCATTTCGGGCCATCGCTCACCCGACTGGGGTTGCATTTGCGGTCCGTGATCGGTTTTTACGGCGTGTTGCTGCTGGTGGCCGGAATCGGCGCGGCGCGGGTGGGCGTTCGCGCCGCTGGAGGCTCATCGGCGGATCGCCAGCTGTTGGTCTGGCTCCTGCCCGTGGTCAATCTGGTAGTGACGCCATTTTTTCGAGATGGACATGTGGAGTTGCTCTGGTTGATTCCGAGCGTGTGCCTGTTTGCCGCGGTGGCGCTGACGGCGTTGCGAGGCGGGTGGAAGTGGTTGGGTGTGGGAGCGGTGTTGGCGATTTTGTTGATGCGTTCGCTGGACGGGGTGTCGTTGCCGTATCCGGGGCCGGCGTTGGCGGCGAGCGATTACACGACGGCGGTGCTGGATCGCCCGGTCGGCTGGCCATCGCGCGACGGGGCGCGCTGGCTGACGTCGCACTCCACGCCGGACGACACGATGTTATTCACGGGGTACGCGTTCACCGATCCGTTGCTGCTGGAGCTGAGCCGGTTTCGCCACGTGATTCCCAACGGCGGCGAGAGTTGGGAGCGGTTGCGCGATCCCGCCAATCGGGTGCGGTACGTGGTGTTTACGCATGACTACCACGCGTATGTGCCGTCCCTGGCGCGGTACGCGGACGCGCACTTTGCGCAGCCCGCCGATGCACAGTTTCCGGGTTATGGGATTTATGACTGCGAGAAGGGGGGCGAGTTCGGCGCGTACGCGGATGCCTACAACAGCAGCGCCCGTTACGTGCGGGAGGGGATTGAGTTTCTGCAGCGGCACCAGTTGGAGAGCGCCGTGGCGGCGTTCGAGACGGCTTGGAAGATGAATCCGAACGAGCCGGTGACCGGTGTGAACCTGGCGTTACTATACTACGAACTGGGGCGCGACACGGACGGCATCACGCAGTGCGAGCGCAACATTCGCTCCGGGCAGTCGAGCCGCGATCAGCTACGGGGTGTTCGGGCAGATTCGGGAACGGCAGGGCGATCTGGCGGCGGCGGAGGCCGCCTACGATCAATCGCTGATCGTCGATCCGCGCAATCAGACGACCGTGCAGTTGTTGGCGAATTTACAAGCGCGGCGGTCCGCGAAGTGACAAACCAGACCGCGGAATGGCACGAAATGCGCCGGTAGACTTTGACAGGCCCGCTGGTCGCGACCAGTGTGCCCGGTTCAATTATGAATCCGACCTTCCGCAGTTTTTGTCGTGCGATTATAGTTATTAGGAGGGATCCCCTGATCCTGAACTTCTCCGTCAAACGGGGAGAAGAAAACCTGATTCAAAACCATTTTTAGGGCGGGGGTCTACGGCTCGGGGCGTTTGCGCGATTTTTCGCGGAGGTCGGAGGCCATGAATTCCTTGTGGAACAGTTCGCGGTGGGTGCGTTTGGAGGCGCGTCGGACGAGGAGCATGTCCCAAAGGGCGATGATGATGGCGGCGAGGGTGAGCAGGGTGCACCAGGTCCAGTAGAGGAGGAACTGCGGGCCCTGGAGTTGTGGGGCGAGGATGGTGGAGCCGAGGATCACCATGAGGGCGCAGGCGAAGAGGAGGATCGCGCCGACGACGCGGAGGGCGTATTGCCAGCGGGGGAGGGGCAGCTTGTCGTGATTGGCGTTCATGTGTTGGGAGCGGGTCGGCACTCAATACCACTTCCGCAGTAACGGCGACGAATTCGGCGGTCGCTTCGACTACGCTCAGCGCAGGCTAAAGCCTGCGGCTACCGCGGTAATTACACGATGACCTGCTCGGTCTGGGAATCGAAGAAATGGCTCTTGCTCATATCGAACGCCATATCGAGCTTCTGACCGACCTCGGCTTTTTCATGCGGGTTGACGCGCGCAACGAAACTGTGTCGGCCGGTGTTGAGGTAGAGATAAATCTCCGCGCCCATCGGCTCGACGACCTCGACGGTGGCCGCCGCGGACTGGTCGGGATTGGCGAACGACGCGATGTGCTTTCTCGTTGATGTCTTCGGGACGCGAGCCGAACACGACGCTCTTGCCGGCGTAGCCTCCCGCGGCGAGTTTCCCGGCCATGTCGTCGTTAAGGCGAACCGCGAATCCTTGGAACCGCCCGGGGCCTGCTCGACGAAGCAGAGTCCGCCCGGTCGATGCTCGATGGCGCCCTTGAAGAAATTCATCGGCCGGCGACCCGATGAAGCCGGCGACGAACATATTTCTGGGGTTATCGTAGAGGCCCAGCGGCTCGGCGACCTGCTGGATGACGCCGTCTTTCATCACGACGATGCGGTCGCCCATGGTCATGGCCTCGACCTGGTCGTGGGTGACGTAGATCATGGTGGACTTGAGCCGGTCGTGGAGCTTGGAGATTTCGGCGCGCATCTGGACGCGCATCTTGGCGTCGAGGTTGGAGAGCGGTTCGTCGAACAGGAAGGCCTTCGGTTTGCGCACGATGGCGCGGCCGACGGCGACGCGCTGGCGTTGGCCGCCGGAGAGGGCCTTGGGTTTGCGCTGGAGCTGTTCGTCGGTGATGCCGAGGATTTGCGCGGCGTCGCGGACGCGCTGGTCGATCTCGGCTTTCGGGTATTTGCGCAGCATCAGGCCGAACGCCATGTTTTTGTAGACGGTCATGTGCGGGATAGAGCGCGTAGTTTTGGAACACCATGGCGATGTCGCGGTCTTTGGGCGGCACATCGTTGACGCGCTTGCCGTCGATGGAGATAGTCGCCGCTGGAGATTTCCTCGAGGCCCGGCGACCATGCGCAGGGTGGTGGACTTGCCGCAGCCGGACGGGCCGACGAAGCACGACGAATTCCTGGTCGTGGATCTCGAGGTTGGCGTTATCGACAGCTTTGACACCGCCCGCATAGACTTTGCACACGTTTTCGAGGAGAACTTTTGCCATAGTGAGTCGCTTTCGATTCCGATTCGGACTGAAACTCGGTGGGCAGTTTGTAGCAAAGCCCGTGCGGTGGTGTCAAACCAACATTAAACACGAAGGACACGAAGCAGACACGAAGGGCACGAAGCAGTCGCGAATACGGAGCGGATGCGAAGGATTTTGCGGAGCAAACGGGCGATGCGCCAACATCTCGCGACGCGTCCGTTCTCGGAGAAGATCGCGTTGCTGGAGAAACTGCGAGAACCGGAGTCAGGCGATTGCGAAGAGTGACATGAGGCGGAAGGCAAAGGGGATCTGAACGGCATTTCCAATGTGGCTGGCAAGCCAACTGATGGTCGGGCTGCTCAATTGGTTTTGGTATCAGCGCTGGCCGTTTAGCAACGACCAAGCTGCGTTCGTATAGGTAAGCTGTTGCCATTGCCCGTCGATGACAACGCCCTTTTTGCCATCGCGCTCCTCCACGGCAGCCCACGTTCCGTTAAACCAGGCCTCCATCTGCGGCTTGCCCCGTCCGTAGTGAACACGGGTGTGGAATTCGCCGTTTCCTTCGTGATCGGTCAACCTCAGTTTCTCATCGCCTTCTTGGTCGTAGTATTCGATCATTCTTCCACAATCCCTGACGCCATCCCGGATCTGGAGGGTCATGATGGACTTCCCGCGCCAATACAACGCGAGGGTGTCGATCTTGCCGTGACCACTGAGATCGGCTTCCATGTAAACTGGCTTATTACCCTCCATGATGAACGTACCGTTTCCTCCTCCCTTCACGCGACGGTCCTCGATCTTAAATCTTTGGGTGGAGCGACGGTGCTCGGCAAAGCTCAGACCGTGCGACACGATGTCGGTCAAGAGTAGCGCAGCGATAACAATCGCCCACCATGGAGCCTTGGGTAGTGCACGCATTATTGTCTCCTCGTCCGTGTCGGGGGTGATCTCTCACAACCAATTAGCCCGGATGCTGGGGGGAAACAAGTTCATTTCTTCCAATACGGCCGTGTATCCGCCATTGTGTCCTTCCGCGAGCGCAGATTGATGCAAAGTGTTATTCATGGTTCACGATGGCGAGGGCGGGTGGTATACTGCGCAGTGGATGGACAAATCGCTGGAAATCTGGCCGGCGTACAAGCGGCTGCTGCGGTACGTGAAACCGTACCAGACGCGGCTGGCACTGGGCATCCTGTTGGCGGTGGCGTACAGCGGGGCGAATGCGGCGACGTTGGGCGTGGTGAAGAAGGTATGGTCGGGAATCTTCGAGCACGGAAGCCAGGATCTCGGGTTGGGAATGGCGCTGGCGTACGCGGGATTGTTGCCACTGGTGATGATCGTGCGCGGGGCGTGCGATTTCGGCACGACGTATCTGATGAACTGGGTCGGCGGGCGGGTGGTGAACGATCTGCGCGGATTATTCTTCGAGCATTTGCAGACGTTGTCACTGGATTACTTTACGGAGACGAAGACGGGCGAATTGATTTCACGGGCGACGAATGACGTCGGGGCGCTCCAGAACTCGATCACGGTGGTGGTGGGAGACCTGGTGAAGCAGCCGTGCACGCTGGTGGGCGTGGTGGCGGGCATGGTGTGGCTGGATTGGAAGTTGACGCTGTTCACGTTGGTGCTGTTCCCGCTGTGTCTGCTGCCGATCACGGTGTATGGGAGAAGGATTCGGCGGGCGGCACGACCGATGCAGGAACACCAGGCGTCGCTGGTGTCGGTGATGCACGAGGCGCTGATGGGGATGCGGGTGGTGAAGGCGTTTGGGATGGAGCAGCGCGAGGCGGCGGAGTTTCGCGATTTGTGTCGGAGATTTTTCAGCCAACGGATGCGGATCGTGCGGGCCAAGGCGATTTCCACGCCGTTGATCGAGATGATCTCGGGAGTGGCCGCGGCGTTTATCTTTCTGTACGCGTATCGGACGGGGATGTCCGGCGAGCACGCTGGTGAGCATGGCGGGGGGTATGTTTCTGATGTACGAGCCGGTGAAAAAACTCAGTGCGGTACGGATGCAGTTGCAGGAGAGTGTGAGCGCCGCGCAACGGGTGTTTCAGGTGCTGGACACGAAGCCGACGGTGGTCGAATCGCCCCGAGCGCGGGTGTTGCCGCCGTTGCGGCAGTCGCTCCGGTTCGAGAATGTGAGTTTTCGCTACGGGGAGAACGGCGCGGCGCTGGAGTCGGTGAATGTGGAGGTCGCGGCGGGCACGGTGGTGGCGGTAGTGGGCGCGAGCGGGGCGGGCAAGACGACGCTGTTTAATTTGGTGCCGCGGTTTTACGATCCGACGAGCGGCGCGGTGAAGATCGACGGGGTGGACATTCGGGAGGGGACGTTCAAATCGTTACGGGACCAGATCGGGCTGGTGACGCAGGAGACGTTTTTATTCAATGACACTGTGGGCGTCAATATTGCGTACGGGAAACCGGGCGCGTCGAAAGAGGAGATCATCAGCGCGGCCAAGCGGGCGCACGCGCATGAGTTTATCATGCAGACGCCGCACGGGTACGACACGGTGATTGGCGAGGCGGGGATGAGGCTGTCGGGCGGGCAGCGTCAACGGCTGGCGATTGCGCGGGCGGTTCTGAAGAATCCGCCGATTCTGCTGTTGGATGAGGCGACGAGCGCGCTGGACACGGAGAGCGAGCGGGTGGTGCAGGCGGCGCTGGATGAATTGATGTGGGGCGGACGGGAGCGGAAGGCGCACACGATGCTGGTGATCGCGCATCGGTTGTCGACGGTGCAACACGCGGACCGGATTATCGTGCTGGAGAAGGGGCGGGTGGTGGAAGAGGGGACGCACGAGCATCTGTTGGCGCGGGGGCACGTGTACAAGCGGTTGTACGAGTTGCAGTTCGGCGCATGAGTGGCGGAGTGCGCAAGAGGCGTGGACGCGTTTGCGACACACGATGGCGTCCTCGGCTCTTCGGGCTGGCGTTACAACCCCCAAAAGCGTTGCGGGCGGAGTGCGGACACGAATACTGAACAGCCCGCGCTTTACAGAAGCCCGGCTTCCTCCGTTTATTTGATGCTCAACGCAACGGAAAGCTGTTCAATCGCTCTGTCAACGTGGCGTTTGGCTTTCATGGGCAGTCCGGTCACCGCCTGTTGCAGGAGACTTTGCGCCGTGCGGAGCTGTTGGTCGGACGTTGACTGCTGCTCGTGCCCCCGGCCGTTACCTTGGAGCGTGACCCCAAGCTCGCTGGCGGCGGCTTCGATCTGCCGCATGGCCCGGATGCGATGGCCCTGGTAGTCGTGATCAGCCCCGGACAGCGCGGCATACGCCTGACTCAAGAGGCCGGTGGCGGCCGATGAATTGGCGTTGGCCGATGACCGGACACCAGACCCTGCGGTGGTGGAGGCGGCTGGCTGGGCGCGCAAATTCGCGCCAAATGACAGGGACAGTGTGAGAACCGCGGTGCTGATGAAGAAACGAGGTAGTTTGGCATTCATGTTTTGGTCCATGATTTGTTTTATTCGCCGTGCTGATCAAGCAGTTTTTAGGCCTGTGTTTGCCGGCTTTGTCATGTTGAACTGGCAGTTTTCAGAGCATCGGTCTTCAGGATCAGCAGAGTGCGAGTCGTCAACCAAGCCATGAGGCAGTCGCCGAGAGGGTTGCCGCCGGGCCTGTCAACCCGCATTTCCCGGATTCGATTCACAAGTCAGTGTTATTAAGATACAATTGAGCCCCATAAACAAAGGCTCTGGTCAATGTTGAAGCGACAAAAGGTGGGGAATCCAATGGGTGCAACCAACAAATCGGCTCTGCGGGTCACTACGAAGGGCGGCGCCTTATTGGGAATGCAAGCTGAATGGCCCGCGATGGTCGCGGGGCGTATGTCAGATGGGAAATATCAGATCAAATGACGGTGTGCGCATTGCATCCTCGCCGACGGAAGCCAGGGTGCCGGAGTCCGAGGTGTTCCTGAGGACAGAGGCACGGCACCCGTACGTCGTATATGTTTTCGCGTTCAATGAGCGCCAGCGTCTGGCCCAACAGCTCGATCGTTTCCCGAAGGAAACTGAGCGGGGTTTTGATATCATGGTGGGTGATGACGGTTCCACAGACGGCACCAGCGGGTCGGATTTGTTGGAGCAATGCGGAATCCGCGGGGCGTCGCGCCTCAAGCGCAACAGCGGCTTGAGCCAGAACATCAAGGTTGCCCTCCAATGGTTGTGCGGTCAGAACTACAAAGGTGTCATCCTCATGAATGGAAATAACCGGGATGATCCTTCGACCGTGCCAGAATTCATTCGGGCGCTCGACGACGGTTATGGTTACGTTCAAGGCTCACGGTTTCGTGCCGGCGGAAAACACAAGAATACCCCATGGATTCGCCTGTTGGCCATTCGACTCCTGCATGCGCCGCTGTTCTCCCTGGCGAGTTGGAAGTGGATGACGGACACGACCAATGGCTACCGGGCATTCTCGGCGGCCTTTCTGCGCGACCCCCGAGTCGAACCCTTCCAACCGGCGTTCGTCAAATACGAGATTGAGCAGTACCTAGCTTGGAAAGCGATCCGTCTGGGGTATCGAGTAAAGGAAATCCCTGTTGCCAGAGTCTACTCGCCCGGCGGATTCACCTCACATATCCGTTCCGGTTGGGGAGGCTGGAAGGATATGCTGCGACCCCTGATCATGCTACTCCTCAGAAGGTATCGATAGTGGTTGTGGCATAAAGGAGAAATTACTGGTGACCGGCTCGTTTGGTCTTGACCCCACCGAGCGTCAGCCCGTGTTGGAAATGGTCCCAGGCTGGCCCAATGTCCGCTTTCATGACGCCTCGGTAACGAAGCGCCGGGGAACCGAACATGCTCCCGGCGGGCAGTTGCGGGCGTTTGCCGGTGCCGCAGCACTCGACGCGCGACGAAGCGCTTGTTACGATTCGAGCATGTGTTGGAAGGGACAACAACGCTTGTGTCGAGGGATGCCGCGCAGCCGCTTTGATCCGTTACTCCCGCCGACAGGTACAAAGGGTCTGACGAAGAGGCCGCCAGCGCGATGAAGAATGAGTGGAGAGCATTGGCCGCCGTGGGTGTCCTGGTCATCGGGGTTTACGCGTACGCGGCCTACTCAGGCTTCATGGCCCTGCCGGACCAACAGGCTGCCAACGCCTGCTACAATCGGTTGGTGGAGGGCTTTCAGGTTGGCCAGCTCAACTTGAAGGCGGAAGTGCCGGCCGGGCTCACGTACCTTTCGGACCCCTATAATCCAACCGCCAACGCTCCGTATCGTACTGCGAAGTATGGGCTGAACGACGTGAGCTACTACAAGGGCAAAGTGTACTTGTACTTTGGGGTTACGCCTGCCTTGCTGGTATTTTGGCCGTTTGTCGGGTTGACCGGCCATTATCTGTATGACGCACAGGCCGTGGTGATCTTTTGTGCCTTGGGCTTTCTGGCCAGCGTGGGCATACTCTGCGCGCTGAGGCGGCGGTACTTTCCCGACGTGAGCATCTGGGTCGTCGCGGCCGGCGCACTGGCGCTGGGACTGGCGACGGGTGTGCCGACGATGTTGCCGCGGTCGAATGTTAACGAAGTGGCGATCAGTTGCGGGTATATGCTGACGATGCTGGCACTCTGGGCCATTTGGCGTGCGCTACACGAGACGGAGCGGCAGTGCCGGTGGCTGTCGGTAGCGAGCGTGGCATACGGGCTGGCAGTTGGCGCACGGCCGTCGTTGCTGTTTGGCGGTGTTATCCTTCTGGTGCCGGTGGCGCAGGCGTGGCGGGGACGGCGACCGGTTTGGCCGCCGTTGCTGGCGGCGACCGTGCCCATCGCACTGATCGGGTTGGGGCTGATGCTCTACAACGCGCGGCGGTTCGGCAGCCCGTTTGAATTCGGCATGCAGTATCAGTTGACCCCTTATCCGCTGCTTGGGCAGCAGTTTTTCCATCTGCGTTATCTCTGGTTCAATTTCCGGGTGTATTTTCTGGAGCCGTTGCAGTGGGGTGCTCATTTTCCCTTCGTACGCAAATCCATCGTCCCTGCGCTGCCGGCAGGTTACGCCCGGGTTGAGAATCCCTACGGCATCCTGACCAGCGTTCCGCTCGTGTGGCTGGCATTGGCCGTGCCCCTAGCGTGGCGGGAGCGGCCGGGGCAGGCGGCCTCGATCTTACGCTGGTTTGGGATGGTCGTGGCCCTGCTGTTTGGAATCTGTGCGTTGACCATCGGGCTCTACAACAACGCAATTGGTCGGTACGAGGTGGACTTTCTGCCGGCACTATTGCTTCTGGCCGTGGGTGGCATCCTCGGATTGGATCGGGCACTGGCGGACCGGTCGTGCTGGCGGTGTAGGGCGCGTTGGGGGTGGGTTCTGCTGCTGGGTTTCTCGGTAGCGGTTAACCTGTTAGCGAGCGTCGAACGTTACGGCGACGTGTGCGATGCTGACGGAGTTTCCATGCAGGCGCTGGGCAAGACGCCGGAAGCCATCTCGCTTTTCCAAGAGGCCCTGCGGATTGAACCTGATGACGCGGATGCGCACAATCACCTGGGAGCCAGTTTGATGGGGCAAGGCAGGCTGCCAGAGGCCATCGACCACTTCGAGCAGGCCCTGCGGATCGAACCGCGCCACGCCGCGGCGCACAACAGCTTGGCGATTGCGCTTTTTGGACTCGGCAAGGTGCCGGAGGCCATCGGCCACTTCGAGCAGGCGGTGCTACTCCGGCCGAATTATACCGAAGCGCAGTACAACTTAGGTCTCGCGTTGATGGAACAGGGCAGACTGCCGGAGGCCATCGACCACTTCGAGCAGGCGGTGCGACTCCGGCCCAATTATGCCGAAGCGCAGTACAACCTGGGGGTCGCGTTGATGGAACAGGGCAAACTGCCAGAGGCCATCGGCCACTTCGAGCAGGCGGTGCGGCTCAAACCCGATGATGTTGAGGCGCAGAGTGATTTGGGAGCGGCTCTTGAGAAGATGGGAAGAATCGATGACGCCATCGCCCACTACGAAGAGGCGCTGAAACTGCGACCCGACCTCGCCGCAGCTCGAAACGCCCTCGCCCGACTGCGGGCAGGTCCGTGACCCCCGGCGGCGTGCGCCACAGGGCCCCGCGTTCGCAACAGCGGTAGGGCCGAGCCCAAACATCCGGCAAATCGCCCGGCAAATGTGACCGACACCGTGCAAGCCGCGACGAACCTGGCGATCTGGTCAACGCTGGGAGTTGTTTCCACGGTCCAGACCAACCGGGCCTTCACGAACGGCTTCACGGGCCCGGCGCAATTCTACCGCGTCACGGCGCCTTGAACGGCGACAGGCGGGAGAGCGGTCACTCGGAATTGTTCCGGGGCAGAAACAACGCGGCGCAAACGAGGAAGAGAATGATGGCGGCGGATCCGATCCATTCCCAGAATCCGAGGTGCCAGGCGGCCGAGGTGGCAATGGCGTGATGAGTCGGACCGGATTTCTTCAGGCAGATGCGGATGACGAGCCAGATGACGACGATCGGGATCGCCGGCAGCGTCAGCAGATTCCACGAGACGAGGAGGCGCCGGCGGCAGAGCGGTTGTCCCGGTGCTGCTTGGAAATACCCTTTCGTTGCGCAGGCGTTGAACACCAGTATTCCCGTCCCGATGCCGATCACGGAGATGCGCGCCAGTGTTTCATGGAGTTTGGGAAACGGGGAGGTTCCCTGGGCCGGGTGCGACACGATCAAGCCGGACAAGGTGAGGCAGAGACACCCGGCGAAGAACAGGGCGGCTCCGGCCGTTGCGGCTGTGGGGGCCGCGCCGCGCAATCGTCGGCGGATGTAACCGGCGAAGGGGAGCATCAACACGCCGGAGAGAGCGACGCTGACGGAGGCAATCGCGTGGAATTCCGGATTGTTTCGCGGGTAGAGCAACTGGGAGATGGACGTGTAGCGCCAGTCATACGACTTCGGGTACAACCACACGGCAACCACGAGAATCCCGAAATGGGAGGCGAGAATGAGTGGGACCAGGACGAACAACATGGTTTTCCTGGTAAGATCACCGCGAAGGAAGTGGAGGACTTTCGGAGGTATCATCTTGACCAGAACCAGCGTCGCACCGTACACCAAACGCGATCGGGTGGCGAGATGTTTTGCGCGGGCGTGGGCCGAAAAGGCCGCGTGAGGCGGGCAGGCGGTCAGCGGTTGGCGGGGCGGGGGGGAGTTTGAAATGTTGCGATGGTGATGCGTCCCTACCACCGGCGGCGCCCGGGCGGGTCGCCCTACAATTTCGGAGTGGAGGGGGCACGTGAGTTTATTGCGAAGAAGATCGCCCCGCGATTTGGGGTGAATCATCAGGTCATCGAAACACGATTCGACCACGAAGGCATCTGGCCGGCGGAGTAGGCCGGAGCGGGCGGGGGAATTTCCAGCGCCCACCCCTTTATCCCCTCCGTGGAGGGGAGCGAATGGAGCGAGAGAGGGCGGCGGGGGCGCAGGCTGAAGCCGTGCGGCTACGGGGGAAACGGCGGCAGGCGGAGCGCCTGCCCTACAATTTCGGAGAGGGAGCACGCCGACAGAGCGGCGTGGCTACAACGGAAACGGCGGCAGGCGGAGCGCCTGCCCTACAATGTGGGGAGACCGGCGCTTCACAGAAGCGCCGCTACAATGGACAC
This sequence comes from uncultured Verrucomicrobiae bacterium, assembly GCA_963766065.1. Taxonomy (GTDB): domain Bacteria; phylum Verrucomicrobiota; class Verrucomicrobiia; order Palsa-1439; family Palsa-1439; genus Palsa-1439. Next base: position 19,345 of record CAVYAC010000134.1, read on the forward strand.
GCGGCAGCGCGTCCCTACCATGCGGACGCGGGCACGGGGAGGCATGGTCGATGGGACGGTGCGGAGCACACGGATGATGATGGGCGAGCATTTTTTGGGAAAGGCGGTTGACGGGTGGAAGGGGTCGGGGACATACTTTCCATACTGTGGGGAGAGATTGATATGGCGTGTGGCGGTTCAAATGATTTGGACGGTTTGGTTTTCGGGGATGATTGTGTTCCATGATCGGGTGGGTGCTGCGCATTTTGGTGTCGGGCATCGGCAGCACGTTGCGCTGGCGGATCGATGATCCGTCGGGGTTGCTGCAGGACACGCCGCAGCGGTCGTGCATTTTTGCCTTCTGGCATAATCGGATTTTTCTGTTGCCGTACCTGTTTCGGAAGCACTGGCATTCGCGGCAGCGGGACCGGGTGGCGGTGTTGGTGAGCGCGAGCAAGGACGGGGAATTTCTGACGGCGATATTGGAGAAATTCAGTTTGATTTGCGTGCGCGGATCGAGCAGTCGGCGCGGGCGGGTGGCGTTGCGGGAGATGACGGAGATGGTGAATCTGGGGTACGACGCGGGGATCACGCCGGATGGGCCGCGGGGGCCGAAGTATGTGTGCCAGAGCGGGGTGATCAGCCTGGCGCAGTTGACGCAGGCGCCGATCATTCCGGTGTCGTGGGATGTGACGCGGAAGGTGGTGGTGAAGAGTTGGGACAATTTCATCGTGCCGCTGCCGTTTGCGCGGGCGACGATGCGGATCGGGGCGCCGATGACGGTGGCGGCGGGGTTGAGCGATGCGGAGTTTGAGGGGAAACGGGTGGAACTGGAGAATGTGTTGAAGGGGATGGACGAGGGGAACGAGAAAGCGCCCAAGTGTCCGGGTGCCTGACCAGTTTGCTGGCATTGCGGGCTTGTCGAGGAATCTCCGCCTGCCTACACTGCGGGACATGAAACGACCTGGGCGATTGTTTGGCATGCTGTTGATTGGATTTACGGTTTGCGGTCGCGTTGACGGACAAACCAATTCGGCTGCGGCGTCGGCGACGACCGTGGAAACGATTGTCACCATTCGGCATGGTGAAAAACCGGCCGGGGGACTTGGGCAATTGACCTGCCGCGGCCTCCATCGGGCGCTGGCCCTGCCCACGGTGTTGCTCGCAAAATATGGCGCGCCGCAGTTTGTGTTTGCGCCCAATCCCACGCAGAAGGTGGATGGGAAGGACCACAACGAATACTTTTATGTGCGCCCACTGACGACGATTGAGCCGACGGCCATCCGGTGCGGCCTGGCGGTGAATACGCAATTCGGTTACACGGAAATCAAGGGGCTCGAAACGGAACTAGAGAAGCCGGAGTACCAAAAGGCCACCATTTTCATCGCTTGGGAGCATTATCGGCTCGACGATCTTGTAAAGGATTTGAT
>CAVYAC010000135.1:0-10754 GCA_963766065.1 uncultured Verrucomicrobiae bacterium
GTCGGTCCAACAGGCCACCGGGATTTCCAAATCCACCCCGCTCCGCTACGATGAGGACCGGCAATTGCCCGCGCACGTCGTCGCCAAAAGCCCGCTGATGCAGGCCGTCTTTCGCGATGTGTCGCTGGTCGCGCCGTCCGACACGCGCGTGCTGATTACCGGCGAAAGCGGCGTCGGGAAGGAAGTGTTGGCCGATGTCATTCATGCGTGGAGCACCCGCTCAACCGGCCCGCTCGTGAAGGTCAATTGCGCCGCCATCCCCGAATCCCTCCTCGAAAGCGAGCTGTTCGGGCACGAACGCGGCTCGTTCACGGGCGCGCACGCCCAACGCATCGGCCGCTTCGAGGAAGCCAACAACGGCACGATCTTTCTCGACGAAATCGCCGAGATGACCCAGCAGCTCCAAGCCAAACTCCTGCGCGTGACCCAGGACGGACGGTTCCAGCGCATCGGTTCCAACCGCGAGATTCGGACCAACGCCCGCATCCTCGCCGCCAGCAATCGCAACCTCGACGAAGAGGTCAAGAACAACCGTTTCGTGAAGACCTGTTCTATCGTCTGAACGTGGTCGAGCTCAACGTTCCGCCCCTGCGCGAGCACCGCGAGGACATCCTCCCCCTGGCCAGTTTGTTCATCACGGAATTCGCCAAGGGTCGCGCCCGATTCTCGGAAACCGTCACGGCCTGCCTCGAAAGCTATTCCTGGCCGGGCAATATCCGCGAACTCCGCAACGCCATGGAGCGCGCCGTCCTGCTGTCCCGCAGCGAACTCATCCTGCCCGAACATCTTCCCGCGCGCGTCCGCGATGCCGCCGGCCCGCCCGGGCACATCCCTGTCCGCCAACGCCGAGCACCTCGAAGAAGTCGAGCGCGAAGCCATCCTCCAGGCGCTTCGGAACCACAACTTCAACCGCACCGAAACCGCCAAAGCCCTCGGCATCAGCCGCCGCGCCCTCCTCTACAAGCTCCAACACTTCCAAAAGCTCGGCTACGAAATCAACCCAGCTTGACGCGCTTTTTTGGCTCAAGTCGGCCACAAATCCACGTCGTACCCTCAAACGAAGCCGAGCCGAGCGGCGAGGGTAGCCGCGAGACGGACGCACGTAGTGCGGGCCGCGGGCCTTCGTGAGCGGGGGCGAACGAAGCCAATTCCGACAAAACGAACCCAAGCGACAAAATGGCACACCTTGACTTCTAACATCTTGTCCCTCAAGCCTCCATGTCAAACAACAATTACTTCCTATCGTAGAACCGATATCACACCCAGATACCGCAGTCAACAGAGAAATCACCCAACGATTCCTGTCGTCCATCGAAGGCAAGCCACCTCTCGCCCTGCTCCATAAACGTGATTCGCGCGCCGTTGCCTTCTGGATCGGTCTTATTTGGCTGTTGCCGACGCTCGGGCCGCCGCCCCATCTTATGGCGTCAACCGCTCCGCACCGCCCTCCGCGAGGTTCGACCGCTTCATGTCTTGAGAAAGCCGATGGAGTACAGCTACCATGTTGACAGGCTCTCACAATTAGATGTGAGCTGACCCAATGGAGACTTCCCCCCAAGGGCAGCAATCTATGGTGTCATTGAGCAGCAACCGTCTCGAAACCAGTGACATACCTACAACAGGTCATGTCAAGGGCTGTGCTTTGGGTTCTTGGGACAAAAAACGCAAAAATACCAAAAGAAAACGTTTGCATTAATCTTGGAGATCTGTATGATGGGCGGCGCAGAGGCGAGGAGCGCCTTCTCACAGGCGCCAAAAACCAAATAATACAAGAAAATGGTAGACGGGAGATGATGTTATGCAAACGTTTTCATTTAAGAAAATATGCGTTGCTTGTAGTGTTACTATACTAATCGGTCTCGCTGCGGGCATCTCAGTATCGGCCCAAACCAATTACATCACCGATCCGAGTTTTGAACTTGGTACACCGGCATCGCAAGGTGGTTGGACCGCTTTCAATGGCGCCGTTCTCAATTCGACCGGTGAACATCACACCGGCTCGAAATCTGTGAGACTGCCAGGGGGAAACGGAGTTGGAGCTTACGAAACCATAAGCAACGCAGCCTTCACGGCTGGCACCGAGTTTGACCTGACGGCTTGGGGCATTATCACGAATACAAGTGCGAACTGGACGGGCGATATTGGCATCCAGGCCACGTTCTTCAACATCACGGGCACCACCACGCAGAATCTGGGCACGGTGGAGTCAGGGACCGGGCCATGCCATCTTCTCGAACCACATTGATTCCAACAGCGTTGTCAATACGTGGATTCCGCTGGATACAGGCGTATTCACGGCGCCTTCGACCCTGCCGATAACGTACATGCAGGTGTATCCGATCAACGTCAACGTCACCCCCACCGGCAACGGTAACAGTGCTTGGATTGATGACTTTAACCTGACAATCGTTCCGGAACCGTCAACGCTCGCGCTCGGGGTCACGGGACTGCTCCTCGGTCTGCCCTTGGTGGCTCGCCGTCGTCGGAACAGGGCCTGAGTGCCCGCCAGGGTTGGCCCGCGAGTCGCAACTCACGCGCCCGCTGCGCGGCCAGCATGGACAAGGGGACAAGAGCGGCACGCCCATTGTGTCTTGTGAATTAGCGGAATGAAGCATGATCGGTCCAGCCCGGAAGGAATAGCCCAATGAACCCGACATACCCGCAAAGAGTCGTTACCGTCTGTGTGATGGCCATCTCCTGCTGGCTCTTTGGCCAATCCCGCGTGGTCGACGCCCAGTACGTTCCGCCAGCCAACAACCGAACCGATATCATTCTAAACACGAATGCTTGGAAGTTCATCCAGTCGGATGTAGAGGCGGCGACGAACGTCGTGTTCGACGATTCCTCCTGGACGAGCCTGACCTTGCCGCATTGCTGGGATATCGCGGACGGACAAAGCTATCCGCCCGCCAATTTCTACCGCGGCATCGGGTGGTACCGGGTTCATTATACTGTGGACGGCTCGTATACCAACCGCGAGATCTTCCTGAAGTTCGATGGCGCCAACATCGTGGCCGACGTGTACGTGAACGGCTCATTTGTCGGCGAACACCAGGGCGGCTTCTCCGCGTTCGTGTACGATGTCACGCCGTACATCAACGTCGGCACCGACAACGTCATCGCCGTGAAGATGAACAACGCGTTCAACGCCGACATCCCGCCGCTGGACGCCGACTTCACGTTCTGGGGTGGAATTTATCGAACGGTCCATCTTCTCGTTTTGGACAAACTGCACGTGACGCCCCTCGACTACGGTTCGCCGGGTGTCTATCTGCAACAAACCGCCGTCAGTAGCACGTCCGCCACACTTCAGGTCACCGCAAAACTGCGCAACGACACCGCGGGCAGTTCCAACATCACGCTCAGCGCCGTGATCGTCGACGCCACCAACAATATCGTCGCCACGCTCACCACCAATGAAACCATCGCTGCCGGGAGCGACGTGGCCGTCGCCCAAACCACGACGCTAATCAATCCCCATCTGTGGAACGGACGGGCCGATCCGTACCTCTATCAGGTCTGCGTCCAAATCAGCGACGGCACCGTCACCAACGACCTCGTGCAGCAACCCCTCGGCTTTCGCTACTTCAGCGTCAACATCAACAACGGCTTCTTTCTCAACGGCCAGTATCTCGACCTTCATGGAGTGGACTTTCACCAGGACCGGCTCAACGAAGGCTGGGCCATCAGCGAATCCGATATGACGCAGGACATCGGCTTTGTTGTGGAAATGGGTTGCACGGGCGTGCGTCTGAGCCATTATCAACACCCGCAAACCGAGTACAACCTTCTGGATCAAAATGGGATTGTGGCGTGGAGCGAAGTCCCGATGATCGATTACATCACCGCCAACGTCGCGTTTTCGAACAATGTCAGCCAGCAGCTCATCGAGACCATCCGCCAGAACTACAATCATCCCTGCGTCTGTTTCTGGGGCGTGTACAATGAGGTCCTGCTGGATAGCGGGCCCGACCCGCGTCCGCTGGTGCAGTCCCTCAATCAACTGGCCCACACCGAAGACCCAACGCGTCTGACCACCGCCGCGTCCTGTTGCGCGGACAACTACGATCCGATCAACTTTTATACGGATGTTATCGGCTTCAACGAGTACTACGGTTGGTACACCGACACGTACACCGACTTCGGCGGGGCCATGGACACGAAATTTACCACTGTTTCGAAACCCATGGGCATCAGCGAGTACGGCGCCGGCGGGAGCATCTACCAGCATATGGAGAATCCGCCCGAGCCCGCCAACCCGAGCAGTCCAGGCGTCCCACATTACGAGGAATACGAGAATCTCCTGCACGAGTCTACCTGGCAGCAGATGCAAGTGCGGCCCTATCTGTGGCTCAAGTCGGTCTGGAACATGTTCGATTTCGCCTCGGACGGGCGCGACGAAGGCGATACTCCGGGGCGCAATGACAAAGGTCTCGTGACCTACGACCGCCAAACCCGCAAGGACGCGTTCTACTACTACAAAGCCAACTGGACCACCAATGGCTTCGTCTACATCTCCAGCCGGCGCTTCACGCCGCGCGTTACGACGGTCGTGGAAGTCAAGGCCTACTCCAACTGCGGCAGCGTACAACTGTTGATCAATGGAAATTCCCAAGGCTCGCTCACCAGCACTAATCACATCTTTGAATGGGACGGCCAGACCTTGGGTAGCGGCACGAACACACTCGTGGCCGTCGGCACCTTGGGCGGCGAATCGTACACCGACACGATCGTTTGGGTCGTGGCCAACGCCGTCAACTGCGGCGGCAACCCGGTCGGGACTTCGCCGGCGACTCCTATTTTACGGGAGGCACGGTCTCGTCGAGTACCACCAACACGATCGACACGAGCTACGTAACCAACCCGGCGCCGCAGGCTGTCTACCAAACTTCGCGCTATGGCAATTTCTCGTACGTATTCCCCGGGCTGACGCTCACGTCGAACTATCTCGTGCGACTGCACTTCGCGGAATACTATTGGACCGCGCCCGGTCAGCGCGTCTTCGATGTGTCCATCAACGGCACCCAGGTCCTGTCGAACTTTGATATCCTTGCCACTGCCGGAGCGGCGAACCGCGCCAACATTCAACAATTATACGCCATTCCAGATAACAGCGGTCAGGTCACGATCCAGTTCACGACCGTGGTCAACAACTCGCAGGTGAACGGCATCGAGATCATCCCCAATGGGGTGGTTTCCAACCGGCCTCCGGCCATTGTGATCAACACGCCGGTCGGCGGCTCCGCCACGCTCAACGACACAAACCCCGCACTCGTTCTCAACACCACCGTGACCGATGTCGGATTTTCCGGTGGCGCCGCCGGTCACAGTGGCGTGGACGCAGATCGGCGGTCCCGCCGGCGTGGTGTTTGCCTCCTCCAACGCGCCCATCACCACCGCCACGTTCCCACAATCGGGCGCCTACATCCTCCAGCTTACCGCGACCGCTGGCCAGTTGCAGACGGCCCAGAATGTATACGTCACCGTCAATCCCACCGCGGTCTATGCGTCGGGCCTCATCGCCTACTGGAAGTTCGATGAAATCACTGGCACCACCGCCTTCGACTCGTCCGGCAACGGGCTGAACGCCACGGCCTCCAGCGCCTCCTTGTGGTCAACCAACGGCTACCTCAACGGCTGCGTCAACATCAACAACGTCTCGGCCAACAACGTCAACGCCGGCCACCCGGCTTCCCTCAACAGCCTCTTCAGCACGGGCGCGACCGTCTGCGCCTACATCAATACCGCCAGCCTCGGCGGCGGCAGCCTTGGCCGCATCATGGATAAGAGCGGCACCGCCTGGATCTTCTACACGCAGAATTCATTCATCAGCGGTCAGTACCAGATCCAATTCGAGCAGACGTTCAGCAATAATCGGACAAACAAATGGCAGACCGGCCACGTCATCACGACCAATACCTGGGCGCACGTGGCCGTTTCCTACAGCAGCAGATCGCAGTCAAACGTCCCCAGCATCTACGTCAACGGTATCGCCCAAGCCCTCACCGATGTCAGCACGGGACCGGGCGGTTTGAGCGAAACGACATTGAACGATTCCGCCCAAAATTTGATGATCGGCAACCGCGCCGACGCCGCCCGCGCGTTTGGCGGGCGCATTGACGACCTGCGGATCTACGGCCGCGCGATGTCGGCGGCGGAAGTGTATGGCTTGGCGACCCTGCCCAACGGCAACCGCGCCCCGGAGGTCAACGCCGGCACCAATCAGACCACCATTGTGGATGTTCCGATTACGTTGAATGGCACCGCGACCGACGACGGCCTGCCCAACCCGCCCGGCATGCTCACCATCACGTGGAGCCTCGTCAGCGGACCGGGGAATGTCACATTTGGCAGTTCGAACACGGTAAGCACAACAGCCAGCTTCGATACGCCCGGCACCTACGTCCTGCAGTTGGCCGCCAACGACAGCCAGGCGCAAACCGCGGGCAACGTGACGATCAGCATCCTCGGCGGGTTCCAGGCGTGGCAGTGGCAGTACTTCGGCAGCACGACCAACCTGCTGGCCGCGCCCAATGCGGATCCCTACGGCAAGGGTATCAGCAACTATGACCAGTTCCTCCTGGGCCTGAACCCCACGAATCCGGCCTCGGTGTTCCAGATTCTCAGCATCGCGCCGCAGGGCGCCAACATGGTCGTCACGTGGAAGACCGGCGGCGGCTCCACCAACGTGGTGCAGGCGACGGGCGGTGACGTCAGTGGCAATTACGCCACCAACTTCACCGACATCAGCGGGCCGATCGCCATCCCCGGCAGCGGCGACACGACAACCAACTATCTGGACGGCGGCGGCGCGACAAATTCTCCATCCCGCTTCTACCGCATCCGCTTGGGACCTTAACCGCCCCGTCGGACGGCAACACAATCAGTCGCCGAAGCCAAACGGCGGCGTCAGCCCGGTGTAGTCCCCGACCACTTTCGCGTCGTAGGGCGAATACAATCCCTCCCGATGTATAGTTGCAACGTTCGCACCCGGATCGCGCGAGGTGCAGGCGACTACAAATGTTCCCGCCGGGCGTGTCGAGAATCGGAATGATATTGACACATCATCCGCCGTGCGACAAAGGAGGAGGGTGAAACGACGTTTCCCCCGTGGTATTGAAGGCTAGAACCAATTGAATTATCGCTGCTTGCCATTCCGTTCCACGGTCTTACAAATAGCTCTCCTGGCGCTGATCTGTGCGGCGACTGGGGCTGGCGCGACGACCCAAGACCAGTCGTCGGTCGCGTCGTCGTTGCCAGCCTGTCCGACGCTCACCCCGGATGATCGCATCATCATCTTCGCGCCGCACCCGGACGACGAGACGCTCGGCTGTGGTGGCATCATCCAGCAGGCGGTCGCCATGAAACTGCCCGTGCGGATCGTCTGGCTCACCTATGGCGATAACAACGAATGGTCATTCATGTTGTATCGCAAGCATATCGTCGTCATGCCGGAAGCCGTCCGACTGATGGGCGAAGTCCGCCATCAGGAGGCCGTGGCTGCCGCCAAAGTTCTCGGCGTCGATACAAATCAGCTCGCCTTCCTCGGCTATCCGGATTTCGGCACGCTGACCATCTGGTACCGGCACTGGGCGGACCGCCCGCCCTTCGAGGGCATGCTCACCAAGGCCACCAAAGTGCCCTATGCCGACGCCTATCGTCCCGGTGCTTCGTACAAGGGGGAGGAAATCCTCCACGACATCGAGGCCAACCTGCAGGAATTCAAACCCACCAAGGTCTTCGTCTCGCATCCCTCCGACCATAACGTCAACCACCAGGCATTATACGTCTTCACCCGCGTGGCGTTGTGGGACCTCGAAAGCCAGATGCATCCCGACGTCTATCCGTACCTCGTCCATTTCGCGCACTGGCCAGCGCCGCGCGGCTTGCAGCCGTTGCGCCCCATGCTGCCTCCCGCCCCATTGGTCGCCCCGATCCGTTGGAACATCCTGCCGCTGTCCCTCGGCCAGATCCGGGTGAAGGAAACCGCCCTGCTCGCCCATCGCAGTCAGGTGGACGCGAGCGGGAAGTACCTGCTCTCTTTTGTCCGGGCCAACGAGTTGTTTGGCGATTTCCCGCCCGTCGTCGTGCCCACCGTTCCGGTCGAAAACCAGTTTCTTGCGGGCCGCCTCCAACGCTCCCCGGAACTCCAGGAGCAGCAATTGACCGAGGAGGAGAAAGCCAGCTTTGTGGGCATCGAACAGGTCCACACCTGGCGCGAAGCGGACAACCTCGTCGTGACCGTCCGCCTGTCAAAACCCCTGGCGGAAGCCGTCTCCGCGTCCATCTTTGCCTTCGGCTATCGCGACAACTGGCCCTTCGAGCAGATGCCCAAACTCCGCGTCAATATCGGCGAACTCAAGCATGAACGTCCTCAATCAGACCCGCAAGTTGCCCGAAAACACCGTCCAAATCCAGCGCCACGAACGCGAATTGAGCCTCCGCATCCCGCTAAAGGCCATGGGCGATCCCCAACGCGTGCTCGCCTGCGTCCACACCTACCTCGGCGAAGACCCGCTCGACTGGGCCGAGTGGCGCATCCTCGAAATCGGCCCAGCCACCGTCACCGCCGCGTCAACCGGATCACCGCGCAACCCCTGACAGGTCGCCGAAACACGACGGCAGGACCATTTCCCAGCCGCGTCCGGCACAATTATCGCCCAACGATTGCCAGACCTGCCCACCGGGGGATAAAGGGGTGGGTGCCTTGCCGCGACTCCGCGCTCAACGCTTCCCGCTCCCCCTTCCGCTCGCCATCACGCCTTGGGTCCGATTGCGAGTATGGCAAATGATGGCTGGCAGTAGACCGTCAAGCCTGCCCGGCAGCAGTCACACCCAGCCTACGGTGTTTACCCCATTGTGGTTATTGACGGGCAGGGCTACTCTTGCACTGTTGCGGACTTTTCGCTGACCACTCGAAAGCTGCCTCACGAAGGCGGCCTGGACTACCAAGCCCGCAACGATTCGTTAACTGTTCAAACCACGCCATGAGTTGGGGGCGGCCGATCAGGCGGCCCAAACGCTCGTGGCAGAAAGTAAAATAATGCCTGAGATGGAACCGGTTTCCGCTGCAGTCAAAGTCCCTTTACGGATCAAGGTAAATTATCTGGAGCCGGCGCTGTTGCGCATTCCCGGCCCCGAGCTGCTGATCAACGTGGTCAGAAGGCGTGTCCGCCAACTTATCCAGGGGCATCGCCCCCTCACGCAGACCGATGCGCGGATGGATTTCGCCGATATCGCCCTGAAGGAAATCGGCGAGGGCAAGCTCTCCTACGAACTCGACGGCGAAGTCGAGGCCGTGCCCGAGGTCACCCAACAGCACGACGGAGTCACGCCGGCGCGCTTTTGATTTTCCCACTCTTTCGCAGGCAACCTGCGCACGGCCGGCAGCCGTTGCTCACGGTCCTACCGTTGCAACGGCTGGCCCAGGCGCGACTGGCCACACCGACTTGTCCCAGCCGTTTCTTCTGCGGCGGTCTATGACCGTCGGTCGTTGGTGAGGATAGCCGTGGTTCCGCCGTGAGTCATGGGCGCTCAAGCGTCATAGCTGGCCAGGATGGCTTGTTTCAGGACCTTGAGTTCGCGCCGTGAGAAGGCCGATTCGGCATCGTCACCGTTCGATTTCCCGGTTGTGTGAACCAGTTTGAGCGGACTGCTGATAACAAAACTGAGGGCTTTGGCGGCCAGTTCCGTGTACAGGAATGGCTTGGTAACGTAGTCGCTGCCTCCCCGCAGGACCGATTCGGTACGGAACTCGTGGTCCTTGTGCACACTCAGGAAAATAATGGGAGTGTCCCGGCAGGCGGGCATGGTGCGGAATCGTGAACACAGATCGAATCCACTGGCGTCAGGCATCTCAATATCCAGGATGATCAAATCAAAGCGCGCCCCGGTACGCCGCTTCAAGGCGTTCACAGGATTATCCGCACAGATTGCCTTCAGATTGACACGGGCCAGAGCCTGACTGACTGCCTGCCTCACGAACTCGTCATCATCAACGACAAGGATCTGGGCTACAGAGGAATTACAGGCTGACACGCCGCATGGATATGCGAAGAGCAGCTGTAGCGTATCGATGGCTTGGGCAATCGTGAGCAAAACGGACGGACTCAATCGTTCCGGCTTGTCGCACAGTTCCTTCAGGAGCGCTTCCAACGCGGCGGACATCTGTGTGATCCTGTCCAATCCGGCGATCGCCGCCTTCGCCGTGAGAGGGCGGACAACCCGGAATAATTCGCGGAAGCACGCGCGACTGTCCCCTCGGCGGCCCTGCTTGGCCAGCTGTTTCAGGGGTCGCCAGAGCGCGGCGAGCGTTTTTGAAGACGATTCCAGGAGATGCTTCCGCACCGCGGGATCAAACTCCATGCGGGTCGCCGTTCGCGCCAACGGTACCGCGGACGGCGGCGGATTCGCCAGCGCGTTCTTGATCATCGCGACGACCAGACTGCATTTGATGCCCGCCTTGGGGATGACCTGGTTGGCGCCCGCCTCCCATGCCTGTTGCACAATCCCGCCCAGATAGGCATTGGTGAATACCAGCACGGGAAGCTCGGACGGACCGAACTCCGAGCGTATCTGCTGGAGCAACTCCACACCGTTGACTTCCGGCAGCAGGAGATCGAGTAAAACAAGATCCACTCGTCGGTCGTGGAATATTTTCAGCGCGGCGCGGCCGTCAACGGCGACGTCCACGTCAAAACCCTCGGCGCGAAGCTTCTGGGTATACGCAACCGAACCAGTAGATGTACATAAAC
>CAVYAC010000136.1:0-10473 GCA_963766065.1 uncultured Verrucomicrobiae bacterium
CGCATCGCCCTGTAGAACTGTAGACAAAATACGGCATAGATTTAGGACCACGTATGATTGATCGTGAGGGTCTGCCAGCGATCCAGAATTGCGTATTCTCGGTTCCCACTCTTGAAACAAATCCCGCGCGCTCGCCTTCTGCACTTCCTTCAGGTCCACATGACTCACCAGCGTCCGATATTCAGATCCAATCAGAGCGATGCCGGAGGTGTACAGGAAATACTGATTAATGATCCACTCGTTGCCATAGGGAGCTTCGGCATAAAAAACACCATGTCCCCACCATGGTCGCGGAGTCTTCGGCGGAAGGACCTCGTGCATCAAATCCATCGGCAGATACGAGCATTCGACCCGCTTGGCCCAATGCGGGTAGCGGTGTTCCGTTTCAATATGCAATCTCTTGATCGACTCAAGTTCCGCGACTGAAAGCGCCTGGTTGACCACGACACACAGATCCACGTCGCTTCTCTTCAGCACGAAGTCACCATAAGTCAACGAACCCGTCAGATAGAGGCCGATCACTTTTCCACCCAAAGCGTCGCACACGCCCCCCGCCCAGAAGAGCAGGAGATCATTGATGTCAGAATACGGAGTTTCTTGTTTTAACTTTAGATTCATCTTCGTCAACGGAGAATGTGCCGTCCCCTCGTCCGACATCGTAGGAATTGAAGTGGTGTAACAAATCGCGATCTCCTGAGCGAAGACTGGCGGACTTGTCCGCCGATTGGCGGAGAGGGAGGGATTCGAACCCCCGAGACCATTAGATGGGCACAAATTGCGCTTTTGCTCACAAAACGAATCGATATGAACGCTATTGACACGGGTGAACTTTATGACTATTTTATGACTAACACAGGAGGCGCACAAATGGCCAGCCTACACAAAGACCCGAGAGGCAGAAGCCCGTTCTGGTATTGCTCCTACAAGACACCAGACGGCGTTTGGCACTTACGATCCACTAAGTCCGCGGACCGGAAGCAAGCCGAGGAGATTTGCCGAACCATGGCGCAAGCGGCCGCACTTGGCCGGACGCGGAAGCTGACTCCTGAAGCGGCCCGCGACGTGATTGCCCGAGCCGTAGCAGACGTATTCTTGGCTTCCAATGACGAAGTCTTGCCGTCCACCACCATCCGAAGCTGGTGTGACCAGTGGCTTGAGAGTAAGAAGATCGAGGCCACGCCTTCCACAGTGGCGCGTTATACGGGCATCCTGCAACGGTTCTACGCGTTCCTGGACAGAAAGGTTGACCGTGATATTGCCACACTGACAGCGGCGAATATTGGCGCGTTTCGTGACAGGCTGGCGAAAGAGCTTTCCCGCGCCAGCGCCAATGTTGCCATTAAGTGCCTGCGCGCGTGTTTGAGCGCGGCCACAAAACAGGGGTTATTGACCAACAACCCTGCGGCGCTGGTGGACAAGCTGAAAATGCGCGGCGCAAGCGCTCGCCGACCGTTCACGGTGACAGAACTGCAACGAGTCTTGAAGATCGCTGGTGACAGCGAATGGCGCGGCATGATTCTGGCCGGGATTTACACCGGCGCGAGGCTTGGCGACATAGCACGGCTGACGTGGCGCAACGTGAATCTTGAATCGACGGAAGTGACCTTCACCGCAGGTAAGACAGGCAAGCGTATGGTGCTACCAATGGCCCGGCCGCTGGCCGACTTCTTCGAAGATTCAACTTCGGCTGACGACCCGGACGCTTTTGTCTTCCCCAATGCGGCGGAAGCGGCCAAACGCACAGGCACTCTGAGCAACCAGTTTTACAGTCTCTTGGTGGAAGCCGGTCTTGCCGAGGCGCGCAGCAAGAAGAACACGGGCAAGGGGCGCAACGCGGCGCGACCCGTCGGTGAATTGAGCTTCCACAGTCTGCGGCATACCGCCGTGACCTTCTTGAAGGCGGCTGGCGTATCGGACGCATTGGCACAGGCGATCGCGGGACATGAAAGCGCGGCGGTGTCGAGAATCTACACCCATCTGGACACCGAGACGTTGCGCGGGGCGATTGATAAACTGCCGGACGTGACAAAGAGTTCGCTTCCCGGCAAGTCTGCCGCGTCAAGACGCGAACCGTAGCGCCGCTGACCGATGGCAGACACAAGGCACGGGTGTGAGTTTCCAACGTCCAGCCTATCGCGCCGCGTCGAGATCGAGGCGCAATTCGAATCCTGACACGTCGATTCACGCTGTTTGGCTGGTCAATGGCTCCTTTCGCCAGTTCTCTGGATATTGACGGGGTGTCACCGGCCCGCAGGCGGGGCGTATAAGCACGAGCCAGGCATCCGGCACCTGCCGCAAGTATCGGCCGGACGGTTGTCGATCTTCTAGCCGAGAATCTCCACAGCGCCCCGTATTGCCCCCTGACGTGGCGCACCGAGCACGATTCACGACCGCTGCGAATTGTTTCCCATCCACGCGACGAATCGGGGCTTAAAAAGGCGCAGGGACGCGGGCGAACACCGGTGGACGCGATACCGCTGAACGCTTTCTTCCTCGGCCATCAAGGTCACGGGTAACGCAAGTGGTCAGCGCCAACTTCGCCCGCCCAAAAGGTAGGAGCAGTATTCCGAGCGGTGCGAGCATCGGCAAGATGTACTCTATGCAAGCAAGCCACTATTCATACGAGTTGTTCACAGTTGATTATGTTGCTTCTAGCCCAAGCCGGGCACGGTTTCGCGAACGCCAAACCGTACAAGCCCGCCACAGCGGACGGGCGGCGCTGTCAAGGCAGACCGCAGCGAAGCGAGGAACGCCTTGTACAGAAGGAGCCGCCCACCCGCTGTTTGTTGTCAGTCCTAATCAGGGAGCATGGCCCGCAGTTGGTTGGTCCAGTTGCAACTCTAACAACCACGCGCCAACTTTCACTTCAAACATCTGCCACGAGGTCACGCACGCGTACCTTCAGGGCTTTGGCGACTCTGACTAACGCGTCAACCGAGATGTTCGTTTCGCCCCGCTCGACTTCCCCAATGTAATTGGGATGAAGGTCCGCAAGCTCGGCAAGTTTCTCATGCGTCAGGCGCGAAGTCTTGCGATATAGCCGAATCGCGTTGCCGAGCGCTTTGCGGTGCTTGGGATGTGGCGGCACAAGACCCGTAGCAAACCAGCAAAGGCTCCATTTCTACCACCGTTTATACCTTGTGAGATTTTGGCGGTACTGCTTGACAGGGTTCCGGGCCTCTGTTACAGGATTTGCTGCTTACCGACG
The DNA here is from genome assembly GCA_963766065.1 of uncultured Verrucomicrobiae bacterium. GTDB lineage: Bacteria > Verrucomicrobiota > Verrucomicrobiia > Palsa-1439 > Palsa-1439 > Palsa-1439. The sequence goes on from CAVYAC010000136.1 coordinate 3,209, forward strand.
CTGGCTGGCGCGTCCGAGGAGAAGCAGGTCGCAGAATGGTTCAGTAAACGACTTGTTGTTGTGAGGCGAATCGGAGGGGCGAGCATGAAGACGATAGGTGAGGATGTCGGTCGGCGAGTGAAGGCTCTTATTGTAGCTTGCGCCATTGTGATGTTGGCTTTGCCCGCGCTAGCGCAGGACATCACAATTACGAATCCTGATCAACTGGCGCAGGTGGCGCTGAGTGGCAACTACAGCATGTGGCTGCCATTCTACCCCTGGGAGTGGCGAGGCTATCCGACAGACTGGCCATTGTGGTGCGATTCCACGAGCATCTGTCTCGACTCGCTGCCAGCCTCTACGAATTTGACCACCAGCATGGACTGGTGCAACATCCCGCTTGCGCCCGTAATCTTGACGAGAGATGTGCTCTCAGGCGTGACAACGGTGCAATCAGCAATCTCATCGGATGTCGTCGCCACGGTTGCGGCTCCAAGCGGCTACCAACCCGGAGCAGCATCGGAAGATCGTTGGCTATGGATCGAGTACGTGGATGCCACGAACAATCCCGATGAGTGGGGGTTGACACCCGACCAGATATTACGCCCCACAGTAACGTTGCTGACGTATCTGGTGGACAGCAACGCCTACTATTCTGTTTACGAGAGCAACATCGATGCAGAAGTGGCGGCTCAAGTTGCGGTGCCAAGCACCCCAAGCCCCATTGGCAATTTCATGGAAATGGAAGAAGATGAGGTCGGCGGTGATCCTTGCTCCATCACGAATGAAGCTCTTCCATTCAGCGTTGTGTCGATTGCTCCCGATGGCAGCGGCAATGTGACGCTCACTTGGGAGAGTTGCACAGACCACGTATACGTGGTGGAAAGCGAAAGCAGTCTGACCCCCACGTCATCGTGGACCGATGTGGCGTGGATGTTTGGGACGGATCAGCAAACGAGTTGGACCGACACCAACGCCATTGGACTGGCCCAGAACTTCTACCAAGTGATACGTGGCAATCCTAACACGTTGAACAATGGCATTCCCTACGGCTGGGCCGTTACCTACGGACTCGATCCGCTTGACCCAAATCTCGCAACCGAAGACCCTACTGGGGACGGCATCGACAATCTGGAAAAATACAACTACGGTCTTAATCCCCAAACCACTAATAATCTGACCGTTATAGTCGGTTCAGGCAACGGCTTTGCCACCAGCCAAATTGTCTCTTTGACGTTCAGCAATACGCCCTGCTTCTCGTTTCTCGAAGTCAGCACCAATGGGGACATGTCCCTGGCTTCTATATTTTCAATTCCTTGCCTCAGCATGATTATCCTTAATTCAACAAATCCGCCCATCCCACCATCGATTGCCTATACCATGCCCTCTACCGTCAACGGCACCTATCGTCTACACTTCCAGTATGCTGACGCAAATACAAATCCCATCGGGCCGGTCATCTATCGCCCCATCATCCTCGATACCATCCCTCCGTTCCTCATGGTCACATCCCCGACCAATGGCAGCGGCTACAATCCCTATGTCAGCGTCCAGGCCGTTGCCTTTGACCCAGATCCAAACAATACCAACCAGCCCGCAATGTTCCATCCGTTGAAGTTGTGGATCAATGGCCAGCAGTATTGGAACGCTCTCAGCGGAACCAACCTGAGTATTCCCCGGTTCCCGGTCTTCGCTGGCACCAACATCATCTCTGTTGTCGCCCAAGGCCCGGCTGGAAACCGAACCACAACCAATATCACCTGGATTGTCAAAAATATCAAAACCAATGCCCCGCAACTGTCCTTCATCGGCTTTCAAACCAATGTCACCACGCTTCTGCCCAATATGCCGCAGGTCTGGGTGTCCGGCATCTGCAGCGACCCCTTGGCCGGCATCAACGCCTCGGTCAATGGAGGAACCCCAACTTCCATGGCCGTTGTCAGCAATTTCTTCGGAGCCCTGTTGTCCCCTCTGGTGTTCGGCACCAATACCATCATGGTAACCGCCGCCGACGCCTCGGGGAATACCTCCTCCAACATCTTCACCATGGTCAATGTTGACGATTACCAATTGGGCATTACTTATCCTCCGCCCTCGGGATTTTACGCTGCTGGCCAACCCCAAGTTGTTAGCGGTTATGTCAGTCAATACTGGGACGACGGTCTCCCAACCCAGACCAACGTCGTCAGCGTAACTGTAAACGGCTATCCAACAAACCTCGGAACCAGTCCGGATGGCAACGGAAACATCACCTTTACAAGCATGGATGCGGTGCCCGTCAACACCAATGGCTTGCCAACCGTCTACAATGTTGTCGTCACTTGGGCCAATGGGGTCATCGATCCGCCCGTTGGGATTGACGAGGGCTATTATGTTACCGCTTGGAACTCTTTCACGACCGTTTATGAGGAACAAACCCCTTGCCAAGGTGACTGGTTGACCAGCACTGCTACGTTTAGCTATTCCTACTCCCAGGGGAACCCACAAGTCCAAATACAAGAGGCGGTTTCCACCGACTGCGAGGGCAATTCGCCATTTGGGGCGTTGACCAATACCGTTCCCCAGCCCTCGAATTGGAATGTCCAGTTCGGTTATGAAGATCAGAACCTCGGGTGGCCCGGCTACGACTATGAAGGCCAGGACTTCACATGGGACGGATTTGTCTCTTTTATGGTCCCCATGGATTATGCCCCCAATACCCAAGTCATTATGACCTTCTCGGGATGCGGCTATGCCAGTACCAACGGTTGCGATCTTTCTCAAGTCACTTGGGGTGGGTTGCCTCCAATCACTTGGGGCGGAAGTTCGGTCGGCTATCTTATTACCGTCAACCCCGGACAAAGTTTTTCGATCAGTGGCGGTAGTTTTGGCTTCCCCATGGGACCCTGCATCTCCACCAATTACCCCGATGGCAACCCGGATTGGAGTTTCCCGTGGGGCACTCCGACCGATGTTACTTGGAGCGAAGAAGCCAACGGCTTCTGGTTTGATGGCTTTGGCAATGGCCCCGCCATCACCATCAGCGGCCCGCCGAACACCCTCGTCCTCTGCCAGGAACCATCTCCCATAGTCACCTTCAATTCCTCCGTCGCCGTCGGCGGGGGCGATTATAATTGGTCCGCTGGCAATGGCCTGCAAGTTGTAGGAGACAACACCCAGCCCTCAGTGAATGTCCAGGGTACTGGTAACGGCGGGGTCGGGACTGTCGCCTTGAGTTATACCGTCAATGGCCAAACCATGTCAGCCACTACCAACTGTATTGTCCGCAAACCGACATCGCTGATCCTCAATCCCAACGTCAGCCCAAACCCCGATTCTGAAACACTCCCATCAACATACGCCACCACCTACGCTTACGAAATCCTTGACCAGTACGGAGCCAGGCTCGCTTGGCCAGGACTCAGAGCCAGCGAAATTTTGATTACACTTTCGTGCTCCGAAACCAATTATCCCCTAAATGCCGCTACGGATGTGCCAGCAGACAACGGATACTTTACCGATACATTGGGAGCCCCACGGGGAATTGCGTTCAACGCCTCGCAAACTATAATTGTCCACGTCGAACCCTACGCAACTATGCCGAGACCAGGGTGTGTGGTTCGTCACAATTGTCTCAATTTTAACGGAACACAAGCCACAGCCACACCTAATTCAGGAGGAACAGGAGCCTGTTGCCCATGAGAATTAACATAGCGCGAAATACACGGATTCCAATCCACCTCACGATCAATCTGATTTGGATTCTCGTAGCAGCAGGCATGGTGTTCGGTGATGAATCAACGAACAACGTCGTAATAAATCGGTATGGTTTCTCCATCAGCAAGTTCGACGGATTAATGGTGCGAGACTGCGTTCATATACTGAACGAGTATACCCACTTTCGGATTAACGGCGAGATGCCATCAAGATTTACCCCGCCGAGCCGCCCGACCAAGAATCCCAAACTTGAATTTGAAGGACTGGCTGGCTGTGGAGGCTTTGATAACATTGCCTATTTTTCCGAGAGTCTTCCCAAGAACCACACGATTGATCTTAACTTACTAGGCCCGGAAACACCGTTCGAGACCGTAACGGCCGTATTGGAACAAGACCCAGAGTACTCGGTGACAAGACGTGGGGACTATGGAGGACGCGTCGCATGGAAAAAGCTTCCGACCAGTTCGGTGTACGCGCTCAACCAATCCATTCCACAGTTCTCCCTTGAAGAGGGCGATCTATTGGATGCCTTTATATTGCTGAACCATTTCGTCCCTTCTCTTGAGATGTTCCACCCTTTTCATTTGTCTGGTACTAACGGCCTTCACATGGCGGAAGCGCAACGTCAACAGTGTGGCGGCAAGAAAATGTCGGTAAAACTAGAAAATCCAACGATTCGTGATGTGCTAAATGAAGTGGCGGCAAGCCAATCCAACATGTATTGGATAGCAGAATATGGAACGAACGGCGTCTTGATTTCCTTCTACTCTGACGAAGAACATGCAGGGAGGCACATTATCGAGCACCACGATCCAGCGATTCAAGAGCGAATTCGTTGAGCAGCGGAAGAATTCGAGAAACAAACGTAGCAGAGCCACGCGCAACAACCAAAACGATGATGCGCCTCGAGCCGGGTACCTGCCCGTAAACTGGGAATCAACGCGAGAGCGTGGGGCACGATGTGCTTCTGTGCGGACAACTTGTTCGACAGCAGCTTTTCTGCGTCTCGAATCAGCCCGTTTCCTGATCCAAAACCAGGTCGTTCTGAAGTCACTCCCGGGAGTGTGGAAGCCCTCAACGCCTTTCAACACTTTTCAAGGTTTCGGATGCTCCTCGATATTTGTGCGTAAGAAGACCGAACTTTTTCGTTCGGGGTAGAGCGTCCGATCTGTAACCCAACCGCATAGAGGGGGCTTCCCGGTGCTCATTCTGTCCATATTTGGTTGAGCGGCGGTTGCGCGGAAATTGGGAATCCAATGCGATGCCGTGTGGTGGTCAATGCACGGTCGATGAGTAGACAGCGCGTGGCCCAAGCGTGATTGTGTGCCGGCGTGTCCGTGTACTCGGCGTGGCCTGTGTGTACCTCTTTCGTGGAACGTATTTGACACATGCGCGCACAGACTGTGGACGATAGTCGGATTCCCGGCGGTCACATCATGCACATCGGCGAGTCACTGTGGACCCGTGAGATTGTTCACGCGGCAGTTGCCATTCGTGCGCCAGATTAGCGCATTTTACAAGAGACGCCTGTCCTCTAAGCCGAGCTTAGAAGTTTTGGTAAATCAATTGACGCCGCACTGGATAATTCATCGTAAAGCGCGTGTTAAGTCGCTGGAAGATTCTTCGCTCAGCAATATTTCACATCCTGTTGCATGACTGGAAAGCGAATGGTGCAGCCGTGGTTCGTGCTTGTAACGCGGCAGTATCGCGGTGGTAAAGCTGTCGTACGCAGAGAGTACTCGCAGTGTAACAGGTAAACTGAGCAAGGGCGGCTGGATGTGCAACGTTGTCAGGGAGTGGAACAGGGTAGACCAAGCCACTGGCAACCTGGAAGGTCAAGTCGATCTCTACATTGGCGCACTTGTCGGCGGGATTTGCCCTTCTTCCGCCTTGCCAAAGTGACCATCTTGGCAGGGCTAAACTACGCCAGAAAAACCAAATTTACACGATGACACCTACCCCTCCTCCAGGAGGCGACGAAGCTGCTTGATGTCTGCGGGACTGCCTGATCGGTGAATAACGCGTGGCCACACCACGGACTGACGAGCGAACACCGCTCGGCTGTCGGAAGAAAAGACGAATGGCTGACGGCACGTTGCACGCAGTCGCGCTGCAATCTTCGCCGCTGACTTGCCGGTTCATTGCTTGCAGGCCCGTTCCCGTCATGGCGCGTTGCTGGATTGGCAAGCGACATGCCCGTAACGCGCCTGCTTCGCTCGGAGGGCTCGCAGTCGCGCGATGCTGTCCGTGGCTGCGCGCTGCTTGCCTCCGACAGCCGAGAGTACCCATCACCAGTTGGACGATCAGTCACGTTAGGGCCGCATGGAGCTACGGCGGTGACGCTGGCAAACGGCATTTTGGACAGGGGAAGCCGAAGCCGTTGGGGAACCAACGATTTTGCGTCCGCGCATCAGTCGCGATGAATACACGGCACAGTCACAGGGGGGGCACTGCGCCGTTCGTCGCAAGGGCAATGCTCAAACATCCCGGAGTCGCGGCAAATCCAGCCTATGTGTTAATTGCAGTCCGATAGTGTCCGCGCAGTGTCTTACGCATTGACCGCAATCAAACTTCGCTGTTGTCCACGAGAAATTCTCACGCCGGCCGCGCAAAATCCTGTGTAATAGGTACACACGCGATTGATGCCTTCGTGTTACCTGTGGTCGAATGAATCGACCTCATCGATCATCGACTACGCGTGAAGCGGTGCCAGACGATTGTGCGGCTCGGTGCGCTCCGTGCAAGCTCCTCCTCGTGCCTGCGGTCCAGCTTGACGGTGCTGGCTGCGCCACCGGCCTGGCCCCTACGACTTCACGCGCGGAGTTTTCGCTTCTGGAGATTGTCCCGGAGGGCTTCCGAAACCTGTCCAGCAAAAAAGTGAGAATTTTGTGCAAGCATAGCCAAAGGGAGAAAACGGGGTATACGCCCAGCAACACCCGACATCCGCAAACGGCAAGAACACGTCTTTCACCGTGCTAATTTCGCTCCCGTGATTCACAAGAAGCACATAGCGCCCGGCAACCAGTGGCGCAGCAACGAATTGACAAGAGGTAAAGGCACATGATGAACCACCAGCCAACACCAGCGCGCACCACGGGCGCGGGAACAACCGTGGCACCGATTGCGCCCGGCGATTGCGGCGCGGCACTTCCTGAGTTCGGTCGGCTCGCCGATGTTCAACGCTTGTTCGGATTGAAACGTGGCTTCACTTACGAACTCATCAACAGCGGCAAAATCAAATCTGTATGCCTGAGAAAACCCGGTGCGAAAACTGGCTGCCGGTTGATCCATCTGCAATCTGTCCGCGACTACCTTATGGCCCAAATGGAGGGCGGCACATCGTGAGCGGCAAACTGAAGCGCCACTCTATAGGGAATCGCGGAGTGCAACCGCAGTCGTTGTAGCGACCAACCGCTCCTTCCGATCAAGATAACCGCGAGCCCGCAAACTGGTCTGAGAGAGGCCCCTACCCACTCTTGAACGCCAGCGAACAAGCATGAACTCTGGCGACTCTTTATGACTTTCGTTTATGACTTCGCTCAAAATCTACGCAAATACGTGTATTTGTTAGGAAAAACAAACTGGCGGAG
>CAVYAC010000137.1:0-5039 GCA_963766065.1 uncultured Verrucomicrobiae bacterium
AATGTACGCCACCGTCGCTTGCATCGCCGGCGCGGCCCACGGGTACGAGCCGACGCCAGTAAACGGTCCTGCGGTATCCAGCGTGTCGAGGAAGAAGCCGTTCATTCCAAAATTATCATTTGGCGACGTATCAGAATCGCTGGTGCGGGCCCCGGCGATCTGCGCCAACCCTGCCACGAACATATTCGAGAGGACCGTTCCCGGCACGCCGCCGCTTCGTTGTGTGTTGAGCACCCACTGCCAATACGCATTCGGATAGACATATGCGCCGCCAAAGGTCCCATCGGTATCGACGTGTCCGTTATTCTGCATGACATACACGGTATTGGACCACGTCTGATCGACATAGTAGGACGCAACATTCTTGTTCTCGTTGGTGATGGTCGCGGTTCCGTTGGTCGTGCAGTAGGAGGGGCCGGTGCCGTCGCCCTTGATGATGGGTGTGCCCGGCATCTGCTCGCCGATGCTGATGTAGCCCAGCACGTACTTCACGCCGTTGCTCTGTAAATAAGCAACCACAGCGGGGGTCACCGAAGACGCGTTTGGAGAGAGGACGACGACGTCAAACTGTGACATAACCTGTAGATTACTTGTGCTGAAGTCGCTGCCGTAATACTGCAGGTACCTACTCGACGAGGTGATGTTTGCCAGTCGTGTCGCCGCCCGCGCCGGTGATGCGGCTACGACCAGCGTCACGAGCACGACCGTGGCTATGTAGCCAAGCCTCGATCTCCTTACCGGACGAATCGGCCCGAGCATAAACACACTGAATCCCTTTCGCATTTGATTGGCTGCTTGTTGTCGAGGCCCTTCACAGCGACCCGACAAGGCAACGATATGTTGTCATGATTAAACGATTTATCATGGATTCTCCGCTGCGTCAACAAGAAACTCACTGTTGCCGGGAAAGAAGCATTGTCCAACAGACTAACAACGTGCTGGTCACGTGGACGACGGTTGGCGGGCATAGCTACGTGCTGCAGACGAACGCCCCCGCCGAACGGCAGCTACATAAATGATTTCGCCGACTTCAGCCCCCTAGTTACCGTGCCGGGCTCCGGGGAATCGACAACCAACTATCTCGACATTGACGGCGCCAGGAACATTCCCTCGCGCTTCTACCGTGTACGCTTGGGGCCTAAAAAGCTCCCTCGATATTTGCGCGTTACGCTAATGGCCGGTGCGATGGGTAATAATTCCTTGCCGCCGGTATCGCGTCCGTGAGTTCTGACCAAAAAAGACGTCAAGCGAATTCTGGCCTAACAGTGACCGAACAGTGGCAGAACACTGACAGAATTCTGGGAGAATAGTGGTGGCTAGGGTCAGAATCGAACTGACGACACCTGCATTTTCAGTGCAGTGCTCTACCAACTGAGCTACCTAGCCACCGGAAGTTTTCTGGCGCGAAGCGGCCTTTATGTCTATCGCACACGCGATAGAGTGTCAAGGTCGCGGGTCAACTTGTCCCAACCCACCGTCCGCTGTCACACCGTCACCTGGTCAAACTGGCACAAACCGCCAACGCCATCGATCCCGCCTGTTTCAGAACCTCTTGATTGAGCGCAGGTTACCAATACTCACCTGACACCGGCACAACCAGTGCTAAATGGTTTTTCGTCGCGAATGTGAAGACAAGAAATGGAGGTGTTTGATATGGCACTGATTCGTTGGAGTCCCAGAAGGGATCTGTGGGATCCGTTTACCGGTCTCGCCGAGATTCAGGACGAGGTGAACCGATTGTTCGACACGTCCCTGCGTCGTCACGTTGGGTTTGACGGCGTGTTCAGCCCGGCCCTCGACGTGGTGGTCGAAAAGGACAATGTTCTCGTCAAAGCCGACCTGCCCGGGTTGGGCAAGGATGACATCTCGGTGACGCTGCAAGACAACTATCTCACCATCAAGGGCGAGAAGAAGCACGAAGTCGAGCAGAAGGAAGCCAACTACTTCCTGAGCGAGCGCGTGCACGGTTCGTTCACGCGGACCATCGAGTTGCCGGTCGCAGTCGATGCGGCCAGAATCGAGGCCCGCTTCAAGGACGGCGTCCTGCACGTAACACTCCCGAAGACCGAGCAAGCCAAGCCGAAGCAGATCGAAGTCAAGGTCAGCTAACGGCCAAAGGCATTACACGCTGGGGCTGGGCCCGTTGACGGGCTCAGCCTTCGCGCTTTCGGTGGATGGATGGAGCAACGCCGACACTTCTTCCTGCACTCGTGCGAGTTGATCCAGCCGCAATTTCGGATCGGGAATGGTGAACGATTCGCCCGTGCGTGCGTGCTCGTAAACCAGCACTTCCGCGCCGCTCTCTTCCTGCACTGTGTCGCGGTGTTTCAAAATGCGTTTCCGCTCCAGCATCACCGCCAGGATATACCGTGCCGACTCGTGGGAAGGATCAGTAGACTCCACCAGTTTCCTCAGCAGCGTCTCCGCGGTCTCCTTCTGAATTGCTTCGGGTGCCGGCGGCGGCGGCAATTTGTATTCCCCCTGCCAGCAGGAAATGACACCGTCCCGCCCGGCGCTTGCAAAACAGGTCGCGCACAAGTCACGCCGCGTGTACCCCGACGTGCTCATGTTGAGCAGCGTGTGGTACGTCTCTTTGTCCACGAACGACCGTTGACAGGTAGTACATGCGTCCGCGCGAGATTGAATGTCCCATTCAGTCATTTTTGTTGCGAAATCCGCCCGTGATTATAAGATGCACTTTATTGTTTGTCACGTTTCGGATGGATTTCTTAATGAGGAGGGGATTTTTCTGTTTCGTGTTGCTCGCCGCGCTGGCCTCTGGCTGCGGCCGCCCAACCATGGGCAAAAACGAGTTTGCCAGGGGCCTCGCCGAATACAAGGACGGCAAGTATGACAAAGCGGCCGCCGACTTCGAGCGCGCGCTTTCGTCCATGCAAACCAACGCGCTCGCGCTCAATTTTCTCGGCGTGTGCCGCCTCCAACAGGGCGAGACCGCCGCCGGACTCAGAAACCTTCAGGACGCGGTGCGCCTTGACCCCAATTACATCCCCGCACGCTACAATCTCGCCCTGGCGCAACTCGATCGGGGACAAGGACAGGACGCCGTGGCCAACCTTCGACAGGTGGTCCAAAGCAGTGCCGCCCCGCCCGATTCGTACTACCAACTCGGTCTGGCCTACATGCGCGTCTCCGCGTGGAGTCAGGCTGATGACGTTTTGAAACATTATCTGCAAGGCAACCCGAATCCTGCCGAGACACTCAACTGCCTCGGCATCGTCGCTGCCCGCAAACGTGACTTCGGCGCGGCCAAACGTTGGTTCGAGCAATGCATCACAGCCGAGCCCGTGTTCGCCACCGCCTATCTGAACCTCGCCAACCTCGAAAACCAGCAACTCGGCCAGAAGAAGGAAGCGCTCGCGCATTACGAGACGTATATCGACCTGTTTTCCAAGACCCAACCCCGCGAGGACGTCCACCTCGCCATGCTTCAGGTCCGCCAGGAATTGGCCGCGACGGGAAAACAAGCCGCGCGCGCACCCGAACCACCGCCAGCACCAACTCCGGCCCCGCCACCGCCCAAACCAGTCGCGCCGCCACCGCAAGTTGCCGCGCCCAAACCGGCCGCCGGCCCCGACGGCTCCGTCAACGATTGTCACCGCGACCGTGGTTTCCGCAACACCGCCTGCGCCCCCCTCCTCCTCCGCCGCCACCGCCCAGAAAAGTGCGCACGCCCATCGCCGCTCGGACGCTGAAGCCGGGCAATCGAACCAAAGCGCTGGTTCTTTTCAATAACGCCGCCAATTTGCAACGTCAGGACAAGGTCGCCGATGCGATCTCCGAATACACCAAAGCCATCGCCACCGATCCGTCGTTTCCCAAGGCCTATTACAACCTGGCCATCGCCTACGGCAGCATCGGACAGACCGAGCGTGCCTTGGACAACTACGAGCTCGCGCTCCTGGCCGATCCCAACTACGTGGACGCCCGATTCAACTACGCTCTCCTGCTGCAATCGCAAGGCTGCACGGACGACGCCATCGCGCAATACAAGAAAATCCTCGCCGCGAATCCGAACGACGCGTCCGCGCACCTGTCGGTCGGTGGCCTGTATGCCCGCAACCCCGCCACCTACGCCGAAGCCCGCGACCACTACCAAGCGTTCCTGAAACTGTCGCCAAACTCCCCCCTCGCCCGCGACATCCGCCGCTGGCTCGACCAGAACCCGTGACCGTCCCCATCAGAGACCGGTAGCCGCAGGCTTTAGCCTGCATAGCCGTTGTCGCGCGGTCGTTGTAGCCGTAAGCGGAGCCCGACGACACGCGACCACGTCGTACCCACGGTCGCAACTCCAGCCTGCGCGGTGCGATAAATTCGCCCCAATTCCTGCCCGAATTCGCTCCCGAACCCCCAAACGAACCCAATTTTCTACGAACGAAGCCAATTGTAAAACCACCACACTTTGATTGCTAACACCTTGTCCCTCAAGCCAATCCAAATTTTCAAGCGCTCGGCAAAATTGGCTTCGTTTGGCAGAATCAGCATTCGCGCCGCATATCCGGTTGTAGGGCGACCCGCCCGGGCGCCGCTGTTGCTCTCGTACCCGCCCAAACTTGGCTTCGTTTTCCCGAAGCCAATCACAGAAACCCAACCCGGCGTGCATAAGCTCGGGTTCGTTTCGCAATTTTCACTTTTTGCGCGGCCCCTCCGTCTTGTAGCGGCGGTCTAACTCGCCGAGAGGCCGCCTCGTTGTGCCTTGGCGGCAAACCGTCGGTCGTTCCTGCCTATGTCAATGAACAACAACCTAGCCGCCTCCCATCATATCGCCACTCCGATATCCCTGTCAAATCAATCTTCGTTACAACGGCGCCGCCCAGTCCCGTCAGGCCCCTACCACTCAGAGAGGCGCGGCGGCTACGACCAACCCACCCAGCCCTGGTCGCCAATCACGGAGGGATGCGCATGGTACGCTTGGCTGCTATGTCGAATCACGCTTCGAGTGATTTGCCAGCTCAGGAGAATAGCAACGATGGCAAAAACTATGGCAAACATCAGCGGGGCGTTCCCCAATCGGGAGATAT
>CAVYAC010000138.1:0-14513 GCA_963766065.1 uncultured Verrucomicrobiae bacterium
CTTGAGTGGCGTGACTGCCAACGACAGCGGCTCGTCGTTTGACGTGGTCCTCACCAATGCCTGTGGTTATGTTCGATCCAGTGCCGCGTCGCTGACGGTGGGCCAGGGCCCGGTCATCACTTCGGCCAAACCACTACCCGCGGCGACGGCCGGCACGGCGTACAACGATACGATTACCGCATCGGGCGGGGCGAGTCCGTACACCTTCACGATCGCCAGCGGCGGTCCACCGTTGGGATTGTCGATGAATTCCAACGGTGCGATCTCCGGCACGCCGTCGGGAGGGGCTGGGACATCGAGTTTCACCATCGAGGTAACGGATACCAATGGATGTTCCAGCACGTCCAGTTTTGCCATCACCGTGACTTGTCCGACGGTCGCGGTATCGCCGAGCGCGTTATCGGCGGTGACCATCGGCATGGCGTATACCCAGACGGTCTCAGCGGTTGGTGGAACCAGCCCGTACACGTTTGCAGTCACCGGCGGGGCTCTTCCAGTGGAATCACGCTGTCTTCGGGCAGCGTGTTCTCCGGCACGTACAATGGCGGCGCGGGCAACGCCACTTTTACGATTGCGGCGACGGACGCCTACGGCTGTATAGGCAGCCAAGGCTACTCGGTGCAACTGTCGAGTTGCCCGAATACGCTCACGATATTGCCGTCTTCGCTGTCTGGCGGCACGGTGGGGACGGTTTACAGTCAGACGAACACGGCCAGTGGTGGGACCGGGCCGTACACGTTCACGATTGCGGCTGGCAGTCTCCCCAACGGGCTGAGTTTGTCCCCGGCGGGTGTCTTGTCCAGTTCGCCGGTTGCCTCGGGCACATATGGTTTCACCGTGTTGGTCACCAATGCGACCAACTGCACGGAACGAGGGCGTACAGCGTCACCGTGACTTGCCCGACGATTACACTATTGCCGTCCAGTCCGCTGCCGGGGGGCACGGCCGGCACGGCATACAATACGCAGACGTTCACAGCGAGCGGTGGAATGGGCCCGTACACCTACATGGTGACCAGCGGCACGCTGGCACCGGGCCTCTCCTTGTCCTCGGCTGGCGTTCTTTCCGGCACCCCGCTTGTCGGCGGGACGTTCAGCTTTACGGTCACGGCGAGCGATTCCTACGATTGCACGGGCAGCCAGGCCTATAGCCTGACCACCGTGTGCCCGGCGGGAGGATGCGCCACATCATATGTCGCACCCATCGACCACTGGAAATTGGACAACGACCTCACTGACTCCGAGGGTTCGTATAACGGAACCATGGACGGAACCGAAAACCACGTGTTTGGCGAAATCGGCAAGGCCCTCAGCCTCAGTGGCACCAGCCAGGTCAGTCTTGGCTCCGGCGTGGTACCGACGAATGCGTACACGAAATCCGCGTGGGTGTGGGTTGGCGCGCCGGGCGCGAACAGCATTCTCTCGGGCGACGACATGTCATCCCGCCACGTGCTCTGGGTGAACTCGAGCAACGGCAACCAGCTTTCCGCGGGTCACAACGGTAATTACGCGGTCGTCCAGGACAACACGCCGGTGACGTTCAGTAACTGGATTCATGTCGCAGTGAGCTACGATTCTACGGTGAATGGCGGCACGATGAAGTTGTACAAGAATGGCGTGCTCGTGAGCGGCGCGCTGGCCATTGCATCGAACGTAGCCCCACCAGCCGACGGCACGGGCTATATCGGTGGGTTCAATGGCGGGAATTATTTCAACGGGATCATCGATGATGTCGGGGTCTGGAACACAGCCCTGTCGGACGCGGACATCTATGCGATCTATTCGACCGGCCTGAAACACGTGCCGTGCGATCGCGTCACCAACAGCGTCTTCAGTGTGGTGCCCGAAGCCAACGACTACACGATTCTCTACGAACTGCCGATCCCAACTTCGGAAAATCTGGGGACGAACGGTTGGCCGCCGTATATCACAGACTACTCGCAGGCGTACAACAACCCGTTCGGATTCGACCGCGTGGCCTACTACCTCGAGTTGCAGACTACAGCCGGCGCGCCGTATCAGTGGGTTTATGTCTCCGTGGACCGCTTTAGCACCAATACGGTGAATCTCGGCGTGCCGTCCGTCGTGTCCCTCTCGTTCTTCCAGCAGGATGTGACGAACATGAACGTGTACTCTGACACGGGCGCGGTGAATACGGGCACCAACATTGAGAACGGAAACATACAATTCTGGGGTTGGAGCTACATCCCGGATCCGGTCACCGGCGTTTACGACTGCCAAAACCCGTTGTGGTACCAGAGCACCTACGGCTCGATGGAGATGTCTACGTATTCGCCCACCTGCCAGACGCTGTTCGCATATAACGCGTGGGCCAACAGCGGTAACAGCGATATCGGTATCGGCAACGCGGGGACGGCAAATACCGACTGGACGTTCGCAGCCAACGCCGGCAATTACGTTACGAAAAACCTGCTCGTGCTGATCCGCCCGGCGACGTTGCCGGTCGTGAATTTCTCCAGTATGCCCCAAAACTTGCAGCTCTATCCACGCAGCTTGGAGACCTCTACGGCAACGATACCGGTTGCCGGCACGGTCAGCACTCCTGGATATGACCACATCACATTGAACGTGACCCGTGAGGGCGCGGTGTACACCAACATCACCGGGGCGCTGACCTATGTGAACGGCCAAGCCGCGTTCTCATTCTCGGTAACGATCAATGCCGAGCTGGCCGAATACGGTTTCACCATGTCATTGGTTCAGGGCGCGCAACAGACCCAGATCGCCTCGGCCAACAATGTGGTCGCCGGCGACGTGATCCTGGTGAATGGTCAATCCAACGCAGAAGCCATGGAATACGACGGCAGCGCGGATGGAAATGAGAATGAGTTCCTGCGCTCATTCGGTTCCCGCTCGGCCGCCCCACAAGCGGTTCAGGAGGACCTGAACTGGCACTACGCGGAAGGCAATCTCAGCCAGGACCCCGGTGCCGTCGGGCAATGGGAACTGGTGATGGGGAACTTGATTGTCACCACGTATGGGATTCCGGTGCTGATCATCAACGAGGCTTATCCCGGCGAGCCGATCACTTATTTTCCTCGGAACAACGCGAGTCCCCTGGATCTCACGACAAACTACGGCTGCTTGCTCTACCGTGTTCAACAGGCCGGGGTGCGAAATGCCGTCCGCACCCTTCTGTTCTTCCAGGGTGAGAGCGATGATGATAACGGCCAACAACAAGAAACGGGATTTCTGGCGTTGTATCGGAATTGGTTGAAGGACTATCCGACGATCGAAAAAACGTACGAGTTCCAGGTTCGCCCCGGCTGCACGGTAACGGAAACACTTGGGGATCTGCGCAATCGTCAACGGTTGTACCAGGACAAATTCCCGGGCATCGAAGTTATGACGACCGAGGGGATTAACGGCCGCTACAACCAGTCCGGTTTGGGCTATTGCCATTATGAGTACGTGACGGGCTACCAATCCATTGGCCGGCAAATCTTTGCCGTGATGGCCCGCGACCTGTACGGCGCACCGGCCCTCAGCAATCTCGATTCGCTCAACTTTGCCTACGCGTATTACAGCCAGCCCGGGGATAACGAGATCACGATGTACACTCGCAACGCGTCGGATTCGATCACCTTCCAATCCGGAGCTCAGGCGGACTTCTACCTCGAAGGCAGCAGTGTAACGGTGACCAGCGCCGTGGCCAGCGGCAACAAGATCGTCCTCGAATTGAGCGGCAACGCCTACAGCGGCGGCGCGACGGGCCTATCGTATGAAGGCCAGGCCGGGCCGGGCCCGTGGGTCCTCAACGCCACCGGCGTGGGAATGTTGACGTTCTTCAGCCAGATGATCAACCCCAGCAGCACCACGGCGCCGCTGGCGCCGACAGGCCTGAACTCGAGTACGTACTCGACAACGGAACAGGATTTGTCATGGAACGCCACCACCAATGCCTTATACTACATCATTCTTCGCAGTGGCGTCCAGATTGGGACGAACTACGGCACGGTGTTCTGCGACATGAACGTGGTGCCGGGGAACAGTTACCAGTACTCCGTGGAAGCGGTCGGCTTGACGGCTACGTCCGCGCCTTCGGCATCCATCACCGCTCCGATCTCGGTTGTCACCGAGCAAGCAGGGGGACTGATTGCTTCAGATAACGGTGGTGACGTTGCGTATTCGCCCGCATGGCCATATCAGTGGATATCCGGCTACAATGGGGGATTTGGATACGGCCCGTGGACATTGAGCGCAATCAATACCGGCGGTTTTTTCATGGGGGATTCAACACAAAACGGCGCCAGTATTCCCAGCGGCGGGATTAACGTGTACAACCCGTACAACGGGCTCAACCTGTCGTGGGGGATGTGGGCCAACAACTCGGGAGGCTCTGCCGAAATCGTCGCCGATCGTCCGTTCAATCAGCCGCTTGGTGTGGGGCAGACGTTTGAGCTGTACGTGGATACCGGCGAGAACACGGGCCGCGAAGGCTTCGTGTTACGCACGGGGAACAACACGACGGACAAGAACGCCGGCAAGCGGTTCGAGTTCCTGAATATTACCGAGGAGACCTATGCGGTGTACGGGTCGGTACTCACGAACACGGTAGTCCCTTGGACCGACGGCGGGGTGAGAGTTGACTTCACCCTCACGGGCGTTGACACCTATTCGGTGACACTGTCCGGGTTGGTCAGTGGGGTCTCGCAGACGCTGACGGGCGCGTTGCAGGGGGTGTCCGGCTCTCCGATCAACAGCGTCGCCTTGTACGATGAAAACAACACCTCCGGTTTGCCGAACTACGATCTGTACTTCAATTCCATGAGCATCATCGGGGGAGCCCAAATCGGGTCGATCCAGTATTCGGGGAACAACGCGGTGATCAGCTTCAGTACGCGCCGGTAGGTTCACATACAATCTGCAAACGACCACCGATCTCGTCGGAGGCGTGTGGTCAACGGTGATTAGCAATGTCCCGGGCGCAGGTGGAACCGTGGTTCTAACCAACGTCGTCGCCCCAGGCACACAGAATCAATACTATCGACTTGGATCCTGCTACATGTGTCCATAGGGAAAGGCTCCGGCATCGTTGCGCCGGGTTTCCCGTAGTCCGGCGGCGGGACAGTATTGCAGCAAAGGCAATGGTGATGAACAACAAGACCACAAACCACTCCGGATCCAAAGAGGCGTTGACATGTGACGGACCGAGTGCTACTGACTCGACGATGCCAGGATTCAGCAAAAGCAAGGTGACCATGGGGGACATTGCGCGTGCGACCGGTCTGTCGCCGATGACCGTATCGCGGGTGCTCAGCGCCGGTGGCCCCGTCTCGGAGGCAAAACGCAAGCGCGTGCTGGCGGCGGCCAAGCGGTTGAATTACCATGTGGACTTCATCGCGCGCCAGCTCCGGGCCCAG
Organism: uncultured Verrucomicrobiae bacterium; assembly: GCA_963766065.1. Taxonomy (GTDB): domain Bacteria; phylum Verrucomicrobiota; class Verrucomicrobiia; order Palsa-1439; family Palsa-1439; genus Palsa-1439. The sequence goes on from CAVYAC010000138.1 coordinate 5,384, forward strand.
CACACATTCCAGTTGGGCGTTGTGACGCCATTTCAAGGGTTGGTTGGCTCGGTTTATTTCGGACACATTTTGCAGGGGATCCAGCAAGTGTTGACCGGGACGGACTACCATATCGCGTTGTTTGACAGCCTTTCGGAGGACTTTAATGATGTCAGAAAATGCGTCAACCTTTGCCATGAGCGACGCGTGGGCGGGTTGATTGTCGTTGCCCCCGGGTTGAGCGCACATTTCCCCGAGACATTTGCCAATCTGCAGATGCCGATTATCGTTGTGGGCAGTTCTCCCGGCCAACGTGCCATCAGTTATGTTGATGTTGACAACCACGGGGGCGCCTGTGCGATGACGCAACACCTGATACAGCTTGGGCACACAAGGATTGGGTTCATCGGGGGCCGGAACGACCTGAGGGACGCATCCCAACGTGAATCGGGTTTCCGGGATACCATGGCCAAACATCATCTGACGGTCGTGGACGAATGGGTCGCGCAGGGGGACTACGAAACCAGGAAGGCCTTCCAGTTGGCCATGAGTTTGCTGGCCAAGAGCCGGCGTCCGACGGCGGTTTTCGCCGCTAACGATCTGATGGCCTATGGAGTTGTTGACGCCGCCCGGGTATTGGGACTCAAAGTTCCTGAAGATCTTTCGGTTGGGGGCTTCGATGATCTCGAGGCGTCGGCGGAGTTTGTGCCCGCCCTGACAACGGTTGGGCAACCGATGATGGATCTCGGGCGGATCGCGGCCCGCTATCTATTGGAGGTTCTCAACATGGCCGAGCCGCCCGGTGTTTTGCGCCAGCAGTTGCCGGCGCGATTGGTGCCCCGATCGTCAACGGCTCCGCCGTGTGGGGAACACCCATCGAAGGCGTTTGTCCCCAAGCCGGCAAAGCTTTCCCGTTTGAACTAGGAGCGACTCCTTGAAACAGTAAGAACGGGCCCAATTCAGCGGTACGGCGGTACATTGGATAGACGCAGGCGGTCACGGGCTCCCCAGCCAATAAAAAAAGTTGAACTAGTGATTGACATTCCCGGCGGGTTTTGGTATCGATACCACAGGCTTAGCGACAGCAGAACTTTCGGGATAATGGAAGGAGACAACGCAGTGAAAAGAATTCATTCAGGTGCGGCGTTTACGTCGGTATTGGTCCGCTGGGCGAAGACGAGCAAACGGACCGAGGGAGTCAATCGCAGAGAGAAACCAGGCAGGCTGGCACTGTTGTTGGGCAGCTTCGTACTCGCTGCGGCGGTTCTGGCCTCTACCACCAGTCAGGCCACGCTTATAACGTATGACGGTTTTAACTACCCCGTCACCGGCCCTTTTACGATCGATGGAGAGAACGGAGGCACCGGTTGGTCAACCTACTGGAACCAGTTTTTCACCGCCACGTTAAGCTACGCCGTCACGAACGGCAGTCTGGCGGATGGCGCGCTCAACACGTATTCGAACAGTGTGTTCACGACCGGAGGCTTTGCGGGACGGTTTTTTAACTCGACCAACTCAGTGATCGTGGCCAATGATGGCTTTTGGGCGGCACCGGGCACCACCAACTACTGGAGCATTCTCATCCGGCCCAACGTCACGCCGGCGACGAATCACTATTACGGCCTTCAAATATTCAGCAATGGCGCCAATACGGGCAGCGGGGTCGATCTCCTGGTTGGCAAGAATGGTGACGGTCTGAACTGGGGGCTGCAAGCCGGAGTGGGGACAGATGCCTTTTCCAGCGTGTCGGCGCAACTCAACCAGACCGTATTCCTGGTGGTGCGCTGCATCTTCGCTGAGGGGTCGCCCGATTCGTTTGTTCTCTACGTGAATCCGACGCCCGGAGGCCCCGAACCGGCCACGCCGGATGCGGCGATCATGGATGATATCGGCACTCAAGACGGCATTGGTCTCAACACAGGGAACGGGGGCCAAGCCAGCTTCGATGAAATCCGCATTGGCACTACGTATGCCTCGGTGACGACCACGTCGTCGGTACCCGACCCCAACCTGATCGCGTACGAAGGGTTTGCGTATAATCAGGGCTTTAGTGCGGGTGTTCTCGATGGTCAGCCGACGAATGGCACCCAAGACTCCAACGGATGGGACAATGTTACTTGGGACGCCTACCTTTATACCGGGGAAACCAACTACACAATCGTTGCCGGCAGTCTCTCTGATCCCAGCGGCAAACTGGTCACCAGCGGTAATTCTGTTTCCACCGCTTCGACAAATAATAGCTTTTTCGCCGCGGGACGCTGGAATGTTTATACGGTCCTGCCTGCGAAAACGAATGCGAACCCCACATATTACAGCATCCTGATACGGCCTGACAATCTGGGAAGCACCAACGGCGCGGCGTATCTCGACATTTTCGGACAGCCGAATGATAACAATCTGCTAGCTGGCTATTTGTTTGGAGGCAACGGCTGGGGGCTCCAAAGCTCAACCAACCAAAACCTTTCCAACGTCCCCGTCGTATCGAATCAGACCGCGTTTTTGGTGGTGCGCGCCAATTACGCCGCGCCGGGTAATCCCTCCACGATCCTGCTCTACGTCAACCCGACGCCGGGCGCACCCGAGCCGGCGACGGCGAATGCGACGAATATATACACGCAATCCGCCGAGCAGAATGGGCTCGCACTCGTGGTCCAGAACGGGGCCGCGGCGACCTTCGATGAGATTCGCGTCGGCACCAACTACGCGGACGTGACGCCGGCCGTACCGGTGGCAAATCCCTTCAACATTACCTCCGTCTTAATCGTCGGGACGAATAATATATTTCTGACGTGGAACACGACCGGGGGCAACACCAACGTGGTGCAGGCGACACCGGGTTCCAACGGCAGCTACAACACGAATGGGTTCGTCAATCTCAGCGGCCAGATGATTATCGCCGGTAGTGGCGCGGTCACGACGAACTATACGGACGTCGGCGGGGCGACGAACCGGCCGTCGCGCTATTATCGGATCCAGCAAGTGGTGCCGTAGTCTGGCCGGAGTGGATTGGGAGCGCGACCGTTACGAGAATGGGCAAAGTAACAATGACAACAATGCCTCTGTTCACGACTCGGTGACATCTCTTCGGTCGCGCTCCGCAAATTGATACGAACGCCATGAAACATAGCAGACGGAGATTATAGGGAACGTCCTGTCATGCACGTCCCGACGAATCGTTTCGCAACCACGAGTTTACGATGCCACCACTGATCATTCCGACCGATGTCGCCAGCCGCCCCGCGCGTGTGTTTGACCGCGAGAGGCGGAAGAAATCCCGCAGACCATATCCATTTCCAAAGAACTTTGCCTGGGGAGCGTCAACGGCGGCGCCGCAGATCGAAGGCGCAGCCTTCGAAGATGGGAAAGGGGAATCCATCTGGGATCGGCTGGCGCAGACACGCCAGATCGATTCCCCGATGGTGGCGTGCGACCATTATCATCGCTACCGCGAAGACGTGGCGTTGCTGAAAACACTCGGCATCCAGAACTATCGGCTGTCGGTGGCGTGGCCGCGAATCTTCCCCCAAGGGGATGGCGCGCCGAACCCCAAGGGTCTGGAGTTCTACGACCGGCTGATCGACGCGCTGTTGGAAAACGGCATCACGCCATGGATAACCTTGTATCATTGGGACCTGCCGCAAGCGCTCGAAGACCGCGGGGGGTGGCGTGTCCGCGCCACGCCCCAGGCGTTTGGGCGGTACGCGCAACTGGTGGTGCAGCGGTTGGGGGATCGGGTCAAGAACTGGACGTCGGTGAACGAGATCCTGCGGTTTGTCCCTGTCGGCTACGCCTACGGGCATGACGCGCCCGGCGCGAAGGAACCACCGTCGGTCATCAATCAGATTTATCATCACACGCTCGTGGCGCACGGGTATGCCGTGAAGGCCGTGCGGCAGTTCGGCGGGAAGCGCGCGCGGATTGGACTGGCTCACAATCCCCCGACGCCGGTCCCGGTGACGGAGACCGCGGGAGACATTGAGGCGGCCCGCGTCGAATACGTACGGCAAACCGAGCAGTTGATGGGGCCGATATATCAGGGTGTGTACACCGAATCATTTTTGAAAGCCGCCGGCGCTGATGCGCCGAAGGTGGAGCCGGGCGACCTCGATTTGATCGCGCAGAGAACGGACTTCCTGGGGTTGAATGTCTACTTTGGCGAATTTGTGCGCCAGGGACCCGACGGCCGCACCGAACGGATGGTCCTCCCATCCCAGTACCCGAAAGCCGACATTTCCTGGCTCAATATCATGCCGCAAGCGATTTACTGGGCGGTTCGTCATGCGCACGAAGCCTACGGCATCGAGACGTTTTACATTACTGAAAACGGCGTTCCGTACATGGATCGGGTCTTGCCGAACGGACAGATTCATGACCTGGGTCGACGTGAGTATTTGAGGAATCACCTGATCGCATTGCATCGGGCCATTGACGAAGGCCTCGATGTGCGCGGGTACTTTGTCTGGTCATTACTCGACAATTACGAATGGACGGAAGGGTACAACAAACGGTTTGGGATCGTGTACGTGGATTACAAGACACTGCAACGAACGCCCAAACTCAGCGGCGATTGGTATGCGAAGGTGATCGAGGCGAATGGTGTTGTGTAGGCTCTGGCGATGAAACGATTAGGGCAACTACTGCTCCTCGGCTGGCACGTCGTGGGGCGGGGACATGCCCCGCGGCGACCAAGAACGTTCGCGCGATCCGGAGACGGAGGCAGAAAATGAAGCATTCAATCACATCATCATCGACAGAGACTCACTGGCGGAATGGTTTCACGCTGATTGAGTTGCTGGTGGTCATTGCCATCATCGGCATCCTGGCGGCGATGCTGTTGCCCGCGTTGGGCAAAGCGCGCAAGACCGCCCTCCGCGCGCAGTGCATGAGCAATGTGAAGCAGATCACAATGGCCTGCATCATGTACGCGAATGACAACGACGAACACCTGCCGTTTGGCCTTACCCCTGACGCGGACACTGAGTATATCTCATTCTCGGACAACATCACCAACCACTTTGTGCAAAATATAGTTGCGCCCCAGATCGCCAATGTCGTGGGAAATATCCAACACGTCTTCAAGTGTCCGAATGCACAGATCATTCCGACTGCGGCCGATCCGAACTGGCTGCGGGAGACGAATGCGTGTGATTATCGGTATAACTGTTACTCGTCGTCGCATGACGCAAGGTACGGGGTAAACCAGGGGACAGCCCCGGGCCGTCGGATCAGCGCTGTGGCCAATTCCGCCGCCGCAATCCTGCTGGCGGACATGGTGTGGCCCGATTGGCAGCCGGGCTATCTGCCGCACGATGGGATCAACTGCGGGTACGTTGACGGCCATGCGGAGTGGGTATCGAGCCAGACATTCTTTGCGGCCGATCCCCACCATCAGGACATGTACGGACCGTTCTGGACCACCGGCTGGCAGTGCCCGGGCCCTTACAATAGTTGCGGGGACTGAACACGCTTGGACGCGACGTTTTACGATACGGGTTGGGAGTGAGCCGACAGCTTGTGCAGTGGCACGCAAGAATACGGGGGGGTCCGAAGTGCAATGGGGCGGGCCATTGGAAGTGGCTCGTCATCGGGGGCGGCGTCCTGATTTCGCTCGCGAGCGCAGTGGCGAAGGTGTCGATCACCGAGGCGCCAACCGTTCCGACCCTCGTGAATCCGTCATTCGAGGATCCGGGCGATGGGTCCGATCGCGCCGCGGGTTGGAGCCGTTGGGGGGACTGGTTTAACCGCGAGGAAGGCTGGACACCGGTACGTAGCGGGCGTTGCATCTTGGGCTACCATCATTGGCAGATTTCCAGTGCGAAAGAGTCCGGGGTCTATCAAGATGTCGCGGGCGCGGTCAAAGGTGTGTCGTACACGCTCGGCATTTTTGTCAGTGTGGACAAAGCCAAGAATCCAGCCCGGGACGCCGCGAGCATCGAGTTGCGTCTGGAATCCACCGTGGACGGACACCAGCAGAGCGTTGCCTCGAAGCTTTACAAGGTGGGCGACCTGCCCGCGGAAGACTGGCAGACACTGACTGTGTCGGGCGTCCCCGTCAATGACACGTTGCGGGTGCTGGTGGTTGTAACCCCATCGCCCATGGATGGAACTCGGGGGGGAGCCCTGAGGTTTGACGACGCGTTTCTTGGACTGACCGGCGGGCCATTGCCATCCGCCAGCCCTCCCAATCGCTCGAGTGTGACGGACGACTCAGGCCCGTTTGGAAGCGCGATCGCAAAGAAAGACATACCGTATGTGACCAACCCGCACCCGCGTCAGACCTTTGACCTCTATCTGCCCAAAGACAACCCACAAGGGCCACCAACGCTGATCGTCTGGATTCATGGTGGAGCATGGATGTACAGCAATAAGGACTGGAACAACGTGAAGTATCTGGTCAAGCACGGCTACGCCCTCGCCAGCGTGGATTACCGCCTGAGCAAAGACGCCACATTTCCAGCGCAGATACGGGATTGCAACGCCGCCCTGAATTTCCTCCTGGCCAATGCCGCCGCGTACGGGATTGACCCCAGGCGTTTCGTCGTGGGCGGCGCCTCCGCCGGTGCTCAGCTGGCTTTGCTGTTGGGGCTTGCCAGAAATGAACGCGCCTTGGGCGCTGACCCATCCGTCAGACCGTTCGCAATCCTCGATTTCTTTGGGCCAACCGATCTGACCGGCATCATCGACGAAGTGGGCCAGGGACATGGCCGGGAGGTGCAAGAAGATGTCGTGCCTCGACTGCTGGGGGGGCCATTGATTGACCATCTGGAGCTGGCGCGTCAGGCCAGCCCCCTCAGCTATGTCAGCAGAGAAAACCCTCCCGTGCTGATCCTGCATGGCGACAAAGATGATCTTGTGCCGTATACACAAAGCCAGAGGCTGCACGCGCAACTTGACCAAGCCGGTGTGAAGAATCGTTGATTACCGTCAAGGGCGCGGGACACGACGGGCCGATGTTCAGAACGTCCGAAATTCAGGAAAAAGTCATTTCCTTCCTGAGCGAATCGGCGCAGCATGGTAAATGACACGCGACATGGATTCCGAGGCACAACGGATTGAGGCTTTCCGCCTGTCCATCTGGCGGAGGAATGGCTTGCTACAACGAGTGGCAACTCTCGCTTCCATGGCTGTTTCCCTGGTGCTGACGGTCCCCGTGCGTTGCGCCGATGGCGAGACCTCACCAAAACCGACAGCACTTCCACCCCTCCACGCCAACGGCGCCGCGATTGTTGATGACAAGGGGCGGTCAGTAGTGCTGCGCGGGTGCAACCTGGGCAACTGGCTGCTCAATGAACTGTGGATGATGGACATGTCGAGGCCGGACGATCCGAAGGATCACTGGCAAATCGAGGAGTTGCTACGACAGTGCTTCGGTGCGGAGGAAAAGGATCGTCTGCTCGAACTCTATCGGGAGAATTGGATCAAGCCGCGGGATTTCAACATCATCAAGTCGTGGGGGTTCAATGTGGTGCGAATGCCGTTCTACTACGGCCTGCTCGAAGACGACGCCGCGCAGGGCCAGCTTCGCCCCGACGCCTTCCATTGGCTGGATCGCGCCATCGCCATGGCCACAGACGCGGGTATCTATGTGATCGTGGACATGCATGGCGCGCCCGGGGGCCAGAGCTCCAATCAGTGCACGGGCATGGCGGCGAGGAAGGACGCCGTACTGCCGGAGAACAGAAAACGGGCGGCATTTCTCTGGAAAAAAATCGCGGAGCGTTATTGCGACAACCCGACCGTTGCCGCCTACGATTTGCTCAACGAACCCTACGGCGACTTCCACGGCGACCCGCCTGACTCGACCATCGTCACGACCATGGATGAATTGATCCACGCCATTCGGGAAGTGGATCAAAGGCACTTGATCCTTTGCGCGGGATCGCTCCAAGGAATGGCGATGTATGGGGCTCCCGCCTCGCACGGGTGGAAAAACGTCGGCTACACGGAGCACTTTTATCCCGGACTGTTCGGCGGGGTGCCGTCATTGGAAACGCACGCGCGGTTTATCAGTCTCGACTTGCGGGGGAAAGCGGGGTTACTCAAGCAATGGAAGGTGCCCTTCTTGGCGGGCGAGTTCAATGTGGTGTTCGATAAGGCGGGCGGGTCAGCCCATGATGCGGCGCTATTATGACATTTATGCGTCGAACGGATGGGCGGCCACGATGTGGTCGTACAAGATCGTCAAGCAACAAGGCGACATCAGCCGGACAACTGGTATATGGTGACGAACCGCGACGATCTGAAGATTCCCCATTTCCGCACGGATTCGAAGGACGAAATTGAGAGCTTCTTCCGAAGCGTGGGGACCATGGAATATGCCCAGGACGACGGGCTGCGTATCGCGTTGACGAGCCGTCAGCCTCCCGCGCTGACCCTGCAGGAGTACCCGGTCATACCGGGCCCGCTCCCGCAGGATTGCTTGTCGGATCAATGGGAGAGTGTCAACATTGGCGAACCGCTGATCAAAGGCGGACAGCACGTTCTGGCCAAGGACCACCTGGAGGTCTTCGGGGCCGGGCGCGATGTTTTCGAGGGCCACGATGAATGTCACTTCATTTCGCGGAAGGCCGGGGATCATTTTTGGAGTTTGAGCACGAGCCTCACGCCGACGGTGGACACCGACACGTACGCCAAGGCGGGGCTGATGTATCGCACAAGTCTCAACGCGGACGCGCCGATCATCATCGTGAGCCTGGACTCCGGACGGGGCCTGTACGTTTGCGTATCGAACAGAAGCGGGGGCGCGCATCGCCGACCGGCTCACATCACGGACAAACGCGCACCGTTCGCCTCGTCCGTAATGGCGCTCGGTTTGAGGTCACCGCTCTTGACGGTCATGGCAAACCATTGGCCACGCAATCGACCGATCTGCCCGACCTCGCTGCCGCAAAAGGCAGTATCGGGCTGTTCGTTCTGAGCCACGAGCCGATGCTCCTCAGCAAAGCGACGTTCACGGACATTCAGTTCCGCTAACGCACTTTCACCAAAGTAAATTAACCAAAGGGCACGTTCGATTACCCTTGCGCCCTCCGATGCTCAGACCGACGACCTCGACGTGGAAAGTGCGTTGCGGATGGCGAGCAAGGTTTTGACGAATGCCGCGACAGTGTACACGAGGATAACACCCGGGAACAGGACAAACTCCTGGGTG
>CAVYAC010000139.1:0-35140 GCA_963766065.1 uncultured Verrucomicrobiae bacterium
ACGGCGCGCCTGCACGATGCCGAGAGCGCCTGGCGCGCGGGCTTCTTCAGCGAGCTGGCCGGCTCGAACGACGCGCTCGTCGAGCGCGCGCAGGCGCTGGCCGAAGAGCTCGCGGCCGGCGCGCCGCTCACGCTGGCCGCGACGAAAGAGCTCGCGCGCCGGCTGCTCGCCGCCGGTCTCGCCGGGATCGACGACCGCGAGCTGCTGCAGCGCTGCTACGGCAGCGAGGATTTCCGCGAAGGCGTCGCCGCGTTCTTGGAAAAACGCGCCCCGCACTTTCGCGGATCGTGAAGTCGGCAGCGTGAGCGATAGGCCTTCTCCGGGAGCACTTCCGCCATGTGCAACGCTTCCGCGCCACCCATCGCCGTACCGACCACCACAAACAACGGTTGCGTCTGCAAGTAAGCGCACAAAGCCTTCAAGAACCGAAAGGAATCATCGACCACCAACGTGCGGAGCGGTTGAGAGAAGTTGTCGGGCGCGGGCGGCGGGGTCTGGTTGATCACACCAGACCCTAGCGGCGTCCCGTGGAAAGGTGAAATTACTACACTCCCTATTTCCGACCGGGAATACACCCTAGAAGACCCGGCACAGCGAGCCGTAGAACCGACCGGTGAGCGGCCACCGACCGTCGCAGTTGATGACTCGTCCCGCTGTCTCGAACAGTCTGTGCAACTCAGCGTCCGTTGGATGGGCAGCCGAGTCGGAAAGATTCTTTGCGAAAGAAATGCGTCATTCGGGAATGAGGTGGGGTTATACCCCATAGCAAAAGGTCAGCCCATCGCGTAGTGTTTCTCCGAAGATAAGTTCAGGGCCGCGCCGACACCCGGGTTGGTGCGGGTCAGACCTGGCCGATGGGGACTTTCTCCCCGCAAGGGGGGAAGAGTTTTATGGTGATTGAATTGGAACGCGAACACACCCAAAGCGCCGAGCCCATTCCGGTCCACCTGCGGGAGACCGGTCGGGTGCTTGTGTTGACCCTCCCACAAGAGTCGAACCCGGGCAGACGGGCAACCGTAAATCCTGTCCGCTTCCGGGCGGGAGCACTGGTGTGGGTCTTACTCCTGGCATCTCGAGGGGCGGCGCAAACACGAGTCGCCCGATGTTGCGGCCAGGGAGTTGGTGCGGCAGACAGTGGCTCACGAGCTGGCGGCGACCGACACGGGCGGCCAGTATGTGTACGGGTCCACGAAGAGACGCCGCGAAGTTCGGAGACCCGGGTGATGGTCGAGACCCGCGACTGGCTAATCAGCCGGCTCGATTCTCCAGAACGACCAGCCACTTTCTCCAGCGCAGAGGCAGCAGGAGAAGGAACGCGTGCGCGACCTGCTGACGAATCGCGCCCGTTTGGTGAAACTCCAGACCGAGAAACACTCCGACGAAGCCCGCGTACACAGGGTGATCCAGGCGCTTCCGGATGCATTCCTTTACAAGCATACGGGTGCGGAAAAGGACAGCACCGGTCGCGAACTGGCGTTGGTGACGTTCCGCCCCAACCCGGAGTTTCGGTCGCGCTCGACAGAATTGCGGGTGTTGCAAGGGATGGAGGGGGCGATGCTGATCGACTGTGTGGCGGAGCGGTTTGTGCGGGTGGAAGGCAAACTGTGTCGGGATGTTGATTTTGGCTGGGGCATCTTTGGGCACATCTCTCGCGGAGGCAGTTTCTCGCTGGAACAACAGGCCGTGGGGCACGACCAGTGGGCGATCACGACATTGGCATTGCACTACACCAGCAGGCGATTGCTGCTGATCAGCAGCCGCGTCGATTCGGTGACCAAGGCCAGCGGTTTCCGCTGCATGCCGGATGATCTGACCCTGCAACAGGCGCTGGGGCTGCTGCTGGATCAGGGACCCGGTGACAGCCGCCGTGCCTGTCCTGTGTAAAAAGTCGTAGGCTCAAATTCGACGCGAGTGTCGCGATCGTTTCCCATCATCGGGGTGGAATTTCGCATACCCAGCAGGCATGCCAACCAACATCCGATGTTCTGCCGCTCCGCATCCGTGCCAAGTCGAAAATGTCTCCACAAGCCAACATGGGGTATTCACCCCATTGTGCGCGGAGGACGCGCCGCCTAGGCTCCTGAGGCATGGGAACAGGAAATGCGACCCAATATTGGGGTGTCTTCACCCCCACCTCGCTGGGAGCAGATCCTGTTCATGTTGGGCAGCGGGTGCCCGTGAACAATCCACCGATGGCGGCTGCGCTTCTCCTAACTCACCTGGCCTCGCCCAGGAATGCACCGCCATTCAGTTTGCGGGCACCCGCTAGTTTTCAGGAGACATCGCGGATTGGCTGCCGGTCGTGATGTGACGACGGCATCTTCGCCACATGTTTCCAGCAGGTACGGGATGGACAGTTGCGCGAAGACGCAGCGCGGGGCCGGGGCGAGGGAGGCTGTCGTGCTTGCCGCCGTAACGTCGGCTAACCTGCAGAAGCAAAAAATCAATCAATGACCGGGGCCGAACCCGTCATGGCAACCTAGGACGTTCTGGATTCGCTGGGCGTTACGATCCAGGAGGCGGGCGTATGACGGGGGCCAGATCTGTCCCCACCATGTCTGGAAATCCACTTCGAAAATGAAAGCGTCGAGGTCGATGCAGGCGGCGCGGGTGTTACCCCGGCCCAACGCGTTGGAAGCGGATTGGAGATCGGCGGTGAGGACATACGTTATCCACGGGTTTAGATTGAGCTGTTGCACGAGAGCGATGAGGTCGTTGATCTGTTCCGCCCCGCCCTCGACATGCACCGTGAAGCTGCATGTGGCTTCGTTGCCCTCGGTATCGGTGGCGACGCAGGAGACGACCGTGTCTCCGATGGCAAACTCACTGCCGCTTGGCGGAGTGCATACGACAGTCACGGGGCACCCGTTGGAAGCCATCGGCGTGGGGTAGGTGACCGTTGCGCCCGCCGGCGACGTCGCGTCCACGCTTTGGTTGGTCGGACAGGTCATGACCGGCGGGTGGGGGCATTGTCCGAGTTGAACCTCATAGGCGCCGATATCGGTGCCGTCGCCGCCCGGAGCATTCGGCACGGCACAATCGTCAAAGGTGCGGACGAATCCCGGGCCGCGCTGGTCGGTGGTTGAGCCAGAGAAGTTGTAGCCCTGGTCGATGGCCGGGCTGTCGCACAACAACGCGATGGTCAAGGTTGGGCCGCCATTGTTCTGCAGGGCGGCAGGGTCGAGCATCGGGTTGGTGTTGGTCTGGTCGCCCGTGGCGGTCAGGAAGCCGCCGCCATCATCACTGCTGAGGTTGTAGCCGAGGGAGGTGACGGTACCTGAGTTGTTGGCGATGTTGGTGCTCAAAGCGCTGGCGCTAAGAATAGTGCTGCCCACCTGTAGCGTCGCGAAACTATTAGCTATGCTTGCGCCGTTAGTAGCTGTGTTGTCGCTCAGTGTGGAATTGAGAAGCTCTAATGTCCCACCATTAAAATTATTGATGCCGCCGCCTTGAGTTGCCGAGTTACCTTCGAAAGTACTGTTGATGACCTCTACACTTCCCCAGGAATTATCAATGCCACCTCCGGTTTCAGCCGTGTTGCCATCTAGGGCGCAATTGACGATTTCGACTGAGGCGGTGTAGGAATAACCTACGCCGGTATTCCCAATAGCACCGCCTTCGAGTGCGGAATTGCTGATCAAACTACTGTAGATTAGCTCAACGGATGCATTGTTGTACGCGGACGGGAACGCCATACCCGTTGCGTCATTGTAAATCGCACCGCCAGCGCGGCCTCCCCTCATGTAGTTGCCCCTCAGGGTACTGTCGATGATTTTCACCGTCCCACCTGCGTTGTAGATACCACCACCTTCACCGGTATCAACGTAGTTCCCACTCAAAACGGTGTTGACTATCGTCACATCTGCGGTACCGCCATCTCCCCCGATATTCTCGATGCCGCCGCCATAGAACAGGTCGGAGTTGCTGTGAATTGTGCTGTTCACGATCAACATCGTCGCCGTGCCGTGCCCGCTACCGTCGTTTACAATGCCGCCACCGCCTTCATTGCAACTGTTGCCGCTCAGAGTGCTGTCGGCGATGATCATGGTCGCAGCCCCGTACAGACCACCGTCGTTACATATCGCCCCGCCATACGAGCTAAACGTGCTGCCGTTCAAAGCGCAGTTGCTTACAGTTAGCGTCGAGTGGTCGTTGTAAATACCGCCGCCATTGGCCCCCCGTAGGCCCACGTGTGCTATTGCGCTGCCATTCGTAATCGTCAGGCTCGATATGAGCACGGCATTGGATGGGCCGACATAGAACACGCGGCTACCGCTGAAACCAGAGATTCCTGGGCCAAAGTTGCCATTAATAGCCAGCAGATCGGGGCCGGGGCCGACAATATCGACGCTGTTGGTGACGAGGAGTTCGCCGTTGGTCAGCAAGATCGTGCCGGAGACGCCGGAAGCGTCAATCGTGTCGCCATCGGCGGCATTTGCGAGGGCGTTGCGTAGCGAGCCGGGACCGTTGTCAGCGATGCTGGTGACTGTAATGGTGGCGGCGTGTAGTGGAGTGACAGCGACGGCGAGAAACGCGGCGGCGACAAAGAGGCGTGTCTTCATGTTCGACTCCCAACCTCCACGGGGTGAATCTGAACTGAGGAGCGTCGGCGCTCCGTACACCTACAGAAGCCTCACAGCGGCCATGTTTTTACCAGTTTTTGTCGCGCGAGTCAAGAAACGAACCCAAAATCGGGGGTAGAAGGGGCGTCGGGAGCGCATATTGCGGGATAGAAGAGGCAAAGAATAGGGGTAAAGCGGACATCGAGTGGCGTATTTGGGGCGCAGGAAAAGTTGGGACCGGCACGGCGACAGAGCGCCGTGGCTACAGGTAGGCGACGACGGGTTTGCGATCGGCAGGCGCGGCTACAGCGGAAGAAGGCCGCGACATGTGTATCGTTTTGGATTGACATTGGTATCGTATTACAATACCGTTTCGGCATCATGGAGACATGATGATTTGGTGTTGGGGATGGGATGGGGAATTGTTTTGCACTCGCTCGCGCCCGCTCGGCTCGCCCTGGCGGGCCGCCTGCGGCGTTGCGTCTCGCCGCTCCCAGCGGCTCGGCTTTGAAATGGGGGACGAAAGCGACAAGCCGGCCGACGGTTTTGCCGGGGCACTGCGAAGCAGGCAGGCCTACAAACGGGAAGAGGCGCGCGGGGTTCGCCGTCGCTGAAGCTATGGCGGACAGGGAGGGGTTGCAAAACGAACCCAATTTTGTTCAAGCCGGTGTGGAAAAGTGGGGGAAACGAAGCCAAAAACGAACCCAAATTGGAGGGGTAAGGACGGTCCAAACGGGGGCGAAAGCGAGGCGGCGTGATAGGTATCCGGCTCGGCTGGGTACCGTCGTCAGACTCGGGCATTCAGCCCTACAATACGGTTCGGTGAGATGTCCGGGGCACGAAGCACGCAGGCTGAAGTTGCGACCCAAGCACGGCGTGCTCGCGTCTCGTCCGACTCGGCTTGCGGCTACAGGCCCGGCCACCGTGCCAAAACGGGCTGGTGCAACGGCGGGCAATTGTGGTAGGATTATGGAGTCGCACAAGGAGTCCAGCTCATGGCGGTATTCGAAGAAAAAGAAAAGCCGAAGATTTCCGAGACGATCACCAAGAAGCACGAGATCCCGAGCGGGTTGTGGGTGAAGTGCAAGCAATGCGGCGAGATCATCTACAGCAAGGAACTCCTGACGAATGCGAAGGTCTGCGCGAAATGCGATTACCACTTTACGATGACCGCCACCGAGCGCGTGGCGATGCTGGCGGATGAGGGGACATTCCGCGAGAGCGACGCGGACCTGGCGAGCGTGGACGTGCTGAAGTTCACGGGCGTGGCGGCGTATTCGGAGCGGCTGCGGACGTATCATCGGCAGACAGGGATGAACGACGCGGTGATGATCGGGCTCGCCAAGCTTGAGGGCCACGACGTATCGCTGGCGGTGATGGATTTCAGTTTTCTGGGCGCGAGCATGGGGTCGGTGGTCGGCGAGAAGATCACGCGGGCGATTGAGAAGGCGACGGAGCTGAAGATTCCGGTGATCATCGTCTCGGCATCGGGCGGGGCGCGGATGTACGAGGGGATCCTGAGCCTGATGCAACTGGCCAAGACCAGTGGCGCGCTGGCGTTGCACGCGAAGGCGGGGTTGCCGTTCCTCTCGGTGCTGACGCATCCGACGACGGCGGGCGTGATGGCCAGCTTCGCGTCGCTCGGGGACGTGATCATTGCCGAACCGAAGGCGTTGATCGGGTTTGCCCGGTCCGCGCGTGATCAAGGAGACGACGCAACAGGAGTTGCCCGAGGGGTTCCAGACCAGTGAATTTCTGCGCGAGCGCGGGCTGGTCGATCTCATCGTGCATCGGAAGCAGCTCAAGCAGACGCTGGCGCAATTGCTGAGTTATTTTTCGGGCCGGGGCGGCCGCAAGTTCAAGGCCGCGGCCTAAGACACGTCGCCGCGTGGGCCACGCGGCCGGCAACTGCTACATATCGGACAATCCGTTGTGACATATCCCGAGACCATCGAATACCTGTACGGCATCCGGCTGTTCGGCCAGAAACTTGGCCTGGACACGATGCAGTATTTGTTGCGGCTGATGGGCGACCCGCAGAAATCGCTCCGGTTCATTCATATCGCCGGCACGAACGGGAAGGGGAGCGTGGCGGCGATGCTGAGCGCGGTGCTGTCCACGGCGGGCTACAAGACGGGCTTGTACACGTCGCCGCATCTCGTGTCGTTCTGCGAGCGGTTTCAGGTCAACGGCCAGCCGATTCACGAAGCGGACGTGGTGCGGCTGGTCGAGGAGATCCGGCCGGTGCTGGAGACGGTGGGCGCCAACCTGGAGTTTCACGCACCGACATTTTTCGAGACGGTGACAGCCATCGCGCTGCGATATTTTGCGGAGCAGAAAGTGGACGTGGTGGTGTGGGAGACGGGACTGGGCGGACGGCTCGATGCGACGAACGTGATCGTGCCGCTGGTTTCGGTGGTCACGAATATCGCGTTCGATCATACGCAGTATCTGGGCGAGACACTGGCGCAGATTGCCACGGAGAAATGCGGGATAATCAAGCCCGGGTGCCGGTTGTCACGGCGGCGGCGGCGGAAGAAGCGCTGCACGTGATCCAGAGCACCACGGCGGCGCAGGGGAGCGCGCTGACGGTGGTGGGGCGGGGCATTGGCGCGACGCGGCTGGGCGAAGACGAGGAGTGCCAGCGGGTGGAGTTGACCGGCACGCGCCGGGACTACGGGCCGCTCACGATCCCGTTGCTCGGGGCGCACCAGACGATCAATTGCGCGACGGCGGTTGCGGCTCTGGAGGCGTCGGGATTGCCCGGTCGATGCGAAGCGGGTGCACGAAGGTCTGACGCGGACGGCGTGGCCGGGCCGGTTTCAGATTGTGCACCACGACCCGACGGTGGTGCTGGACGGCGCGCACAACGCGGCGGCCGCCGAACGGCTGGCGGCGACGTTGCGCGAACATTTTGCGGGGCGACAACTGACGTTGATCCTCGGCGTGCTGCGGGACAAGAACTACGATCAGATGTGCCAGATTCTCGCGCCGCTTGCCGTGCGCGTGCTGTGCGTTCCCGTCAACAGCGAACGGACGAGCGAGCCGGATCAATTGGCGCGGTGGTGCCAGGCGGCGAATTCCGCTGCGCGCATCACCGTCGAGCGAGATCTTTCCGCCGCGTACGCGCAAGCCTGCGTTGAGAACGCGGAAACGATTGCGATTGCGGGATCGCTGTTCCTGGTCGGCGAAGCGCTGGACCGGCTTGGCTTCGCGGGAGGAGCGAGGGCGAAGACGCCACGCGAGTTGGTGTTGCAGTGAGCCGGGAACGGCGGCGCGCGATTTTCTTCGACGCCGGTGGCACGCTGCTCCGGCCGTACCCGTCCGTCGGGGCGGTGTACGCTGCGGTTGCCCGGCGACACGGGATCGATCGAACCGCCGACGAAATGGAAGGCGCTTTCCGCCAATCGTGGGCCGCGTTGAAACGCCCCGGGCTGACGGTGTCACGCAAGGAATGGTGGCGGGAACTCGTGTTTCGCGTACTCGGACAGGAGAATGAGGTGTGTGTCGAGGAGCTGTTCGAGACATTCGCCCGGCCCGACACGTGGCGAGTATTTCCGGACGTCGAAGACACGTTGCACGAAGCGCGGGCGCGCGGCCTCCACGTTGGCATCCTCTCCAATTGGGATGACCGACTGCGCGAACTGCTCGAGGGGCTGGGCCTGGCGCGGCACTTCGATTCCATGACCATCTCCTGCGAAGTCGGGGTGGAGAAACCCAATGCGGAGATCTTCCTGGCGGCGCTTCGTTCGGCAGGCGTTACCCCGAGCCACGCGGTGCACGTCGGTGACAGTTACGAAGAAGACGTGCGGGGCGCGAAGGCGATTGGGATGGACGCCATCCTTTTGGATCGCCAGGGACTTCGCGCAGACGGAATTCGAGACTTGCGGGACCTCTGGGCGCGGTTGGAACTGCCTGACTAACGCCGTGCTGTTGCGTTACGGCTTCTTCGGCGGCGCCTTGCGCATGATCTTGGCACGCACGTCGCGATAACCGAAATCGACCTTGGCAATCTCCTTGAATGCTGCCGTCGCCTTGTCGGCATCGCCCATGAGCTCGTACGCGCAACCCAGGTTGTACAGCAACTCCTTCTTCAGCCCGTCCATGACCGGGAGTTCATTGATGGCCTCATTGAAGGTCTCAATCGCCATGTCATGGAGGCCCATTTGTTGGTAGGCTTGGCCGAGGAGATTGAGGGAGGCAACACGGCGCTGGGGTTGGCCGCGAGATTTTTGCAGTTGCTCGACAGCCCCGTCAACATTGCCAGCCTTCATATACAACACGCCGAGATCGAACCGGTACATGAGATCGTTGGGGTACCGTTCCACGAGGCGCTCGGCTTCGAAGAGCTTGAGCTTGTCCAAATCGGTCTCGAGCGTGGTAATTTCGTTTTGAAGCGCCGCGGCATTGGCCGGGTTTGTTTCCAGTTGTTTCTTCTTGGCGTTCAGCTGTGTTTCGAGGCGTTTGACCTTGACATCGCCAATCTCACGTTCGAGAGACGGATCTGTTCCACCTTCCTTCGCGAACAAGGCCTCGAGGTAGCGCAGGGCTTCGTCAAAGTTTTCTTTCTGGGCGTAGAGTTTGCCGAGTTCGCGCTGGATCACCGGATTGTCCGGGTCCTTGGACAAAGCCTCGAGCTTCTCCTTGATGAGGTTGGCGACCATATCCTCGGCGCGGACGACACGAGATTCTTGCTCCAAGGCAACGGATTCGTCCTTGTCCTTGAGAGCGTCGCGGAAGGACCCATCGCCTTCCCAACCGCCACCGGACATCGCGCCTTTGGCTGTCGCATCCTTGGCGCCCTGCTGTGCTTCGAAATCGTTCGGGTTGATCTGGAGCAGGTGATCATAGGTTTCGCGGGCCAGATCGTGCTGTCCCGTCGCGATATACGAGCGCGCCAGCCAGTGCAGCGCCTTGGTGTCCTTGGGATTGAGCCGGGTGTATGTCTCGAGTGTTTGAGCAACCGTCTCCGGAAGCTGGGCGACTTCGGCGGCTTCGGCGAGAGTCATCAGCGCCTGGCCGTTCTTGGGATCTTCCGTCAACGCCTGTTCCGCGAGTGTCATCGCTTCCGTGGGATTCTTTTGGACAGCCATTTTGGCCTTTGCCAGGAGCGGCTGAAGCTTCGTGCCCACCAACATGCGCCTGAAGCCACCCGCGGACTCGGTCTTCTTCATTTGCGTGGCCCGCAGGTTCCGTCGCGCCTTGGTGTAGCCCGGCTCGATATTCAGGCACTGGATGAACATCTCGATCGCATAGTCGAGGTTACCGCGTTCGACTGCCTGAATCGCCTTCTGGTAGAAGTCGTTGGCGCGCGGATTGATATTGGAGCTATTTTTGTCAGCCATGGTCGATCTTGAAGGTTACCACCATCGGGAAAATATCGCATGCCAGCCGTCCGGTCAATTGCTTTTCCCAATTTGGGCTTGGTCTGGTGGTTGACAGGAAGAAGCGCTCTGTTAATATACTGTACTTGTACTGACGTGCTCTCGGGTGGCTCCCTCTGAAGGGGACCTTTTTTGAAGGAAAAAGAGGAAATGGTTGATCAAAAAGTTGCAAATGCTTCTGCGTCGTCTGGCGGCCAACAGCCCCAGCATGGGCGAAGAATTCAAGATGCAGTAATTCGGCTGGCGGGGAACTCACAGGACGGCATCCAGGCCATTGGCGGTTTTTTGGCGCGGTTGGCTGGCCGGACCGACAAAGACGTCATGACGTATATGACGATTCCGGCGACGATTTCGGGTGGTCCCAGCATTTATCAGGTGCGCCTCGGCACGGGAGAAGTCCTGAGCGCAGGCGACGATGTGGACATTCTCGTCGCGTTCTACCAGCATTCGTACAACGACCACATTAACACGCTCCGGGACGGCGGCATCCTGATTTACGACTCCGACAACGTCAAGCCCGACGAAAACCAGAAGCGGTACCGGTCGGTCGGCGTACACATCACGGGCCAGACCGTCGAAGCCATCGGCGGCACCGCGAAAGACAAGGGCAAAAACATGTTCGTGCTCGGGTTACTGGCGCGCATGTTTGACCTCGATGTGCCCAAGCTCGAAACCATGCTGCAAGCCTACTACAAGAGCAAGGGCGACGATGTCATCCGCAATGTCATCGGCGCGTTCAACGCGGGCTACGGCTACGATATCGGCCGGCTCACGGACACTTTTGAATTTGTCCCGCCGACAACCAAGACAGGCCGCAAACAAATTGTTACCGACGGAAACCAGGCTGTTGCCTACGGGGCGCTGGCGGCCGGGATTCGCTTTGGCGCGGGATATCCGATTACACCCTGGTCCAGCATCATGGAGATCCTGCGGGCAGAGTTGCCCAAGTACGGCGGGATTTTTGTCCAGGCCGAAGACGAACTGGCCGCCATCGCCATCGCCTGCGGTGCGTCGTATTCGGGGCATCTATCGCTCACGGGAACGTCGGGCCCCGGTCTCTCGCTCAAGACCGAAGCACTCGGTTGGGCCGTGATGGCTGAAATGCCGATATTGATCGTCAACGTCCAACGCGGCGGTCCGAGCACCGGCCTGCCGACCAACGTCGAGCAGAGCGACCTGAACATTGCCTGTTTTGGTGGACACGGAGATTCCCCGCGCATTGTGCTGGCGCCCTCGTCCGTGGAAGACTGCTTCTACATCACGCTGGAGGCGGCGAAACTCGCGCGCGAATACAGTTGCCCGACGATTATTTTGACCGACCAGGCGCTGGCGACACGGTTCGAGACGTGGGAGATGCCCGACATCGCGAAACTGGCGCAGGACCTGACTCCGGACTTCGCGCCGCGAGGACCGAATTACAAACCGTACGAAAACGCCGTTGACGGCATCGCCCACCACGCTCCGCCGGGGACACCGATGCTCGACGGCAAGTACCCCGTGGTGACCGGTTTGGAGCACGACGAGGCCGGCCATCCAGCCAGCCGTCCGTCCAACCACGTGATGATGGTGGCCAAGCGCCGGCGCAAGCTTCAGGTCTTGGCGTCTCGCCTGCCAAGGGCCGAGACCTACGGCCCACCCGAGGGGAACGTCCTGCTGGTCGGCTGGGGCTCATCGCAAGGCCCTATCCGCGAAGCGGTGGACAAAGCGCGTGCCGAGGGTGAAAGTGTCAGCGGGCTGAACATTCGGTACATCCAGCCCTTGCAACCCGGTATCGGCGAGATTATGGACGGTTTCAATCACGTGTTCGTAGTGGAGCTCAACGACGAGGGACTGTATGGCTACGGTCAACTGGCAGGCATTCTTCGAGCACGATTCTGTAACGACAAGATCGTCGGGATCAACAAGACCGACGGTTTGCCGTTCAAGATCCGCGAGATTTTGAATGGCATGAACGAGAGACTCAAGAAAACCCCCGAACCCGCCCTGGCGCAGGCCTGATTTTCCTGAAGGAATCCGAATGATTGCGGAAGCAAAGAATCTGGAAGTCAAAGAAATCAAACTGACCGATCGTCCCAAATACACGAAGAAAGACCTCGTTGCGGACCATCCGACGTGGTGTCCCGGTTGCGGCGACTTCAGCATCCTCTCCATTTATTTCAAGATGATGGAGAAGCTGCAGGTACCACATGAGAAAATCACGAGCATTGCCGGAATCGGCTGCTCGTCACGGTTCCCGTACTTTGTGAATGCTTACGGCGTGCATTTTCTCCACGGACGCGCCGCGGCGTTTGCCACGGGCGTGTCGCTCATGCGGCCCGACCTGCATGTGTTCGTGTTCGGCGGCGACGGCGACGCATTTTCCATTGGCGGCAACCACCTGACCCATGCCGCCCGCAAGAACGTCAAGATGACCTATGTCATCATGGATAATTTTGTGTACGGGCTGACCAAGAAGCAGAACGTCCCCGACATCGCCGTTGGGATTCAAGTCGAAAACCGACCCGACGGGCGCCGTCGATCATCCGATTAACCCGATGAAGCAGCTCATTGCGGCGGGCGCGACATTCATCGCCCGTTCCCACTCGCACCTGCCGAATCACGTGATGGAGATGATGGAGAAGGCCATGCAACACGATGGGTTCTCGGTCATCGAGTGTCTGAGTGAATGCACGGAGTTTTATCCCGGCGCATTCGATGCCGCCAACCCGCGCAAGGGCGGCGTGTTCAATCTCGTACCCGCCGAACATGATGCGACCGATGAGGTCGCCGCGTACAAGTTGGCGATGGCAGATTTCCCGGGCTATTTTGGCGTGTTCTACAACATCCAGCGGCCCACCAAGAACGCGCTCGAAGCCAAGCTGATTGCCGACGCGAAGGCGAAGTCGGAAAATGCGTCTCCGGTGGAATTGTTGCAGAAAACACTCGCGCGGCTGAGCTAGTCTCGCACGAACACGAGTGCCATCCATGTTGATCAACGATCACCGCAAATGACCCTCTGGCAGGCCATCGTTTACGGCATCGTCCAGGGCATTACGGAGTTCCTGCCCATCAGCAGCGCCGCACACCTTCGCATCGTGGCGGCGGTGATGGGCTGGACGACCCCGGCGCGGCATTCACCGCGGTTATCCAACTGGCCATTGTCATCACCCTGCTGCTGTATTTCTGGCAGGACCTTTCCCAAATCGCGTCCGCCATGCTGGAGGGGTTGCGGACGGGTCGTCTGTTCGAGAGTCATGACGCGCGTCTCGGGTGGATGATTATCGTTGGAACGCTGCCCATCGTTGTGTTGGGGCTCGCCTTCAAGAAGCACGTTGAGACAAGCCTGCGCTCGCTTTACGTGATCGCCGCGGCGGAAGTCGGGCTGGCGGTGGCGCTGGTGGTCGCCGAGTACATCGAACGGGCCCGGACGCAAGCGGGAATGACGCTCAAGGACATGAGGCGCGTCACGTGGCCGGATGCGATGATCGTGGGTCTGGTACAATGCCTGGCCCTGATCCCCGGCGCTTCGCGGTCGGGTTCCACCATCACCGGCGGATTGTTTGTCGGGCTGACTCGCGAGACCGCAGCGCGATTTTCGTTCCTGCTGTCGTTACCGTCGTTTTTGGGCGCGGGTATTCTGGAGTTTCACCATCACCGTCACGAACTGATCGCGAACCAGGGAGACGGTTTAAATCTTGTCGTGGCGACAATCGTCGCGATCATTGTCGGCTATGCGGCAGTCGCGTTTTTGATGAATTATCTGAAACGCCACACGACGTGGATCTTCATTATCTATCGGTTCGCCCTCGGAATTGCGTTGTTCGGACTGCTCGCGGCAGGCAAGCTCGCGCCCTGAACTCGGTTGACTCAACCGATAGGCGACGCGATTGGAACGCCGGCCCTTGGAGGCGCGGACTGGCCGCCAAATGGCTGGCTTTCGGCAGGCGGCGTTGGAATTGGTTGAGTAAGACGGCGCTATCCCGCCCAATCTCGAAAGGATGGACTTGATTCAACAGTCAAGCAGCCGTATGGTAACCGAGTCGCTGGCCCCAAATCGGCTCCTCGTGAAACTGCGTCAGGACTGAGGGAAAGCGTAGAGTTTTAAGAGAAATGTTATGACCATAAAGCGTATCACCGTGGCGTTTGTTGTGGTGCTGTTGGGAATCAATCTCGCCATTGCCGCGAAGATTTACTCCGATTCGTCCACGAAACCGGACAAGGACAATCCCTATTCCGAGATGGAGTTGATCACCCAGGTGATGGAGTTGGTCCGCAAAGAATACGTGGACACCAACTCGGTCACCTATCGGGACCTGACATACGGCGCACTTAAGGGAATGCTCAACTCACTTGACCCACATAGCCAGTTCATGGAACCGCAGATGTACGAGGACATGAAGCAGGACACCGAAGGCAAGTTTGGCGGTATCGGGATTGTCATCAGCATGTCCAAGGAAGGTTTCCTGACCGTCGTCGCTCCCATGGAGGATACCCCGGCGCGAAGGCGGGATTACTACCCGGCGATCGCATTATCAAGATCGATGGGAAAGTCACCGAGAAAATGGGGTTGCAGGAGGCCGTGCGCCAATTGCGTGGCGATCCGGGGACGAAAGTCACCATTACGATTTTTCGCGCCAAAGCCAAGGACCCGAGCGATAAGATCAAGGACCACACCATCGAGCGCGCCGAGATCAACGTGGACAGCGTGAAGGACGCCAAAATCCTTCAGGACGGGATCGGCTACGTGCGGATCACACAATTCAACGAACCGACTGCGGATGAGTTTGAAAAAGCATTGGCCAAATTGAATGGCGAAGGTATGACGGCGTTGATTGTTGATCTGCGCAACAATCCGGGCGGGTTGCTGGAATCCGCCCGCAAAATCGCCAGCGAGTTCATACCCGCAGGCCAGTTGATCGTGTCTACGGAAGGACGCGATCTGGCGCAAAAGAGCGTCTACCGTTCCGATAGCGGCAAGAAACAGGCTCACTATCCTCTGGTTCTCCTCGTTAATGCTGGCAGCGCAAGCGGCAGCGAAATTGTTGCGGGTGCGCTCCAGGACCTGCACCGGGCGGTATTGGTCGGGGAAACCACGTTTGGCAAAGGTTCCGTGCAGAGCATTATCCAACTGCGGGACGGATCGGCGCTGCGCCTGACCACGGCCAAGTATTACACGCCCAGCCACAAGGTCATCCACGAGCATGGCGTCACACCGGATATTATCGTGCCCATTTCCGAAGAGGATGAGCGCAAGCTCTTGGAGCAACGCGTGCGCGCCACCTTACCCAAGGAACCGGTGACGGTCTACGATGAAACGGGGGAGAAGCCACCGCAGCCCATCCCTGATATCCAACTCGACCGCGCTGTCAACGTGATCAAGGGAGTCAAGCTCTTCGAGAAGCAGATGAAAGTCGCCAAACAGAACATGGGCGTAGCGACCGCGACAGCCGCCGCGGCCCCGTCAACGCAATAGAACAGCGACCGAGTGTCGTCGATAGACCAGCCTGTGAAAATTCTCGGCGTCGAGACCTCCTGCGACGAGACAGCCGCCGCGGTTGTCTCCAATGGAACGGAGATCCTCTCCAACGTGGTCAGCTCGCAAGTCGCCCTGCATCGTCCGTACGGCGGCGTGGTCCCGGAACTGGCGTCGCGCAACCACCTGCACTTGATCGATTCCGTGGTCGGGCAGGCGCTGTCCGACGCCCATACGTCCATTGAGGAAATCGACGGCGTCGCGGCCACCTATGGTCCCGGTCTGGCCTCGTCGCTGCTTATCGGCCTGAACGCCGCCAAAGGGATCGCGTTCGCCGCCGGCAAACCATTCGTTGCGATCAACCACGTTGAAGCACACTTGTACTCTCCGCTAATTGCCAACGCCACGCTGGACGTGCTGCCGATGGTTTCGTTGGTCGTGTCCGGCGGACACACCATCCTGGCGCATGCGACAGCTGTCGGGACGCACGAGATTTTGGGCCAGACTGTTGACGATGCCGCTGGGGAGGCGTTCGACAAGGTCGCCAAGCTGCTTGATCTCGGGTATCCCGGTGGCCCGGAAATTCAGAAGCGCGCTGAGAACGGAAATCCCGGGGCCATCGATTTTCCACGCAGTATGTTGCACGACAGCAGCTACGATTTCAGCTTCAGCGGCCTGAAAACCTCCGTCCTTTACTTCCTGCGAAAGAACCCGCACCGTCGCATCGCAGAACGTCTGCGCCAGTTTTCAGGAAGCCGTGGTGGACGTGTTGGTCGGGAAGACGGTCCGTGCCGCCATGGATCGGCATGTGAAGACGGTGAGTGCGTCGGGCGGGGTCTCGATTAACCGCCGCTTCCGTGAGAAGCTGGGACAGGAATGTGCACAGCGGGGACTGCAATTGCTCCTCGCGCCGTCAGTATTATGTACGGATAACGCGGCGATGATTGCGGGGTTGGCGTATTATCAATTGTCGCGCAACGGCCCGAGCGAGTTTTCGCTGGAAATTGCGCCATCGATTGGACTGGGTGCAGGAGGTTTTCTATGTCAGCGCGGTTGATTGTCGCCGATAGTGAACACGGCGCAAATATGCTGTACGCGACACGCCTGTTCGTGCCCGACCCCTTCATCTGGTTTGAGACGCATGGCAGGAGCTTCGCGGTGATGAGCGATCTGGAGATCGATCGCGCGCGCCGCGGGGCTGAGGTTGACCGCGTCCTCTCATTTTCCCGCTATCAAAAACAACTCAAACGGGACGGGGTCAAGCAGCCGGGGTTCAGCGACGTGTTGACACGGGCGTTGCGTGAGTTCCGGGTGCGTCAGGTGGAAGTCCCCATGAATTTCCCCATCGGTCTGGCGAAGCAACTGCGCGGCATTCGCGTCGTCGTCAAACCCGATCCGTTCTTTGCGGAGCGTGAAATCAAGACTTCAGCGGAAACTCGAATGCTTCGGGACGCCTTGCATCTGGCGGAGGAGGGGATGCGGGCGGCAGTAACCGTCCTGCGGGCGAGCCGTATCGGTCACGACGGATTCCTGTACCGACTGGGACGAAAGTTGACATCGGAGCAGGTCCAGGGCGTGATCAACGCGACAATCGCTGGTTTGGGTGGCGTGGCCGCGCGCACCATCGTCGCCGGCGGGAATCAGGGTTGCGATCCACATGAGATTGGTCACGGTCCGCTCCGCGCGCATACGACGATCATTCTCGACATTTTTCCCCGGGATATGCGAACGGGGTATTGGGGGGACATCTCGCGCACGGTGGTGCGCGGCCGCGCCAGCGACGCGGTCAAGAAACTCTACGCCGTTGTCGGAGATGCACAGAAACTCGCCTTTCAGAAACTGCGCGACGGCGTGAATGGCCAGGACGTGCACGGCGGAATTCAGGAGCTTTTTGTCAGCAAAGGTTACCGGACCGGTGTCATTCGCGGACGGATGCAGGGATTCTTCCATGGGACCGGCCACGGGCTTGGCTTGGAGATTCACGAGCGCCCGCGCGTCAGCACCGCCTCTGAAGTCCTTCGCGCCGGCCATGTCGTTACTATCGAGCCAGGCCTGTATTACATGGGCTTGGGCGGCGTCCGTCTGGAGGACGTTGCCGTTATTCAATCGAATGGGGCCCGCAATCTGACGCGGTTTCCGAAGGCACTTGAAATCTGACTTGGCTGCGCTACTGTATTCGCCAGTTGGAGGGGTAACCGCAAGATGACAATTAATGAAATATACCTGCTGCTTTTCGTGCTGATCCTTGTGCCGGGAATCTTGGCCCAGATTCTTGTGCGGGGCGCATTGAAAAAATATTCACAAGTACGAGCTCGCTCGGGGCGAACGGGTGCGGAAGCTGCGGCGGAAATCATGGCGGATGTCGGAATTCACGACGTGCAAATCGAGCGCACGAACGGTTTCCTGGGTGATCACTACGACCCGCGAACGAAGACGCTCGCGTTGTCGCCCGACGTTTACGACGGCGAATCTGTTGCCGCGTTGGGCATTGCGGCGCACGAAACCGGGCATGCTATTCAGCACCAGCACGCCTATGCGCCGTTGCAGGCGCGGATGGCCATTGTCCCCGCGACCATGTTTACGTCGCAACTGCTGCCGCTGGTGATAATTGGTGGATTCTTCTTCCGCATCCCCATGTTTCTCACGCTCGGAATCGGGATTTACGCCGTGCTGGTAGTATTTCAGCTCATCACGCTTCCCGTCGAGTTCGATGCCAGTTCCCGGGCCAAGGTGATTCTGCAAAAGAGCGGCCTGATCGCGCGTGACGAAATGCCAGGCGTCAATCGCGTGCTGAACGCGGCAGCGTTGACCTATGTGGCGGCGCTGATTGCCGCTGTGGCGCAGTTGTTGCAACTGATGATCCTGAACCGACAGCGCCGCTAAAACATCTATCAATCAAGAGCGAAGGCGACCCGATTGGTCGCCTTCGGCTTTTTTGCCAACAGAGCACGGTTGATTGAACATTTTCTTTGACTTTTCTGCATCAGTGCCGTTACGGTCTGTCTTACTGTCGCTTCGGGTGTTCGCGAAAGAAAATTCATGGAACAGACCGCCACCGCGCCCCAGCCCGGCGCCCGCAATAAATATCCCTCCGGATTTCGACCTCGCCGCGGCCTGAATTGGGTCAGCCTCGGGCTTATGTATGCGGCATATTACATGTGCCGCTATAATTTCCGGTGGGCGGCCCCCTCTCTGCAGAAGGAATATAATTTCAATTATACCGAGATCACGCAGATATTAAGCTGTTGGTTTTGGGCGTACGGAATCGGCCAACTCGTCAACGGTTTGCTGACTGATCGCATTGGCGGACGGCGGGCGATGCTTATCGGCGCGGCAGGCACGATCGTGATGAACTTCGCCTTCGGCGCGGCTTCCTACAGCGGTACGTTCACCACGTTCTCGATGATTTGGTTGATCGCCGGTTATTTTCAGGCGTTCGGCGCGCCCGGTATGATCAAGATCAACGCGGCGTGGTTCAGTCGCACCGAACGTGGCACGTTCTCAGGTATTTTCGGGTTCATGATTCAGTTGGGACAATTCTCGATCAATCAGTTGGCGCCGATGTTATTGGCGGGCTTCACTTTGTTCATCTGGACGGTGCCGGCGTTGCACTGGCGCTGGCTGTTCTGGGTGCCACCGTTGATAGCCGTGATCCCGGCGGTCATGATCGCGTTGTTCGTTAAGGAGACACCCGAGCAGGCCGGCTTCGTCAACGTCCACCCTGATGAGGTTGACCACGCGCACGCCGACGTGCGTGTCCCGCTCAAAGAATCACTTCTGACGATCGGACGCCACCCGCTGGTGTGGCTGTATGCGTTGGCCTACGCCTGCACGGGCGCGGTGCGACATGGCTCAGACCAGTTGGCAGTGCTGTACTTCGTGAATAAACTGGGGCTGACTCTCCAGATGCCGGCGGTCCAATGGACGATGCAACTCATGCCGCTGGTGGCCGTCGGTGGTTCGCTCGGATCGGGTGTGATTTCGGATAAGATCTTCAAAGGACACCGCTCGCCCGTCGCGATGGTGCTCTACTTCATGATCACGGTTGTCATTATCATTGCCGTCATCCTGATTGAGGGGTTTGGGATGCGGGGGGTGTTTTTAAGCTGCTTTTTCCTCATCATGATCTCGCTGGCGGTGAATGCCACTCACTCGATTGTCGGCGCGGCTGCGCCGATGGACATCGGCGGGCGCAAAATGGCCGGCTTCGCATCCGGTGTAATCGACTCTTTTCAGTACTTCGGAGCGGGTATTGCCGTGCCACTAATGGGCAGACTGCTGGACAAGTATGGCTGGGTATCGTGGTTTCCCACAATGGCGGTCTTCGGATTCCTCGGCGGTTGCGCCATGCTCCTGGTCATGCGCAAACAACGCTTCCTCAAGGCGCAAGGACATGCGCACGCGAACGACTGAGAAGCTACTTCCCGAACCTGATCGTCGCTCCGAAATAATCGCGATTCATCTTGGCGATGAAGTTCAGGCTGATTCCTTTGGGGCAGACGGCTTCGCAGGAACCCGTCACGGTGCAGGCGCCGAACCCTTCTTTGTCCATCTGTTGAACCATCGCTAAGACACGTTTCTCTTTTTCCGGCTGGCCCTGGGGCATGAGGTTGAGGTGCGAAACCTTCGCAGCCACGAAGAGCATGGCGCTGGCATTCTTGCACGCCGCAACGCACGCGCCGCAACCGATGCATGCCGCCGCGTCCATGGCAAGGTCGGCGCTCTGTTTCGGCACGAGGATTGCATTGCCGTCGGGCGCCGAGCCGGTCGAAACAGAAACGAACCCGCCCGCTTGAATGACCCGGTCAAACGCGCTGCGATTGACGATCAGGTCCTTGATCAAGGGAAACGCTTTGGCGCGAAACGGCTCGACGGTGATCATCTCGCCGTTCTGGAAACTGCGCATGTACGTCTGGCAGGTGGCGACCTTGTTCTCAGGGCCGTGCGGTTCGCCGTTAATAACGCACGAACACATGCCGCAGATGCCTTCGCGACAGTCGTGGTCGAACGCGATGGGCTCCTGCCCGCGCCGGGTCAGGTCTTCGTTGACGACGTCCAGCATTTCAAGGAACGACATGTTCGGGTTGATGTCCTTTGCCTCGTAGGTCTCAAATCGTCCCGGCGTCTCGGGATTAGGTTGCCGCCACACTCGCAGTTTGACGTTCATTACTTGTAGCTCCTCTGCGCCAAGTGGATCTCTTCGTAAACGAGGGGCTCTTTGTTCAAGAGGGGCGTCTTGCCGACGGCGGTGAATTCCCACGCGGCGACATACGCATACTGCTCGTCGTTGCGCTGGCATTCACCGTCTGACGTCTGGTGTTCCTCGCGGAAATGGCAGCCGCACGATTCATCACGCATCAACGCGTCATACACGATCAACTCCGCCAACTCGAGGTAATCGGCCACGCGTCCCGCGCGTTCGAGAGATTGATTCAGGTCCTGGCTTTCACCGGGAACATTCACATCTTTCCAGAATTCCTCGCGTAAGGGTGGGATCAGGGCCAGCGCTTCTTTCAGACTCTTTTCGGTGCGGGCCATGCCGCAATGCTCCCAGAGGATTCGGCCCAACCGTTTGTGGAATTCGGTCACGGTCTTCTTGCCACGGATCGCCAGCAGTTTCTTGATGCGGTCGCTCGTTTCTTGCTCGGCCTGCCTAAACTCGCCCGCATCGGGCTTCGGTCGCGAACCGGGCTTCTGGGTAGCCAGATAATCCCCAATGGTGTAGGGGAGCACGAAATAACCGTCGGCCAGGCCCTGCATCAGCGCGCTGGCGCCAAGGCGGTTCGCACCGTGGTCGGAGAAATTCGCTTCGCCAATGACGTACAACCCCGGCACGTTGCTCATCAAATTGTAATCCACCCACAGCCCGCCCATCATGTAGTGGATCGCGGGAAAGATGCGCATCGGGGTCTGGTACGCGTCCTCGTGCGTGATTTCATGGTACATGTCGAAGAGGTTTCCGTAACGCTCGCGCATCTTCTCGATGCCGAGTTCCTTGATCGCCTTGGAGAAATCAAGGTAGACGCCCAGGCCGCTTTCGCCGACGCCCTGGCCCTCGTCACACACCTGCTTGGCCGCGCGCGAGGAGATGTCCCGGGGCGCCAGATTGCCGTAGCTCGGATACTTGCGTTCGAGATAGTAATCGCGTTCGTCTTCGGGAATCTCGGCGGGCGGCCGCTTGTCGCCCTTCTTCTTTGGGACCCACACCCGGCCATCGTTGCGCAACGATTCGCTCATCAGGGTGAGCTTGGACTGATAATCGCCCGACACGGGGATGCACGTGGGATGAATTTGCGTGAAACACGGATTGGCGAACAACGCGCCCTTCTTATGCGCACGCCAAATGGCCGTGGCGTTTGAGCCGCGACCGTAGGTTGAGAGATAATACGCGTTGCCGTAACCGCCCGTTGCCAGAACCACCGCGTCGCCGGAATGCGATGAGATCGCGCCGGTGACCATGTCGCGAACGACAATGCCTTTGGCATGTCCATTGACCACCACCAGTTCCAACATCTCTGTGCGCGGGAATAGTTTCACCTGTCCGAGCCCGACCTGTCGCATCAACGCCTGGTAGGCGCCCAGCAACAGTTGCTGACCAGTTTGGCCGCGCGCGTAGAACGTTCGCGAGACCTGCGCGCCGCCGAACGAACGATTTGTCAGGTACCCGCTGTACTCACGGGCGAACGGCACGCCCTGCGCCACGCATTGGTCGATGATATTGACGCTGACTTCCGCGAGTCGATGGACATTCGCCTCGCGCGACCGAAAATCGCCGCCCTTAATTGTATCATAGAAGAGCCGATAGACGCTGTCGCCGTCATTCTGGTAATTCTTCGCCGCATTGATACCACCCTGCGCGGCGACGCTGTGCGCCCGCCGCGGACTATCTTGAATGCAGAACGACTTGACGCTGTATCCCAGTTCGGCAAGAGAAGCCGCGGCCG
This sequence comes from uncultured Verrucomicrobiae bacterium, assembly GCA_963766065.1. Taxonomy (GTDB): domain Bacteria; phylum Verrucomicrobiota; class Verrucomicrobiia; order Palsa-1439; family Palsa-1439; genus Palsa-1439. The sequence continues at coordinate 22,343 of CAVYAC010000139.1, forward strand.
ACGCGCCCGCGAGCCCGGTGCCGACGACGATGATCTCGTACTTGCGTTTGTTGGAGGGATTGACCAGCTTGATTGCCGTCTTGTGCTTGTCCCATTTTTGAGGAAGCGGTCCCGGAGGGATTTTGGCGTCGAGTTTCATGTCATTGGTGATCGACCGAGATTTCGGTAAGCTTATCGCGCAGGTCGACCCGGGCATCCAAAACTTCCCTAGTGACTTCACCGCGCTGGTCAAAAACAGGTTTGTCGTACGTCATGGTATTGAGCCAGCCAGTATTGTAACCGCTGCCAAAATAAAGAAACTGACCCAACGGCGTCCGAATCCAGTTGCCGAATTCGCCCCGAATCTCCTTACCGCTGTAAGACAACTCCCCGATTCGCCTTTCCGACCTCGTCCCCACAGCCTCGATTCGGTAGACATATTTCCACGGCCCCGCCGCGTACGTGCCTTCCCTCATCGGATGTGGTTTGAACGCTCCGCCTAACACCGCAAGCGGAATGGAAATATAGCCGACGAAGATTATCACCGCCGCCGCATTCGCGAAACGGTCAATCGCGCACGTGTAGGCCTCGTTCTTGAGGCCCAGCGACTGGAACATCGCGCTCGCACCGTGGCTCAGATGGAGGCACAGGAGTCCGATGCTAAGAACGTAGAATGCGGACACCCAATAATTGGAGAAGCCCAGGACCATCATCCGATAAATGTCATGCCAGCCGTTGGCATCGTGCAGGTCACGAAACTCCGGGTGGACAATTAGCAAAGTGTAATGGGCTAGGTGGAACGCGACAAACGCGAAAATAATGAGCCCGCTCCAGATCATCGTGCGCGACGCGAGGGTGGCGGCCACGACTTCCTTTACGTCATACCGGGCGGCGCGCGCGGCCCGGTTCTCCAACGTCAGCGAAATGGATGTCCAAACATGGATGATCACAAATGCCAGCAGGCCGATGCGGGCGGGCCAGAGAATCTCGGGTGTCGTTTGCAAAAAGTGGCCGTAGCGGTTGATGGCCTCCGGTCCCAGAAAAATCTGCAGGTTTCCCAGCAGATGGCCAATGACAAACAGAAAAAGTCCCGCGCCGGTGATGGCCATCAGGAACTTTTTCCCCAATGAGGACGTAAAAAGCCGCAGCAACATGTTCATGGGTCGCTACGGTGTTAACGGAAGCGGCCAAAGAATTCCAGAAGTATTTTCTGAAACACGGCCGCCCGCTGATAGGACACATGCTACCGGGCGATTGCAACGGCGATGCGGTCGCGCTTTTGGCTGTAGGTCAGTTTTCGGAAGCGGCGGATTTCCGTGGTGCGCCGGGTCCGCGGAAGGCCGTCGAGATGACGCGCATACCGGCGGGCGAGACGATTGGTTTCGTGGTAGCGCTCGGCCAGCACGGGTTCCTCAAACACGGCATTATCGCGGTCGAATACGCACGCTTTCAGCCAGCGGCGATCGGCATCGGTCAGCTTTTGCGGACGGTTGAAAAATGCGCAGTATTTCTGGAGAACCAGATAGGTGTCAACCTTCGCTTGTAGTTCGAGATCACGTACGAACGCCTCGCTGTGGATGTCGCGAATCCCTTCGTGAAACTTCAGGGCCGCGTGAACGGCGTGATCGAGTTCCTCCAAGAACACCATGAACGGGACGATGTTTTGGTCGTTCAATCCGCAGGCGGGATTGTTTCCCTCCAACGCGTCGATAACGCTCGGGTCATAGTGAATTCCCAGACGCAGCTTGCCATCCACGATTCGCAAGAACACGCGTCCCAAATCCGAGATTTGCGCGGCGCTGGCACCGGCCATTTCGGACAGAGCGCGGCTGCGTTGCCGGCTCGAGAATGAAATCCTCGAAGTTTACGCCCGTGGTCCCGTAGGTGCGCTCCAGCAACAGTTGAATCTCGCCCAGTAAGGTCATCCTCCACGTAATGAGCAACTTAGGTGCCATTCGCTGAAATGACAGAAGGCAGCAAACACAAGCTGTGCAGGTCGTCGGCTTGCTTTTTGTGGGTTCTTCATGCATAGAGAGGGGTGGAGGCGTGAGAACCTTATGAGTCAACCGAAAATTATTGCCTGGCTGAAACCGAGTTGTGGATGGAGCAACGGCGTGCGCGCCGTATTGCAGAAGTATGACCTTCCGTTCGACGACCGCGACGTCATTAACAACTCCGCGAACTATGAAGAGATGGTCGCCAGAAGCGGCCAGCCGCTTCAACCGACGCTGGAGATCGACGGCCAGATCCTGGCCGATGTCAGCGGTGAAGAAGTCGAGGCGTGGTTGATCAAGAAGGGCTACGTCGAGTCCAGTTCCGTGTCCACCGACGTTCCCACCAACCAAGCGTGTCAGGACCATCCGGCGCCGCACCGTGAAGTTCGGATTTGGACGGGAATAGCCGCCTCTCAACGCGCGCTCAGACAATCTTGGCGGTGCGTAGGGCTTTTTCGGTGGTACCGGCTTCCGCCACATGTATGATGACCATGGCTGGCTGATCGTACGCCACGGCGGTGGCGTACATGTAGTCGATGTTCACGCGGGATTTCGAAATGGCGGCGGCGATGTGGGCGAGTTGGCCGGGCTTGTCGGAAATGGTGACACCCAACACGGCGGATTCGGTCGCGCTGTAGCCCAATTTCGCCAAGACCTTCCGCGCCTTCGGCGGGTTGTTTGTCACCAGGCGGACCATGTTGAGGTCGTAACCGGAGGACGAGTCGATCGCAATCAGGTTGACCTTGGAGGTGGCCAGGGCTCGCAACACCTCGGCGAGCTTGCCGGGGGCATTCGGCGTCACAATCGTCAGTTCCGTAAACTCTTTCATATCGCCTCCTGGTGACGTTTGACCATTCGTCCACGCAAATGTTACAAGGGAGTGTGACACGGAACAAGCCGCCTCGCAACTGATCGAATTCCATGGGCTCGCCGAAAGAACTGCATCTCGGGCAACACCTGGTCATCGGATTGCCCGGCACCAAGCTGAACGCCGGTACACGGCGAGTGCTCGAATCCGTGCGACCGGGCGGGATTGTGTTGTTTGCGCGCAACATCGACGATGCCGCGGAACTTCGGGTGCTAACCCGTGCCTTGCGCATGGAGTTCACCTATCGTCCGCTCATTGCGATTGACCAGGAGCACGGTCGCATCAACCGCTTGCGCAACATCATTGGCGAGGCACCCACCATCGCCGAGATCAAGAAATCCGGCAATGTGGAACAGGCGGAGGATTTCGGTCGGACCACGGGCCATTGGCTGCATCAGTTCGGGATCGACATTGATCTCGCCCCCGTGCTGGATCTGGAGTTATTCGACGAGAAGACCGACAACGCGCTACGGGAACGTTGCTGGGGCCGGACCGCCGATGAGGTGAGCCGCTGGGCGGGCGCGTTCCTGGAGGGACTCGAACGAGAGGGGGTCGCGGCGTGCCCGAAGCATTTTCCGGGATTGGGTGGGGCGGCACTCGATTCTCACGAGAAACTTCCGACGATCCAACGCACGCGCGAGTTGCTGCTGGCAGAAGATGTTGTGCCATACATGAAGTTGATGCGGCGGCTTACCGCGATCATGGTCGGACACGGGCATTATCCCGCGTTTGATGGGAAAAAGCCGCGACCGGCGTCGCTGTCCAAGGTGATTCTAACCGAACTCCTGCGAAACCAACTCGGCTTTGGCGGACTTGTCCTTACCGACGACATGGAGATGGGGGCGATTTCGCAGATTCGTCCGTTTGGGGAAGCGGTTGTCAACGCGTTCGATGCCGGGGCGGACATGATTCTTGTTTGCCACACCGCGGAAAAGGCCCTGGCCGCCCACGAAGCGCTTACAAAAGCCGTCGAGTCAGGCCGCATTCGCCCGGAGCGTCTGGCACTGTCTCAACGGCGGATTCAACAATTCCGCGACGAATGGATCGGCCACAAGGTCTGAGCGAGATGGACTGGCACGACAAGTTCAACCAGCGGATTATCCGGTCCGGCTTTGCCCGCGATTGACCACCTATCGGGAGCGAATCGGCCACGACAAGAAGCGAGAGTTTCGTGACTGGGATTATTGGGCGAAGCCGCTGCCGAGTTTTGGTCGTCCGAGTGCGCGGATACTCGATCATCGGCCTGGCCCCGGCGGCGCACGGTGGGAACCGCACGGGACGGTTCTTTACGGGCGATTCTTCGGGTCGCTGGCTGTTCCGCGCGCTGCACAAGGCCGGCTTCGCCAACCAGCCGACATGGCAACGGCGCGATGACGGGATGAAACTGCTCGATTGCTATATCACCGCTGTGCTCCACTGCGCGCCGCCCGACAACAAGCCGCTTCCCCAGGAGATCGAACACTGCAGTGTGTACTTCGATGAGGAACTGAAGCGCCTGAAACAACTGCGAGTCGTGATCGCGCTCGGCAAGATCGCTTTCGACAATTATCTGAAGGGTTTGCGCCGACTTGGCGTCGCGTTGCCGAAACCGCTGCCCCGGTTTGCTCATGACACGATCCACGAATTGGGTAGGGGGGTGCCAGCATTGATTGCTTCCTATCATCCAAGCCGACAGAACACCAATACGGGGAAGTTGACCGAGCCGATGTTCGATGCCGTGTTCGAGCGCGCTCGACGACACCTCGACGCGGCTGGTTAGCGCAAGGCCTTGATCGCCCGTTGCGCGTCCGATACGTGGGCGACGATAATGGCATCAGATTGCAAGCTGCCGGCGGTGGCGTACAGGTAATCGATGTTGACCTTCGCGGCTCCGAGAGCGTCCGCGACGCGCGCGATCGCGCCGGGTCCTTCGGTCCCGGGAATGCATAATACTTTCGTCTCGCCAACGTCCAATCCGCGACGCCGCAGCACGACCCGGGCCTTGGCGACCTTATCCGGGACGATCCGTACGATGTTGTATTCGAATCCGCCCGAGGCGTCGATGGCGAGCAGGTTCACTTTCGCTTTCGCGAGGGCATTGGCGACTTCGCTGAGTGTGCCGGGGCGGTTGGGGAGGACGATGGAGAGTTCGGTTCGTGTTGTCATGGTCATGATCCTCACGGGTTACGCACTATGGGCCAACGCATCGGTGAACGAGCAGGCGAAAATGGGGTTCAAACCGAGTGTCTGAGATTTTTGAATAAGATCGGGGTTTTCGGCGCCGGGATTAATCCAGAGTTCCTGGCACCCCTTTTGGGCTATATCGTCGAGGACTTTGACGCCGACCGGCGGCGGAAGGTAGAGGCTCACGCGGTCGAGCGCCACGGGAATGTCGAGGACCGATTTGTAACACTTCAGGCCTTCGATCGTTTCTTCCTTGGGATTGACCGGATACACGTCGTACCCCGCGCGCAAATGCGCGTGAATGGATTTGTTGCTGAACTTGGCTTTGTCGGCGGATGCCCCAATGATCGCCACCGTCTGTTTACTCATGTCGCCATCAACCTCCCAGGTAAGACCGCTTCACCTGTTCATTACATATCAGGTTTGCGGCAGTATCTTCCAACACAATTCTTCCCGTTTCCAGTACATACCCCCGATGCGCGACATGGAGCGCCATGTTCGCATTTTGTTCCACGAGCAGAATCGTGGTGCCCTGACGGTTAATTTCGCGAATGATGTCGAAGATTCTCGTCACGACCATCGGTGCGAGACCGAGCGACGGTTCATCAAGCAGCAGTAACTTTGGCCGCGCCATCAGGGCGCGCGAGATCGCCAGCATTTGTTGCTCGCCGCCGCTCAACGTGCCTCCGAGTTGCGACTGCCGCTCCTTCAGAATCGGAAATGCGGTGAAGACGCGTTCCACGTCGTCGCCCAATCCGTTGGCGTGACCGCGCTGAAAGGCTCCCATCTCCAGATTCTCTCGCACGCTTAGACGGGGGAAAATGCGCCGTCCTTCCGGAGATTGCGAGATGCCACGCTGTACAATCTCGTGGGGCGGCCCGGTTCTGGATGGCTTCTCCATCGAACAGGATTCGCCCCTGGCGACAGTGGTTGATCCCGCTGATGGTCATCAACGTGGTGGATTTGCCCGCGCCATTCGCGCCGAGCACCGCGACGATCTCGCCCTTCTCGACGCCGATGCTCACGCCCTTCAGCACCTCGATCGCGCCGTAGCCAGCGTGCACACCTTCAAGTTGCAGAAGCATCGTCGTGATCCTTCCCAAGATACGCTTCGATGACCCGTGCGTTACTTTGTACTTCGGCGGGAGTGCCCTCCGCGATTTTCTCGCCGTGATCGAGGACGGCGATGTGGTCGGAGATTCCCATTACGACGGGCATGTGATGTTCGATAAGCAGCACCGTGACGCCCCGCTGGCGAATGTCGTGGATCAGTTTCATCAACTCCTGCGCTTCGGCGGGATTCATCCCGGCGGCAGGTTCGTCGAGGAGCAGGAGACGGGGCTGGATGGCCAGAGCACGGGCGATTTCGAGGCGGCGCTGATGGCCATAGGAGAGGTTCTCGGCGAGTTGGTGGGCTTCTTGATCGAGGTGGACGAATTGCAGGATTTTCATGGCCTGCTGCTCGGCGTCCTGTCGCTCGCGCCAGTAGAGAGGCAGCCGCAGCGCCGCGTGCCAGAATCGCGTGTGCAACCGGCTATCCATACCCAACAGCACGTTGTCGAGAACGGTCATTTGATTGAACAGGCGGATGTTCTGGAAGGTGCGGGCGATCCCGGCACGTGCGGCTACCTCTGGTGCATAGCGGCTGCGGGACCAAATCGCGTACGCGCCGCCTAGTCCGATGATGCCGCCGACGAGAAAGGGAATCAGGAAGCGCCGTCCGGGTTCGTCGGTAAAGTAATTGACCGCCGCGCCGGGCATTTTCTGCCACGGGAATGCTTGCTGATAAACGTAATTCGTCGTGATAACCGCATCCCAGAGCGGCTCGATATTGGCGATCAGGACAAGACTGATCGCGGCGACGAGACCGACGAGCGCCAGGGTTAGGGCTGTCGTGCTCCGGAAGGGTCGGCGCGTTTCCCGGCCATCGAAGCGGATGCGACCCGCAGTCGGTTCGTGGACGCCCGTGACGGCATTGAAGAGGGTGGTTTTGCCCGCGCCGTTGGGCCCGATGACGGAGACGATCTCCTCGGCCGGGATGTCCAGCGACACAGCATTCACCGCGGTGAGTCCGCCGAACCGCACCGTCAGATCGGAAATCTCGAGGATATTCATAATGTCGGGGGCAAATGTGGTTCTTGCGGATGAAGTTCGGCCTTCAACTGCTTCGACGGGAGCAGGCCTTCGGGACGAAACCGCATCATGAGGACGAGCGCGAGCCCATAGAGCATGTATTTCCAGTTGCCGGGAGCGGTGAACGCGTTCGAGCTATTGATGATCTGGTGCGCTTTTAGGAAATTCGTGAGCGTTTCGAGCACGATGGAGTTGAAGCCCGTGATGACCAGCGCGCCAAGTAACACGCCGCCGATGTTGCCCATGCCGCCGACGATCACCATACACAACGCGATGATGGAAACCTGAAAATCGTAATTGCCCGGCTCGCCGCTGGACCCGAGGTAGCTCGCCCAGAACGCGCCCGCGAGACTGCATTGTGCGGCGCCGAGGGCGAACGCGAGGAGTTTCATCTTCATCGGATTGATGCCCATGCACGAGGAGGCGAGTTCGTCTTCGCGAATGGAGATCCATGCGCGGCCAACGCGGGAGCACTGCAGGTTGCGGTTTACCAATACGAGAAGCGCCAGAAAGCCGAGAAAAAGGTAATACCACGGTTGATACGTTTCCGGTCGAAACTGATAGCCGAAGAGCGACGGCGAGGGCAGGGGATTGATGCCCTGGGTGCCTTTCGTAATCGAATCGAGGTTCTTGAGCACGTCTTCGACAATTTCGCCGAACCCAAGCGTTACAATGGCCAGATAATCGCCGCGAAGGCGGATTGTCGGCAGGCCGAGGAAAAGACCGACGGTCAGCCCGACGAGCACGGTGATGATCGTCGCTGCCCAGAAGCCGAGACGGAATGGATAGATGTCGCATGTCAGAATCGCGTAGCTGTACGCGCCGACGGCCATGAACGCTGCGACACCGAGGTTCAGCAGGCCCGTGAAGCCGGTGAGAATGTTCAGCCCCAGCCCGAGCATGGCCATGATGAAAATCGGACGCAGCAGAGCACCAATGTGATGGTCGCCGGGGATGAGCAGTTCGATCAATGGGATCAGCGCCGCCACGATGAGGAACGACCAGTGAAACGGGATTGTGCGGCGCGCGGCCATTACACCTTCTCCTTCGCGCGCGAACCGAGCAGCCCAGATGGCCGGAACACGAGTACCAGAATCAGTACCGCGAACACGAGCACGTTTGTCCAGCGCGTCTCCAGATACTGGTCACAAAACGCGCGGGCCAGACCGATGATTAATCCACCGAGCACGGCACCGGGCAAACTTCCAATCCCGCCCAACACGGCAGCCGTGAAGGCGTCGATGCCGGCGCGATAGCCCATTTGGAAATAGATCGTGTTGTTGTAAACGGAGAATACAACGCTGGCGACGCCCGCCAATCCGCCACCGATCAGAAATGTCTGGCCGATGACCCGGTCCACGGGAATGCCCATCAACTGGGCCGCAAGCCGGTCCTGCGCGACCGCCCGCATGGCTTTGCCCTCGCGCGTGCGTTTCACAAACCACGTGAGCAAGGCCATTAACGGGAGCGTCACCACGAAGACCATCACGTCTTTTCCCGTAAACTCGACCGCGCTCTGGCCGAGGAGGTTGGCGTTGGAGACCAACTCGGGAAACGCCTTTGGGGCAGCGGCAGCGCGTCCCAAGCCGAAGACCTTCATCGGCACGCCGCCCCAGAGCAGGCCAATGTTCATGAAGATGAATGACACGCCGATGGCCGAAACGAGGGGCGCCAGCTTGGTGGACTCGCGCAGGTGACGATAGGCGAGGCGATCGACGAGCCAGTTCAGCCCGCCACAGAAGGTCGGCACCACGAGAAGCATGAGCAACAGGCCGAACCATGCGCCCGGAGCCCCAGCGGTCGCTTGGTCGAGCCCGAGAAGACCCGTGAGCGTCAGCCCGGCAAAGCAGCCGAGCATGAACAGGTCGCCGTGAGCGAAGTTGATGAGTTCGATGATGCCGTAGACCATTGTGTAGCCCAGGGCGATCAGGGCGATGATCATGCCGTTGGACAGCCCGATAATCAGTTGTTGCAGAAAAATCTCACTGCCCGACATGCGGCCCACTGTAGCGGTGCTGCAGGAGGGCCGCAATCGCAAAGAAGCGGGAGACCTTCGGCCAATCAACGTGCGCGGTCAGGAGACCCGCGCACAACGAAGAGCCGGACGCGGTACGACATGCTTTTAGTAATCTCCGAGCGCCTTGCGCACGTCGATCTCCTGAGCTGCGATGCCGACGGCATCGTCGAACCTGTTCCTTTGAACAATCTTCGCATCCACAAGAGCGTCTATAATTAGTACCGCAAGATCCTTCCTCGAGAGCTTCCTGTTTGAAGCATCCGCCTTTTGTTTAGCCATGGTATTGTCCGTCAAATTGCGATTCTTAGCTTTCGCACTCACATCCCCACGATCTTTACGGGGGTGAACTTGCCGTCTTTGATTTCCTCGACGGCCATGACTTTGAGGGAGGTGTCGCCGTTTTGGTCGAAGGACCATTTCCCGAGGACGCCGTCGAAGTCGCGCAGGTTGGTGATCGCGTCCGTGATCGCGGCGCGGTCTTTCTTGCCGGTGCGCTTGATGCCTTCCAGGACGACGCGGGCGGCTTCGTACCCGTAGACCGCGTAGGCTTCCGGCTCGGCGTTGTACTTCTTCTTATAGTTCTCGTAGAACTGCTTGCCGCGGCCCTGGAGCTGGCTCGGCGGCAACCCGCCAAACGTCACGTAGGTGCGGTCGTCGAGGTTGTCCTTGCCAGCCGACTCGATGAGCGCCTGTTCGCGGCAGCCGTCGGGCACCATGAGTTTCACCTTCGCGCCGCCGGCGACGAGGTCTTTGGCGATTTGGCCGGCATTCGTCTGGGTTGTGCCGCCGAAATACACCATGTCGGCGTCCGTGCTTTTGATCTTCGTCACCAGCGAGCGATAGTTCGCCGCCTTGGGGTCGATGCCTTCGTAACCGACGACCTGGATGCCGAGTCTGGCGCAGGCGCGCTTGAACACGTCGGCCACGCCTTTGCCGTACAATTCGCGATCATGGAGGACGAAGACTTTCTTCACGCCGAGTTCCTTGGCCCACTCCGCCGCGACTTCGCCCTGAATGTCGTCGGCGGGGACGACGCGGAAGTAATTGATCTTACCGGAGGGGCGGTATACCTGTGGTTCGTTGGCTTCGCCGGTGCCGGGCTTGGTGAGGCCGGGGTACGTATTGGCGGGGCTGACCATCACGAGCGAGGCTTTGTTCAGAATCGGCATCGCGATTTTTGCGGCACCGGAGTTGTACGTGCCGATGTAGGCCATGATGTCGGGGTCCTGGACGGCCTTCTGCGCGTTGGCGGCTTCGACGGCGGGATCCCACTGCCCGCGCTCAGGCGACGCGTCGTCCCAGTCTTCATAGGCAATGGTGAAAACGCCGACTTTGCCTCCCGCTTCTTCGATGGCCATGCGGATGCCGTTGACCATCGTTTGCGCCTGGGCGGTCGCGCTACCCGTGCGCGGCAGGCTGGAGACGATCTTGATAACTGGCGAATCCGCTGCGTGCGCGATGGAACAGGCCATTGCCAGGAAGCTGAGAGAGAGATAAAGGAACAATCGTTTCATGCGGGGTTTGTGTCACAAACGACGGAAGGCTGCAATCCCAAAGGCCGCCGGGTGTGGCTGGCCGGTCTGCATTTGGTCACTGAATCGTGAGCCGTTGAATCGTGTAACTGGTTTGTTCGACCGGAGCGTCATTGGTAACAGACGTTGTCGCGCGGTCGATGATCGAACGCGCGGGGCCGGTGGCGAAAGAGATTCCGGTGAACATAGTGACCGACTCTGGCAACACCGCGTCTTTGACGACCGGCGTGTCTTGCGCGTAGAGGGAGTACTTGTGAGTCTGCGTGTCAGCTTCGATTCGGCACGAAAGCTCATCACTGGTGAAATCGCTGTGCTTCAATTCCCAGCGAATCGGACTCCGGCTGGTCGGACCGCTGTGCAACTCGATCAGCATTGGAAGCTCGGTTCCCTTGGTCGTCGTCACTCTGAAACGCTCCACCACTTGCGGTCTCGGCGAGAACAACCGCGTCGCACGGGCGTAATCGTATGGGTCGCGATCTTCCAGATATACACCATCCTTTCGCAAGGTCACGGGCGCCCATATTGGGCTGTAGGTGTTCCACGCGTCGGCGCTGCCAGTCAGCGGGATGCGGCTGACCCAAATGTCTTCCTTGTTGACACTGTAGACGATCCAGATGGCGTTATCCTTCCATGTGCCGTCGTTGGACCATTCGGAGATGCCGCGGACGTATTGTGGGCCGACGTTCTTGTGCTCGCCGACGTAGCGTTGTCGCGGCAACTCGCCATGAACGACACGCATGTTGGCGAAGGTCACGCCATCGTCGCTCGTGACCATGACGAGCGGGAAGCGGTCTTTCTTGTCGGGATTGTAGATCAGGGCATAACGGCCGTCGGCGGTGCGTTGGCCCCACACCTTGCCTGTGCCGGTGACCAGCGATGGCGGGATGATCGGTTGCGACCATGTATCGCCGTTGTCCGGAGAGACGATGACCCAACCGTTTTTGCAGATGCCGACGAGTGCGCCGTCTTTGCGATGGAAGAGGGACATCGCTTTTAGCGGCATGTTTCTCCCGCCGGAGTCGTGCCATTTCATGCGGCGGGGGCCGAGCAATGCACCATAGTCCTGCTGTTCGAGGAACGGACGGTTGGCAAGTAGTTGGTTGCACGCCTCGAGGAAGCCTTTGTCGGCGGAGTTGGTATAGAAGTCGGGAGAGGTGACGGGTGTTGGTGTCAGGAGCGCATAGTACGGGCCGAGCGCATGATCGGCGAGGATTTCGCGAACGACGAGCGTGTCACGATTCTTGTCGGTTAGTGTAGTTTCGTCGCGGCGAGAGGCCGGCGATGGCGAGCATTCGACCGTTTGGGCGAGGAAGAAATGCATCCGGAGTGGGTTCGAGACGCCTTGGGGAGAGACTTCGGCCGGGGGCGACCACGTGATGCCATCGGTGGAGGTGCTGTAGACTTCGCGCCAGGGCCAGATGTCTTCGTCCGTTTCGCCGGAACTCCAAGCGACGTAGAGTTGGCCCTTCCATGCGGCCATGTCAACGTGGTGATTGTACGTCCAGCCTTTGCCGTCGGTCAGATCGGGCTTGTCGCGTGAGGCGCGGAAGATTTGGATGTTTTGCGCCCGGCACTGGTGGCAGTCCGCCATCGGGAAGACTGAGGTCGAGATGCGCCTGTTCCGGCCCGGTGATTGTGATGGGATCGGCGGCGAAAACAGCGGCAGCGAAGAACGGTAACACGGCAAGTAGCAGGCGTAATTTCATGTGACAACGTCGAATGCCAACTGGATTCGTCGCACAAACGGCGCACACGTGCAATGTCAAAGGCGGGCGTGCCCTGCCAATGGTATCATGGACACAGGCTTGCTTACCGAATCGCGGGCGTGTTACAAACGCGCCCATGCTGAAACAGCAGCAGACAATCAAGCGGCCAGTGTCGTTCTCGGGCATTGGCATTCACACGGGTTTGAAGGTCAACATGACGTGGAAACCCGCGCCGGTGGACCATGGGATCAAGTTTGTGCGGGTCGATCTCGACGGGAAACCCGAAATCGAGCCGAACATCCGCAACATCGGCGATACGACGCGGTGGACGACCATCGGCACCAACGGCACGGTCATTCACACGGTCGAGCACGTGCTGGCGACGTTGAACGGCTATGGGATCGAC
>CAVYAC010000140.1:0-17590 GCA_963766065.1 uncultured Verrucomicrobiae bacterium
TCAACGGGATGAGGGCGCGGTCCCCACCAGACTCATCTCCCCCCGGAGCACGTTCCAGAGTTGCGGCAGTTCGTCGAGGCTGTAGCGGCGAAGCAGACGGCCGACGCGAGTGATTCTGGGGTCGTCGACGATCTTGAAGATTGGCCCTTGCCTCTGGTTGCGGGAGCGCAGGTCTTCCTTTAGTTGTCGGTGGATAGGAAGTCCAGCCGGACTGGGCCGAGCCGCCCGGCACAAAGAAGCTGCAGAGCATGACCACACCACCGATGAAGTACACCCAGTAGCTGGACATGTTAAGTTTCGGGAACGCCATGTCCTGCGCACCAACCTGCAGCGGCACCAAATAGTTGCCGAACGCGCCCACCGCCAACGGCACCACGCCGAGGAAGATCATGATCGTGCCGTGCATCGCCCCGAGCTGGTTGTAAAACTCGGGGGCCATGATGCCGCCGGGCATCCGCGCGTCACCGAGCCAACTCGACAGAAACCCGATCGGCAATGGCTTGCCCGGAAACGCCAACTGCCACCGCATCAACATCATCAGGCAAAAACCGAAGAACAAAAACACCAGCGACGTCAGGCCGTATTGGATACCGATGACTTTGTGGTCGGTCGAAAAGATGTACTTCCGCCAAAACGGCAGCTTGTGCCCATGTTCTTCGTGATGCTCTTCGTAATGATGCGCTTCTGTCATTGACCCGATTTCCTTTCGGAAAAACCACTCCACGAGCCCGTCGTTCCCCAACAGGCTCTCCTGTACGCCAGTTTTCTCGTCACCCCGGCTCTATTCAGCCGGCTTCGTAAACTTGAAGTGACGCTTCTTGGCTTCGCCGTCGCCGACCTTGATCTTCTGGGTCTGCTCGCCGTACTTCTCGTGCCAGGCCGCCACTGTGTATTCGCCGGCGGGCAGTCCCTTCAACGAAAACGTGCCGTCGTCTCCGGTCGTGCTGTAAAACGGATTGTCCATTACGCCAACGTACGCCGACATCCAGGGATGCACATCGCACTTGAAATGCACCATGATTTCCGGCTCCGCAAAGGTGCGCATGGTTTCCATCCCCTGATTGGGCTGGCCGACGTTGAATTCCTTGCTCTTGGCGGGCATGGCGTGAATGTTGTGCAACGTGTCGTCCTTATTGACGATCTTCAGGGGCTGCTTGGCCATCATCCCGAACACGTGCGGGACGTAATGACAGCCTGTTTGGTCCAACTCCACCGGTGTTTTCGGCGTGTCGTAGGTTTTGCCCTCCAACCCGCTCTTGATGTAGACGAATACGTTCCGCAATGTGCCATCGGGGTTCACCACCACCTCCTCACTCAACAGGGGCGAGTCCGCGTGCATTTCGGCGCACTTCGGGTCGGCATCGGTCGTGATCTTCTTCCGCTTGGGCGGAGTCCCGTCAAAAGTGATCTTCCCCGAAATCGACGCCGAATCCGCGCCGCGTGAAACCGCAGCGAATGAAAGCGTTATTGCGACAGCCACCAACAATTTGAATGATTTCATATGCTCTCCTCCAGCCGTTAATCTATCATTGTTTCTATTGGAACCAACGTTTTTCAAGGGCAAACTTCATGGCTGCGCCGTGGCCGACGGTGCAGTTGCCGGGGTTGTTGGTGCCGCCACAGCCTGAGCCGGGGCCGCCTGGGCGGTTTGCTCGTTCGCCCCCAACGTCAGCACGTAATCCACCAGCGCCTCGATCTGCTTGCGTCCGTCCCCGCCGAGGATGTTCGGCGCGATCGCGGTACCGTACTCGAACTGGGGCATGCGCGTGCCCGGCATTTGCGACAACGGTTCGACCAGCCACTTGTTGACGAGCCAGTCCCGTTGCAGGCGCGCGTGCGCCAGCGACAGGTTCGGGGCCAATCGCGGCAGGTCTTCCTCGGGAATCTCCGCCAGCGGTTTCCCCAGCGCCTTGCCTTCCACAATATGGCACAGTGCGCACTTCAACTGTGTGAACAATTGTTTGCCGGCGTCCAGATGTTCGGGAGACGTGTCAATCTTCGGCGTTTGATAGGGGAATTGCGCCCGACCTTCTTCCGCGAAATACTTCACCATCACGTTCGCCTCGCCGTCGCTCAACCCGAATGTCGGCATCCGCACGTGCAACCAGGGACGAATCTCGCCTGTTTGTGGATTCTTGATGAAGTTGAACAACCAATCCGGCTGAGTGCGCTGGCCCTGATGCAATTGCGTTGGTGTCCCGATCAACATCGGCGGCTCCATCCCCTGCGGGATTCCCGTCGCGCGGATCGCTCCGCCCTGCGCCTCAAGAATGTGACAGCCGATACAGTTCAACTCCTTTGCCGTCCATCGCCCGCGCTCGATTTGAAACTCCGCGGGCGTGAGCTGGCGCGCCTCCTTCGCCGTGAGTTTCTCGTCGGTCATCCCGGTCACCACCGTGACGATCTGGTCGATCTGGTCATCGGTCAGATTGAACTTCGGCATCTTGAGCAATTCCTGCGGCATGCGGGTCACGTCGATCCGCCCGAGATCGTAGGATCGCGGCGCGTGCAGTTTCTGCTTCAGCCACGCGATGCGGTCCTTCTCGATGTCCACCAAACCAAAGTCGAGCTTGTCCACCGGCTTGCTGCCCCATTCGCTCAACTCGGTGCCGATGGGCTTGGCGGTCTCGAACCCGTGAATATCGTGGCAAGCAAAACAGCCATAGCGCGCCACCAATCGGCTGCCCAAGAAGATGTTCTTCTTCTCAACTGGAGTCATAGCCGCGACCTTCTGCTTCGCTGCGGCCATTTTGGCTTTCACCGCGTCGATCTCAGCGGCCAACTTCTTGGCTTGGCGGTCGATCGCGTCGTCAAATGTATCCTGATACTGCTTCTGTAAGTCCGCCAACTTCGCCTCGTCGCGCGCCATCCGGGCCGGGTCCTGGTAATACGGCATCGTCGTCTCATCGACGAAATACATCTGAATGAGGTCATCGAGGTCGTTGATCTTCTGTTGCGCCTCGGCGTCCGGGAGCGTGACCTTCAAATACTCGACCGTCTCCTTGTCCAGCAGGTCCGATTTGACCTCCGGCACGCCCTCTTTGTCTGTCTTTTCGTTATGCAGCGTCGCGAGATACGAAGCAATGTCCGCGGCTTCCTGATCGCTCAGACGCAGATTGGGCATCTTGGTCCGCGGATTGTACTGTTTCGGATTCTTGATCCACGCATAGATCCAATTGACATCCGACTTGGTGCCGATACCGGCCAACTGCGGGCCCTGGGAACGCAGCCGACGGTACTGCCACTCGTCCATGTATTGCTTGAGCGTGGCGGGTGGCTTGACGTCCATCAACTTGTCATCGATGACATGGCAGGCCATGCATCCAACCTGGCCGACGAGTTTCTTGCCGTTCTCCGGATCACCTTGCACAGGCGGCGCCGGATATTTCGGCTGCTCGCTCACGGTGAAGAGGAAATTCGCGATGGCGTTCATCTCAACGGCATTGCGATTGGGTGTGCCCTTGTTGTTTTCCAAGCCCCAAAACCGCGGCATGTACGTGTTCGGACGGAACGCGACGGGATTGGCGAGCCACTTGCGGACCCACTCCTCGTTCGTCTTGCTCGCGACCTTGTAGAGGCTCGGGCCCGGCTTCCGCAGGGTACGGATTGGGATGTTGACCTCCTGCCCGAGGGTCAGCGAAACTTCTTGCGGGAAACCATTGAGCCGGCGCACGTCGTCGGGATTCACGTCGTAAAACTTGCAGATCTGTCGAAGTCTTCACCCGCAGCCACGTGATGCGTGGTGTATGTCTCCAACTGCTTCATCTTGTGGCATGACCAACAGCCCAGTTGCTCGATGAGACGGCGCCCGTGATCGAGTTGTTCGCCGCCTTTGAGATTGGTCTGGTCGCTGTGGCACTTCAGGCAACTGGCCTCCACGTACTTCGCCGCGCGCATCGGCTGGAGGAGGAACTCCTGCTCTTCCCAGTTGTAATTCTTCCGCCAAGCGTCGCGCTGCGTCATTTGGACGGCGTTGGTCTTTTCGAGTGACGCCTTTTGCAGCTTCGCGTCGTCGTCATCATCGTCGTCGTGCTTCACGACCTTCACCCACTGTTTCTTCGAGGAATCATACGTGTATGGCTGCTTTTCTTCGGCATCGGGCGTGTGACCCGCATGGGAGAATGTCGTTTCGCGGTCCCAACCCCAATGACAGGTCGTGCAACCATACTTGGCCATCGGGTGCGGCGAAGTGTCGCCGACAAACAGATCGAGGTTCGGGTGATTGCGCAATGGCTCGGGCAGCTTCGACCACTCAATCGCGCCGATTTTGTATTTGGCGCGGAACGCGAGGTGATCCGGCGTCAGGTCCTTGCGGTCGATTGCTTTATGACAGGTGATGCAGCGGTCCACACGGGGGACCGTTGCGAAGTTAACGTCCACATGGTGGGCATCCGCGATGATCTGCTCGACCTTATATGTCGAGGCGGCGAACTCAATCACGGGCGCGTTGACTACATCCTGCACGAGAGGACTGGTCAACTGATCCAACCGCTTGGTCGACAGACCGATGCTGTCCTCAAAATGTTTGATACTGCGCTGAAGATCTTCCTCATGACCCATGAGCGCGGTCAGTTTGTCCTGGGCCTCCTGGAGCTTGGCATCCGCCGCCTGCTTGCGGAGATCGAGCGTGTTGACGCGGCTGTTATGAACCTCCGCCTCGTCCTTCATCTCTTCGACGTCCGGCGCGTCCATCTTCATGTTGTTGTTTTCGAGCGCCTCTTCATAGGACGAGCGGTACTGGTCGCGCACGCCCTTCTCCATCGTGAACTCGCGGGTGATCATGGCGTCGTCCACGCGCATCTGGTCAACATCGGCCTGCAGCTTCGCTTCTTCCTGCTTCTTTGACGCGAGCTCGTCCTTCGTCTTCTTCAGGTCGCTCTGCAACTACCCAAGCCCGCCTCATTCGCCTTCGCTTCCGCGACCTTGGCGTCAGCCGCGAGGCGCTTCTCCTCGAGGCTGTAGAAATCGCGCTGATAATTCTTCCACGTCCGATCGCCGTGGAGGGCCAGCCACGAGGCGTAACCACCGGAGTAATCCGCCGGATCATCAGACCCAAGCTGAACAGAACACGAAGCCACTGAGGAAAAACCACCAGTGCAGGCGCGGGATATTGTACTCGTGGAGGGTCTCGGGTTGGTTTCTCATCGGCTCAGAACTTGATCCACGGGGTGTCCACGAAATATTTCAGGTTCATCGTCCAGCGCAACACCATTTTGAGCGGCAGCGTGAACATCGTCAGAAACAGACCGACAAGGACGCTGTAGCGTGCGAAATCCATCAATTCATCAGTAATTCTTCAGGAGTGTCTTCGCCAAAATGCCCGGCAACGCCAGGAAGTACAACGCCAGAAACAGGATACCGGCAAATTCCTTCTTGAATGCATGGCCGAGTTCGATGAGGAACGCGCGACACGTGCTGTCGTGCCAGCCGACCGTCAGGAAATCCGGCGGAATCAGGCGCGGGATGACGTTGTTGACCTGCGGCAGGCCCTGGTTGAACCATTCGATGTGCGTGGTGTGGTAGATCCTTTGGAACCAGACCACCCACACGTAATCGGAAAGATTAACGTTGTTGCAGCGCAACCACCTTGTGCGGATCCCAAAATTCAAATGGCCCGAAGAAGTTCCACCCGGGGCCCCGCAGGAATGTCCCCGTGATGATCATGAACACCCACAACGCGAGGTAGCCGAACAGGAAAATCCCAATCGAGAACTTGCGCTCCGCAAACGTGAAGTAGCCGTTGCCCTTGGATTAACGTCGATATACGGAATCGCCATCAGCCCGACCACAATGATGCTCGGCAGGACGACTCCCGCGTACCACGGATCGTAGTAGACCAGCATTTCCTGCAAGCCGAGGAAATACCACGGCGCTTTCGACGGATTTGGCGTGGCGGCCGGGTTCGCGGGTTGTTCGAGCGGTGCGCGCAGGTAAATCGCCCAGAAAATCAGCACGAACGAGCAAATGATCAACGCAATAAACTCGATGTACAGCAGATCAGGCCAGACCCATGTCTTTTGGTTGGAGCTCTCCTTCTCGTCCGGCGGCAGCTTCTGTTCGGCGCGACGGTCGTTGTTGACCGCCTGCGCCATGGCCAGCCACAGCACAAACGTGGAGACGAACAGCATCGCCATGATCGGCACGTTGTCCGGCTTGCCGACGATGAGATAGAAGTTCGGGTCCTTCATCCCCAAATGACTGCACCGGCCTCGATGATAATTACCAGGACGCCGATCCACCAATTGAACACGTGCAGGCAGAACCGGAGCATCAACAGCAGCCCGCCCGTCGCCAGGACAAAGCTCAGCTTGGGGCTGGCCATGATATTGGCCAGCGCCTTGAACGCCTCGAACAAGATACTATGACTTGCCGCTGCTTGTTCCATTGGAAAACCTTCCCGCCCCCCGCGTTAGCGTTTAAGCGGCCGGAGACGCCGCCGTCCTTGCGAATGCGCCAGAAATGCACCGCCATCAACACCGCTGCAATCAGCGGAATGCCGATGC
The DNA here is from genome assembly GCA_963766065.1 of uncultured Verrucomicrobiae bacterium. Lineage (GTDB taxonomy): Bacteria > Verrucomicrobiota > Verrucomicrobiia > Palsa-1439 > Palsa-1439 > Palsa-1439. Next base: position 6,504 of record CAVYAC010000140.1, read on the forward strand.
AATGCAATACGTAAAACCGCAGCAACGTCGTGCCGCCGAGTTCCTTGGCGCCAATCAGGAAAAATCGAGCGTCATGGCCCGGATGCACCAAGGGCACGCCGCCAATCTGCAAAAAGTCCGCGAACGGTCCACCCGCGCCGACCAACGGCGTCGCTTTCGCCATGTTCGAGCCCACGGTGATCGCCCAAATCGCCAGTTGGTCCCACGGAAGCAGGTAGCCCGTGAATGACAGCAGGAACGTGAGCACCAACAACAACACGCCGATGCACCAGTTGAACTCGCGGGGTGGTTTGTAACTGCCCGTCATGAATACGCGGAACATGTGCACCATGACCATGATGACCATCGCGTGCGCGCTCCAGCGGTGCAGCTCGCGCATGATGCCGAACGGCACCTGCGAGCGAAGATCCAGCATGTCCACGTACGCGCCCTCGACGGTGGGCCGATAGTAAAACATCAACAACACGCCCGTGAGCGTCAGCACCAGAAACAGGAAAAAGCTCAACCCGCCGGCGCACCACGTGTAGCGCAGTTTCACGCCGCTGGTGCGCACCTTCGTCGGGTGCAGATGTAGAAACACGTTGCCCAACACGATGAGCACGCGTTTGCGGTCGGTGTTGGGAATGCCGACGCGAAAAATGGATTTCTTGATCTGCGAATCCAAAACCGAGTTTTTGAGTTTGTCTAACATGGTCGTTACACCGCGATGAAGGAGCGGGGATCATCAAACTCGCCCTTTTCCCAAAAAAACAACCGCCCTTGGTTCACGACAATTTGGCCGTCATCGGCCAGCGAAACCTCGTAACGCCGCATCGGGAACGGGGCCGGGCCTTCAAAATTGATTCCGTCGATCGTGTAACCGCTTCCGTGACAGGGGCACTTGAACTTGTGCTCGCTGTCCATCCAGTTCGGTGTGCAGCCGAGATGGGTGCACACGGCCTGGATGCAGAACACCTTGTGATCGTGGTTCACGATCCAGCAGCGGTGCGCGGCTTTGAACGATTCATCCACGGTATTGGGGGCGAAATTGGCCGCCGGGCCCACCTTGAATACATCGATCTTCGTGAAATCGACGCGCGGCACCATGAACGCAAAGAGCGCGGCCATGCCGCCGCCCATCGCCGCAGCAAACGTCGCCCATGCAAGCACGAGGCTCACGAAGAACTGACGCCGAGGCATGGGTTTGCCGTCGGGGTCGAGCACCCCCTTCGCTTTCAATCGGCGTACCGCCTCTTCCCGCGGACTCAACGCCTGCCCCTGCTGAGGCCTGTCCGCACCGACTACTTTCAATTCAGCCATAACTATTTGTGATTCAACCTATTGAGCTGCTGAATCGCAGCGTTCCGCACCTGCAAATCCGATTCGCTGGTGCTCATTTTTTCCAATAGTGGACGGGCTTTCGTTGGATCCAACTTCGCCACCCAGACCACTGCGGCCACCCGGTACCGCTGGATGTTCTCCTCCAGCGGGCGACCCTCCCGGGGCATCAATTCAGTAACACGGTCTACGTATTCCTTGTCAAGCAACCTCGTCAACACGTCCCACGCGGCCGGGCTTCCTTTGTTGGCCAACCCAAACGCCGCATTCCACTTCACCAACTCGTCGGGGTCGTTCAACGACGCCTCCAACACATGGCGCGCGTCCGGAGTGTTCATGGAGCCGAGAACGTATACGGCCATCAAGCGGACGGACGATTCATCGCTGCGCGTCAGATTGATGATTCGCAACGCCGAACCTTCATCCCCGATCCGTCCGAGCGCCCACACGCAATTCTTCACGGTTTCGGCGTCCCCATCATCGAGGCCGTCCCGCAACGCCATGACCGCCCCGCGATCCCCCAACAGCCCCAGCACCAGCGCCAGATACCGTCGTGTCCGCGGGTCTTGACCTTTGGACTCGTTGAAAACCTGAAGAATGTCCGTGACGGCGCGTGGATTCTTCGCCAGAAACTGGTCGCGATCCGCGCTGATCTGCGCGGTCACATCGAAAATCCCCTGCCATCGCTTGGAGTCCTGGATGTAATTCAGGAGATACTGCGCTTGCTGGGTGCGTTGTTCGCCCGAACTGGCGCGCAACGCGTTCAGATAATCATCCAACCCCTTCCGCTCGGTCGTCAGCCAGATAAACAGGCCCGCCAGCGCGACGCAAAACAGCACCACCGCCAGTGGAATCACGACCAACTGCACGGTCAGGGTTGCCAGCTTGGACTTCTCGTCCGGCAATTCCACCATACCGGGCGACGATGCTTCCACTGGCTGCTTCGCGTCGCTCATTTGAAAGAACTAATGCTTTTCCAACTGGGACGGCAACATCGCCGCCCGGTGGGTCGGGGCATTCGGCACGATGATCGCGTCCTTGTCGCACACGATTTCACACAGCCGGCACGCCACGCATTCCTCCGCCACCACTTCCGCCACCCTGTAATGACCCGCGCCTGTATGGGTGGGGTCTTCCTTCATGTAAATGCAATCGAACGGGCAGATGTCCACGCAGAACTCGCAGCCAGTGCAGTCGTCCACGATGACCTTGGCTTTCGGGATCTGGCTGGGTTTGATGCGGGTGACGAGGTTTCCGTACTGGTCCTGAATGCAGGAAACGGGGCAATAAATCGCGCACACCCCGCAGTCGATGCAGCCTTCGGGGTGAATCACGTACAACTCTTTCTGCTTGCCGCTGATGGTGTTGACGGGACATTTCAGCTCGCAGACGGTACAGCCAATGCAAGTGTCTGTAATGAAATACGCCATGCCTTTTCTGACTCTCTTGTACGCGCGACCCTATGCGACCCACTTTGAGAAAATTTTCACAAGGAATATAGCAGCCGCGCCCCAAAGTGCAACTGCTTTTCTGGCGGGAAAACCAGGTCAAATTCAGAACAAGAGAGGTCAAGCGGAGAGGCGGATCAGGCCGGCCACTGCGACGCGGAGAAAGGATTCGAGCAGCCCTCTCGCCGCCCTCTACGGCGTGATGGCGAACCGATAAAACCCCTGCGGCCCCACGGCCCCGCCGAGGTTGGTCAAGGTCAGCAGAGCCCCGATGCAGTTGGTGACCGATACGCCAGAAATATTTGACCAGATGCCGGAAGCCGGATCAGTGGTAAACTGCAATTGATACGTCTCGAAGGCAACGGATGGGATGCCAATGGCTACATCGTTGCCGACAATCTGGATTGCTGAAATCTGATTGGCAGGAGGGTTGAGAGGAACGCAAAGTTTGAAGACGGTGCCCAGGTTGTTCGTACCGCCTCGGATGGTTGTCCCGTAAAAACTACCGTCGGAACCTTGGACGAGCGATGCCCCTGGTTCGCTGCCATCAAGGCCACTGAATTGATACACGTTTGTGAAAGCACCCGTCGGGCTAACCTTAAACACATTTCCGACAACGTTGGTTCCTCCAAAGGCAGTCGTTCCGTAAAAATATCCGTCGCTACCCTGCACCACCCCGCCATACGGATTCCAACCGTCGTCAGTGTTGATGAGTCCAAAGGAATGCAGCAGCGTCAGCGTCCCTTCCGAGGTGATCTGGAACACAGTGCCAACGCCATGCCCCTGAACAAGAGTCGTACCATAAAAACTGCCGTCAGCACCCTCGACAAGACCGGCGAATGGGAACCAGCCGTTGGTTGCGGTCGTGTCTGTAAACGAATATAGCGTCGTAAACGTTCCCACAGAACTAATCTTGTACACAGAACCATAGGAGTCGGATCCGCCGTTCATTATCGTCCCATACAAATACCCGTCGGGGCCCTGTACAAGCCCGGCCTGTGTTGTGGGTATGTCAAAGACGTTCCCGCCCCGAATTAGGCTGTAGAGTATTGTGTGCGTTCCTGCGGAGTTGATTTTGTACACCGTCCCGCATCCGGAAGAACAATTCGTGCTCGATCCGCCATTGAGGGTTGTCCCGTAGAAGAAACCGTCTTTGCCTTGTACAAGCGAAGCCGTTGGGTTGGCACCGTTCGTTCCCCCATTGAAGCTGTATAGGGTCGTGTACGTTCCCGCCGAGGTGATTTGGAATATGGTGCCGCATCCCGAAGGGCAATTCGTGTTCGTCCCGCCATACTCGGTCGTCCCGTAGAAATTCCCATCACTGCCCTGAATAAGCCCGGCAAATGGATTGGCCCCATCGTTGGGAGGGCCGACAAAGGAATGAAGATTTGTGTAATTGCCGTTGGGACTAATCCGAAATACCGCGCCCAGGTTGTTCGTCCCGCCACCCCAAGTCGTACCGTAGAAGTTGCCATCGCTGCCCTGAATAAGCCCGGCATATGGAAGAGTCCCATCGGTAGGGAAGCTGCCAAACGCATAAAGAACCACCTCCGTCTGTCCGCTGGCGTTGACCGTTCGACCGGCCGAGACCAACAGGATACCTACAATAAGGCGGCAGGTCTTGCCCGACGCCAGTCCCATCCAAGTCCCCTTGCCCATAGCCGACGCTCCTCCTTGAGACGTTGCCTAATGTACTTCTTGGCAAGACCCGATAGCATTCGGGCGATGGCAAGTCGAGCCGGTTCCCAGTCGCCAGTATCCCCGCCCAGACAACCCAATACCGGCGTTGTCCTAATTTGAATTACCCTCCTGAGAGCTTTTGTCCGCACCAGTAGAAGAACACCCCCAAAGCCAAAATGAGAAAGGCATATAGTTTGAGCCAGCCATTCGGCAGGTCGTCGCTAGCAGCATTGCCAAAAACCGAGTACAACAAGGCCATGATTGCAATCAACACACCCGCCAGCACCTTGAATACGACCGCGAGCGCCTTCCTAAATCGCTTATGTTGGTTGGTGTTTAGCATCAGCCACAATCGACACCTGTACGGCCTTGCGCGGTGAGTCCACCGGCGGTACGCCTAATACCGTCACAACGCGGACTTCGTTGCCCGTATCCCTCATGGCGTGGCCCCACGCATAGGCGTGTCTTGCGGTTGGATGGCCGGTGAGCAAAAATTCCTCCACATCTCCGACCCACACAACGGCACCCTGAAAACCCTCTTCGATATGCACAGTCCGATTGTGTTCGGCCTTGCAACCAAAAGCCTTCTCAATCGCAGCCTGCAACATCTCAATGTAATTCAGAGTCTCACGCATCGGTTTTCTCGACCAGATCGGCCACCGTCCACAACTCATTGACCACCCCGGCAGCCATTGCTGGCGTTGTGCGTAGGGTGCTGTGAATCTTCACGAGATTGTAATACCCAAAGTACAGCCCGATTGCAGCCTTAAAATTCTCCAGCTTCTTGCTGTAGCCGGTGGTCAGCCGCGTCAGGCGTCGGCAGTGCATTCTCATGGTCAAATTGTGGCTTTCGACGTAGGACGTGGAAATGTGCTCCCAATCAGGATTGCCGAAAACCACGCTCTTTGACTGAGTGTAAAGATCGGGCGGCGTGTACCTACCCGGCGCAAGCTCGCTGGCTCGGAATACCTTCTGGATTTGCCCGTAATCGATTTCGCAGCCGAATCCGCGCTCCAATGCGCCCGCGTAGGTATTGAGGGAGTCCGTAGTGATTTGGACACGATTGGCAAGGCGTGAAGCCAAATCCTCAACGAAGCAAATCGTGTTGTAGGCATCGCGCTTGCCAACCCGGAAGGTCGGGACAACTTTGCTGTCCGCGTCTAGGCTGACGAAGGTGTAGAAATCGCCCCTCTGCGATTCGTCGTCGTCTTTGGTCAGGCGATTCTGATGCTTGCCGACGTACTGCCAAATCTCGTCCAGTTGGAGCCGCTCGCAGGTCAGACCGCGCATCATGGTGTCCATTAGCGCCGTGCACCCCTGTCCAACCCGGACGCCAAGGCGCATGATGGTGTCTCGGTGAATGCCGGTGACGCGCTCGATGCTGCGAATCGAACTGCCTTCGCAAAGGGACGCCACTGCCGCGATTTTCTTTTCTATTGGTAACGTGTTTGCCATGTCGTTGCTCCGTTTCTTATCTTGGAATTATCGTATTACATTTAATCTATTGAGTCAACACATTTTTTGTATTGCAAATATTCGTTTTATTGCTAACGTCAGGTTCATGGAGAGGCAAAGGGAGAGGAAGCGCGGCAGAGGAAGGCCACGAAAACCCGATCACAAAGCACGTGGCTCCGTAATGACAATCCGCTTGCTTGAGCAGGAAAAGATTGCCATTAAGAGAACAGTTGAAAAATCTGGCCTTACCCAGTCGGAATGGATCAGAAAGTGCTTACTAAATTGTGTTGACAAGTAGTGCGGTTCACGTTATTTGTAATACGCAAAATGAAATGGAGCCGACGGGGGTTGGACCCGCAATTCCCGGGTGTAAGGCACGGGCGGTTTACCGATTAACCTACGGCCCCATTGTTCTATGAAAACCCAGTCGGTGGAGGGAGTCCGATTCGAACGGACGGATCGGTGCGTTAACACCGGTCACCGGATTATAAATCCGGGGCAATAATCCTAGCTCTGCCACCCCTCCACCGACTGGGTTCTTTCTTCACTCAGTCTTTCTCCTCTTCTTCTAAAAGCTTGACCCATCCCCGCCCGGAACTCGTGTCAAAGCCGTTATCAGCAGTGAGCACACGCTTCAACTGCCGCTTTGATGCTCCAGTAATGTCGCGCAGGTTTTTCATCCGAAGATTCGAAATCGCTAAATGCTTCTTAGCACTAGCAATTACTGCTTCATCCGTCAACGTAGCGCCATTGTCGGAAGGCGATAATGCCAGTGGTATTGTGCCGCTGGCTCTTAATTTGGCCTCGACCGTGTTAGCTAATTCCGTGTATTTCATCGCCTCAGCACGGCACCATGCAATGAAATCCACCGCTGTTTTGTCGATACTCATTTGTATGACCTCGCTTGCCATGGAAGTTAGACCCAAGACACGACAGTTTCAAGACAAATCGACACGCTTGCAAGGCTACACAGACCATTTTACACCTCAACCGCTTACACATCAACAATTTACATGTGTTGTCGATATTGAATACGAAATGGCGTGTTTGTCGGGTGTTGGGGTTCGAATTGCCCCGCGTATGCGACAAGAATCCAAATTAGGACAACGCCCAGATACCCCTTGCATTTCCCACGCCCCGACGTATAAAGAGGCTGGAGAGTCGAGCGAGGGGTTCTCTAGGGATTTTTTAGGCGAAGCACGCTATTTTCCGATGGGAAAAGGAAGGCTTGAACGTTCGGGCCTGAGTCTCGACTCTCCAACTTGTTTCCGCCGCCAAAGCGCCCAACCGGTTTCTGTCGGCAGCCGACTCGACAACAGCGGCGCTTTCAGCGGGCACAAACTACGGGCGAGGCATCAAGGCCGATCTGTCTTCTCGAACCGAAACCGATTCGGATGGTAGCAATAGACGACAGGACCAATCCGTACCGCATACTCGCAAGCGTCGGGGTCTTCCATCTGGCATTCCGAGAGATCAGGAAATTGCTCCAGACACCTCGTCCGACATTTTTCCGGATCGGGAAGACGCCTTTCACCGCTGACCATGTTGCTGGTCATGGCAGACCCGCTTTCTCGAAGCTCCGGCGATCCGGATGAAGACAGATGATGCTGGAGCCGAAAGTTGCGGCATACTTGCAACCGCTTGGGTCTTCCATCAGGCAATTCGAGATATCGAGAACTTTCCCCCGATACCTGGTCCGGCATATTTCCGGATCTGGAAGACGCCTCTGATTACTGACCGCGTCATCGGTCATGCCCGACGTTCCTCTCTCAGCCGTTGCCTGCCTTCGTTCAGAACCCGAGCGACTCTCGCCAATACGGGATAAGAATAGCATTCCCCCCCATGGCAAATCGAGCAGTTTTCCGCCGCCACTACGTCCGCGCCTCCAATGCCTCCGCCGCCAATTCCCGCCAGCCCCCTTGCGTTTTCGCCAATCAGTCCTACATTGCAGTAGAGAGTCGAGCGACCCTCTCGTCAAGTCAGGTAGAACCAGGGAGAAATACCCACCCTTGGGAGCAGCTCGGGGGTTTAAAAGCGAGAGATGAGCCTCGACTCTCCTTTTGTTTTCCGCCGCCACTACGTCCTCGCCGCCACTGCGTCCCGCCGCCAGTTTCGCCGCCATAGTCCCGCCATTGCCTCCCCACTCCTGCCAGACCGAACCGATTGCGTTTGACAGAAGGACGAGCCGATTTCACCATCGCCGTGGACGAAAAGTTGGGAAGAGGTGGCGCATGATGCAGGATGAAGAAGCCGACGATGAACTCATTCAAAACAATCAGATCGGTCGGGTTGGTCGGGTTAGCGATTGTGCTCGCCGTGAATTTCGTCGCCTTGCTTCTGTTGAAAAAACCTTCGGCGGAGTTTTTCTCAGACAATTGGTGGTTGGACTGGTTTCCAGCATACATTGTTTGGCTGGTCTGTGGCATTATCGGGGTTGCGGGTTGCGGGCAGAAATAGAGACGGACGCTTGCGGATGCCCAACCAGTCGATCCGGCCAACCGCCGTTGCCCCTCGCCTCCTGCCGCCGTTGCCTCCTCGCCCCCGTCAGGTTGGACAGGAGACAGCGATGCAGCGGGGGGATGCAGATGGCGTACTGACGACTTCCTGCACTTTCTGAGCAAGGTCAGTCACGTTGAATGGCTTCTTCAGGTACCCGCAGCTGATTCCGCACCTCGCCGCCTGATCCCAACGGCAAAATGAAAGCGGCGCACTCGGTTGAATGCGCCGCCCTCAGTTTTCGGACTCTTCGGTCTCCAGAACGACGGGGTTGATGGTTTGTGGGCTCGACCACTGGAACCCCTGTTCCTCTAACCCGCCCGCCGAATCTCAAAGACCGACAAACTGAAGCTGAGACAGGTCATGCTTCTTCCTGCGCGCCTTTCTTATCCGCCTTGAAGATAGCCCACAAACAAAACACCAAGCACAACAGGAAACATGCCGCCCAATTATAAAGGCTTTCCCTATGGATGTCTTTTTGGTTGAAGCGAAAGACAAGGATGGCAAAACTGATTCCACTCCAAAATCCACATATCACCAACTTTGCTTTGTCTTTCCTGTTCATTTATTCTCCTCGTTCGTCACATTGTCGTACGCCAGACTTGCTCCAAGTGAGCCCTTGATAGGCATTGGTAATCAATCTTCCGTAACCGTTGTCGTAAAGGTCATCAAACGTGACCACGGTTTGGGAACGGGTGGAAACGGCAGAGAAAACGAGTGCCGAGGAAAATCCAGAGGCCTGCAGGAACCACCGCATCGTCATGGCAAATTCCCTTCGGTTTGACGGTGCTGATGCTACCAAAGGGAGGGAAGCAAAGCGAGAGAATTCGGGGCTGGAGGAGTTCCTGCTCCCGTTTGCCCCCGCCGTAGCCTCCTACCGCCGTTGCACCCTGCCGCCATACGGCGGTTGAAGGAATTTCATTTACAGCGGAAGGGATATACCCAATCAATTGGATGCGGAGAACGGGGCGAGACGAAATGAACCCCATCTACAAACATGACATCACTGTAACCGCCGACATGGTCGATGGGAACGGGCACGTGAACAACGTCGCTTACGTCCAATGGATGCAGGATGCCGCCGTCCACCATGCCCAAGTATCCGGTTGTACTCAGGCGTCGTTGTCTCTGGGGGCAACATGGGTGGTGCGAACCCATCATGTCGAATATCTCCGACCAGCATTTGCCGGCGATACCATCACCGTTTTGACGTGGGTTGCCAACTTCCGAAGAGTTGGTTCATTACGCAAATACAAGATTATCCGTGCTGGCGACGAAGCGGTTGTGGCTCAAGCCGAGACCGATTGGGTGTTTGTTGATGCAACGTCCGGTCGCCCCAGGAAGATTCCCGACGAAATCAAGAAGACGTTGCCGGTTGTCAGCCAAGGAAGGGAGCCATGACCCTTGATAGCCGCCCGGATGCCTCCACGCCGCCATTGCCCCGCCGTTGCCCCATCTACCGCATCGTGCTGCCGCCAAACCGCACCCGCGTCGGTTGGTTCCTCGATGATGGGGATGTCGCTTTCGGCGCAGAAACGGGCGGGGCTTTTGACTTGGGCGACTTTACGTCAACTGGCGTCGGGGGGGCTGATGGTTTGACCAGCGCAGGAGTTGGCACGCAAACCGGCTTGCCGCATTCTGGACAGTCAATCGTGAAGCCTGCCGCCGCTCGGTCAACGATGAGATGCCTTCCACATTTATCGCAGGCGAATTTAATGTCCATGGTGCGCGCTCCTCTTGATTGGCGACGAAGACAATGGTAATGCGTTCTGACAATGTTGCAAGTGCCGGAGGCTTGCTTCGTGCCGACAGAACAGGCAAAACTCCAATCGCACGGGGAACTGGATATGGCAGAGACAAAGAACAAAATAGAGGACTACAAACTCGTCATTGCAAATAATCCCGAGTCATTGGCATCCGCGGTTAAATCACATCTGCAACAAGGTTGGGAATTGTCTGGATCACCGTTTCAAGGCAACGATCCAGACGCCAAAAGCCAGCCCTTTTATCAAGCCATGGTGAAACCGAAAAAGGGCAAGATAGATGCTTTACTTGGCGACTGAGCCAGACGAAGCGCTATCCGGCTCGGTTACGCCGCCCTCGCCATCTCCGAACTGCCCGCCTCCTGCTCAACCGGCATCTGCTCCAACACCACCCTCGCCCTCGCAACCGAAACCGCGGGGACGGTAAAGAATTGGCTCGTCCGCCCAGCGATGACCTCGGGGAGTTTCTGCTCAAGCATCCGGTAAAACTCCGCGCTTCCATCGCACTCGTCCCTCGGACTCAGCAATCGAGCGACGTATGGGCGGAATAATCCGTCGCCTTCGCAATTGCACTCGGACTAATCCTGAAAAGGCGCACCAAAGCCCAGAGCCGAATCCGGTTGCCCCCCAAATCCGTTGGAGGGAGCGATAACGCCGTCTAACAGGGCTGTGGCGCAACTGTGGGGCTTTTACAGTCGTTCTCAATGGTCAATAGGGAGCTAAAGGTTAATTGGGCGGTCGCCGCACGGAGTCCCCGCGGAATCCAAGAAGATCCGCGCTTGGATCAACATCCGGCGCTGTCCTTCTGGCGGGTAGGGATAGCGAGAGCAATATCGTTTTTTTTTTTTTTTTTTTTTTTTTTTTTTTTTTTTTTTTTTTTTTTTTTTTTTTTTTTTTTTTTTTTTTTTTTTTTTTTTTTTTTTTTTTT
>CAVYAC010000141.1:0-7410 GCA_963766065.1 uncultured Verrucomicrobiae bacterium
GAGCGGTCCAGCAACTCATGGTCGCTGGCCGATTTCTCAGCGTCCGGTTGTATGACACGCTCCATGCAAAAAAGTTCCCACCGTTTTGACCGCGTGGGGGGTGCGTATGTTCGTCGGTCGATCTCCTCAGGAACCGAATTCCGGCTTGGCTTCCCGCGTCATCAGGTCCCGGACGGCCTGTTTCGGGGCCTTGCCCTCGTAAATAATCGCATACACCTGGGACGTAATTGGCACGTCGACACCCAGGCGGCGGGCCAGTTGCCAGGCTGACTTGGCGGTTTTGACGCCCTCGGCGACCATTTGCGTGCTGGCGGTTATCTGCTCGGCCGTTTCTCCCCTGCCCAACCGTTCGCCGAAACCGCGGTTGCGGCTGTGGCGGCTGAAGGCCGTGACGATCAGGTCGCCCACCCCGCTCAATCCGAAAAATGTGTCCCGCCGCGCCCCCAAGGCCACCCCGAGCCGGGTCATCTCCGCCAAACCACGCGTACACAGCGCCGCCTTGGTGTTGTCGCCGAACCCAATCCCGTCGCACGCGCCGGCGGCGATGGCCATCACGTTCTTGAGCGCGCCGCCCAGTTCGACGCCGATAACATCGTCATGCGTGTAAATGCGAAATCGCTCGTTCATGAAAGCTTTTTGGGTGGTCGCCGCCAGCGCCGGATCCTTGGCGGCCACGACCACGGCGGTGGGAATGCCCCGACTAACTTCTTCGGCGTGGCTCGGACCCGAGAGTGCGATGATCCGGTCCGTCTGGAGCACGTCAGCGATGACCTCGCTCATGCGCGCCCCCGTTTCGTTCTCGATGCCCTTGGCGACGCTGACCAACGGCAGACCGGGCGTGAGGAATGGTTTCAGCTTCTCGCAACTGGGCCGCATCCCGTGCGACGGCACGGCAAGCACCACCAGTTCGGCCCCGCGTAGCGCGGACGCGGTATCCAGTGTCACTACGATGCCCTTGGGGATCTTCACCCCCGGTAGGAAGGCTTTGTTTTCACCCGCCGCGAGGATCGGATCAACCTCCGCTGCCAGCCGGCCCCACAGCGCCACATTGTGCCCGTTCCCATGGAGCAAAACCGCCAGCGCTGTCCCCCACCCGCCTGTACCAATGACTGTGACGTTCATGCCACAGCGCCTCCGCCACTCTCAGGTTTCGGCTTGCCAATCCGGTTCTCGGTTCCGGCCATCAAGCGTTGGATATTCGACTTGTGCTTGTAAATGACCGCCACCCCGACGAGCACCGTGAAAATGAAGAGTGTCATGTCCTTCTCAATAAACCATGTGGCGATGGGAAGCGATATCGCGGCGCAGATCGATGCCAATGACACGTACCGCGATAGAGCGAATATGGCAATCCACACACCGAGTGCGCAGAGCAATGGCTGGGGCAGGAACGCGAGCAAGGCGCCTGCGCTCGTCGCGACACCTTTGCCGCCTTTGAAGTTCAGCCAACACGTCCAGTTGTGGCCCGCGATCACCGACACGCAGCAGGTAATTTGCAGCATTTCGGTGAAGTGCCGAACACTCACGGCATCCGCTCCCAATTGGAAGGACATGACCAGTTTTGGCGCAATCCACACGGGCAGGAAACCTTTCAGGGCGTCGATGACCAGCACGGCGATCCCCGGCCCTTTGCCGAGCGTGCGCATGACGTTCGTCGCCCCGATATTGCCGCTGCCCACCTTGCGGATGTCGATGCCGTGTGATTTCCCCCACAAAAATCCCGTGGGTATCGAACCAAGCAAATACGAACCGACCGCGCTCCCGCGAATATGAGCCACGTCATGCGCGGGACTCTAGCCGATTGCCGCGAAACGCGGCAAGCCCGATTCCAAGCACCGAGATGGCCGCGCACGCGGCCACGAACACATCCCCGTGCCGGGTGTAGAACGTTTGCGTGCGGTCGGCGGGCAGGGACAACTCGGCGGTCAGGCTGCCTTGCACGAAGGGCAGACACCGGGAGCGAATGAAACCGTGCTCGCCCACGACGCAGGTGACGCCATTGTTCGTGGCGCGCACCAGCGGGCGTCGGTTCTCCACGGCGCGGAAGACGGCGTTGGCGAGATGCATCTGCAACTCGGGCGAGGTCCTGAACCACGCGTCGTTGGTAAGGTTGACCATGAAGTTGACATCGCGCTGCACGAAGTGCCGATACAAGCCCGGAACGTGTCCTCGAAGCAGATGACGGCCCCAAACCGAGATCCGTTCACTTCGAAAATGGTGTGGTCATCGCCGGTGCTCATGTCGAAGAAATCGTTGACGTTGTAGTCCTTGGGCCCGACCCTCTTCAACAAGGGCGCCCAGATCGACCGGAGCGGGACGTATTCGCCGAACGGAACGAGGTGGATCTTGCGGTAAACGCCTGCGATTCCCCTTTGGGGAGTGAACAGAATGCCCGCGTTGTACAACTTTGGGTAACGATCGTCAAAGAAACCGGTCAGCAGATGGGCCTTCGATTTCGTGAGGATGTTGGTGACCAGGTCAACGGATTCCCGGTCGTTCTGAATGACCCAGGGCATGGCGGTTTCCGGCCAGATGATCAGGTCCGGGTGATCGGCCAGCAACACATCCGTCAGATGGCCCAGTCGGCTGAGAATCAGTTTTTTCTCGCCGGGGTCGAACTTCAACGACTGGGGAATATCGGGCTGTACGAGCCCCAGACGCAGGGTGCGGGTTTCCTGTTCCTGGCCCGACTTGATCTCCCCAATCCCGTGCATGAACGCCAGCGCCACCAGCACCATCGCGATGTAAAATTCCCAGCTCAAGCGCCGCAGGGGACCCGGTTTGCCGATTTGTCGGACGAGCCGGCGAATGGTGAAGTAGAACGCGTAATTCACGAAGCACAACAGCGCGGAGACGCCGTACACGCCGGTCACGCTGGCGAATTGAATCAGCGGGCCCGCCTGCCATTGACTCACGCCGAGAAAATTCCACGGAAACCCGCCCAACAGGAACCACCCCCGCACCCATTCGAGCGTGGTCCAACAGGCTGTGCCCACCACCGCGGCGGCAAGGTTTCGCGAAATGGAGTCGTCGATTCCGCCTGTCGATGTAGCGGTTATTCCGGCGATCCGCGTCCTCACCATTGCGAAGACAAACGCCGCCGCGCCGAAGTACAGCGCGAGAAAGGCGATGACCGCGATGGCGCCGGGCACGCTGACATGAACAATCCACCACGTCGTCATTCCGAAGAACGCCAGACCGGCGATATAGCCGCGACGGAACGCTTCACCCCACGGGCAGTTCTCGATGGCGAACAACAGCGGCACCAGGGAGAGCCAGGCCATCTGCCCCATGTTGAAGGGAGGAAATGCCCACGCCGTGAAAGCGCCCGTGATGACGGGCAGGAGCCAACGGCCCAACACGACGTTCCGGTTCCAATTCCTGACGCTCAACAGTCAACCTTTCGAGTGCCTGCACAACGGTTGGGCCATGGAAGGTTCAAGCTCGAGCGCGGAACGTTCAGGTGTTTCTTCCGCAGCAGTTCTTGTATTTTTTGCCGCTCCCGCAGGGACACGGCTCGTTGCGGCCAACCTTCGGCACGTCGCGCTTGATCGGTTGGGTTGCCTTCTCAATGGCGTCATGCACGACGTCCTGGCCGCCACCCGGCGGCGGCGCACCTTGCTGCGCGGACGGGGGCGGTTGTTTGTACGCCGAACCCGTCGACAAATCCGGCCCGCTGAGCTGCGTGGGCAGTGCCCGCAGGAAATTCTCGAAGGCCGCCAGCGAACTGGCGGAGCGGAAGACGTTGTTGGCGATCTCGTTCTTCACGTTGTCCTGCATCTCGTCGAACATGGCGAACGCCTCGGTCTTGTACTCGACCAACGGGTCCTTCTGGCCGTAAGCGCGCAGGCCAATGCCGTCCCGAGCTGGTCCATGTTGTACAGATGTTCCTGCCAGAGCCGATCCAGCGCATTGAGAACGATGAGCCGTTCGATGGCCTTGAGCGCGTCGGGGTTCTCATTGGCCGCCTTCGCCTCGTAGGCGCGCTTGACCTTCTCAAGGAGGACATCGCGCAGCTCCGCGGACGTTTTGCCGTCAATATGTTCGTTCCGCAAGCCGATCGGGAACGCCTGATTGGCCCACCGCAGCAAGGCGTCCATCTCCCACTCGTTGACGGGCTTGTCTTCGGGGCAATACTCGATGACCCGCGCCTCGACAACTTCCTCGATGATGTCGAAAATGGACTCGCGCGGGTCCTCGCTGTGGATGATGTCGTTGCGGAAGCCGTACAGCACCTCGCGCTGCTTGTTCATCACGTCGTCATACTCCAACGTGCGCTTGCGGATGGAGAAGTGGTGCTCTTCGACGCGACGCTGGGCGGTTTCGATGGACCGGTTGAGCCAACTATGGACGAGCGCCTCGCCCTCCTTCATCCCCAGCTTTTCCATGACGTTGCCGATCCGGCCGCCGCCAAACAACCGCATCAGATCGTCTTCCAATGACACGTAAAACCGGCTGCTGCCCGGGTCGCCCTGCCGCGCGCAACGGCCACGGAGCTGGCGGTCGATGCGCCGCGCTTCGTGGCGTTCGCTGCCGATCACGTGCAGCCCGCCGAGGTCGGGCACGCCTTCGCCAAGCTTGATGTCGGTGCCGCGGCCCGCCATGTTGGTGGCAATCGTGACGGAGCCGCGCTGGCCCGCACGGGCCACGATTTCGGCCTCGCGCTGGTGGTATTTGGCATTGAGGACGTTGTGGGGAATCTTTTGGCGGCCCAACATGCGCGAGAGCACTTCACTGGCTTCGACGCTCACGGTGCCGACCAGCAACGGTTGCCCCTTGCGATGCCGCTCGACAATTTCGTTGACGATGGCGTTGTACTTCTCCCGACGCGTCTTGTAGATGACGTTGTTCTCGTCCTTCCGCACGCACGGCTTGTTGGTCGGGACCACGATGACGCCGAGTTTGTAGATGTTTTGAATTCCGTCGCCTCGGTTTCGGCGGTGCCCGTCATGCCCGCCAATTTCTTGTAGAGACGGAAATAATTCTGGATGGTGATGGTGGCCAGGGTCTGCGTCTCGCGCTCGATGGCCACATCCTCCTTCGCCTCGACCGCCTGGTGCAAGCCGTCGCTCCAGCGGCGGCCCGGGATGAGCCTGCCGGTGAATTCATCAACGATCATCACCTTGTTCTCCTGGACGACGTATTCGACGTCCCGCTCGAACAGGCAGTAGGCGCGCAGCAATTGCGCAATGTTGTGGATCTTCTCGCTCCGCTCGTCGAAGGCCTGCTGAATGCGCTGCTTTTCCTTTTCCCGCTCGCCTTCCGGACCTGCCGGGCATCGACCTCCTGCAACGCCGTGACCAGGTCGGGAATCACAAAAGCGTCGGGATCGTTCGGATTGAGGTATTTGCGGCCTTTCTCCGTCAGGTCGGCGTCGTGCTGCTTTTCGTCGATCGTGAAAAAGAGCTCCTCTTTCAGGGTGAGCATGTCTTTCTTCGTCGAATCTTTCAGCACTTCAAGTTCCGCCTGGTCCACCAGTTGCCGAATCTCCGGCTCTTCCATCATCTTCTGCAACTGCTTGTTCTTCGGCGTCCCGAGCTTGACCTCGTACAGCAAGCGGCCCGCATTGGTCCGACGGTCGAGATCGTCGTTGGTCTTCCCGGTCGTCGGTGCGGCCGTCGAGCAACTGCTTGGCGTCGCTCACCAGCCGATTACAGAGCATGGTCTGCGCGCGGACGAGTTCGGCGACCTGTGGCTTGTATTTGTCGTACGCGTGCGTCGAGACGGTGGATGGCCCGCTGATGATGAGGGGCGTGCGCGCCTCGTCGATCAGGATCGAGTTGACTTCGTCCACGATGGCGAAGAAATGTCCGCGTTGCACCTGGGTTTCGAGGCTCGTGGCCATGCCGTTATCGCGGAGATAATCGAAACCGAACTCGGCGTTCGTGCCGTAGGTGATATCACAGGCGTATTGCGCGCGGCGCACCGCCGGCGATTGATCGTGTTGGATGCAGCCGATGGTGAGGCCGAGGAATTTGTGCACTTCGCCGACCCACTCCGCATCGCGCGCAGCGAGATAATCGTTCACCGTCACGAGATGGGCGTTGCCCGCGAGCGCGTTCAGGTACAATGGCATGGTGGCGACTAGCGTCTTGCCTTCGCCCGTCGCCATTTCGGTGATCGTGCCGTTGTGCAAGGCGATCCCGCCGAGGATCTGGACGTCGAACGGGATCATGTCCCATTTGTAGGGCTGACCGCGCACGGGCCATTCCTTGCCGATGAGACGGCGACAGGCGTTCTTCACGGCGGCGAACGCCTCGGGCAACAGGTCATCCAGCGGTGTGCCCTCGGCGAGCCGCTTGCGGAATTCGTCCGTTTTCGCGCGCAGTTGCTCGTCCGTGAGCTTCTGGTATTCCGCTTCGATTTCATTGACGCGGTCCACCATCGGCCAGAGCCGCTTCACTTCGCGCTGGTTCTTCGACCCTAAAATTTTCTTCAGTATCCAGCTAACCATACAAATCTCTCGTATCGCTCCGGATGACCCGTGCGTCAACCCCGACATCGGATGTCGCGGTCAGCTCCCCGGTCTTCACCGCTGGCGTTCCCGCCTGACAGAGCGGGCAGGCTGTGGGTCAAACGTTTGAGCCTGTAATCTTAGCAGACTTTCCAGCCGGACGCCAAAATCTACTTTACCATCGGATCGATCCACCAAGGTCCCCGCCCCGACCACCTCGCCGCCCAGACCGCGAACAATGTCGATGGTTTCCTGCACCCGGCCGCCCTTGGTGACCACGTCTTCGACCACAAGAACCTTCTCGCACGGCGCGATTTGGAACCCGCGTCGCAGTTCCAGTTTCCCCGCCGCGTTTTTCTCGGCAAAAATGTGGCGGACATCCAGGGTGCGCGCCACCTCATGCGCGACGAACAGGCCACCCAGGGCCGCGACACAACTGTTCGCGCCCCGGCACCCTTCAGCTTCGCGGCCAGGGCCGCGCAAAGTCGCTCGGCAATGCGCGGGTATTGCAAGACCAGCGCGCACTGGAAATACTGCCGACTGTGCAGTCCCGAGCGCAACACAAAATGCCCATCGAGCAACGCGCGGGTGTCGCGAAAGATTCCAAGAACTTCGGCGTCGGTCACGCGCCCACCACCCATTTGGCGTTGGGTTTGCCCGCCGATTCTAACTCGCGGCGTTTCGACTCGAATCCCTTGCGGCCCATCAGACCGTAGGTGTAATCCTTGCCCAGTTCGACACCGGGCTGGTCGAAGGCGTTGATGTTGTATAACTCGCCCGCGTAGGCGGTCTGCATTTCGAGGAGAAAGAGCAGCGCGCCGACCGTTTCTTCATCCACGCGCGGGAGGTGGATGGCGCAGTTCGGCTTGCCGTTCTGGGTGAGCGCCAGTTCCGTGGCCTGTTGCTCGGCGCGGATCAATTCGTTGAGCGTGTGCCCGCCGAGGTATTTCACGGCG
>CAVYAC010000142.1:0-8879 GCA_963766065.1 uncultured Verrucomicrobiae bacterium
GTGGCGAAGGGAGCCGACGCGACGATTCCGGACGCGTACGACCCGTCGAAGAAGCACCGGCCGACCATGCTGACCACGGACCTCTCCCTGCGGTTCGACCCGGTTTACGAAAAAACCTCGCGGCGCTTCATGGCGAATCCGGATCAGTTTGCCAACGCGTTCGCTCGGGCCTGGTTCAAGCTGACCCACCGCGACATGGGTCCGCGCGCGCGCTATCTCGGCCCGGAGGTTCCCGCCGAGGAACTCATCTGGCAGGACCCCATTCCCGCGGTCAATCACAAATTGATCGATGCGCAGGACATCGCCTCGCTGAAGGGCAAAATCCTGGCGTCCGGCCTGTCCGTCTCGGAGCTGGTTTCGACCGCGTGGGCGTCGGCGTCCACGTTCCGTGGCTCCGACAAGCGCGGCGGTGCGAACGGCGCCCGTATTCGTCTGGCACCGCAGAAGGATTGGGAAGTCAACCAGCCGGCCCAACTGGCCAAGGTGCTCAAGACGTTGGAAGGCATCCAGAACGCGTTCAACAGCGCGCAGTCCGGCGGCAAGAAAGTCTCACTGGCTGACCTGATCGTGCTGGCCGGTTGCGCGGGCGTCGAGCACGCGGCGAAAAATGCCGGCCACAAGGTGACGGTTCCCTTCACGCCGGGACGTATGGACGCTTCGCAGGAGCAAACCGATGTCGGCCTCCTTCGCCGTGCTCGAGCCCATCGCGGACGGCTTCCGCAATTACCTCAAGGCCAAATACACCGTATCGGCCGAAGCGCTGCTGGTTGACAAGGCGCAGTTGCTGACCCTGACCGCGCCCGAAATGACGGTGCTCATCGGCGGCATGCGCGTTCTAAAGACCAACTTCGGCGGGACGCAGCACGGTGTCTTCACCAAGCGACCGGAGGCGCTGACGAACGACTTCTTCGTGAACCTTCTCGATATGGGCACGGAGTGGAAGCCGGTCTCGAAAGACGCAGACGTGTTTGAAGGCCGCGATCGCAAAACGGGTGCCCTCAAGTGGACCGGCACGCGCGTTGACCTTGTCTTCGGTTCAAACTCCCAACTCCGCGCCCTGGCTGAAGTCTACGGAAGTTCCGACGCTGAGAAGAAGTTCGTCCACGACTTTGTTGCGGCCTGGAACAAGGTGATGAACCTTGATCGCTTCGAACTTGCGTGATCTCTGACCTTTCTCGATTGATTGCCCGTCTTCTTTCAAGAACCGGTTTCCAACCGCCATCAACATCACCTAACCCACAAATAATATAAAAACAATGAACTGCCTTCCCTCATCACAGCCGATGCTCAAACCAGACTGATGCCAGCCGGCAGCCTTGCCGACCAGCTTCATGCTCAGATTGACGAGGCTAATGCGAGAATCGAGCGACCCGGCGGCACGATTTACCTCGTGCCCCCCGCCCCGCGCAACGTCCTGGCCCAACCGTCCATCATGGCACGGGTCACAACCGCGCCGTCTACGACCTGGAAATCATCACGGACACTCTCGCCAGTACGTTGACCAACCCATGCGTCACGCCGCCGGCCACGACGCTGTCCGTCTTCTCGCGCAGGCATCCGTAAAACAGGCCGACAAAACAATTCTCCACGCCGTACCACCACGCGAACTGATAGTGTCCGTGAAAATAATCGACCGGGCTCAGGACATGCAGAAATCCAAACAGCAACGATGACACGGCCAATCCGTATCCGAAATCGAGTCCCAGCACGTGAACGGGGCGGCCAAAGGTCTCATTGATCCGGGATTGAATGTATCCTCGGAAGAACATCTCTTCACCAAAGCCGGCACACACGAACAACCACGCGACCTCCAACATCTCTCTCTCAACGGGCCGGTGGAAGTACCCTGCGAGGGCCATGGGCAGTGACAGCAACGCGGCGAGAAGCACCACGCTGGTCGCCAACGGCACGCGATCCAGATACGTCGCCCGCCCCTTCATCAACCCCAGCAGCAGGATCGTCGCCGCGAGACCAAACACCGCGCCCGCGACCCGGCTCGCGGTGTCGTCACGCGGGAGTGACGGATCAAAATGAGCATGGGTGAACATCCGCCCCACACCGGCCAGCACCACAAGCAACAGCGTCCAGAGCAATCCGATGTTCAGGTTCTGCCGCCACCGCTTCCACGTCAACCCATAAGCCTCGAAACTCCGACCGCACAGGAGCAGGACCAAAACCGTAACCAGAATCATGACGCTCCCCGGCGTAAAATTCAGTCCCGTCTCCCCTTCCCATCGTCCCATCGGCGTAAAGTATTTCAGCGATCGATACGTGACATGAACCAGTACGAAAGCGAGCAATACTTCGAGCACGGCCGTAACGCGTTTGTTCATGAAATTGATGTTGTTAACCTCCTTGCGCGCTGGCAAGGCCACAGCTTCCCCCAAACCCCGCCCTCAGCAAGACCTTGGCACAACCCTCCCCCGTTGCACCAGTCTGTTTTGGTGGGGCGGGCGGGCTTTACCCGACTCCGAGGTCGGGGCCGACCCGTCGCCCGCGGATCTTCACGAGATCACTTCTACACCCCTCTTGCCACTGCCAGCGCGATCACTTCTCTGGCTCCGGCTCCGCGCAACGTCTTGGCGCAACTGTCCATTGTGGCTCCTGTTGTAAAAACATCGTCCAAGATCACGAGCCGTTTGCCCTTGAAAACCTTGTCGTCGCGCACGGCGAACGCGTCTCGGAGGTTCTTCATACGCGCTTCGGCATCGAGTTTCGTTTGGGTGGGCGTATCCTTCACTCGTCGCAGATTCCGCTTCAACACGGGCACATTGACCACCTTGCTCAATCCCGCCGCCAAGTACTCCGCTTGATTGAACTCCCGTTGTCTCAACTTGCGTGGATGCAACGGCACGGGAACGATGGCGTCGATCTCCCGCCAGTCGATCCAGCGTTGCGCCGCACCCAACAACCAGTCCACCAGATGCCGGCCGAAATACATTTCGCGATTGTATTTGAATCGTAAAACGGAATCGCGCACCACGCCTTCGGTGCGACAGGCGCATACGGTTCGGTCGAAATAGAAATGCAAATCCTGGCAGTGACCGCACACGAACGTCTCGCCCGTAACCGTCCCCGTGAACGGCGAGGCGCATTGCCGGCAAAACGGCGGCTCAATCAGCTTGGCGGAGGAGACACACGCGGGGCAGACGATCCCGGGGTCGGTGTCGGCCAGCGGACAACCGCAGAAGGGACAATTCCGCGGCCAGACCAGATCTAGCGCGCGCCGGGCCCAGAGCTGGACAGCCCGGGGCCGCGCAGCGGTTTGAATGTCGTCTGACATAGCCACACCACCAGCACGAGCAGCGCCACGAGCATCGGCCACGAGGCCACATCCTGTGTGACATTGACGGTCGCCGACCAACGCATGAACTCGTTGACCAGCACCCAGCCCGCGTGCAACCCGATCGATAGATATAATGCCTTCGTTTTGGCGTATGCCAACCCCAAAACGCACCCGGCCAGGAACAGCGACACGAACCCGACGAAAACACCGTTCTGGACCAACGATTGCGACACGATCCAGACAAGGCACTTTCCGCCACTGGTCCACGTGACCTGATCGGCGGGAATGTGTACGCCATTCGGCTTCAGGAAATGCACCGCCGAATACACCGCGCTGGCCACCACGATGGCCCCGGCTACCTTCATGCGGCGCTGCAACGCGCCTTGTAGCGCCCCGCGAAAAAACGTCTCTTCGATGAGCGCCACCGCCGTACCCACGAAAAAGAATTTCACCGCGGCGCCTGCCATCTGTCCCAACGTCTTCGTAAACACCAGCGGGTGGCCCCCGAAAACGACGAGCAGGCCAATCATGACCGTCAGAGACGCGACGCCGAGGACGTACCCGGCCAGGGCGTGACGCCACCACCCGCGCGCCCGCACGTAACCGATGTCGCTCCAGAAGCGGAACCCGATCACCCGCAGCAACGGCCACAATCCGGCCAACGCCACGAGCATGAGCGCGCGGTCAAAGATCCGATGGAACGGATACGTCGCGTAACCGTGGAGGGCATCCACGCGAGGGGCCACCTGTTCCACGGCCCAGAACAGCCACGGCGCCAACAGCGCGCCGACCAGGATGACGGCGGCGAAATAAAGGCCGATGGCCCGGGACGCTCTCAATTACGTTTCGGTGGACCGGTGAAGTTCCTGGGGCGTGAACACCTTGTGCCCTTGGATTTCATTGTCCTGCTTCTCCGAGAGCGAGCCGGGGGCAATGATTTCCGTATAACGAATCGAGCTGTGGGGAATCCAGTACACCTTGCTGTCCGCCTCGACTGGTCGCTCCAGGAGCGCGGCCGATTCCAAATCCGGATGCTCCTGGAACCGGCGCCCGCTGACGCGCACCCCCGTTTCATCCACGTCGGTAATGATGCCTCGAACGATTTCCCGGGGTGTCTGCGGATGGAACCTTCGCAACACCACTTTCACTCGCTGGCTGAGTAATCCTTTTGTGTCCATTCGTTCCTCTAAGGCGCGGCGGCCTCTATTGCGTCGTAATGTCGCCGTCCTGCAATTTCAGTGCCTTGACCTTGTCCGATTGACGATCAGACGAGTAATCGGTCGTCGGCTGCGCCACGCTCGATTGGCTTGGCGCCGTGCGCCGGTGCTGTCACTGCGGGGCGGCGGCGCCGCCTGGTTCGGTTGGTTCGGCGCCATCGAGCCGATACTGTCATTCCTAGGCGACTCCGCCTGGCCCGGTTGGTTCGGCGCCATCGAACCGATAAAGTCTTTGGGAGGCAGCGCCTGATTGTTCGTCCCCGAACTACCCTTGGGGAAATACGTTTCTTCCAACTCTTCGCTCACGCCCAGCATTCGCAAGCGGCGTTTGGCTTCGGCGACGGCCACCAGGTCGCTGCGCAAAACGACGGGGCGGATGAAGATGATCAGTTCGGTGCGCTGTCGGTTGTTCGTCTGGCTCTTGAAGAGTTGGCCAAAGAACGGAATGTCCCCCAGGAACGGTGTCTTGGTCGTCAACACCGACTTCGTCTCCTGGATAATACCGCCGAGAACGATCGTGCTCCTGTCTTCCACTGCCAACGACGATTTCGCTTCCCTCTTCAGAATGGTCGGAACGATCGTGCCGCCGATGTTCACGTTGGCCCCGAGATCGTTCACCTTCTGCGAGATGTCCATTCGCACGTAGCCGTCGGGATTGATCCGGGGGGTCACGTCCAATTCGATGGCCACGTCTTCGTATTGGATACTGGCCGTCACGCCGGAGGTCGAACAACGTGCCCACGCCGCTGACGAGCGTGGACGTCTGCGAGGTCGGCACGGGCACCGACTCGCCCACGATGATGTCCGCCTCCTGGTTGTCCATCGTCTGAATAACGGGTGTCGACAACACCTTGCTGTTGGCCGTGGTGGCGAGCGCATGGATGACCGCGTCGAGGTTCAAATTCCTAAACGTGGTAAAGTAGGTAAGGCCCGAGCTCGCGGACAACGCTGCCGCCGTCAAATTGGTGACTGCCGAGTTGAGCTGAGTGGGCGTATTCGCGTCGGTGCTGTTGCCGCCCGTGCCGGAATACTCGCCAGCCCGCGACAGACGGTTGAACAAATCCACGCCCACATCCAGTTCGTTGTTGAGCGTCAATTCGGCGATCACGACTTCGATCTGCACCTGGGCAACAGACGTGTCGATGCTCCTGACCAGTTCCTGAATGCGCGCCATGTCCTCCTTGGTCGCCATCACCAACAGGCAATTCGTGCGCGGATCGGGCAGGATGTGAACGCCTTCCGCGTACTGCAAGAAGGCCGAGTTCTGGACACCGGCCCCCCCGCCTCCGCCGCTCATCGGCGGTGCCGGCACGGCTGGAGCGCGCGCGCCCGTGCTGGTCGTGCCAGTCGAGGACGTGGTCCGTCGCGACGAAGAGGATGAGGAGGAGGAAGCCGATCCACCCGAGATCAAGGCGTTCAGCAACCCGGCCACATCTTCGGCGGCAGCATAATTGAGCAGGATCACTTTCATCACGACATCGGGCTCGACCTTCGCGTCCAGCTCGGCAATCAGCCGGTCGAAGAACCCGAAATTGCTGATCCGGGTCAAGATAAACAGTTTGTTCGTCCGATCATCCGCCGCCATGATGACCTTTCCCTCCACGACCGATTCCTCCCCGCCTTCGGTCGGCTGACTCGGCTGTCCGGGCCGACGGATCGGTGATGGCGGCTGTCCGGGTTGACCGGGCGCGGCGGCGTGGGCGCCCGCTTGCTCGGCTTCCTGGATGATGGTTTGAAGCCGCGCCATCACATCGGCGGCTTTGGCATGCTTGAGTACGTACGACCGCATTTCCATCCGCAGGGCCGAGGGTTGATCGACGTAGGCGACAATCTCCATCATTTGCTTCAAGTTCGCCGCGGTTTCCGAGATCAGGATGCTGTTGGAATCTTGCAGCGCCATCAACTGTCCATACGGGTGGAGGTACGGTTGCAGCACCGGAACGACATCCGATGCCTTGGCGTTCTTCAAGGGGATGATCTGCGTGCCCAAGGTGTCAACCGGCGCGACCACGCGGCCGACCGGAAGGCCTTCCTGCTTGGCCGTGGTGATCTGCACGATCTTCAAGAACTTCTCGCCGAGCGGTATCGCCGCGATGTTGTTGATCGCCAGCACGCTATCGAGGGCCTGAATCGCCTCGTCCTTGGTCAGTTTGGACTGACTGCGGAAATTGATCTGCGCATTGATGTTTGGCGCGGAGATGATCGAGCGGCCCGTCAGCCGCGAGTACCAGTCGAGGATCGCGGTGATCGGCGCTCCTTGGAATTCGAAGTCGATGACGGCTTGATCCGAAGATTGGGCCAGTCGGGCCGGAGCCGGAGCGGGCGACGGTGGCGGTGGAGTCGGCAGCGCGGATTGCGCAGGCGTTTTGCCAACGGCGGCGGCAGTGGAGCTTCGCGGTGGTCGCGGCGGCGGTGGTACCGGAGCAACCGCGGCGGGCGGCCGCGGGCCAGATGGTTGCGGGGATGGAGCCTGCGCCACCGCAGGTGGCGGCGTGTTCGACGGCGGATGCAGGATGTCCTGGAGTTCCTTCGGCAGGCCATTGGTGGCTGTGGTCGCCTCATCGGTCTCGTCGGTATCCGCTTCCTGGTTGTTCAAGATGGTATAGCAATTGGAAGCCACGGTCAGCCAACCGGTTTTATTAGCAGGAATGGTACTAGCATTAGAAAATTCCCGGTAGTATGCCGGATCAAAATAAGACGGGTTAATGGCGTTGAAACTGTCTCCTGCTGTCACGGTTAATCCCTGTCCGTTAATATAAGCATACAGTCGGTTAATTTGAGCAATAGCTAGATTTTGATACGTGGTTCCTCCAATACTTTGTCCCGGCCATTGTTTGGCTGCCATCAAAAGGGCCCAGGCCATGTCTTCGTCTCCGTCAGTGGCCCCCCCACTTCCCGATTCACTGGCAGTGCCCGTCGCGCCATTTCCATTGATGTACCAATTCATCAAGCCATTGGCATCCGATGAAGCTGTTGTATGCCAAATATTATTGAAAAGGTTTTGATCATTCATGTAGACCGCAATGACCATGGCATAGCCGATACCCTCGGAGACGGTGGAATCAATAGCCAGGCCCGAATCGTTCGGCCGTTGAACCCTTAAATAACCTCCCGCGCCATACGGGGTGATACAGTCGGAATACCATTTGTCATAGGCATTAATAATGTCCTGGTTGTTGTAAATGGAGGCATGGAACCCGAATGGATTGTTTTGGTTCTGGGGAAATGGGTAACTACCGGTTGTTCCGTTAATGGCCGGCTGTGAATAAACCGGAGAGACCCATGCATAAGCGCTTAGAACTAAAAAAAGAAAACCCGGGTTCTTCAAGAAAATCGCCGTTTTAATGAAAAAAATCATTTCTATTACCTCAACACCAGCACTTTTAATATCTTCGTGGAAGATTTAGCGCCAGAAACTTGGATACGAACGTAATAAAGCCCGTCAGCCGCTTGAGCTCCCGTCATATCTTTCAAATCCCAATATAAATTCAATGAACCGTCTATCGGGAAGTTTTGACCGTATATCTTTCTGAATGTCAGCGTAAATACATCCAGCGTCACAGTCGCCTGATCCGGTGTATGGACATTAAATGTCATGGGTGTTCCATTGGAAGGATTGGGATAAGGCTGGGAAATGACGACTTCCTGGGATAGAGTCGGCGTATAGGTCGCCGTAATAATGGGTATATTGGTCTGGGTCGGTGTTGGCAGAGGGGTCAAAGTATTCGTCGGGGTATTGGTGGGAATCCATGTCGGAGTATTGGTCTTAGTATAAGTCGGTGTAACTGTCGGTGTGTTCGTTGAGGTGTAGATCGAAGCATTTGTTCCGGTCTTAGTTGGCGTATTCGTCAGGGTTGGGGATGAAGTATTTGTCGGGGTGTTGGTTTCGGTCGATGTTGGCGTATTGGTTGAGGTTTTGGTAGCCGTAACGGTCGCTGTTTTGGTAGCGGTGTTGGTAGGAGTATTAGTAGCCGTTGCGGTTTCGGTATCAGTTGATGAATTAGTTGCGGTCAGTGTGGCTGTATTGGTCGGCGTATGGGTAGGCGTTGACGTTAAAGTATTCGTGGAAGTGTTGGTTGAGGTGGATGTAGGCGTATTGGTGGACGTACTCGCGGGAGTATTGGTGGCAACCGTTCCCGTTGTCGTATAAGTCGCCGTATTGGTAATGGTATTGGTTGGTTTGGGTTGATGTATTGGTAATCGTGTTTGTCGGAGTTGCGGTGGGGGTATTGGTGAGTGTATTGGTTGGCGTATTTGTTACGGTGTTGGTCAGGATGTTCGTAGGGCTATTGGTCGGGCTTCGAGTAGGCGTATTGGAAGGTGTGAATGTGGGGGTGGTCGTGGGCGTGCAAAGGGTTTCTGGTAATTAGCGATGA
>CAVYAC010000143.1:0-3066 GCA_963766065.1 uncultured Verrucomicrobiae bacterium
ACGGTTGCGAATAGTCGGTCGGTTGATTCTCGTCCAACGTCTTCTTCATCCAGTCATTGGCGCCGACCACAAAGTCGGAGAAGATCCAATACCCTTGCGACTGGAGTTTGGAGTCGAGCAGTCGCTTGAATGAGTAGACGAAATCCTCCGCCACTAACTCGCGTCCCTTGCCATCAGGGAAGCACGGGTCGTCCTGGAACCGGATGCCAGGTTTGATCTTGAACGTGTACGTCAATCCATCCGCCGAAACTTTCGGCAACGCTTCGGCGAGGCGCGGAATGGCGCGGTACGGTCGGTCGAGGTAGGCGTATTCGAGCAGGCCTTCGTACACACGGTAGACTTGGTCGGCTGACTCAACGTCACCAGCATCGATCGGGTCGAATCCCTTGAAATCGCCGCCGATGCCGTAGAGGGTGGATCCCGGGCTGGTCGCGGCGAGACAAACGCTGGCGCCGAAAAGCGTCACCACCAGAAGGAATCTCCTCGCGTACTGGGCCAGCGCTGGACGTGGGAGCATCGTTCGTCAACCGAACGTTATGGAGTTTTTCCCGCTGGCGTGGACGATGGCGGGGCAGTCGGACTGGTAGCCGGTGCGGCCGGCGGTGGCTGAGAAGCCGCTGGTGTGGCCGGCGTGCCCGGTGTCGCATTGGGTGTCGCGGATGCCGGTGGCTGAGACGCGAACGGGAATGCGGGCGACTCGGTCGCCGGGCCTGTGGGCGCGGCAGGCATCGTTGCCAGCGTACGGCGCATCAAGGAACCGCGCGTCTTCGTGCGGTGCGAATACAGCACCGCCAGGATCAACGTCGTGGCCAACAGCAGGCTGGCACACCAGATTGTCATGCGCACCAACGCGGTGGTCGTGCCCGCACCGAACACTGTTTCAGTCATGCCGCCGCCGAACGCCGCGCCGACGCCCTGCTCCGAAGATTTTTGCATCAGCACCAACAAAATCACAAACAGCGCGACCAATATGTGGACCGCTGTCAAGAGTCCGATCAGAATGCTCATCTCAATTACCTCAATTTCTTCTGTGCGATTGCTTCTCTACAACGCCGCCTTCACTATGCCTGCAAAGCCTTTGGCTTCCAGACTCGCGCCACCGACCAGCGCACCATCAATGTCGGGCTGGCCCAGCAACTCTTTGGCGTTGGCCGGTTTGACGCTGCCGCCGTATTGAAGGCGAACCTTGTCGGCAACCGTCAAATCAAACATCGCCGCGAGCAACTCGCGGATAAACGCGTGCACTTCCTGCGCCTGTGCGGGTGTGGCCGTCTTACCTGTCCCGATGGCCCAGACAGGTTCATACGCAACGACCGTACTCAGCATAGCATCTTTGGTGAAACCTGCAAGCGCGCCTGCTACATGGTCGCGCACAACGATTTCCGTGTGACCGGCTTCGCGTTGGGCGAGGGTTTCGCCGACGCAGACGATGGGGCGGATGCCATTGGCCAGAGCAGCTTTGGCGCGCTTATTGACGCCCTCGTTGGTTTCGCCGAAGTACTGACGTCGCTCGCTGTGGCCGACAATGGCGTATTGGACGCCCGATTCCTTCAGCATCGGACCGGCAATTTCGCCCGTAAACGCGCCCTCCTTCTCCCAGTGGACATTCTGCGCGCCGAGCTTGATGTTCTCGCCTTGAAGCATGGTTGCTACAACATACAGAGCGGTAAAGGGCGGGCAGACAACAACTTCGACATCTGTGTCCTTCACGCCAACAAGCTCGTTTTTCAATTCGGAAACCAACGCCAAGGCGTCAGCCGCCGTCTTGTACATCTTCCAATTGCCCGCGATGATAGGTTTGCGGTTCGGATTCATGTTCACTTGTCGCTGAGCGCGGCGACGCCCGGCAACTCCCTTCCTTCCAGGAATTCGAGCGACGCACCGCCGCCCGTACTGACGAATGTGACCTGCTTGTTGACACCAGCCTTTTTCACAGCTTTCGCGCTATCACCGCCGCCAATGATCGAGGTCGCCGACTTGTTGGCAGCGACGGCTTTGGCCACCTCGAACGTGCCCTTCGAGAACTCCGGTACCTCGAAAATGCCCATCGGCCCGTTCCATACGATGGTCTTGGCTGCTGCAATCTCCTTGTTATATCGCGCGATCGTTTGCGGGCCGATGTCCACCCCGCACCAACCGTCCTCGATGCTGGGGCCATCGGTGATGCGGGTCGTCGCACCGGTTTCCGGTTTGGTTGCCTGGAGATGATCACTCGGCAATAGAAACTTTTTCCCTTTGGCTTTTTCCAGCAACGACTTGGCCAGATCGAGCTTGTCATTCTCCACGAGGGATTTCCCGACGCCGAATCCCTGGGTTTTCAGGAATGTGTATGCCATCGCGCCGCCGATGAGTATGGCATCGGCCTGGGTGAGAAGATGCTCGATGACAGCAATCTTGTCGGAAACCTTGGCTCCGCCGAGGATGCAAACAAAGGGCCGAGCTGGGGAACTCAGTGCCCCACCCAGGTACTTCAATTCTTTTTCCATCAGGAAGCCGGCGATGTATTTGCCGCCGCGCTTCTTGATAATCTGCGCCGCGCCTTCGGTCGAGGCATGGGCGCGATGGGCCGAACCAAAGGCGTCATTCACGTACAAATCGGCATTCCTGGCAAGTTTCGCCGCGAATGCGGGATCGTTCTTCTCTTCCTCGGCGTAAAAGCGGAGGTTTTCGAGCAGCACGACATCTCCGGGCTGGATGACGCCGGTGGTTTGGTTGACCTTTTCACCGATGCAGTCGTTGACGAATGCGACGGGGCGGCCAAGTATCTCCGCGAGGCGCTGCGCGACGGGCCGCAGGCTCTGTTTCGGGTCGCGTTTGCCTTTGGGGCGGCCCAGATGCGAGCAGAGGATGATTTTCGCGCCGCCTTTGACCAGATAATCGAGGTCGGCACGGTCGCCTTGATGCGTTTGTCGTCGGTGATCGCGCCGGCTTCGTCGAGCGGCACGTTGTAATCCACACGCACCAGAACGCGCTGGTTGCGGAAGTCTTTCAGATCGGTAATAGAAAGTTTCGACATTGTTTTCGAGTCTCCGTAGAGCAATACGTACGCGCCAAAGCCAGAACAGT
>CAVYAC010000144.1:0-9807 GCA_963766065.1 uncultured Verrucomicrobiae bacterium
GGTGTATGTGGCCTGCTCAGCGTTCGTCTTGCTCGTGCAAGCCCTTCCGGCGAATCGCCTCCTGACGCATGTCGACAATGCGCATGATCGGCATTTTCTTATTGTCAACGCGCGATGGCAAAGTGGCCAGGGTGTACCGTCCACGCCTGGCGTTGTAGAAGGACTCGAGCGAGGGCGTCGCGGAACCGAGCACGACGGCGGCGCGCTCGATCTTGGCGCGCATGACCGCAACGTCCCGGGCGTTGTAGCGCGGTGCTTCGTCCTGCTTGTAGCTGGTCTCATGTTCCTCGTCGATGACGATCAACCCCAAGGCCTGCACGGGCGCGAACACCGCCGAGCGCGCGCCGATCACGATGTGTGATTGACCGTCGCGAATCTTGTGCCACTGATCATGCCGCTCGCCCGCGCTGAGATTGCTGTGCAACACGGTGATTTGCTGGTTCTGGAAAGCGCGCGGAATCGTTCGACTGTCTGCGGCGTGAGTGAAATCTCGGGCACGAGCACAATCGAGTCTTTGCCTTGATGCAGTGCATGTTCGATGGCTTGGAGATAGATTTCCGTCTTGCCGCTGCCGGTGACGCCGTGAATGAGGACAGGTTTTTCGGGCTTATCGGTCGCGGCATTGCACAGGTCGAGTGCTGTCGCCTGTTCCGAAGTGAGGGTGAGCGGCGTCGTCGGAAGAAACACCTCGCCGCCGAACGGGTCGCGGTCATCGATTTGCTCGGTGAGTTGAACGTACCCTTTCTCCGCGAGCCGTTTGACCGTGGCGTCATCCGTGTCGGCAAGCCGCACGAGCTTGAATACGAACATCCCCTCCGATTTCTGCAGAACCTCCAGGACGCGCGCCTGTTTCGGCGCGCGTTTCTTCAACTTGACAAGATCTTCCAGCGAAATCTTGCCCGGCTTGACGAACTGGCGTTCCTTCCAGCTGATTTTCGCCTTGCGCACGACTTCGGGCAGCGCACATTTCACGCACAACTCGACGGGACAGCAATAGTACTTTCCCATCCAGCGGGTGAGTTCCAGAATCTTGTCGCCAAGCAGCGGTTTCTTGCCGATGACCTCCGCGATCTCTTTCAAATGAGGATACGTCGAGTTGTCAGCCAGCCCGACCACGTAGCCTTGCGCGGTCCGTTTGCCGAATGGCACCGCGACGCGCGACCCGATCTGCACCACGCCAGCCAACTGCGACGGGATGCGGTAATCGAATTCGCGGTCCAACGCGAGATCGACCACGATTTTGGCGACGGAATCCGGCACGGCCTCAGCATACTACAGGAGACGAGCGACTGTCAGCCGTCGGTGATCCCTTTTTGATTGGTGTCGTTGCCGACTTGTGATTTGCTACTGCACAGATTCGGTGGGCTTGGCCGCTCCCGGGCACAGGTTGGTTGACTGACAGATGAGAGTTCTTCGAGGCAAATTCGAAAGCGGGACTGGGAATTTTGCGCAATGGATTCTCACACTCAATGTTCACTACGAACGGAAAACGGGTTTGAAATTGTTCCCGGGCACTCTGAACGTCCGGTTGTCCGAGCCCTACACCATCCCCAAGGGATGTCTGAGATTGGAAGCCCGTGAGTATGATGGTTCGGTTGACGTGAACATCGTTCCTTGTCGTCTCCTCGGGCAGCGGGCGTTCATTCTGAGAACTGACACCCATGAACTGGGAACCGGCAGCCACCCGCAGACCGTGGTGGAAATTGCCAGCGCCGTGAAGTTGCGCGATGCGTACGGTCTCTCGGATGGGGATGATGTTTCCATTGAAATTGAAGACTAAACATTCACGTTGGGTCTGGGACAAACACATTCGGCGATAGGACGTTGGATTACTGTGACGGCGAAACTGCGGTTCGTGCTATTCGACTGGGGTGACACATTGATGTCCAAGGCGGGCCCCCTGGATATCCCCATGGCTGATTGGCCGGAGGTTCGCACCATCAACGGTGCCGGCGACGTTCTTTCACTCTTATCGAAACGCTACCGTGTCGCGATCGCGACAAATGCAACCGTGTCGAAAAGGCCCAACGTCGTGCGGGCGCTGGCGCGGGTCGGGCTGAACGCGTTCATGGACGAGATTTTTTGCTTTACCGAGTTGGGCCACAAGAAAGCCGAGCCAGAGTTTTGGGATGCGGTGCTTACCCGACTCGGCGCGCAGAAGAACGAGCTGGTCATGATCGGTGATTCATTGGAGCAGGACGTCCTCGGGCCGATGCGTGTCGGGATTCGAGCGATCTGGTTCAACTGGAAGGGGGAGAGTTATTCGGGACCGCTCCCGGTTCGGTCGATCAGCTGTCTCCGAGAAGTTCCCGCCGCCATCGAAGAGATCGTTTGATTCGCCGTTCGGCCAGGGGAAATCTCCTCAAAAACTCCACTGCTCCATCGCCCAGCTTACGTTATACTCTGCGCATGTCCCGGCGAAGAGCGAAGCGACTGGAGCGAGTTGGGAACTGGCTGGCCCTGATATTGGTGTTGGGGGCGGTCGGGTCGGCAGCGTTTGTCTATTGGCGCTGGGCATACCGCGAGCAGCGATTCGACCGTCTCATCGAAGAAATCGCTCCCCAGTACGGCGTGGACAAGTACCTGGTGAAAGCGGTGATCCGACGGGAAAGCAAATTCGATCCGTTTGTTTCTGGCAGCCATGGGGAAATCGGCCTCATGCAAGTAACAGATGGCGCTGGCCAACAGTGGGCCCGGGCGATCAAGCGGCGCGATTACGGGCGAAGCTTGCTGTGGGACCCGCGCGCGAATATTGAGGCCGGAACATGGTATCTGGCGCGGGCGCTGAATCGGTGGCCGGACAAGGATCCTGACGACCGCATTCCGTTTGCATTGGCGGAATACAACGCTGGTTACGCCAACGTGTTACGCTGGCTCCCCCATGCCCAGCAGACGACCGCCGATGAATTCGTGCAGGCAATCACGTATCCGTCCGTGCGCGATTATGTTACGGATGTGATCGAGGATTACCAATTCTACAAAGCGCGCGGCCACCTCTAAAAACTGGCGGGTGCCCGCAAACGAACGGTGGTGTCCTGGGTGAGGCCAGGTGAGGCTAGGAGAAGCGCAGCCACCATTGTGGATGTTCACGGGCACCCACCTAATTCCTATTTCTACTCTCATAAGATGAGACACCACCCCGTTTCGTTTCGTTCAAAAAACATTTTCCCCTGCAACCCCCAAAACCCCTGCCTCCCCCGCCCCTCCCCAAAAAAACTTCATCCGCCCCCAAAACCCCCACCCCCCCCCTGCCCCTGCAACTTCGCATCCTTCGCCCGCGACTCCTCCGCCAACCGCGCCTTAAACTCCCCATACCGCCCCCGCAGCCCCGCATCCCCCACCCCCAGCACCTGCACCGCCAACAACCCCGCATTCCGCCCCGCCCCGATCGCCACACTCCCCACCGGACCCCCGCCGGCATCTGCACAATCGACAACAACGAATCCAACCCCCGCAACGACCGCGACTCGATCGGCACCCCGATCACCGGCACCACCGTCCACGCCGCCACCACCCCCGCCAAATGCGCCGCCCCGCCCGCCCCCGCAATAATCACCCGCAACCCCCGACCCTCCGCCTCCCGCGCATACTCCGCCACATCCCCCGGCGTCCGATGCGCCGACAACACCCGCGCCTCCCACCCCACCCCAAACTCCGTCAACACCTCCCCCGCCGCCTTCATCACCGGCCAATCCGAATCACTCCCCATCAAAATGCCAACAAGAATTTTTTTCGTCTCACTCATAACCGAATTTCCTCCTCAAAATGGTCGCCCGTCATTTGTTACGCGTGGCTCCGCACCCGCTTCTCCCCTGTAGCGGCGGTCTAACTCGCCGAGAGGCCGCCTCGTCGTGCCCTGCGGCAAACCGCCGAAACCCAAAACAACCTCGTCTCAAATGGACACCCATCATCACCGCGTGGACACTACCACCACGCGCCCCAAAAATCCGCCCCAAAACTCAACCAATTCCCACCATCCCGCTCCCCTCCCTGGAGGGGCAGGGGTGGGTGCCGAAAATCCCTCCGACCTCAAATGGTCGCCCGCCATCATCGCGTGCACACGTCCCACGCGCCCCAACAAAATCTGAGACACCCCCTCACCCCCGCCATTGTAGCCACGCCGCTCGTCGGCGTGCCCCCGTCGTTGTAGGCCGCGTCCCCCGACGCGGCGCTCCTCTCCGCATTTGTAGGGCACGGACCGGGCGCCGCCGCCGTCTCCCCCCGTAGCCGCACGGCTTCAGCCTGCGTCCGCCGCCGACCTGTCCCCTCCTTGGAGGGGATCAAGGGGTGGGTGCATCGTCACACCGCCGCCCACCCCCCCGAATCCGTTCCGGGGTTGTAGCTGCGAAACGCGAGCTGTTGTTGCTGCGCCCGCAATCTCTTTCGCGCCCCCCTCCGCCATCGCGTCCCATTTGTCCCACCGAAGGCCACGTTTGCGTTCGACGCATCACGTGCTGCCGAAGGCCACGTTTGCGTTCTGCGCATCACGTGGCGCCGCCCCGCCAATTCCCGCGCCCCCGCCTGCCATCCGTCCCATCCGTCCTGCGCGTCCTACCGCCCCCCCTCTCAAATCCTTGACTCTCCCTTTTCCCCGCCGTCCCTCCCCTCCGGTTGAGTGCCCCGGAGGCGGGAGGCACCCAAGAACGCGTTGACGCCGGCGATTCCCTCGCCCCTTGAGGGAGAGGGTTCGGGTGAGGGTGTAGTAATCCCCCCACCGGCGCAACCAACCTTCAGAACCACGACGTTCTCCCCCATAATCGTTCCACCGTTGAGGCCTTGGATTCCGAATGACTCTCGCAGGAAAGATAGCCAGATTCTTTATGAAGGAAAAACCACTTCACCTTCTCTCCGACCAACCAACCGACAAAGATCTAATCGGCACGCATACGTTCGTGGCGAACACAGTTGTAGACATCATCTGCTCAGATCTTGAGAAGCCATTTGTAATTGGCTTGTTCGGGTCATGGGGCAGCGGCAAGAGCTCGATTCTTCGAATGGTAGAACAGCGGGCAGGAGATCGTTTCCGACTTGTCGTCATAGATGCGTGGCGCAAAGACAAGGACAACTTCCTGCGCCATTTCATCAAGAAGATTGCGAACGCGCTTCTGGACGGAAAGAAAGCGGAGGAGGTGTGTCGGCAGGTTGACGGTCGAAAAACTACACACACGAGCAGGTGGATACCGGATAGGGCAGCTACCTTCGTCTTCTGGATTCTTGTTCTTCTTGCGGGCGCGTCCATCGGACTAACGGCATACGGGTGGCTGGAAGGCAATTTCTTGAAAGACCTCGGCGCGCCATCCTTCGCCATACTGCTGGCGCTGTTTTTCCAGTATTTTCTGACTCGCTATTCTCGCCACACAGACGTGTCATGGCAGGAGGTCACACTAGACGACCCCGCTTGGTTTCGAGAGCTTTACTTCCACGAGATCCTCGACCACGTGAGAGCAGAGCGAATCTGCGTCGCAATTGACAATCTCGACCGCGTTCCGGCCGAGGATGCACTGAAAATCATCCGAACGCTTAAGACATTCGTAGTTGATCGCCCGCATGACGGCAATAGCCCTAGCCGTGCCAAAGTAGTCTTCCTTGTACCCTGCGACGACAAGAAACTGGCGGACCACGTTGACAAGTGCGTCCAAATTGGCGGCGATGGTAAGGATTTCGTAAGGAAGTTCATCAACGTTGCGGTTCGAATTCCGGCCATACAGAACCAAGACATAACCAAATACGTTCGCGACCTGCTACTCGAGGCGGGCGTCGAGGGAAGCCCCCTGGTTCTAGACAATCTGGCTTTTGTGACTACAAACGCAGTTGGAAGAACGCCGAGACACCCGAAGCACTTCATCAACTCCTTTCTGGCGCGCTACCGTCTTGCACTGAAGAGCCCCCATACGGCTGGTATTGTCCGAGAACATCCGGACTGGCTCGCCGTCTACGTCGCGCTGGAGGCCGAATTTGGAGAGAAAGGCGCTCCGCGTAGCTGGCAGGAATTGGAGAACGAAATCGCGCAGGCGTCACACCCCCTGAACCCGGAGCTTTGTTCAGAACTTCCGAACCGAGCCGACTTTCTCGGTAGCGTTCCGGGGAATAATCGAGACGATCACGCCCGAAGCATGGCACTCGCTGCACTATTTGAAGAAGCCGAATGTCCATGAGTCGATCCCCGGTTTCGCCGAACTAGCGAAACTGGCCTATGACCGCAAAGTGGCCGACTTCGAGACGCAGCTTCGGCAGATGACGGCTCAGCACTCGGAGGCCAAGGCGGACGTGCTCTCCTATCTTTGGGACGAGCGACGCGATAATAATAGTCGAATGAACGCTGCTCACGTGATCTTCTCAGCAATCGAAAATGGAGAGCCCTTGGAACTGCCGAGCCGCCTGACCGAAGGCACTGCCCAGCTTATCGCCGCCGGCATTCCCGGTTGGAGTGCCCTGCCCCCCGAATTGGTCTACACCCGAGTCCTGAGGAAGAGCCCACGGCAGTTACTGAGCGTGCTCAGCAACAACGCGGCGGACAGGGAGAACCCTAAGGCCGGGGTGTTCAGGTGCCTCCTTATCAAGTCACTTATCCTCGACAAAGACTACGGCCTAAAACCGCATGCCGAGATATGTAGTGCGCTGGATCAGCTGCTACCAGCCAACCAAGAGTTCGCGGTTTTTGCGGTGAGCACCCGGAATACACTTCTCTGAACGTGTTCAAGGCGGCACTCCAATCGTGGCGAAACCGAAGCAGGCCGATAAAACTGACATCGCTCGTCCAATACGCTAGGTACTTGCCGGGCAAATACTCAGATGGAGGCGAGGCCTGTGTTCGTGAGTTGTTCCAGGCTTTCCTCGAGTCTCTCGCGGCCCCGGGCGTGCGCAGCAGCCGCTTAGCGAGGACGACGCTCAGGGGGCTCTCGCCATGGTCACAGCCCTCACGAAGGGAGAATTCCGCGGCAATGCTGTTGACTTGAATTCTCTCGTGAACGTCATGCAGCAGGAGACGAACCGGTCGATGAACCTGGACGGCAATCATGCGGCTCACCTGATAGACGCCCTCATCAAATTGTCTGAGCCTTCTCCCCTGCCCCTCCAGCGCGACGCCTTTCGCCAGCAGACGGTGATTCCAATTGTTTCAGAATTCGGGCAGCGGGCACCAGAGCACCGAGTAGTCGAGTTCCTTGAGTCGCACGCCGGCCTTGTGACAAAGCTTGACCACAGTATCTTGGATCGCGTCGCATGGCGTTCCCCTAAGCTTTTCGGCACCGTGCTGAGACTATTCTCCTTCCGGCGAGGTGTGCTTGTTCAGCAGGCAATAGGGCGCAGCCCGAACTACCTCGTGGACTGGTCACAGTCCGAAGCGAAGAAATTGCCGCCAGAAGCTAGGTGCGACATTGCGAAAACAATGGCTCAGGCCGTCAACAGTAATCAACGTGACGAGCTGTACCAGTCGTTGGGTAACATGGAGATCGCGGATGTCCCCGAGATATTGAAGGAACTTACTGGGCATTTCGATAAAAGAATCCAAGGCATCAACCCGAACTGGACACCAGCTAACTTTCAAGCGTTGCTACATCAGATCCAGATCTCGAACTTTAGGCTGAGCCCCATGCAAAAAGAGGGAATTCGAAGCGGCTTAAGCCAGCTGCCGTCTGCTGCGATTCCTGAGGCACTTAAGAGGCTGATCGCCGAGGTTCTGGGAGATTAAAACGACTCAGTCTACGGGGTCAACTCTTGAAATCAGTCTACGGGGTCAACTCTTGATTCTTGACACTTTCGAGGACCCGGCCTCCCCGAAGGCCACGTTTGCGCTCGACGCATCACGTGCTGCCGAAGGCCACGTTTGCGTTCGACGCATCACGTGCTGCCGAAGGCCGCGTTTGCGTTCCACGCATCACGTGGCGCCTCCCCATCGCACCATTTCCAACTTCCCCTCGCTCGAAGCGTTAGCGGAGACCACGTTTGCCGAAGGCATCACGTGGCCCCCCGCCCCGTCGTGTCTCCGGTCAATCAATCTCAGCGTTTCGAAAGGGTGTTGTCAGAATTCCAATGCTCGCCCTGCCATGATATGTCGCTTAACGATATATCGCTTAGCGACATATTGTGAGAGTGAAGACATCGCCTCCCGTCTCACCATCGCGCCATTTCAAACTTCCCCCAGTTTACCCTGAGCGAAGTCGAAGGGCCCCGCCCCGCCATCCCCTGTCCGCGTTGCCCGCCTGACAAGCCCTTTTCCGTTCGACCCCGTGTCCCTTGTCTCTCGGCGAAGATTTCGACTTGCTGCTTCCTATCCCTCATCCCCTTCTCGGTCGGAGCATTTCATCGCTTGCCCCGCCATCATATGTCGCTAGGCGGTGTATCGCGTAGCGACATATTGGAGCCTTGCCCAGATTTGGCCCCCCACCAATCGGGCAAAGAACAAACACGACGTTCTCTGCGCTCCCTGTGATCTCTGCGTGGAGCCGAGTCGGACGAGACGCGACCACGTAGTATTTGAGGTCGCAAACAATCCGTCTTCCGGAGAACCCGGCCTCACCGAAGGCCACGTTTGCGTTCGACGCATCACGTGCTGCCGAAGGCCACGTTTGCGTTCGACGCATCACGTGCTGCCGAAGGCCACGTTTGCGTTCCGCGCATCACGTGGCGTCTCCCCATCGCACCATCTCAAACTCCCCCCAGTTTACCCTGAGCGAAGTCGAAGGGCCCCGCCGACCCGGCTCGTGGCGGCTGACCTTTCCTCTCTCTCGATACATGGCACTACCATGTATTGTCCCCACTCCTGATCAGGTTGTCGCCACAGACTGCGAACCCCATGATGCCTGGTACTACTAGGTGTCATCCTTTCCCCCGCCACAGATGATACCTTCCAGTGGAAGGTATCGAGGACCCCGGTCTCACCTCTTACCATCGCCACATCTCAAACTTCCCCTCGCCCCGCGCTCCCCGCTTTCGTGTGATTCGCTTCTACTTCGTCCCCTTCGTGTACCCCGCCCGCCGCCCTCTTCCGCCCCGCCCCGCAGCCTTCCACCTCCTGCCTCCCGCCTCCTGAATTCTGGATTCTGCCTCCTGTCTTTCCCCTTTCCCCCCGCCCCGTTTTGTGCTATCCTCCCACAATATGACGCATAGTACACAAACCGATGCAGCCTGAACCCCACCCCCAATCGTCAACCGGAGAACCCCACCCCATGAGCCCTCAACCATCGCCCATTGACCATCAGCCATCAACCATTAACCGTAAGCCGAGTCCGACGAGACGGCGCGACGTCGTTCCCCCGCGCAAATCGCGTTCCCGTTTCGCCCTCCTCCCGCAATCCCTCCGCGAGGAACTCAACCGCAAACTCGACGAC
This sequence comes from uncultured Verrucomicrobiae bacterium, assembly GCA_963766065.1. Lineage (GTDB taxonomy): Bacteria > Verrucomicrobiota > Verrucomicrobiia > Palsa-1439 > Palsa-1439 > Palsa-1439. Next base: position 9,330 of record CAVYAC010000144.1, read on the forward strand.
GGCTGGCAGTACGAACAAATCCGCCACTGGCTCTATGAACTGAAAGCCGACCGCGATATCCCCGCGCTCAACCTAAAACCGGCGACCCCTATTCCCTCGCCTGGACCCGCACCATCCCCGACGAGGATAAACTCATCCGCAATTTCGGCATCGCCCTCTCCGGCTGGTACCACACCCACTTCCAGCAGTGGCGCGAGGAACGGAACAAACGCGACCGCGAAGGCACCCTCCTCCTCGTCAGATCCGCCGACGAACTCGCCGCCACCGTCGGCAAAACCGCCCCCCCGCCCGAGGTCAACACCGGCGCTCAACGCCTCGTGACCTCCCTCCTCCTCGATGCCCTCGGCAAAACGTCCAAAGGCGAAAATCCCGACCCCGCCGACCTCTCCCGTCTCGCTCACGCCTGGGCCCGCGTCAACCAAACCTCTCTCGCCTCCAAACGCCTCGACCTCGTCACCGAAAACACCACCGACCTCGC
>CAVYAC010000145.1:0-9190 GCA_963766065.1 uncultured Verrucomicrobiae bacterium
CAGGTTGAGCGCCATCAGGAGTCGACCCGTCTGCAATATGGGCTCGCCGATCGCGCTTCGCAGTACGGCTGGGAGCGAGAACAGATCGTGGTCATTGACGATGATCTCGTTGGAGGGCCAGGGGGCAAGGTCGGAGATGGCGACCTGGCTGCCATTGGTCTGCGGCGCGGTGCTGGAGGCGAGGCCGCTGTAGTTGACCAGATCGGGGCTGGACTGCACGGTATAAGTGAGCCCGCCATTGATGGGGCCGAAGGTCAGGTTCATGACCTGATTGGAGGCCGCGATCTGCACGGTAAAGACCTGGGTAGAGTCGGTGGGATTGAGTCCGGCGATGTACTTGAAGAAGTTGTTCTGGCCGGTGCCGTCGGCATCACAGGCGGTGCACGCCGTGGAGTTGGTGGAGGAACTGTTGCCGAACCACAGCAAGCGCCACCAGTCCGGGATGCCGTCGCCGACGATATCGATGTTGTAGAGCTGGGCGATCTGAGCGGGCGTCAGGGCACTGCCATAGATGCGCACATCGTCGATGTTGCCATTGAAGAAATCGTACGGCGAGGAGCTACCGGGCTTGTTACCGATGGCCAGCGGGTCAGTGGTAATGGGCATGCCACCGCTGGCAACCTGTTGGGTGGCCAACAGGCCGTCGATGTAGAGGCTGATCGACGACCAGCCGTGGTAGGTGCCGGCCAGATGATGCCAGGCACCGGAGGACGGCGGGCTGATGACAAGGGTGCCGTTGGAGACACCGGCCGCCAGAATTCGAGCGAGCCGGACGAATTGATAAAGAGCCCGTACTGATTATCGGACTCGCCCTTCTCAACAGGCGCGGGGTGTTGAACCACCCGCCGCTGGCGTCGTTGACCCAGGCGGCGACGGTAATGCCGTTGACTGGATTGAGCGACGGGGAGTTGGGAACGGTCACCTGGGTAAACTCGCCATAGAATACCAAGGCGCCGTTGACCATGCCGTTGGGAGTCCGGAGCCGGGCCGCCATTACTGATGTCAAAGATCACGGTGCCGGTGTTGGTGTTCCCGAGGAATCGTCGGCGATTGAGCCGCTGCCCTCGTCAAAGGTCCAGTAGGCCAGCAAGTTGGTGGCAATGGTAACGGGCAGTGTCGTGGCACAGACCGAGGCGGAATCGGCGGAGACACCGTCAACGTTGTTGGTGGAGTCCGCACTGTAGCAGTGGGATGCATTCAGTGGCAATCCGTTCCGATACGCATTTGTGCCGATGGCGGCGATCGGGGAGCCATCACGCTTGACGATGTAACCCGTGGCGCCGCTGGAGACATTCCAACCAAGGCTGATCTGGTTGGTGGTGACGCTGATGACCGCGAAGTTCTGGGTGTGGGCGGCGCGCCGGGGATATTCTGCGACAGGATCAACACGCTGTAGGGCGCGATGGAAATTGTGGCGGTGGCGCTGCCGACACCGACGGTGGTCGAGGCGCTCCCGTAATTGCCGTAGTCGGAACTGTACTTGGTCCAGTCACTGTTGCAGTTGCGTGTACCAGATGTTTGCGTGTGGGGGAAGCCGCCGACGTTGTAAGCGGGCCAGTTGGTGTTGGCGAAATTGCAGATCACGATACGTCCCTGGCCACCCACATTGCCCGTGTTATAGCGGCGGTAGGCGATCAGATGATTGCTGCTATCCTCCCAGATGGTACTTGTATTCAAGCCCGTGGACCCGGCCGACCGGCCATTCAGGTTCCGGCGCAGCTGAATGAGATCCGTGTAATAGGAGACGATGTCGCTATAGGTGTTCGTGTACGACAAATTGATGGGGATGTTGGCGCCGAACTGATTGGTCGTCAGCATTTCCTCGCCCTGCAGGAGCATGGGGATTCCGCACGTGGTCAGCGTGATGGCCGGACCCAGCAGCATGGACCGTTTGCGGGCGTAATAGCCCGTCGGGGCGGCACTGTCGAATTGGTACCGGGAGACGCTGGGCCCCCGAACCGTTCCCGGCCCGGCACCTGATCGTGATCTTCCATAAAGACAACACTGCCCCAGCCGCCCAATCCGCCGCCATCGAAATTGATATTCACCGCATAGCTGATCGAGCCCATATTCCGTGAGGAATCACTCCCATCGGTCAATTGGGGCAGGACGTTGTTGAAGAAGGTGTTATTGTCCCACGTGGAGTCGAAACCGTTCTTTCCCTGCCAACCGTAGGGGTCATCCTCCCCGATGTTGATCTTGCCGACGTAGCCCGTGTGGATCATGGCGCAGATGTTTTGGACCAGGGCCGACCCGGCAGCGTAATTACCATTATCACTGCAGGGGTAGTCGCCCACGATTTCCCCGACCGAGTCCCAACGGAAGCCGTCCACGTGGCATTCACTCATCCACATCGTGAAATTGTCCGTAATGAACTGCGCGACCTGCGGCGTGCCGTAATCGGGCCGCGGGCCCCACGTCTGGGCGAACGCGAGGCATTCAGAGGACTGGTAGAAGTAGATCCCGCCGCCCTCGATGTTGGTGCCGCCGATGGTCTGATAGGAGCCATCAAACTGCCACAAGCCAGAAGACAAGTCCCCGTAGTTCGGAGCATCGTTGCCGCCATAGTGGTTCTGAACTGTATCGAGGATCACCGCCAGACCGTATTGATGGGCGGTTTTTACGAAGGTCTTGAACGCGTCCGGACCGCCGTAAGCGTCATAGTCCGCGGCGAAAATGTCCACGGGGTTGTAGCCCCAACTGTAACAGCAGGGAAATTGATTGATGGGCATGACTTCCACGGCGGTGACCCCGAGCTGTTGCAGATACGGCAGCGTGTTGGTCGCAGAGTAAAACGTGCCCGGACTCCGGGGGCATACGGATCGTTAAACGACCCGATGTTCAGTTCGTAGATCACCGCGTTGCTCAGACCCGGGGGGGTGAAGTTGTCGCCGGCCCAGCTGAAATTGGTCGTATTGTAGATGATGCAATTGCCGGTCGCGGAGACCGCTTCGCGGCATCGGGGATCCTGCTTAAACGTGGTGCCATTGATGTAATACTTGTACTGCTGGCAGGCCGTAGCTCCGGGCACGTCAACGGACCAGACCCAGCTCGTCCCTTGCGTGTACACCGGATCGTGGACGAGCGGATTGGCGGTGGTGGAAAAGCCTGGGCTGAGGGCAACGGTCACTTTGGTGGCGTTGGGTGCCCACACCCGGAATGTACAGCCACCGCTGTAGGGAATCGATCCCCAACCGGTGCGCGTGGAAAATGTCTGAGCACGCGTTTCAAGCGGTTTACCAACGAACACAAAAAAAATCAGCCAAGCGATTGCGGCTTGGGAAATTTTTGCCCAGGCTAAAACTATTTATCATTTTGTGCTGCGACCACCTGGCCAACCGAACGTCTCCGACTGATTTGTCTCCGACACTTCTTCCCCGCCACAAGGTAACCACTCCTTAGCGAACGCGGCCAAGGCGCCTTTCCTACAGCAAGTGTAGCGGTGTCTCGCCGGTATACAAGTCAGAACTTGCGTTGGTGTTGTAATACAGCCCTGTTGAGATTCAAGTCGCAAGATCGAGCAGCACACCACCGCGGGCAGACTTGCGAATACTATGGTTGCGTGGCTGAAGGGGTTTCGGGCGAGATCAGTTGAATTGGCGCAGCAAGAACAGCCGGGAAAAGAAACGGTGAGTTTTGCTCCGCTTGGAGTGGGGATTGAAAGGGGTTGGAAGCTGCGAATCGTAAGGGGCCGCGCAAATCGCTAACCTGTTTGGCTGACGGGGCATGCGTTGGCGCTTGGCCGGTGGAGTTGGGCTCGCCGTAAGGGCTGGAGTCCAGATACTCACCAACTGCGAAAAAAGCTCCAAAATTTCTCTTGAAATGTGGTCTCCTTTCTGCTACGGGTAAGCGAGGCAGAGTTGACAGCTTCTTACAGATCCATTACGAAAGTCTTAATCACAAACGCAAGAATACGGAAGGACGAGTTCATGAAGACAGTCAAGTGGTTGGTTACTATTGGCGTGACGTTTGCATTATTTGCCACCGTGGTAAAAGGCTTCACCATCAACGGCACGTATGACCCGGGCTTCGGGTTTCCCCTCGCGACCCAGGTGCTCGGCACGACCGCTGGCAGCGGGACGGAGAACAACATCGGCGATATTGGCGCAGCCGACAGCTCCGAACTCGATGCCGGGTATGGAGTCATTACCAACGGCGTGCTGTATTTGTTCTTCGCGGGAGCCCTCAATACCGTGCGGAAGCGTCGGCACCCTGTGCACAAACGGGTGCAGCACGTACGACAAACTGAATGTCTTTATCATGAGTGATTCAGGAGCGGGCGGAGACCACACCCTCGGCACGAATTACAATATCTCGGCGGATAGCGGGGGCATCACCAATATGGGCGTCGGTGTCCAGGGCGAGCCCGGCCTGACCTTCGACACCGGGTTCAATGCCAATTACTGGTTCGGAGTGACGGCCGGTGGTAACACCAATGTGGGCGTGTACGCGAATTATGAAGTGATCTGTTCGAACTGCTACGGCGCGTATATCGGGAACGCGGCCCCGACCAACGCCATCACGGACAACAGCAACGGTGGCAACGACCCCGCCGATGCTTGTGCCGGCGTTCAAATCGCCATCAACAACAGCGCCACCAACGGCGTCTGGGGAGACATCAACGGATGCACCGTGGTGGGTGGGTGTCCGAGTAACTGTCCGCCAAGCGTCACGACCGGCGTGGAAATGGCCATTCCGTTAAGCGCCATCGGCAGTCCACAATCTTCCGTATCTGTCTGCGCGTTTATTGTGAATCAATTCTACACCGCTCTGTACAATCAGGTCCTGGGTCCGATTACGGATGGTTCGCCCACCGATTGCTGGTACGCCGCCACCATGACCCCGGACGACAGCGGGTACTCTTCGGCGGTCAATTTCTCCGCTCTTCCGGGCCAGCATTACTTTACGATTTCGGTGCCATCCTGCAACTCGCCTGTGGTTAGTCCGACCAGCGCTTCATTCTCAGACAGTGTTGGCACGGGCACCGTGTCCGTGACAGCATGTTCCTGGACGGCGTCTACGAGTACGAGTTGGGTGTCGATCGTGTCGGGCGCGGTCGGCTCGGGCAGTGGCACCATCACCTACTCGGTGAGCACCAATACATCGATCAGACCACGGACGGCCAACGTGTATGTTGGCTTAACATTTCCGAACTCGAGTGCGATCCTGACGCAGACCGTGGCGATTACACAAGCCGGCGTCACACTGGCTCCGCTGGGGGTCATTAGCGTCAACGGCACATGGAAACCGGCCTACGGATGTCCGCTGGCGGTGCAGGCGATCGGCACGTCGTGGGGCAAGCCGTCGGGAACGCGAAGCGCTGGGACCGAGAACGGTGGCAGCGAACTCGATGCGGCGTACGGCCTCATTCAGAATGATGTATTGTTCCTGCTGTTCACGGGAGATCTGGAAAGCAACGGCAACCAACTCAATGTGTTCTTTATGAGCGGCCCCGGCGGGACCAACACGCTCTACAGTGGTCAAGCCACGAATGTCGGTAACAACGTCCTCAACGCTATGGGGACGCCCACGAATACCAACGTTGGCGGTCTCACGTTCGACCCCGGTTTTGCGCCGAATTACTGGCTGGGAGTCAACATTGGCTCCTACTTTTATTATCTCGACTATGCCCAACTGTGGCCCGGTGGCACCAATGCCAGTGGCCAATGCACGAATGGTTATTATGTGGGAGGGAATGGTGCACTGACAAACGCCTCACTCTACGGCGGCTCGGTTACCAATCCGTATGGCGTCCCGAATCCATTCAACATTCAAGGCACCATCAACAACAGCAACGTCTTCGGTATTGACGGCTCGGGATGCGTGACGAATACGGTGGCAGGGGGGCCGTTTGATAACTTGCCCAACTCGCTAGCCGCGACGAGCGCCGTGGACGGCCTGGAATTCGCCATTCCGCTGGCGGCACTCGGCAGCCCGACGGGGGCGATCGCCGTCTGCGCCTTTGTCGGCAATAAGCAAGGCAACTACATGTCGAACCAAATCCTTCCTCCGATTGATCCGACCGCTACTGTGACCAATCAGTGCGCCTACAACGAGTCGATTGCAACCGGCAGCTTCAGCAACGTCAACTTCGGCAATCTCCCCGGAGGACCACATTACTTCTATGTGGGTCCTGAAATGCGTGTCACGGGTATCTCACGCGTCATCTCGGGCGGTGCCACGAATGTCAACGTTAATGTCCTACCGGAGTACAACACGAACCTGTTGTACCAGTTGCAGCGCACATTCGCTCCGCTGACGGCCACCTCGACCTGGGCACAGGCGAGCGGCTATGTCAACGGAACCAACTCGACCCTGACGCTCACGGACACACACGCAACCAACAAGGTCGGAACGGTCGGAGGAATATTGTATCGCGTCCTGCAAGTACCGAATTGTACTACTGCCCCGTAAGGGCGGGACGGATCGCTGGTAAGCACGAGCGGAATTGAATCGAGAGCACAGCCGTAGAAGCAGGCAGAACAACTAACAACTGCCTCGTTCACGACTCGGTGAACTAAACTATTGGCTGTGCTCTCTTTTTCCGCCCCGAAATTCGCGACGCTCCACATCCACGCATCAGGAAACGCGGTCATTGCCGCCACGATTGTGGTTGGATATCGCCCGGGTCGCAACTTGCGAATGGGGGGTAGGCAGTGATGCTGCCGGTCGCTGTCTACGGCGTGGTCCTGCTACTTGGGCCCGCTCTGGCAAACAACAGGCGCGGCTGGCATGACTGTCGAGCAGATGGACAAATCGGGTTGGAGAACATTCTTCTGCGTGGTGTTCCGCAGCGCGCGTGGAACCTGACTTCTTCCCATCGACTGCCGACGATCTCGCCCTCAAACCCAGCCGCTACCACACGCCGGTGCGCAGATACTCATCAATGGCAGCGGCGGCTTTGCGGCCGGCGCCCATGGCCAGAATCACGGTGGCGGCGCCGGTGACAATGTCGCCCGCGCCGAACACGCCCACCTTTGAGGTCTTGAGCGTTTCCGGATCGGCTTCGATGTAGCCGCCCTTGCGCGTCTTGAGATCGGGTGTGGTGGATTGCACGAGCGGGTTGCTGCTGGTACCGACCGCGATGATCGCCACGTCCAGCGGCAACTCGTATTCCGAACCTTGGATCGGCACGGGACGACGACGGCCGGACTCGTCGGCGGGGCCGAGTTCCATCCTGATGCACCGCGCGGCCCGCAACCAGCCCTTCTCGTTGCCGAGAAACTCGATGGGATTGTTCAACAGCAGAAACTGGATGCCTTCTTCCCGGGCATGCTTGACTTCCTCGGCGCGGGCGGGCATTTCGGCCTCGGACCGGCGATAAATGACGTAGGCGTTTGTCGCGCCGAGCCGCAGCGCGCAACGGATGGCGTCCATCGCCGTGTTGCCGCCGCCGACCACGGCCACGTTCTTGCCACGGCAATTGTATATCGGCTCGTCGTACTCGGGGAACTTGTAGGCCTTCATCAGGTTGACGCGGGTAAGGAACTCATTGGCCGAATAGACGCCGCACAGGTCTTCGCCGGGGATGCCGAGGAACTGCGGCAATCCCGCGCCCGTGGCGACGAGCACCGCGTGGTAGCCTTCTTCGCCAAACAGTTCATCCACCGTGACCGTCTTGCCGACGACGACGTTCTTCTGAAATTCGACGCCCATCCGCCGCATGTTCTCGACTTCCTGTCGCACAATCTCTTTCGGAAGCCGAAACTCGGGAATGCCGTAGATCAACACGCCGCCGATCTCGTGCAGCGCCTCGAACACGGTGACCTGGTGCCCTTTCTGGATCAGATCGCCCGCCGCGCTCAAGCCCGCCGGGCCGCTGCCGACAATGGCGACTTTCTTGCCCGTGGGCGGCGCGATGGCTGGCAGGCCGATCTGGCCGCTCTCACGTTCGTAATCCGCCACGAACCGCTCGAGATACCCGATGCCCACCGCCCCGAACTTCTTGTTCATGATGCACGTGCCTTCGCACTGGTCTTCCTGTGGACAGACCCGGCCGGTGACCGCGGGCAGAATGTTGTCCTCGCGAATCTTGGCGGCCGCCGCGAGATAATCGCCCGCGAGCACCAACGCGATGAAATCCTTGACCTTCACACCGACGGGACAGCCGTCGATGCATTTCGGGTGGGCGCACTCGAGGCAGCGCATCGCCTCTTGCGTGGCCAGATGAAAATTGAGGCCCAGATTGACCTCCGTAAAATTCTGCCGGCGATGTTCCGGCTCCTGCTCGGGCATCTTCTGCCGGGAAATCTTCGTGCGTTCTTTGGGTGGCAGTGGGTTGGCCATAACAGAATCAGCGAGGCGCAATATCCTCGAGTTTGCATCGGTGGTTAATCAGTTCCAGGTCGGGTTTTGGGTCGGCGACAAACCGCTCCAACGCCTGGCGCTCGGATTCGCGGTACATGGCGTTGCGTTTGGCCAGGCCGGCGAAGTCCACCTCGTGGGCATCAAATTCCGGGCCGTCCACGCAGGCAAACTGGCTGCGGCCGGCCACCTGCACGCGGCAACCGCCGCACATACCGGTGCCGTCCACCATGATCGGGTTGAGGCTGACCAGTGTCTTGATGCCGTGTGGGCGCGTCGTCTCGGCGACCGCGCGCATCATCGGGATCGGGCCGATGGCCAGCACCAGATCGATCTTCCCCGCGCCCGCGATCAACGCCTTCAGCTTGTCCGTGACCAATCCTTTCTCGCCGTAGCTCCCGTCGTCCGTGGTCACAAACACCTCGTCGCTGATGGCGCGAGCCTCGTTCTCGAGGATGAGGAGGTTTTGGGTGCGGGCGCCGAGGATGGTGATCACGTGGTTGCCGATCCCGCGAAGCGCCTTGGCGGTCGGATAGGCGATCGCGGTCCCCACGCCGCCGCCGATGACCACCACCGTCCCGAACAACCGGATCTCCGACGGGCGACCGAGCGGCCCGACAACGTCAGGGATGATATCGCCCGTGTTCAATTGGTTCAGGAGCTTGGTCGTCTTGCCGATGCCCTGGACGATGAGCGTAATCGTGCCGTCCGCCAGATTGGACTCCGCGACGGTCAATGGGATGCGTTCGCCGTGTTCGTGAATGCGAACGATCACGAATTGGCCGGGCTGCTGCTTGCGCGCAATGCGCGGAGCCACGACACGGAACAATTTGACGTCCGGTGCCAGGAAACGCGCTTCCGCGATGCTAAATCCTTCGGTTACCAT
>CAVYAC010000146.1:0-15122 GCA_963766065.1 uncultured Verrucomicrobiae bacterium
TCACGGTGGAGTACGAGGGGTACCAGCCGGTGCGCGTGCACACGGTCGTCATTTCCAACCAGCACGCGGTTGATGTGAAGCACAAGGAGATCTCGGAAATCCTGATCGAGACCATTATCAAGAAGACCATCCCGAAGAAGTTGCTCGATAAGGACACGCTCTATTTGATCAATCCCACCGGGCGTTTCGTGATTGGCGGCCCCGAAGGCGACAGCGGGCTGACGGGCCGCAAGATCATCGTGGACACGTACGGCGGCATGGGCCGTCACGGCGGCGGGGCATTCAGTGGCAAGGACCCGAGCAAAGTGGATCGGAGCGCCGCGTACATGGGCCGTTACGTCGCGAAGAATATTGTTGCCGCATGCCTGGCGGAGCGGTGCGAAATCCAGTTCGCCTACGCCATCGGCTATCCCGAACCCGTGAGCGTGCTGGTGGAGACCTTTGGCACCGGGAAGGTTTCCGCGGAGAAGATCGAAAAGGCCGTGCGCGAGATTTTCAGTTTCAAACCCGCGAACATCATCAAACAGTTGAACCTGTTGCGGCCAATTTACGGCAAGACGACCAATTACGGGCATTTTGGGAAGACCGATGATCTGGAGGCGCTCACTTGGGAGCGCACTGACAAGGCCGAAGCGCTGAAAAAGGCCGCTCGCTAGTTCCCGTCGATCCCTGAATCGAATGTTGGACGGCTGGAATGGCCGAATATGTAAAGCGGTTGACCTGCGTGATATATCGACGCAAGGATGGGTACGAGCGTATGTTGTTTAAACTCGGGATGAATGGTTTGTACTACCAAGTTGTCACGTATGCAACTGGGCCTGCACGGACTTTGCTCTCATCCTACGCGTCTATGGCCCACAACAAATTCACCTCCTGCGGAGCGCGACGATCACCATGAAGATTCTTCTCATCACCCTCTTAGTCGGCGTCGCTGCCGCAGCGCAAGCCCAGCATTACCCGTCGCCCACGGACTGGCGCAACGAGAACATTTACCAAATCCTGACGGATCGCTTTTACGACGGCAATCCATCGAACAATAATGTGGAGGCCAGCCACGGCTCGCCGTATTCGCCAACAACCAACAACGGCATCAATGGCGGCGACTTCCAGGGGATTCAGGACAAGCTGGACTACATCAAATCGCTCGGGGCAAGCGCCATCTGGATCTCGCCGATCGTTTTCAATGTGGGCGGAACTTCCGCCTACCATGGCTATGGCGCACAGGATTTCTACCAGTTGGCGCCGCACTGGGGCACGATGACCGACCTGTCCAACATGGTTGAAGCCGCGCACGCGCGGGGGATCAAGGTCATTCTCGATCTGGTCTGCAACCACACGGGTTCGCTGCTCACGAGCACAAACTCCGGTTGGGCGTCTTATATCGCGCCGCCCGGCGGGTACCACCTCCAGTATAGCAACACCAACAATGAGCATGCGTTCCCGTTCAATCCGACGAACTTCACGCCGGCGGTGGACCTCTCAACGATCTTCCACACCAATGGCGATATTGCGAGTTTCAACTACCCCACGGACACCCAGCAGGACGTGTTGGGGGAATTGGACGGTTTGGACGACCTGCGCACCGAAACATCCTACGTCCGCACAAACCTGATGAACATTTACACCAACTGGGTGGGGATCGCGGATTTCGACGGGTTTCGCGTGGACACAGCGATCGAGGTGGACTACGGGTTCTGGCAGTACTGGTGTCCGCAGTTGCATCAGGCCGCCATCTCCATGGGCAAATCGAACTTCTTCATCTACGGTGAGGCCTTCAGCGGCAACGAGCAGCAGGTTGGTTCGTATACAGGGACGGAGGGGGGCGGCCCGTTCAAGTTCGACGCGATGCTGGACTACGCATTGTTTGAGAACAGCATCAACTCGGTGTTTGCGACAGCGTCGGGCAACCCGGGGCAGATTTCAGCGCATTACACCTACTTCCCAACGTATTACGATTCGAATTCGTGGTATCGGATGGTCACGTTTCTGGACAACCACGACAACGCGCGTTTTTTGAGTTCGGGCAACGCCAACGGTAACACCAACCGGCTGACGGTGGCGCTGCAGTTTCTGTACACCTCGCGCGGTGTTCCGTGTCTGTATTACGGGACGGAGCAGGGGTTCGAGGGCGACAACAACAATAACGACAACCGCGAAGACATGTTTGCGGGTGGCTGGCAACCACAGGTTCCCGTGGCGGGCGACAATTTCAACGAGACGCAACCGCTGTTTCAGCAGGTGGCCCGGCTCAACAACTTCCGCCGGTTATATCCCGCGATGTGCACGGGGGTGCAGAATGTTTTGTATGCCAATACGAGCGGCCCCGGGCTGTTTGCCTATTCGCGCGTGCTCAGCAACGAGGAGGTGTTCATCTGTTTCAACACGGCCAGTTCGAGCCAGACGCTGACCAATTGTCCGACCACCTACACTCCGGGCACGGTCCTCGTAAATCTGCTGAACACCAACGACACCGTCACGGTCATCTCCGGCGCCGGCACGAACGAGACGCCGTCCATCACCGTGGCCAGCACCGCCGCGAAGATCTACATTGGTCAATCATTGGTGTTGCCGCTCGATCCCGTCGTGACGAACCAGGTTCCGTCACACGCGGCGACCAACGTATCCATCGCGGCGTCGGTGGTTCTGCGGTTCAGCAAGCCGATGAACACCAATTCGGTCGAGGCGGCGTTTTCGGTCACGCCGGCGACGTGTCTGTGCACCAACAGCGGGTCGCTGGTCATCTGCTCGGCGCAGGCCTCCCCGACGACGCCACCCGTTGCGGGTACGTTCACGTGGGACGCGCTGCAGGACACCATGACGTTTACCCCCAGCGGGGGATGGACGCCGTTGACGACAAATCTGGTGCATTTGAGTACGAACGCGGTCGATGGCGTGAGTGGCAATTCATTTTTCGGGGCGTTCGATACCTATTTCGTCACTTCCACCAACAATGTGGTTGATCTGACTCCGCCGACCATCGCCATCAACTCCCCGACCAATGGCGCGACCCTCGTCGGCACAGTTTTAATTTCCGGAACAGCTTCGGACAATGTCGCGGTGGCGAGCGTCCAGATCAGCATCGACAGCGGTAGTTGGTTCACCGTGTCGGGCACGAAGAACTGGTCGTATTCGTTGAACACCCAATACATGTTGAACGGTCTGCACACCATCTATGCTCAGGCGACTGACACGTCGGGCAACGTCTCCACCATCCCGTCGGTCACGGTCAACGTCTTCAACGTGCCCGGCGCCTACCTCACGCGCGTCAGCCCCGGCGACCCGTACACCGTCACCGATTGCAGCGCCAATGTGTGGGTGAAAGATCAGACCTACAGCTTCAACTCCTTTGGGTATACGGGCAGCAGCGCCACGGGCTTCGTCAACAACGCGATCACGGGCATTTGCACGAATGCGTACCGGTTGTACCAATGGGAACGCTACAGCAGCGGCGGCAGCTTCAGCTATATCTTCAATTGTCCCGAGGGGAACTACGAGATCCAGTTGCTGGAGGCGGAAACTTATTGGAGCACCACCAACCAGCGCCAGTTCAACTTGTTCATTCAAGGGCAGCAGGTGCTGACCAACTACGATATCATCGCCCATACCGGCGGCCAGAACATCCCGATTACCCTCTTCTTCACTGCGGCGGTGAACAATGCGCAACTGGAAATGGACTTCGTCCCCGGCGCACACGACAACGCGCGGGCTTCGGGTATCCAGGCTCGCAAGATTGGCGACCTGGATAGTGATGGCGACGGCATACCGGATTGGTGGATGCTCGGCTACTTTAATCATCCCACCGGCCAGTCCAACGACAATTCGCTGGCCAGCGATGATGCAGACGGTTCCGGGTTCTCGAACCTGCAGGACTATTTGGCGGGGATGAATCCGCTCGATCCGAGCACGGCGTTCCGGATCACGAACATCACCATTACCAACAATACGGATATTCAGGTCACGTGGACAACGGAACCGAACAAGACCAATCAACTTCAGAGCAGCGGTGCGCCCGGCACGAACGGCGTGTGGAACAGCGTTGGGGGCATCACCCTTGGCACCGGCTCGCCCGCCAGCCAGACCGATCCGGGCGCCGCGACAAACAATCCGCTCCTCTTCTACCGGGTACAGTTGGTGCAGTAGCGTTCAAGGCCATTCTCCCCACCAGCAAAACCACTCGCCTGCGGGCTGGCCCTGTGATAGTAAGGGCCGGTGTCGAACATGGGGGAACAAACACATACCGGACCGTCAGTCGTTACCGAAGTTGCGCCATTGGGCCGACGGAACACCCTGCCGTTTCCCGAGACGCCCGAGCAGTTGGACCTGAACCTCAGCTTCGTGACCGACCTGGCGTTGAAAACTTTGCTGAACGGACGCACATGGCACGACGGCCAGCGTGGGCGAAAGCCTGAAGCTGGGGTTGGTGATCACGGACACCGTGCTCCAACGGCTGTATCGTGAGAATCTGATCGAACTCAGAGGCAGCATTGCGCTGCACAATCATCGCTATGCCATGTTGGAACGCGGTTGGGCCCGAGTTTCCCACTTGATGAGCGTTTGCAGTTATGTCGGCCCGGCCCCGGTCACGGTCGAACTGTACACCCGGATGATTGTGAATCAGACGCGCAGTCGGGCACCGGTTACCAAGGCGGTGCTGGAGCAGACGCTGTCACACCTCGTGCTTCCCGAAGCGGTCAAGCGGACGCTCGGAGTTGTCCTCAGTTCCGGACGCAGCCTGTTCCTGAGCGGGCCGCCGGGCAACGGGAAAACCGCCATGGCCCGTGCGTTGGTCAACGCGATCGCCGAACCACTCTGGATCCCCTATGCCATCGAAGTGGACGGGCAGGTCATCCGCGTGTTCGACAAGCTTGTGCACCATGTCGTCAAACACGGAGAAGACAGTTTTGACCGCCGCTGGGTGAAGATCCGCCCGCCGTTGTTGGTCGTGGGCGGTGAACTGACCATCGAGAGCATGGACCTGACGGCGACGGAAACCCCACGGTTTTATGAAGCGCCATTCCAACTCAAGGCCAATGGCGGTGTGCTCTTGGTCAACGATTTCGGGCGGCAACGTTGCTCCGCGCAACAATTGTTGAACCGCTGGATTATCCCCCTCGAGAACCGCGTCGATTCGCTGACCTTGAGCACCGGCAAGAAAATCGATATTCCCTTCGAGCAGATCATTGTGTTCGCCACCAACCTGTCGGATGCCGATTTGGTGGACGAAGCATTTATGCGACGCATGGGGTATCGGATGACGATTTCCCGTCCGACTTGGCCAACCTATGCGGAGATCTTCCGTCGCACTGCCGCCGACTTCGGCCTGTCCGTGGAGGATCGATCCATTGAGCGGCTTGTGAAACGATACAAAGCCGAGGGACGCGCGCCAAATGCCTGCGATCCGCGTGATTTGATCCTTCGGGCAGCGGACCTGTGTCGCTTTGAGCACCAAAGCCTTGCGTTGACCGACGACATCCTGGCCACGGCGTGGGAGGGCTATTTCGGCACACCGATCAATCAAACAAATCGACGGGTATTTCGTTGATTTGATGCCGTTGGGCCTGTATGTTTTCTGGCTCTAACGGTCACGACAACTAACAATTGCGTCGGCAAAACAATTATGGCAACCATCAGACTTCCTCCCTCGCGTGCAAAACTCACCAAGGCCACCGGCAACGGCAGCAAAGGCGACTTCAAGGTGCGCGACCTCTCGCTGGCCGAGTGGGGTCGGAAGACCATCCAGGTCTCCGAACACGAGATGCCCGGCCTTATGGCCATCCGCGCCAAATACGGCCCGTCGAAGCCGCTCCAGGGCGTGCGCATTACCGGCTCGTTGCACATGACCATCGAGACCGCGATCCTCATTGAGACGCTCGGGGAACTCGGCGCGTCGGTGCGGTGGGCCAGTTGCAACATTTTCTCCACCCAGGACCACGCTGCTGCCGCGATTGCGAAAACGGGCATTCCTGTGTTCGCGTGGAAGGGTGAGACCTTGGAGGAGTATTGGGATTGCACGCTGGACGCGCTCACGCATCCCGGCACTCTCGGCCCGCAACTCGTCGTGGACGACGGCGGCGACGCAACCTTGTTGATTCATAAAGGCTACGAACTGGAAAACGGCAGTGACTGGGTCAACACCACCAGCGCCAGCCACGAAGAGCAGGTCATCAAGAACCTCCTCAAGCGCGTGCACAAGGAGCGCCCGGGTTTCTGGCATACCGTGGTGACGGACTGGAAGGGTGTCTCCGAAGAAACCACCACGGGTGTCCATCGTCTCTACCAGATGCTGGAAGCCGGCAAACTGCTCGTACCGGCCATCAACGTCAACGATTCGGTCACGAAATCGAAGTTCGACAACCTCTACGGCTGCCGCGAATCGCTGGCCGACGGCATCAAACGCGCGACCGACGTGATGGTCGCCGGCAAGGTCGCGGTCGTGTGCGGGTACGGCGATGTGGGCAAGGGCAGCGCGCATTCGTTGAGGGGCTTTGGCGCCCGCGTGATTGTCACCGAGATCGACCCGATCAACGCTTTGCAGGCGGCGATGGAAGGCTTCCAGGTCACGACCGTCGAGGACACGCTCGGCGAGGGCGACATCTACGTCACCACGACCGGCAACTGCGACATCATCACCTTCGAACACATGGCGAAGATGAAAGACCAGGCCATCGTTTGCAACATCGGCCATTTCGACAATGAAATTCAGGTGAACCGCCTCAACACCACGAAGGATGTCACCAGGCTCAACATCAAGCCACAGGTGGACAAGTACACCTTCGCCGACGGCCATGCCATCTATCTGCTCGCCGAAGGCCGACTCGTGAACCTCGGTTGCGCCACGGGCCATCCCAGCTTTGTCATGTCCAACAGTTTTACCAACCAGTGTCTGGCGCAATTGGATTTGTGGAAGAACAGGAGCACGAACAAGGTGGGCGTCTACCGTCTCCCGAAGAAGCTCGACGAAGAAGTCGCTCGTCTGCATCTGGAAAAAATTGGCGTCAAGCTCACGAAGCTCACGAAGAAGCAGGCTGACTACCTCGGCGTGCCCATCGAAGGCCCGTACAAGCCGGAACACTACCGATACTGAACCGACCGAGGCTCGCTTGTTTGAAATCGGGGGTGGTTGTTTTTCACCGGACCGTGCCTGGCAGTCGCGTAGGCTCATGCGCAAAACCTCATGACGATCACTGTCTATTCCAAACCCGATTGCCATTTGTGCGACCTCGCCAAGGAGATTATCGAGCGTTGTCGGAAGAAGGTCGATTTCACGCTGGAGGTGATCGATATTTCACAGAATCCGGAGCTTTTCGAGCGTTACCGTAATGACATCCCGGTCATCCTGCTTGACGGGAAAGAGATAGCCCGCCATTTTGTACGGGAACACACGTTACTGGAACTGTTGCAGTAATCGAACAAAAATAACAGCGGAGGAATATCACCGATGAATACAAAATTCGTCGCTATCTTGGCGCTCGCGGCAGGACTTGTCGCGGGAAGTCTTCTCATGGTCCAGGCGCAAACTGACACCAAATCACTGCCGCCCGACCCGCGCATCCAGAAACTTCTGGACGCGAACGATCAGATCTTGAAGAACCAAGACCAGATCCTGAAGAATCAAGACCAGATGATGAACGACATCACTGAAATCAAGAAAGGCGTGTTCCAGTTGCGTGTCCGCTCAAGCTAGCCTGCGCCGGCTGCGAATACAATTTCCTCAGTGATTTTCAGCGCTGCGTGGGCGGGATTCTCTGCCGCAATAATGGGCCTTCCCACAACAATGTAGTCGGCGCCCGCGATGATCGCTTCGGCGGGTGTCATCGCGCGTCGTTGATCGCCCAACTCGCTCTTCGCCGGACGGATTCCGGGGTTACGATGAGGAATTTTTCGCCCATCACCTCGCGAATGGGATGAATTTCGCGCGGGGAAGCAATGACGCCGTTCAAGCCGCACCTTTTCGCGAGCTTCGCCAGACGTAGCACCTCCGCTTGTACGTTGCCGCCCACGCTGGTCAGCACGGTTACCCCGAGCAGCAACGGACGATGCGGAACAGCCGCAGCTGCTCGCAACATTTCCGCGCCACCACAGGCATGCAACGTCAACATGCGGACTCGTAGCGCAACGGCGGACTCAACTGCCTTGGCGACGGTGTTGGGAATATCGTGGAACTTCAAATCGAGAAAGCATTCCTTGCCCTGCTCATGGAGAAATTCGATGATTCGCGGCCCGACACGCGTGAACAACTGGCTACCGACCTTGAACACATCCACGACATCGCGCGTAACCTGAACCAGGGCAGCTGCTTCTTGAAAGCTGTCAACGTCCAGCGCCACGATAAGCTTTGATTTCATCCAGCCTGCATGGTAGGGAAAACTTCGTGACCACACAAGCGCAACCACGGCGGGAAACAGCTCCGTTAACGGTGTTCTCTCCCGCAAAAATCAATTTGTATCTGCGCATCCTTGGAAAACGAACGGATGGCTATCACGAGATCGAGACTCTGATGCTGCCTCTCGATTTCGGCGACGAGATCACGTTGCGGCCTCACGAACATGCTCTGGAACTGGAGTGCGACAACCCAAGCCTGCCAACGGACGATACGAATCTGGCGTTGCGCGCGGCAAAACGATTGGTGGAGCGATGCGGCGTCAAGCAGGGAGCGAAAATCGCCCTGACGAAACGCACGCCGCTGGCCGCTGGGCTGGGCGGCGGTAGCAGTAACGCCGCCGCCGTATTGCTCGGTCTCAAACAATTGTGGGGACTGCAAGTCAACGACTCGATATTCCATGAACTGGCTGCGGGCATGGGGTCAGACATTAATTTTTTCCTGGCGGGCGGAGCGGCGCTGTGCCGCGGTCGTGGCGAACGGATCGACGCTATTCCTTGCAAGCTTTCGGCGTCGGTGTTGCTGGTCAATCCGGGGTTCGGCATCTCGACCAAATGGGCCTATGAAGCCTGGACCAAAACGGCGGCTGGGTCACGGTTGACAGTCTCGCCGTCACAAGTTAGTCTCCTGCCGCGCGCCTTGGCGCAGGACGACCTCGCCGGGGTTTCACGGTGCCTCTTTAACTCGTTGGAGGCGCCGTCGATCCGCAAGTTCCCCGTGTTGGAATTGATCAAGAATGCGATGCGCGACAACGGGGCCAGCGGGGCGCTCATGAGCGGCAGCGGGGCCACGGTGTTCGGGTTGTTCGCCGACCCGAAAGCCGCGGAAAGATCAGCCCTAAGTGTCCGTGAACAATTTGGGCCAAGCATGTGGACAAAGGTGACGCGGTTCGCATCCGCGCGCAATTATTAACAGCAGTTCCTGACAAGTGTCGTTCGGTCTGCCCGGTAGTGTAATTGGTAACACAGCGGCCTTTGGAGCCGTAAATACGCCTTTCTTTGCAACTCCATGGCATTCCGATGAATACGCGCGCAAGCCTTGTAATAATTGGCTTATACGCATTATCCACACTGGCAACGAAAAGCACCAAGTAGCAATGAATGGCAGTTCAATTTGCCACTTTTTGCCACGCGGCCAGAGGGCACGTGGGGCGTCCAAAATCAGAAATCGGAGCCTTCCCCTCCCTTGCTCCCTGGTGTGGTGGGTGTGTGGTTTGGGTCGTCCCGGTGATCGCGAGTGGGCTAGAATCGAATCGTGGAGCGAAGGCGGGGCGGTGTGGCGGCTCTGGTGATCGTGGCCGCAACTGGGCGCCGGTGTCGGCAGCAATGCGCGGGCGGTGGGTGGCTGACTACAATGTGGCTGGCTCAGGCGCGATGCGTTGCATTCGGTGTTTGCGCGTTGGCGGCTCACTGCCGGTGGCCAGCACCGTCCCGGTGATCGAGCCGGTCTCGACTGACTGACGGCGCGGTCTCGGCTCGCCGATGGGCGCGATGCGGTAGCGGTCAATCGCGGTTTGAATGTCCGCAACGGAGAAAAGTATCGTGCGACCAACCCGGCGAAAGCCGATGACCCGGGCCGGACTGCCAGGCCGACAGGGTGCGCCTCGAAACGCCGATGGCGCGTGCGGCCTCGTCGGGCCTGAGATAGAGGCGCGGCAACGGCGTTCCCGCCTCTCTTTATCCGATTGTTGCCAGTCCATTCATGCCATTACGCGTGCTCTTGCCTGTAGGATCACAGTTCTGCCTGAATCGCGTCCGTGAGATTAGCACGCATGAAATGAAAATCCCGGATGCCACGAAATTTGGGCTTTGCAGGGAGTATCCCCAAGTTTATATGATTGGCTATGGTTGCAGAAAAATCCTCATTTTGTGGTTGACAGGGTTTGGGGACGATCACGGGACCAACCCGACTGTGAAATGCTCCAGCGTGAAGTGCTAAAAGCTAGGCCGCAGGCGGAGCAAGCCTGTCAAGAAGCGGCAGCGGTGGACCGCAGCGTAGCGAGGAAAATCTTGCACAGGCGCAGCGAGCCGTATAATCGAAAGGCCACGCACGCACAGTGGATGACTGATGGAGCGGAATCACGCGACCACTGATTTCCGCCGCGTGGACCACACCACCACCACACCGAACCGTCCAAACCGCCTCCCCGCTTTGGACGATTTGCGAACCTTGCAGTTTGAGATACCGAGGCGGATTACAACGAGCGGCGACGCCGCCGCAGCGAGGGCATCCGCTTGAGGGGTTCCGATTGGTTCGCTTGGGGAATTACAATCGACGCACTGCAATCGGGACAATTGACCGACAACCCCACTCCCGCATCATCGACGACCAGATTCTTCTCGCAAGCCTCGCATTTGAAGAAGATGTCTGGCATGCGTGACGTTCATTCTAGGCAGGCTTCTCAATCCTCGCCAAAACGGTCTGTCCATCGCCAAGGAGCTCGTTGACGGTAGCGATCAGTTGGGCGGCGATTACCGGCTTTGTGAGCAACTTATCTACGCCGTCGAGATACGCCTTGGGCACCGAATCGAGATTCATGGCTGTGAGTCCAATGAGTTTCGTTTTCGGGCGAAGTTGCCTTGCGAACGTGAACGTCTCCTCACCATTGAGTTTGGGCATGTTGTAATCGAGCACCACGATGCGGATGTCACGAGCGGCATAGTGGAGCATCTCCAATCCCTTTCGTGCCGAAGAGGTACTCAGTACATTGAAGCCACGCTTGACCAGCAAGGATTTGACGGTTTGGAGCAGCATGGGGTCGTCATTGATGACCAGGATGGTGGATTTTGTTTCAACCTTGTCATTGGAAGGACGCTTCGGTAGTTTTTTCTGTTGGCCAACGCCACCGGGACTGAATAATGCGATTGCTGCGGAGAACATACCCATATACTTCTTTCCCCAACCAAGTCTAGCCATCGCAAGCTGCGTCAGCAGCTCGGCATTGGCTCAGCATGAACTTGCGCGGGGGTAATGTCAACGCAAAATAGCCGCGCACGTTAGCATTCTCCTGCCACAGAAGGGGGTTGGCAGAAAGGAATTTAATGAGGAACGGCCCTGCCGCCAGTTCTCTCATACCCAATGCTTTCTGTGGGTAGTGTCTCCGCCCGCCGGCGCGCATGGAATGGGCGACGCGGCAGATGCGCGATGCTGGTGGCGTGCGGCGGAGTTGCAGCGCAGACTTCGGCGGCGTGCGAGTTTCGCTAATGGCGGGACAGACCGTTCCTGTACGGCTTCCCCCACAAAAACGTCACGCCGGAAAAACGCTTGACGCAACCAAGGCGCAGGCATGGGAACAAAACGGCAACCAAACAACAACCGAAGCCGCGTTCACGCCTCGGTGAACCATCCCTGGCTGCGCTTTTTCTCTTTGCCATAAGGCCTGCGCCCGCAGGGCCAAGGTTCAGTTGTTCACGGGGCATCGGAATCTGGGCAGCAACTGGCAGAATTCGGCTTTTGGACGGGTCGCTTTCAGGCTGCGTTTCATGACGGCAGGCGCAACTCCACCAGCAACGGATAATGGTCGGAAGCCACGCGCGTCAATGGGGTCCGCATCACCTCGACGTGGCGCACCTCGAACTCGGCGCTCAGGAACACAGGGTCGAGGCTCGCCACCGGATACCGCGTCGACAACGTCCGCGTGGTTGTCGCGTTTCTCTTTTGTTATGATCGAAGATAATCCGCGTAGCTTACGAGCAGCCGCAGGAGGAGCAGGCTTCCTTGACGGCTTTTTCGACCGCTTCACGGGTTTCGCCGGTGCGCTTCTGAATCCGACCGAACAATTCGTCATGCTTGCCCTCGACGTATTGAAGATCGTCATCCGTGAGCTTGGCCCACTTCTGTTTCAGCTTACCCTTGGTGATGTTCCAGTCGCCTTTGATTTCGAGTGTGTTCATAGCGGTTCCTTTTTTTGTTTTTATTCGTCGTCACTGTGACGGCAAAAGTGTTCCTGCGGCTTGGATGTTGGCTAAGGGTACGACACCGACTGGCCCAGTCCTATGGGGTGTAACCCTACCGCGGATTATGGGCAGAACAAAGGCATGGCGCTGTTCCCGCGAAAGATCAACGGTCGCTACGCCATGCTCAGGCGCCAGGATTCCGAAAACCTCTACATGATGTTTCCCGATCATTTGCATTTCCGGCACGCCACGCAACTGCTCCTGAAGCCGAAGTTCCCATGGGAATTCATCCAATTGGGCAACAACCGCATCATCTCCCTGAGTTGGTCACGGCGACCCCGGCGAAGAGTCTATTCACGGTAAGGGGCGGGGACGGACTGCGGATCGAGACGAATGTCACAATCCAGCGGCATGTTGATGACGTCCGCGTGGTCGGCCATCTTTAACCTGACTCAGTCCCTTTTGGGACTGACGACAAGCAACACGATCCCGCCAACCAGCGCGAGTGCCCCGGCCACTGGCGGGATAAAGTGACTGTGGGTGGTCTCGAAGTGCATTCCGAGGAAATCGACAGGCTTTCCTGGGGTCTTGTAAGTGATGCCCGAATAAGCAAGCACCACGATGCCGAGAGCGATCAGGATGGCAGCAATTGATTTTTGTATTCATTCGAACCTCCAGTTTCCCTTCTTCGGTTAACCGCTCCTTAACCGGCTCTCCGTCCACCAATGACATTGACCAAGATCATGATGATGGCAATCACCAGTAGGATGTGAATTAACCCGCCCATGGTGTAACTGGTCACCAGTCCCAGCAGCCACAGAACGATTAGTATGACAGCTATTGTCCACAACATATGATTCTTCTTTCGCTTTGCTTCGGATTCACCGCCGGCTGATGCGCCCGTTCACCCTCGCACCAGCGAGCAGTGAGTAGTGAGTTGAGCGTCTAGTTGTTCTTGGGCGCGGCCACCTCGATGGTCATGTTGTTGACCACGCTCTGTACACCGTTGATGTCGGTGATGAGTTTGGTGACTAGAGGCCTTTTCGGCTTCGTTCTTGGCCTGGCCGCTCACCGTCACCACGCCATCGTTGGTCGTGACCTTGGTGTTGAGCACGCTGGTCGAGCGATGCGCCAGCAATGACCCCTTGACCTGGGCGGTGATCGATGCGTCATCGATCTTTTCGCCCGTTGTTTCGGCCCGTGTATCCAGGTCCTTGGACACGACGCATCTCGTTCTGCACGCCTTTCACGCCGTCGATGTCTTTGGCGTATTCGGTGGTCAGGTCCTTTTGGGCCTGGTTGGCGGCCTCACCTTTCAACGTCACGATGCCATCTTTCACATACACCTCGGTCTTGGTGCCACTGACGTTACGAGGATACAGCAAGGCCGGCTTTCACTTTCATGCTGATCCACGTATCCGAGCTCTCGGCGGGTTGGTCGCCTTGACTGCGATACGATTGTCCACGCTCGTGACCCCGGGCAACGCTGCGGCGGTGTCCTGGGCCATCGGTTTGTGGGTTTCGTTGTACACGTCGCCCGACAAGGTGACGGCTCCATCCTTGGAGCTGATCTTGATGTGTTCGTCCTTCAGGTAGGTCTTGTAGACGTAGGTCTTTTTGAACGAGGTTTCGATGCGGTCATCCGTCTCCGATGCGCGCAGCGGTCCACCGCTGGCTAGGAGAGCGACTGCGGCCACTACGAGCGCCAACGAATACTTTACTTTCATTTGCCTCTTCCGACTCGTTGCTGCGGTGCGGTTTTTATCGCGGCGACACAGTAAGCAATCTGCCCTTCGCTATGGGGCAAAACCCTACCTCATGGACCCGTTCGCATCTTCAGGGTGAGACCGGAACAGCAGCGCGGAGGGACGGTTCATGTCGCGATAGATCCACGCTTTGGGCTGGCGGATTTAGAGCAGGCAGTGGGATAGGTGGCAATGGCGGGAGGCGGAGACTTTTTCCGGATCTTCACCAGGACTACAAACTACCTCTTTGCCCGCTTTAGCTTCCGTTTTGCAGCTTTCAAGGCGTCTATACGTTTTTGAAGAACTGGAAACTCGCGTTCAAGAACCGCCGACTTCTTGACCAATTCGTCATCGAGTGTTTCGAGTTCAGCAACTGTCTTGGTTTCATAACGGCGGGAGGTTAATTTCATGAAAAGAAAATTACCGTAACAACCGGCGGCCGCTATTGGGTGTTGACCCCATTGAGCAGCGTTCCGAGGGGTTATTTTTTTCAGGGCGAGAATGAGGGCGGTTCGGGGCGGCTGCTAAACAAGAGCAGACTGACGAGGCTTCCGCGTCATCCATCCGGACAGATGTTCTGATGCCGTCTGGGCGTCCCGCTTTCGTTCAGTGCTTCAAGACTAACAACACGATTACAATCACTACCAGCAATCCAGCGCCGCCCCCGAGGCAACCCCACTCGTTGTCTCCGTGTAGGGGAGTCTTCGGCGGAACGATTCTGGGTTAGCGAAGCAAAATCCTGTCAGCTTTTCGAACTGCGGAATCCGCCTGCGAAATAGATGACAAGGCATACCAGCAGAATCAGGCCAAGCCCGCTGCCGCCGATGACGGGGCCACCAAAGTAAAATCCGCCGCCGCCGAACAAGAGAAGCAGGACCACCATGAGTAATAATATATTCATGGTGTTAAGATAACGCAGAATTGCACGGTTCCTATGGGGTCTTCACCCCAGGGAGAAAAGAGAGCCGTTCGCCGTCCCTCTGATGAAAATACGCGCGCAATTGAAGGCGGCTTCCATTTCCGAAGGCCGCCTTTCGTTTTCTTGAATCGGCACCGAGAGGTGTGTTCGAGTATCAGGGTTGCTGAATTTTACGGGATTGC
>CAVYAC010000147.1:0-19239 GCA_963766065.1 uncultured Verrucomicrobiae bacterium
TGTTCGCGCCCCGGCACCCTTCAGCTTCGCGGCCAGGGCCGCGCAAAGTCGCTCGGCAATGCGCGGGTATTGCAAGACCAGCGCGCACTGGAAATACTGCCGACTGTGCAGTCCCGAGCGCAACACAAAATGCCCATCGAGCAACGCGCGGGTGTCGCGAAAGATTCCAAGAACTTCGACGTCGGTCACGCGCCCACCACCCATTTGGCGTTGGGTTTGCCCGCCGATTCTAACTCGCGGCGTTTCGACTCGAATCCCTTGCGGCCCATCAGACCGTAGGTGTACTCCTTGCCCAGTTCAACACGGGCTGTCGAAGGCGTAGATGTTGTATAACTCGCCCGCGTAGGCGGTCTGCATTTCGAGGAGAAAGAGCAGCGCGCCAACCGTTTCTTCATCCACGCGCGGGAGGTGGATGGCGCAGTTCGGCTTGCCGTTCTGGGTGAGCGCCAGTTCCGTGGCCTGTTGCTCGGCGCGGATCAATTCGTTGAGCGTGTGCCCGCCGAGGTATTTCACGGCGTCGAAATCGGGAAATGCGGGAGGGATCGTCACGGTCGCGCGGAATTCGTCCACCGTCAGAAACGTCACGACCTTGTCGAACGGCCCTTCGATGTACAGTTGCATGACCGAATGCTGGTCGGTCACGCCCAGCGCCTTTTCCGGGGTCTGGCCGGAGTGCACGATCCGGCCCGCGCGATCGAGGCGTTTCCCGAGGCTCTCGGCCCAGAGTTGCCGAAACCAATCCGCCACATCGCGCAACGCGTGCGAGTACGGCATCATCACCTGGATATTTTTGCCCTTCGCCTTGTCCATCAGATAGTGGAGGGCCGCGCCCGTGAGGGCCGGATTTTCCCAGAGCTTCTTCGACTTTTGGCAGAGCGCGTTCATTTCCTCCGCCCCCCGAAGCAGTTTGTGGATGTCGATGCCCGTGACCGCCGCGCTGAGCAGGCCGACGGCGCTGAGCACGGAGAAACGCCCGCCCACGTCGGGCGGAATCGGCAACGAGGCGTACCCGAAATGCTTCACGATCTCGCGGAGTTCGCCTTGTTGTGGGTCGGTGGTGATGACAATGTGTTCGATGTGGCGCGCGGGACCGAGCTTCTTGATGAGGGCCTCGCGGAAGATGAGAAACTCGCTCATCGTCTCGGCGGTGCCGCCCGACTTGCTGATTACGTTGAACACGGTGTTGTCGAGGATCAATGGCGTCGAGCAACGCGGCGATGCGGTCGGGATCGATATTGTCGGGCACGAACAATCGCGGGCCGCGCCGCGGCGGGCGGACGAGATGATTGTACTCCGGATGATTGAGCGCGCTGTGGAGCGCGAGATTGCCGAGCGCCGACCCGCCAATGCCCACCACGACGAAATTGTCGCACCGCTTCTGAATTTTGCTGGCGAGGACGGCGACCTCGTCGACGAGCTTCGTATCATAGGGCAGCTTGCGGAAGCCGAGCGCGGCTTTCTCGACCGTATCCGCGGCGGCAACGAGCTTCGGCCCGAGCGCCTTGAGTTCGGCGTCCGCGACCCCGTGCTCGCCGACACGCTCGGCCATCAGATTATTGAAATCGTAGCGTAGATTGAGCAAAACAATGCCTTATCAGTTTCGCCAATTAGTTTCACCGTGATAGCAACCACTTACAACAACGCGCTTGACACCGTGCGTAAATTTGCGTAAGATTTTGCCAGGAGAAGAAGATTCCCCGAATGAGAACACACACGAAGTCAGGCAAGCGGTCATGGCCGCGTATTCATACCCGAAAGCTGCCGAGCGGTCAAACCGTTTGGGTTATCGACACCCGCGTTGCTGGCGAGCGTTTCTTTAAGCGGTACATTGTCGCAAAAGAGGCTGAGGACGAAGCCGCCCGGATGCGATCACAGCGGCAGAAGGAAGGCGAAGCTGCTTTCTCTATCCCCGCATCCCTTCGCGTTGAGGCCGTCGAGTGTGCGGAGATTCTGCATCCCTACAACGCCACAATCCGGGAGGCGTGTCAGTGGTATGCAGAGCATGTCTTGAAGTATCGCAACGCCCCCACCGTTGCGGAGATCGTAGGCAAGCTGATTGCCGACACTGGCGCTGCCGGGCGACGTGGACTCACGACGAAAGACTTGCGCTATCGGCTCGGAGTGTTTTCCAAGGCGTTCGGGCCGCGTAAGCTGTCAGAGATCACCTTGCCCGAATTGCAGGCATGGAGCAGCGACCCCACCTTGTCGGCCCGGTCAAGAATCACGATGTTGACGAAAGTGTCGCAACTCTACCGTTATGCTGAAAAGCATGGGTGGTGCGAAAAGAATATCGCGGCCCATGTCGCGCGTCCATCTGCGCCAGAAGGCGAGCCCGGATTTCTGAGCGTCGAGAAATGCGCCAAGCTCCTAGAGTGTGCGCCTGCACACGATTTGCTGTCATACGTTGCGCTTGGTTTGTTCGCTGGCATCCGTGCTGCCGAATTGCGACGGCTCACTTGGGACAAGGTGAAGTTGTCGGAAGGCATCATCATCGTTGACGGCAGTGTGGCGAAAACGAAGTCGCGTCGCATCATCGAGCTACACGAGACGGCGCGGGCGTGGTTGACCTTGTGCGGGAAACGTAGCGGCCCTGTCGTTGAGCCCGTCAACTTCCGCAAGCGGCTCGATTCACTTCGCAAGTCCGCCGGGCTGGTCAAGGGCTGGCCGGATAATGCGCTACGCCACAGCGCCGCGACCTACTTCTACGCTCTCTCACAAGACGCCGTGCGCGTGTCGGCCATGTTGGGCAACTCGCCCGACGTTCTACACCGGCACTATCGCGGGTTGGCAACCAAAGCCGATGCAGAACGATTCTTTGCCCTACGTCCCGCCGGGGCCGTCGCTGAGAAGATCGTGCCAATGAAGCAGGCCGCGACTGCCTGAGTTAGAACCACTAGATCAGCCCGCCGCAATCGACGGCTCCGGTTCACCGCCGGGGCCGTTTGTGTTTCTGCCCAAAAACCCACTTTGCACAATAACACACCGTAAGTTGTTGAGCCGCAAGACCCCGCACAGACGAACCTAAAGATTACGACAGAGAAGGAGGGGCAAGGTGCCCCTCTAGAAACGGAGTCAAAAATGTCGGAGCAAGTTTTACTAGTGCGTGTTGCGGAATTGGCGACGCTGATTTCGCTTTCCCCGCGCAAGATCGAATATTTGCGGCAAGATCGTTGCATACCGCACGTCAGGTGTGGTCGAGCGGTTCTCTACTCGCCGCCTGCCGTGGTAGCGGCTCTCGAAAAACTGGGCCGCGTACCCGTCGCCGGTGAACCCCGCAGAAAAATGCAAAGGCTCACAGCCGCCGATATTGGAGGGAAATAATATGACATTGGCACTGTTGAACAAGTTGACCAGAATTTCGAGCAGGGACGAGTTGACCGCCGCTGAGGTTGTGGAGATCGAAGCGAAACTTGCCAAGAATCCGAACTTCATTCATGCCCGCAAATTGGCCCGGCTAGGCATCGGCTCTGCTTGCCCTTCAATGGGCGCGAGCGCGGGAAACGTCGAGGATTTGCGGGCGGAATACAAACGTCTTCAATCGACCAAGGGCCAGGCCGCGGCGACCGCGTTCTACAACGCGAACCCGGTCTTGCAAGAATCCCGTTGGGGCCAGTTGCGCTAGGAGCCAACATCATGGCGAATCAATCCACGCCATACATTCCAGATAGGACCCGG
The DNA here is from genome assembly GCA_963766065.1 of uncultured Verrucomicrobiae bacterium. Taxonomy (GTDB): domain Bacteria; phylum Verrucomicrobiota; class Verrucomicrobiia; order Palsa-1439; family Palsa-1439; genus Palsa-1439. Next base: position 3,676 of record CAVYAC010000147.1, read on the forward strand.
CAGGAACTCGCCGCGCCTGCCCCGGTAGGTCAACGTCACGCGCAAATTGTCAAAGTCGTTTCGTCTTTTGTCGGTCAAGGTCTGAGCGGCGACGCGATTTTTGCCGAGTTGCGGCACAAGTACGATCACACCGTCACGGACAAAGAACTTGCCGACGTGATTCGTTGGGCATCCGGGAAAAACTTCGCACCATGCACACCGCGAAACGGAGCCCGGTCGGACACCGGCACCCGCCAAGCCCGTTGACCCCGTCGCCAATATCACGAAGTTTCTCGCCGGGTTCACCGCCAACGAGTGCGACCTATGGCACGAGTCGCCATGGCGACCGCTGGAAGATTGGCGATTCGATTCGCTCATGTTTTTGGCGGGCATGTATCACGCGGGCGAATTGGTGAACGTAGTCACCGAGTACACCGTCAACGAACAGGGGAAGGCCAATCCGAAGGGCTTCGGGCTGACACTAGATCGTGACGCCATGATGCGCCATATCCGGGGCAATGGCGCACCCCAGAGTGACGCGGGCGCGTGGTTGAGAATGAATCCCGTGAATGGCGGGGGCATCGCGGACGCCAATGTCACCGCGTTTCGGTTTGCTCTGATTGAATTTGACGCCGTGCCGATGGACTTGCAGTTGTCACTACTGGCCCGGCTTCCACTGCCGGTAAACGCAATTCTGACAAGCGGCGGCAAGTCAGTCCACGCATGGGTGCGCGTGAATTGCAAAACAGTGGAAAGCTATCGCACCAAGGTCAACGAACTGCTTTCCCTTCTCAAAGCCTTTGGCGTTGACCAGAGCAACAAGAATCCGTCGAGACTGTCTCGCCTGCCAGGAGCGACGCGGCAGATCGGCGCGCAAGGCGACGGGCAACAAAAACTTTTCTACCTTGCCCCGGACCGTATCGAATCAAAACCAATTTTGAAGGGCTGATTATGACACCCGAAACCGACACCGCCGAAATTGATTTGAACCCATTGAAGGAAGCACTACCGCCTGCGAGCGATACGCCGGGCGAGGCTCCCCGTGAGATCACCGTCCGCACACTAGATCAATTCAAGCTGGACACGGAAACCGTCGCCAAGACTCTTGCGGGCATCCGCTGGTTGTGTCGAGGTGGTTCGCTCTTGTTGTGCGGGCCGACTGGTATCGGCAAATCATCCTTCGCCATGCAATTTGCCATCATGTGCGCGTTAGGGCTTCCGTTTTTCGGCATCAAACCGGCGGGCAAGTTGAAAGTGCTGGTCATTCAGGCCGAGAACGACGACGGCGACATGGTCGAAATGCGAGACGGGATTTTCCGAGGGCTGAAATTGACCGAGGTGCAACAAGCCGAGGCGGGCCAGCGGATTCAAGTCGTGTGTGAAAGCGCATTGACGGGCGCGGATTTTGTCGCCGTGGTGCGCGAACTGGTTGCCAAGCACAAACCGGACTTGCTCGTGATAGACCCCTTGTTCGCCTATTTGGGCGATTCGGTGAACGAGCAGAGAGCGGTATCGGCCTTCCTACGCAATGGGCTGAATCCAATTTTACAGGAGCATGGTTGCGGGCTGGTTCTGGTCCACCACACCAACAAGCCGAAAATCCGGGAAAGAGAAAGCAGACTGGCAGGCTAGCGACCTTGCATATTTGGGGAGCGGCACAAGTGAACTGGCGAACTGGGCGCGGGCTGTTATCAGCTTTCGCTCTGTTGGTTCACACTCTGTTTTTGAGATCGTGCTTCCGAAACGTGGACACCGGGCCGGGCTGGTCAATGAGGAGCGCGAGCCGCTGTATTCCTTCCACGTCAAACACTCTGACGTGGGAATTTGTTGGGAGCTTGCCACCGTTGACGACCTACCCAACGACGACGGCAAGCACGCGATTACGGTGCAAGATGTGGTTGCACTATTCGGCGACGGTTTAGTCCTGCACTACAACAAAATCGTGGAAAACTTGGTGCAAGATCACGGTGTCGGAGAGCGAACCGCAAAGGCCGCGATTGCACGGGCAAAGGTGCAAGGGGCGATACACAAGTCCGCAGGCGGTATTTACGAGGCTGTAGGGCCAAAAGGTGCAAGGTGAAAGTTGGTGCAACTTCGGTGCAACCTGCATCAGTGGTGCAAGGTGCAAGTCCCCCCGTAGGGGGACGGCACTTGCACTTGCACTCGCCACACCGCCGGAAGGGAGATCGACGGCCATGCTGACCAAGCCTAACGCGAGCAAAAGCATCGCCGTCGAGATTTTGGAAGGCGTCCGCTATGTCACAACGCGCGAACGTCTGGAAGAGTTGCGCGACCAGTTGTGGGCGAGACGGAAGGAAAGACGGAAACGCCGTCGAGGTAATAAACGGCAATGACACCCGACGCGATCACCCTGCTTTGCGATTCGAGGGAGGCTGGACCGGTTCAAAGTCGCCGGGCAACGGCTGGTGTGTCCTATTGCACTTGTTGTTGGTGCATCTCCAACTTGCCCCGCTTGGCGACTGGATTAACCCCAACGGCGATTCGATGCCTTCCAAAATGCAATTCCCGCAAACGAATTCCCCGGTCTTTCGGTTTTTCCAAAAGCCACGGCGACTCAAAAACTCATGCCGACGTTTTAGCCTCGCAACCGGGTCACCAAAAATAAGGAGCAACAACCATGTCACTGTTACCACACTCGTCAAACCTAATAGCAGGCATAGCCACAGCAACGTTGTTTTACTTATGGCTGGCATTACGTGTTCCAAAAATGGCTGGGTTGCCTCCTTGGTTAAGGATTGGAGAAAGTATCCTAGCGCCCCTAGGAATAGTGCTGCTAGGGCAAATACTAGGCGTTCTTGCACCTTCGCTCTTGTTTCCTTGGTGATAGCCATGCCGCACATTGGAACACAAAAGCGGACAAATGACAACGACCCTACAAGCCAATGTCTATTTGCCACCCAGCCCCCACACCCGGCTAAACAATTTCTTTGCCAAAAAGTCGAGGGAGCCGAGTTTCGGGCCTGCGGCCCGGCTCTATGTCTGCCCGCCCGACTGGTCTGCAACGCAATCCCGCAACCATATCTTGAAAGGATAATATGAAACTATCGGACTCAGAACACGATGTAACGGGCGCGGAACTGGCGAAAATCGCTGGCGACTACTCCCCCGCCACCATATCACGGCTCAGGAGATCGGGAATCCTGAAGCGCACCAAGGGTGGCAAGTACAATGTCCGCGAAAGTCTGCAAGCAATTATCGCCCATGAGCAAAAACGGCTCCACGAAGGCCAGCACAATGACCCGGTGTTGACGCCGCTACGGGCCGAGCATTTGGAAACACAGATTGCGCTACTAAAACACGGCTCGCGGTCGAGACGGGCAAGGTTCACGACAAGGTTGCGTGTTGCCAAAGCCTCTTGGCGACTCACAGCGCCGAGAGCAGAATCTTGTGGGGGATGGCATCCCGGCTGATTGCGGCTCATCCCGAATTGACACCCCTTCGTGTTTTAATCGAATCGGAAGTTGACGACGTGCTTGCGAAACTCAAATCCGGCAGCGCCTACAACGTCGCCTTCACTTGCCCGCATTGTAAGCAGATCGTGAAAGAGCTTGTCGCCGTCGAACCCCAGGAGGTTGCAGCATGAGCATGGCAAATTCCCTGTTACTCACAAATACCGGAGCTTTTCAGACTGTCTTTAATCCCGAAGGGCTGGCCGAAGTCGAAAGATTCGGGCGCGTGTGTTCTCGGTTGTCACAAAAAGCGGCGACGTGGCCCGGCACCGCTGACGAACTCTATACCACCGGGCTTGACGTTGTGCTTGAGACTCTTTCGGGTAACGGCACCCTCACGGCCATCGGGCAACAAAATCAGCTTGCCGAGCTTGCGACAATGTTAGGGCCGCTGACGGCGACGGGCTTCGGAGACCCGAACGCCAACGGGACATATTCCATACTCAGAACCCACAACGCGCATCCCGAATACCAGAACGAGCACGGTTACTATCTCTACTGGGTTCTCAATGACACGGCTTGGGGAATTGGCCCGGACGACAACGCCGACAACGGAAATTGTTTGTTTGAGGGAATCGAGTCGGACCCGAACCCCACCACAACCTACATACCAACATCATTCGGCACCGCCCCGGCTGGCACAGTGACCGGACCCTTTGAGGCCGCATGAGAACCGAGAACCCACACAACGAAATCGCGCGACTTCAAAGCCAGGTTGCCGAGGAAACGAAATCCCTCAACGACCGTGAGCAGTCTCTCGTTAATCAGCTTTGCCGCGAAGGATGGGGGAACGGGCAATGGTTACGCGACCGCAGTATTGAGTTGGCCAGCATCCGGGCGTTAAAGGGGCTTCTACCAGCCCGCCATGAGCCATTGAGAGTCCGAATCTTCGAGTTGCAGAAACAGATCGACCGATGAAACCAACAACAGAAAGTAAGGAGAATCGAACCATGAAAACCCCCAAGATTCTTTTGGGCATCAAGCGCAATATCGACAACGCCATGCAAGTATTGGACCGGGCGAAAAACAAGCCGGTTCTAACGGGCCGCGCTGTCCAGTTGGAAGAGGACATTGCGGCATCGGAAAAGGAAATTGCCCGGTTAAAGGCCGAATGGAACGACCTACAAAGTCACTTGACCAACGATGTCCCCCGGTTTGCGAGCATTGACGGTCTGCAAAAATCGCTAGCGGGGCCGTTCTGCCAAGGCAAGGTATTTCCGCCGCGTTTTGAAGCGTTGCGGAAGGTTGACCCCGAAGCCGCCGATGCTCTTGGCGCGTTGTGCATGGTGGAATTTGGTGAGTATCGGAGAACGGCTCTCTTTCGGCAAATCGACACCCAAAACCAAAAGATCGGGGCTGTCAACGCGAAGCTGGCCGATTTGAAGGCCGAACTGGTCAAAGTCGAGTACGAACTCGCGGGCCACGAGTAACATTTCGCCCGCCACTGGCGAACGGCCCGCTCGTGTCCGGTGAGGATTGCACCGGCGCGGGCGGGTTTGTTTTCAGCGCCCCCACAGCTATGGCACAGCATTGAGATCGTGTCTTAAATCGAACTACAGCATGAAAGATGGATATGACTATGGACAAAGAAGCGCGTGGAAAGGCTTTACGGGCCATCGGTCTATTGGTACATTCAAATAGTGAGCCAACAGGCCAGCGAGACCGGCAAGCCAACGGCACAACAGTCGCGCGTGTTGAACCGGTCAGAAGGAGTGCAAGACTGGCTATTTTGCTGGTACGAATTTTTGATAGTCAGCCTCTTGTTTACTGCAATCATCTCTTGCGTCGTTGTGTGGGTAGCGTCGCAAGTGTTCGGGGAATGGACTGCCACGTGGAAGAAAATAGCGGACGGCATGGAGGCGCTAGATACTCACTGGAAGGCGTTGTTTCTGATACTGATTCCGCTGGTGTTCCGCCCCGTGAGACAGTTTTTGATGAATCTGGAACAAGGCCCGCTGGGTACAAAGACAAGACCAGTGGCGAGCGCGGAACAACCGACTGCGAGCGAATACAACTCGCACAGACCATAGAACGAACGATGCCAGTTGCATCTCTCATAGGACGCAATAAGATTTCCCCCGGATATGTCTATCCCACTACCGGCAAAGCAAGAATTTACGTCGAAGCGACGCTGCCAGTGGATGTCTATGTTGTTGGCCGCTCGCAGGTGAGCGCGTTTAATTCTCCCGAAGAAGCAGCCCGCTTGGGGATTTTGTCTTACATCGGGACGACAAAAATTGACAACCAAATCATCACGCTGCCCCCCGCATGGCAATCAACCGAATGGAATATCGTCATCGGGAATCCTCACACGGAAACGGTAGCCGTGTACTATGCCGTGTTGGACCAATAGTGCTTTTCCAACAACGCAACGACTTCCTCAGGGCTCCAAACGCGATCAGTTATGCCCGGTTCCATTGGTAGCGTCACGCGCAATGTCGGTCCCCGCTACGATGCCCGTATAGCTTCGCCAGAGTCGATTCTAGGCACGATCACCGCACCCGTCGCTCACCATCCCTTCAAGATTCGGGCCGCTCGTGCGTAAGTTTGCGTAACTCCGACACCAAAAACGCCAATTTCCGTGCAAGTGAGTGCAAGACGGTGCAGAATCGAGACTGTCACGCAAGGCAATGTTTTCAAGGCAATGCTGACTTTACGTTGCAAACACTGGGGAATCACGCTAAGGCTCCGCACGTTTGAGCAAACCGCTGCCCTCCCAGAGCGGTGGTTTATCGCAGATTCGGCAGGGTGCGGCAAACACATTTTGGCGCGGGGGAAGCCGTTGGAGTTCTCAAGGAACAGTGATGGTTGGGCGGCGCGGCTATCGTCTGAATCAACGGACGTTCCGCCCTCTTCCTACAAAGGTTTGCCGATTTCCCAATGGTGTCCGAACGGATCGACGATTCGTCCCAATCGCCAACCGTGTTGGTTAGAGACAGGCCAAACGACCCTGGCTTCGGCGGTGACGGCCCGTTCGAACGCTGCCTCCGGATCTTCGACGATCATCACCATCCGAACTGTACCGCCGCCGAGGGACTCGGGGCTAAAGTTGGCGTGCTCCGGCGATTCGTCGGCGAGCCAAAACTCGGCACCCGCCACGGAGAGCCGCGCGACCACTTCTCCCTTGTCGTTATCGACGCGGAACAATTCGGCGGCGCCGAAAGCCGCTTTGTAGAATTCGATCGCTTGCGTTCCGTGTCGAACCGACAGCAACGGGGCGATGGATGTTTTCTGATCTGCGGATTTGGGCCGGTCGTGGCTCATAGGCAATGCCCTTTCATTGGCCGTCCTCGCGCATGAGCCGATAGAACGACCAGATTATCTCTTCTTCGAAGGCGTGGATGGAGGGATAGACGAAGGCTTCGCAGGACATGGCCTTTTGGATGCCGAGGTTGGTTTGTTCGGGCGACAACATATTGCCCAGTGCTGCCAGAAGGGCCACTAACTGGTCGCTGTCACGAAGACGGATATGCTGGTTGTTGACCGTGAGCACCCAGTCTTTGGTGAGCACCCATTGGACGCGGGGGGATTCGGCGGGGACGAACAGTTCCAACCGAAACTCCGGCAGGTTCTCAAAATGGTGACTTGTGACGATCTCCTGTTTCATTGACGGAGCTCCGCTCCCGCCCGGTACGAAAACTGTGTCCAACTTCTGAACCTGAACGTCCTTGAGGTGCAACACGCCGCCGCCCGGCGGTGAACACGATCTGTTCTCTCGGATAAGAACGTCTCACAGCCATACAGGTCGGTGAACACGATCCCCGTGTCAACAAGGTTCAGCGCATGGCCGCGTTTCGGTTCGGTCAGGACGGGAAGGGCAAATTCGTCGACAACCTCGGTCGGGACGTTGCGGGCTTGGAGCGCGGCCTGGAGCGCGAGGGCGTCGTCTTGCGACAGGCTTCCGACGAGAATGCCAAACGCCTCGCGTTGCAACTGCGCGCAATCGGCTTTGACCAGTCCCTCGGTCGCCATGATCGCCTCTTGCAGAATGTCCCGGCTGATGGACTGATCGAGGGAGGTCTGGAGGACGGCGTACATGGTGTCAAATCTTCCTGCCTTCGATTTGGAGCAGGCGGCGTTTCATGGGCAGGCCACCGCCGAAGCCGCCAATCGAGCCGTCGCCGGCGATGACGCGATGGCACGGGATGACGACGGGGACTGGATTTGCGCCGCAGGCCGCTCCGACGGCACGCGAGGACCGGGGTTTGCCAATTTGCTGTGCGACCCAACCGTAGGAGCGCGTTTCGCCGCGCGGGATCGTTTTCAGGGCGCGCCAGACAGATTGTTGGAAAGTTGTGCCAGCCGAGAGGTCGAGGGGAACGCTCCAGCGGACGGGTTTCCCCGGCCGCGTATTGTTGGATCTGGTGGGAGAATTTGCGAATGAACAAAGGTGGTGGACTATTTGCGGCCATGACGGAACGTGGCCGTCCAAGACCAGGGAAATCGATGCGGGAGATGCCGCGTGGGGAATACTCGATACGAAACGGGCCAAGCTTCGTGCGGACGACTACCGAATCACGAACCAGATGATCCATAGCGCGACGAAGGATAGCCCGAGCCACATGAAAAAGCGATTGCGGAGCTGTCGTTGGACGCGCTTGAGCGGTTTGTAGCTTTTGATGCTGCCGGCGCCAAGGTAATGGGCAAGTTTCTGCTGCGTCGGCACGACCTGGGCGGTCTCGAGAGCGGCGGGGCTCCTCGTGGGGGTGGTGTGTGTGGCGGTGGCGGTCGCGGTGGCAAAGAGGTCGGGTTCGGGTTTGTGGGCGAACGCGATCGGCTCGGCTTCCAATTCCTTGAGCGGTTCGGCGGTGACATCGAACAGGTCCTGGCGGGCGCGATGGGCAGCGGCGGCGTCTTCCGATGGCGACAGGATGCCTTTCACGAATCGGGTGACTTTTTCTGCGGACGACGCGGCGGCCCCGACTTCGGTGTCGGGGTAACCGTGGCGGGCGGGGTCATTGGTCAACTCGCGGAGTTGACGTTGGACGGTCGCGATCTGATGGTCCAGATCGCTGATGGCCCGGTCAATCGGATCACCGCGTTTGGAACGGAATCGCATGGCCGGGTGTTGCGTCAATGCTTCGCGGTCAGTATTACGATGAGCCAGATCGTGCCGGCGATGATGAGCGGGGCGGAGGCCGCCGCGCCGATGCAGGCGTAGCGAACGAGTTCGTCCCACGCGGGCAGTTTCCCTTTTCCGGTCGGTGGCGAGGTCGGCGACGGGCTGGCCGGCGGCGGGGTTGAGGCAATCGAGCCTGGCGTGGGCGCGATTGTATTCGAGGCGCGCGCTCTCAATGGTGGCCAGGGCCTTGCTCAGTTCGTCGCGGACGTTCGCGCTCTTCCAGTCCTCGTCGTTGATCTCTTCGATCTGCTCGGTGTATTCGCGAAAGGCGGTGATGGTGGATTCGCAAAGCTCGGTGAGCCGCTGGGACTCGATCTGCTGGCGTTCGAGGGCGACGAGGCCACGGGCGAGTTTGTCGGTGATCTCGGCGCGGCCACGGCTGTATTCTTCCTGGCGGCGGCGGAGTTCCTCGAGTTCATTTTTCTGGCGTTCGAGTTCCTCCTGTTGACGGCGGAGGGCGAGCAAATGGTCGCGAGCCTGTTCGAGTTTGGAATCGACTTCTTCGCGATGCGGCGGCAGTTGCTCAACAGTTAGCGTTGGCCCGACCTTGGATTCGGGCATGATGGTAGCGGTGCTACCTTCCCCACGTTTCATGCAAAAATTCCTCCTTGTTCGAGGCAGAATAGCCACACAGGCCACGGATGTCAAACACGATCAGCGGCGTTATGACAGCCTCAACGCTCCACAACCTCCACTCCGCCGCCAATCCCTTCCGCGATTATAGATAGTGCTATCCACAAACCATCTGGCAGTTGCGGTTCGGTTCTGACACGTCCGCCAGCGCCGCGTCGCCTGTCCCCGGCCGACACTTTGCCCGTACCCATGTACTGCATGGCATCACCACATATCATTAGGCCTGCCCCAGTAGCTCCGCCCCTGTTAGCTTGGGTAGCACGCTGCTTATTTCCACGCTGCGAATCCTCACGCGATACATGGCACGACAACGTGTTGTGCGGCGGGCTGACGCCCCGTAGTGCCAGGTATCCGCCATCAGAGAGATGAACGCTTCACAACATGCAAACTCCGTCGTCTCCGGATCAGCCCCGTAGCCGGTCATCAAACCTCGCCGCACTGTCGCTCAGGCAGGTGAAAACCCTGGCCGAGGTCATGACGTTGCTCAACAGATTGTACGAGCCTCAGCACCAAGGTGCCGAGGCTCGTTCGCTAGTGTTCGGAGGCTGATCTGTTACGACGATGCGAGTTCCGCACGCAAGACGTTGTTCGCATTCGGCGAATCGTTGGTGCCACACGTAGCGGGCAGGGTGTTCTGCCAGGATACATGTCCGTCATTAAACAAGATATTCCCGCCCTGATCCTTGTGTGGCGCGATCGGTGACATGCCGGAACCTGACCAACGCGCCCCGATGGTGTACGCTGTGGCTGCCACATTATTGCCCATACGATCCAAGGCAATGATCGAATCGGGCTGATCCTGCCAGAAAAGACCGGCGGCAGTACGTGTAGCTACAGGCCAACGAGCTTCCGTTTGTCAATCCGTAACCCACTTGTGCTTTCGCCGCGCTGTCGCTGGGGCACGCGAAAATCTTCGCCGACGTGACCACATTGCTCAACAGGTTGAATGAGGCGCACAGTTGGGGCGCGCCGCCCGAGGATGAGGCCAGTGGCATCCGGCCGTTGTAATTATCCGAGTACATGGCGATGCCCAAGCCGATCTGCTTCAGGTTACTCAGGCAGTTTGCCCGACGCGCCTTTTCACGAGCCTGATTCAACGCCGGCAGCAGCATCGCCGCCAGAATCCCAATAATCGCGATGACCACCAGCAGTTCGATGAGGGTGAACCCCGTTCTGTCTCTCTTGCAATCTTTCATTGTTTGATCCTCTGTATGGTTGTTCGCACAGGACTGTGTCCCCGTGCACGCGTAATACTACCTCCATACCCCTCGCGTGGCATGTAAAAGACATGTAAAAAAATGCGGTGCGGATGAGGAGGTTGAATCGAGAAAGAGGTGAACGCCGACCACTCACAAGCGCGGTCCGCGCCCTCTTCGGGCCTTCGTCGTGAACCCGAATTCGCATGAATCCGCGTTCATTCGTGGTCACCCTGGCTCTGCGGCCTAATCCCCGCCGCCCAAGGCATTGTAAACGGCAACAGACGGTTCCGTCGCCGCCCCTGTCGTGTGCTGGGTGTGTGGCGTTTCAACGGCAACTCCCTGATAGTCCGCCAAACGACGGAACGTTGCGGATTCCCGGTACAGGTCCTCGAATGAACTGGCGATGGCCTCGACTTGTGATTCACCACCCTGAACCTCGTTTGCCGCCTTCAAGACGACAAACTTGGTGCCGAGATGCCCGGACCGTGCTCAACCGATGTGCCACGATCAGCGCGCTCGTCGCCGAACCCGACAGCACCGTGGCCAGACCAGCCTGCACCTCATGCTCGGTCGCCGAGTCGAGACTGGACGTCGCTTCATCCACCACCAGTAGCCAGGGCCGCTTGATCACCGCCGCGCCAATCATCAGCCGTTGGGCCTGGCCACCGGACAGTTTGATGCCGTTCTTTCCGACAATCGTATCCAGACCTTGCGTCGAGCCGGTCCTTGAAGTCAATCTGCAGCAACTGCATCAATTTCCATAGCTCGGCATCGGTGATCCGGGCCCGTTCCTCCGCGCTCAGCCGATAGGTCAGATTGTAACGGATCGCGCCGTCGAACACCTGCGCCTGTTGCGGAATGTAACCAATGCCGCGCCGCCACGAAGCTTGACGGATCGTTCGCAGATCGATGCCGTCGATCAGAACGCACCGGAACGTCGGATCGTCGAACCGCAAGAGTTTCCTCATCACGGTCGTCTTGCCCGCGCCGCTCGCGCCCAGCAGCGCCACTTTCTCCCCGGCCTCGATCGTGAAGTTGACCCGGATCAACGCGGGAGGCGCTTCCGCCGTCTTCTTCACATCCGCCGGGTACGTATGGGAAACATCCGCGAATTCAATCTTGTGCGGTACCGTATGGTCCAGCACGATCGCCTCCGTCGAATCGGTAATCGCGGGAGGTATCCGCAACGCTTGGATCATGGATTTGACCGATGGCAGGTTCCAGTTGATCCGGTGCTCGATTGCGCCGATCCGCCAGATGTTGTCGCTGACGCGCGCCGACCACGCATACAACGGGTACAGCAACCCGATCTGCCATTTCCCCGACCACACGAGCCATGCGCCCCATCCCATAATGACAACCAACGCCGTCCCGTTGATCAGCCCGCGGGTATTGGCCTGCGTAATGAACCAGAGCCAGAAATTCCTGTCCCGGGTGATCACGCCATCGAAAATCCCGGACATCTCCCGTGTCTCTTCGTCCTCTTTTCCCGAAACCTTGACGCGCTCCACACGCTCCCAGCGTTCGACCCGTCACCGGTTCAATGCCCGAAACTCCTTGTCGATGGGCGTGCACACCTGGTTGACTTTGAAGTTGAGATACATCGACCAGGTGACATACAGCACGATGACCAGCCCCATCACGACTCCCGCCACCCAGTTGAGGAGGCAGAGAAACAGGTACGCCACGAGCAATTGCAACACCGTGGGGATTCCTTCGAAGAGAATCATTCCCTGCATGTCGAGAAGCCGCCAGCGGCCCTTGTCGATATTACTCACCGCCAGCGTCGTGCCCTCGTGGATATGCTGACCAACTGACTTCTCAAAAAAGAGCTCCGTGATCCGGTCATCCAGCCGACCCCAATGAAGTCCAAGGACCCATTCCCGGGCCGATTCCTGGTAGCGATCCATCACCTTCTGCAGCACCATGCAACCGAAGAACGCCCCCAGCCCCCAGTAGATCAATCGGCCATTATGGCTAATCAATCCGTTGAATATGTAGCTCACCGCTCCCGGCTGGATTGTCTGCAGCACGATGACGACCATCAGGCCGCCAAACATCCGATACAGCTTCCGCCGGCTTTGCGGCGTGGTCACTTCCCGCCAGATCCAGCGGAAAATGCCGCTCGCCTCGCGGGCATTGTCCAAATACTCGCGTAATGACGCTGCGGGCTTGCGTTCTTGCTCTTCCATAATGTCCTTGCAGTGACCTTACCGCGCCGCCACTCGACCCTGCCGGCGCGACACGGTTCACACTCGCTCTTCATTCCTTCGGCTTCCCCATCGTGTTTTTGTGAATTCGGCAATAAAAAACCCTGCCTTCCGTTTCGGAAGCAGGGTTTGCGAAAATATGGACGCGATACCTACCTGCTTCCGGGCCCTCCTCATTGTCTTCGACGGCAAAGTGGGCCAAGGAGGCACGCGACCAGATCAGACCACTTCCGCGCATCGAGGACACACGCGTCCCCGCGGGCGTATAGCTACTTTGTGGTTTCTGGCTTCGCATCAACATTTCTCCTCCAAGTGCTACTTCTAAGAGTCCGGAGGCAGAACCTTCGTCAATAACTTTCTCTGCCAGGGATAGCCTTGCAAGACGCCAAAATCCCCGGAATAGGCGCTGGTTTCGACAGCGCAACACGAATCGCTTCTCACCAAGCAATTGAGTCGTCTTTAGTACAATGAACCTCCAATCCGTCCGATTGGAGTACGGGAAAGCTTTGCCGTAATGAGCGTGAAAGTGCTTGGAAATCGCGCGTATAGCTTGCCTGGCCAAGCGCGCCTTTGCCCGATGGCGGATACCTCGTCGCTCATATCTTGCGATAATAAAAACGCAGTCCACGAAGATTTCCCAGTATCGCTCTTGCTCTTTGGCAAAGTGGGCCAATCGGGACGGTTGCGGTTTAATACCCCGCGGTCGTTCGACGAAAACACACTGCAATGTTTCCTTCCGGCCAAACAACGCTTTGACATCTCCCTGATTTAACACATTGGGAATCTTCGGTTGGACTCTTCAAGTTGGGCAAAGTAGATGCTGATCAGATACGGCTTCTTCGTTGGATTAATGATCTCGTAGTACGTCTTCCCTGCGCAAGGCGTCCTCGTGAAAACGACCACGTCAAAATCGTCGTCAGGCTCGATACTCCCGGCGCGTGGCCGTGCTCCCGGTCAACAGAATCGCCAGAACATTCGACCGTCTTTCGACCTGAACACCAATCTCCTGATGACCGCGTCCATCCTTTCACCTGTAAACCCCTGACAGCCAGTTGGCAGCAAAAATATAATACCGTCCCTGTCACCTCTTCAGCCTTTCCCGGTACTTATACGGTGATATGATGACGACCCAGACAATGCCTCGGGAAACCGACACCGACGCGAAACTGGTGGAATGGGAGCCTGACGGGCGATCGCGACGCCTTCCGTCAGATCGTCGAGCGGTATCAAGCGCTCGTCTGCTCGATCACCTACAACGCCACCGGCAGCCTGACCCTCAGCGAAGACCTCGCCCAGGATACGTTCGTGGCCGCGTGGAAACAACTTTCCGAACTCCGCGAGCCGTCGCACCTCCGCGCCTGGTTGTGCGGCATTACCCGCTTCCTCGTCGGCAAAGAGCTCCGCCGGACAAGGCCGCGAGCCGGTTCACGCCGCCGAATCACTCGAAGCAGTTCATCAACCGCCATCGCCCGAACCGTCGCCGTCATCGCAAGCCGTCACCCGGGAAGAAGAGGCCATCCTCTGGCGCGCGCTCGAACGGATTCCTGACGCCTACCGTCAACCGCTCATCCTGTTCTATCGTGAACACCAATCCGTCGAGCGCGTCGCCTCCGAGCTGGAATTGAGTGAGGACGCCGTCAAGCAACGCCTCTCGCGCGGACGCAAGCTCCTCCACGAAGAAGTCGTCTTCGTCGAGGGTACGCTCACCCGCACCGCACCGGGCCAGGAATTCTCCAGCGGCGTACTCGCCGCCCTTCCCTTGACTGCCTCGGTCACATCCACAGGCGCCAGCGCGGCAGCCAAGGGCGCCGGCGCGAGCAAATTCGGCCTCCTCTGGGCCTTGTTTGCTCCGTTCGTGGGATCCTCAGCGGTATGACCGTCTCGTGGATGAGCGTCCATTTCGCCCCGAACGAGGCGAACGCCGCGTCCAGACGCTCACGGAGCCGTGCTCTGGTCATTCGTCCTCGGATGGTGCTTACTCGCGCAACCCGCGGTGAAAGCTCTCGGTAGACATCATCACTGGAGCGACTCCACATGGGTCGGCGTAATGGCCGGCCTTCTGGTGGTTCTACGCTGCCGTGGCCGCGCTCATCATCATCCTGCACTTCAGACGAATTCTGGCCATTCGCGGGCAAAATCGAGCGCGTCCGGCAGCGTCACGCCCAAACTAACATGACCGGGGGAAAGCGGCTCCTCTACGTCGCCGGCCTTTACCTAGCGCTGTTCTCGTGGTTGATCTATCTGGCGTGGGATACCGGCGACCACCTCTGGGCTTGGATAATCGCCGCCATCATGATCACCCTCTTCGCCTGGCGCCTGTATCAAGGGCGGGGGAAAGCAGGTGCAGCGGCAATCCGAGATGCTCGGCCTGGCATTTTGTATTGGCTTTTGCCGCGATCTTCGTGGTGCTGAATCTGCGCATGGACGTGTGGGTCGCGGAGCGACGCGATGTTTCCGTCGCCGAAGTCCTTCAATTCCTCCCGATCTGGCTCCTGCCCCTGCTCTCCCTCGCCCTGGTCGTCTGGGTCGCTCTCGTCATCGCCCTGACCAAACCCACGCGCCGCTCCTAGCGCACGAGCGAAAAGTTGTAAATGCGGATAACGTCGCCCTGCGGGCCGCGCCCATGCGGGAACATCGCGGGGGCCCGGCCCTGGGATCGCTCCGTTCGGCGCGGGCCGTGGACGTCAACGAAATGGTAGTCACCGTGGTCTCCGTCCTCAGCACCGGCATCCGGTGGTCCGCCGGGCCGGGGCCACCTTCGAAACCGCCCCGCGGGGCCCCGGTGGACCGCCCCCCATGGGTCTTCGCCGGCAGCCAACCTGCCGCCCGCCCGAACGCCACATACATCGCCGCTCCTCCGCCATGGAACCCAGCGTGTGTCGTCGCCGACCAGTACCAGGGATAATCGCTCTCCCCAACCTCATTGGTGATCGCCGTGCAGTTGAAGAGTG
>CAVYAC010000148.1:0-11354 GCA_963766065.1 uncultured Verrucomicrobiae bacterium
CTGGGAAAGACGCCAACCCACGACCGTCCGTGGTTCGTTGAGCAATGACGCGCGGGAGGGCCACGGCCAATTGTGTGATTCCGAGTGTGAGCAGAAGGTTAATCCCGTTGGTTCGAATAGAAAACGAAACCGCAATCAAGGCTCCGAGAAGCAACTGGTCAGCCAGGGGTGAGATCAGATGCCGCCTTTCAATCACGACAGCCCCCAACAGCAGGATGGAGACAGTCGAGAAAAGAAGGAAGGGTATGTCGGAAAGGATCTCGTTCATGAAGAAAAGCAGATAGGGATTCAGGGCAAAGAGGCCGACCATGACCAGTCGCCAGAAATCTGAATGGTATCTGCGAAACCCAAGCCAGAGCACGCAGAGAAAGAGCAGAAAGCAGACTACTCCAACGGATTTGAAGGCGATGATGTCGTTGCCGTAAACCGCATAGATGGGGGCCAACAAGGCCGGAAAACCCCACGGGTACGCCGCCGGCCATAGAGCGGATGATGATGATGATTGCTCGATCATGGAGCGATTCGCTTTGATGAACTCCCGGGGCCGTCCTTCCACGATGCTCTGTGCCTGCATGATGTAACCGGCAAAATCGTCACCCCAGTCGTGGCCATTCGTGAGTCCCATGTAACACAGCAGTCCGGTGATCCCTATCAGCAGGGCGACCAGCGCATTGGCAATCGGAGGTCTCATCATCTTCCCCAACATCTCCCCGGTGACCCGCCCCTCGCGGGCCGTTCAGTCTCGCTAACCAACATCGTATCGTCCCTGCCGGTGCCTTCAACCCTTTTTGCCACTCCGAGCTCCCGTACCACACCCAACATCAAGAATCGGTGCGATTGGCGGCAGATCCGGAAGGGGCTCAAAGAGCTTAGAAGCCATCTCATAAATGCCTCAAGAGGATAACGATGGCGCGCCAAGGTGAACGAAACCTTGGAAGTTCTCCGCATGATATTCGTAGCGCACAACCAACCGTCGGAAGTTGAACAGCCAAGCGAAGAGCCGTTCGATCTTCCAACGACGGCGGTAGCGTCGCAGGCGCCGACCGTCTTGGGTGTTGGCGGCGGTTCGCTGGTTGGGGCAATCAATTCGGTACCGTACTCCTGCATCAGTTGTTCATCCAGTCGGTCACTGTCGTAGGCTTTGTCGCCAATCAACTGGTGCGGCACATCGGCCACGATCCGCTCCTCCAGCGTGGCGGTCCACCAGTGTCACTTCAGCCGGCGAAGCGCTTTCTGTCCGCAGGGCGAGAGGAAGACCATGGCGGTCTGCAATGCCCATGATCTTGGTGCCCTTGCCCCGCTTGGTGTTGCCGACCAGTCGCCCCCTTTTTGGCCGGAACAAACGTCCCGTCCACAAAGCATTCCTTCAGGTCTAAACCGCCGTCTTCTTGCGCATGTAGACCAGAACACGTAAACTCCTGTCTCTGCTGCTCTGTTGGGCTTTTGTCCGTTCCGTCTCTTTCGGTTGGGGATTTACCCATATCTTTGCCTTACACCAGGATCCCTCTCGTCGAACATCCGAGCGTGTATAATCACTGTCAAAGATCATGGACACTGGGTTGTTTCTCTTGGCTAGGCAATTCATACGCCACACGGATATCCGGTGGTTTCGTTTGAGAAGGAGAGCGACCCGAGAACATACACCGCAAACATGCCACACTTCTGCTGCTCTTATGACGGTAGACCTCTCGCGTTTCTCTGGCGAACCAGGCGGCGATCGTGTAGCCAACGGCACGAAGCGTCAAGTGTAGACAGGAGAGGAGGAAATAACAGGCAACCGCCAAGTGGGAGTGATGTTTTTTCCAGTACTGCATGTCAGACTGCTGCTTCTCGACGTAGAAGCGAAGCGGTGCGTTGGCTGCGCTCGCGCCGCCGTAATGGACCGCCTGCGCTGTGGGAACAAAGACCACTTTCCAACCCGTGTCCCAGAAGCGCTTACACCAGTCCATGTCCTCTCCATACATAAAGAAGGATTCGTCGAGTAACCCAACCTGCCCCATTGCCTTCCTCTGAACCAGCCAGAAGCAGCCGCTAAGAATGTCCACAGGGCGCAGAGTATCCTGCGACCAGTGCGACAGCGAATAGCCCGTAACACCTTCCTTCTGGGAAAGACTGTATCGAGGGCCAATGCGCGACAAAACGTGTTCCACAAAGTGGGGAATCCCCGGCAGGAACGCTGCAATCTCCCATCAGCGCCGAACACGTAAGGTCCAACCATGCCAACATCATGATGCTGCTCGCAATAATCCACGAGATGGGTGATGCAGTCCTTCAGCACTTTCACATCCGAATTGATCAGGCAGACATAGCGGCCGTTGCTCTGGCGAATGGCGATGTTGTTGGCGCGGGCAAACCCGAGGTTTGACGGGTTGCGGATCAATTGCACGTGGGGGAACTCGCGTTCGACGCATTCCGCCGAGCCGTCGGTGGAGGCGTTATCTACAACGATGATTTCCAAGGGGTATTCAGAAACCCGGTCAGCCAATGACCGCAGGCAGTCCCGCAGAAAATTGCGGGCATTCCAACTGACGATTACCACCGAAACTGACAACTTCGTCTTCGTATCAGTCGAGATCTCGTGCTGCGATATCGTCATGTCTGGCATGTTACCGGGGTGTGGGGAGACCGGAACATTCCCCGTAGTCGGCGGATCCGTTCATTGTTTTGGAACTCCTGGTGGCCGCCACTTCGCGGCGATCATTCTCGCGCCTTCACGAACATGAGTCGTGAACAAATTCGTTTCATCTGTTCTCGTCTTATATGCTCTTGGACTTCGAGTGGAACCACGATCTGGCGCCCAGTCGCGGTGGACCACACGTAGCCGAGTAACCAAGCCGCAGAGCCTACTAAAAACGGAGCATCGGCTGCCCGCGCGCAACATTTCATGAGTTCGAACAGCGGGTGATACGCAAGCGCATGGTCCCGGGTCCCAAGCTGCCAATTACGTCGAAGGGGTCCGCCGAAAGCGGCGTTCCGCACTTTAAGGTGATCCACCAGCAGGGCCGGAAGTTTCGGTCTTATAGCCGTCCATGCGCGCACGCACGCACGCAATCGCATCGTAGCCGCCCTCGGGGATCGGCAGGAGCCCGCCTTGCGCTTCGTAGCAACTGCGCCTGAAAAATTGCGTGGCGCCCGCAACCTCATTCAGGTTTCGCGATGTTTTCCTGACGTCTCCATCCGCCACGTCAATGACCAGGCCACCAATGATGCCCCGCTTCAGGTCCTCCAACCGGGACATCAGGCTCCCATAATAATGGGCCGGAAACCGCAAATCGGCGTCGAGCAAACCAAGGTATTCGTAATCCTGGCAGCTCAACGCGCGATACCCGGTTTGAATGGCGAAGACCTGCGATGAGAAGTTGCGTATGGTTCGCCCCTGCAATTGCAGATGCTTGATGAACGGTTCCTTACGAGCATACCTCCGAAGAATTTCATCGGTCCTGTCCGTGGAACCGTCGCTAACGATTACCCACTCCTTTGGCAGGATTTCCTGGTTCAAAACACTGCAAATCGTGGCCTCGACGGTGGCCTCTTCGTTTCGGGCGGCTGTGATCAGGACGTAGGACTCGTTTTCCATACTTCTGGAGGGATTTAACATTGCGATTTCGAGGAGATTGAATCAAGAGCCAGGAGATACGGGAGTGGTGCCTGAGGGCTGGCAACTGGGATCATCACCATTGTCATCCGCGGTATTTGTACGCCGAGCGGCGCGGCAAGAGAGTCCTTTGAATGACGTTTGCACGACCGCGAGCCAGTCATAAGCGCCTTGGAGTTTGGCCAAGAACAAAGAGCGATCGTCGGCTGAATTCATGGGCAGCCGTGGCAGAGTGAAGAGTTGATCGTTCACGCTGGCCCGGCCGATCCGCGTGGTCACGCAGCATTCATATTTGGTTGCTCGCAGCAGTTCCTCCAACCTCGCGACGAACCGCCGGTCACCACTTGGAAACGCGTACGGGTACGCGAACGAGACGACTGCGCTGCCGAGCCTGTCCTCAATCACCGCTTTCGAATTCGCCAGTTCCGCACGAATTTCGTCAAACCCAAGTTCGCAAAGCCGGGGATGATTTACGGTGTGGGACCCGATCTCGATTCCTGCCTCATGCAGTTCGCGGGCCTCACTCCAAGTCATGCATTCCCGGCCCTTGAAACGACCTGGCTGATCTCCAATAAACGCCGTCGGCAAAAAGACCGAGGCAGTCTGCTCGTATTCCTGCAAGATGGGAAAGGCGCTGGTGTAGAAATCGCGCAGACCGTCGTCGAATGTCAGGACCACAGTTTTCCGACATCACTGCACCCGGAACGGAACGCTGCAAACCGGCCTGCAAACTCACCACCCGATAACCTTCGACGTGTAACAGGGCCATGTGTTGCGCAAAAATCGCCGGGCGAGTGACAGTGCGATAGTAGGGCGATACAGCATCTTCCGCACCCTCGGAAATGCTGTGATACATCAGGATGGGCAACTGGGCGCGCGTCGCCCCCGAAACCGCCCGATGAATCGGCTGGACCAAGCCCAAGGTAATAAGACGGTCAAGGCGCATACTACCGACGCACGAGGAAATGTGGGGTTTTCACTGTCAAACCGACCGACGTTCCAGCCGCCCGGCAAAATCACGTGGCGGCCAGTTTGTGGCCATGCTCCCTCACCGCCATCCACTCTACTGACCGATGGAATGCTGGCCTTCTACTCAACACACAAGCCGTCCACCAAGTCCAGGTATTTCACCTTGGCGGTTGCCCAGTCGTTGCGGGCCGCGAGTTCGGACGCCCGCTCCACCATTTGCTGACGCAACTCCTGACTGCCCAACACTTCACACACGGCGTCGGCGAGTGCGTCCGGATCGCCGGATTCGAAAAAGCGCACTCCCGAGTTGTCAAAATAATATTGATCGATCTTGGTGTTCGACACCACGACGGGCACTTGCAGGGACATAAACTCCATGATCTTCGTGCTGTAGGCTTCGTTGCCGAATGAATCCGCTCGTTTGGGGACCACGCCGATGTCGGCATTGGCCATGATCTCGGCGATCTGGCGTACCGGTAGCGGATTGAAAATGCGGACATGCTCGTTCAACCCCAATTCCTGGGCCAGCGCCACCAAGCTGTCCTTCATGTTGCCATCCCCGTAAATGTGCAGTTCGGCCTCGGGCATCCGGGCGTTGATCTTGGGCATGGCACGGATGGCGATATCCAGTCCCTGATGCCATTGCAGGCTGCCGGGAAACAGAATGACCTGCTTGCCCTCGTGTCGCGACCGAGGACGAGGCTGGAAGATTCGTGTGTCTACGTAATTGATCAGGACGGAGCATTTGCCGTTGGCGCGGGTCCGTTGCGCGTACTTGTCGAGCCACAGGTGGTTGGCGATGATCACGTGGTCGGCATACCGGGCCGACAATCGTTCCATCCATTTCAGCATGTGGACGGCCGTCGTGTCCTCCTGCTTGCCGAACTTGCTGCCATAGAACTCCGGCACGATATCGTGAATATCCAGAATCACCTTCGCCCCCGTCAACTTGGGAGCCCAGGCGGCAAATACCAGGAAATCGGGCACGTTGTGAACATGGATCAGGTCGTACCGACGTTTCAGGTTTTTCCAGGTCAACCACACGGTAGAGTTGACCCAGAACCGGAGCAGCGGCAGCAGATAGGCTGTCTGGCCTTTGGCGCGCTTGCCAGATCGTCGCAGGACGCGGTGTACCTGGACCCGGTTGACGGTCTCGGTGCCCGGTTGGTTACGGTCCCGCTTCACGCACAACACGTTGACCTCGTCACCCCGCTCCGCCAGCGCCTCCGCATAGCGCATCACGCGGTTGTCAGTCTCATAAACCGAGTGGGTGAGCATGCACACCCGCCGGCCGGACGCCACCCGTCTCTCGGGTCGGAGAACCTCGCAGAACTTCGCCACGTCGCGGGGCAGCGCGTGCCAGTAGAGATTGGCGTACTTCTCCTGGATGTATTCCAAAAACTCCTGATAATGCGTGTGCGGAAAACTCCGGCTCGTCTTCGTGGACTCGTCGAAGCTGATGTAATCCGGATGCACGTTCACCAGCGCCATGCCACCACACTCGACGATCCAATCGAGTTTTCTCTTCCAGATCTCGGGTGACGATTCCTTCAGCAGCAGGAACAGTGTGGAGTCCTGGGGCAGGGTGTAGGGTAACTCGACATATCCTCGTCCCGTCGCCCTCCCCGGCATCCAGAACGGGAAAACCGTGTTGACGCCATCCGGCTGTGGTTCAAACGGGTCGGTATCAAACGTGGACGAATCATAGAGGATTTCCAATTCGTGGACCCAATCGAGATTGTGGTGCATGAACGCCGAGCGGAACCCGCTGGAGCCCCACTCGCTCAGGTAGGAGTTGATGCGCTTGGCCTTCCGGGCAAACTCCTTGCGATTCCGAAACAGTTTCCCGTCGTGCTGAAGATCATGCACCCCCACCTCAAACCCCTTCCGAGCCAACTCGGCGCGCATTTCTCGCGGAATACTGGCTTCGCCTTCCGGGAATAAAATTGAACGACGACCGGAACCCGAGTTTCATCTCCAGCGCTGCCAACTGACCGACCTTGCCGATCCCCCGGGTGCCTTCCACGTCGTGCGTGATTGCCAGGGCGAATTTCTTGCCGTCCGGCCAGCCGGGCCAGTTCTTGGGTGGTTGGGCCGCGGCGCGGTTGATGGGCCACACATCCTTGTAGGCCCGCAACGTCCACCGGGCAAAGATCCGGCGCAGCCCCATCCGGAAACGCCATGGGAGATAGGGCTTTAACTGGTAGTAAATGCGGTTCTTCAGCATGGGTGGTTGGCCGACGAGAATTCAGTGTACGGTTTCAGCATGCGCCCCACCGAACCCCTCCGGCCCGATGGGCACGGCGGCGCAAGCGATCACATCCTCAGGAGTCGCTCAGGAATTCCTGGTGCAGTCGCGGCGGTACGTAGGTGCGGGTCTTGTTCAACACCGCAGAGACGTTCGCTTTCGATTCCGCAAGCAACGCGCAACTCTGTTGAACGAGTTGGCGATCTGTCTTCTCGGATTCGATGACGAGCAACACCATGTCCATGAATCCGGCCAGGCGCGGTGTCACGCTCGTCTGGGTAATCGCCGGGATATCGAAAATGATGTAGTCGTAATCGCTCACCTTGAGCTTCGGTACCAGATTTGTGAACCGCTTTGGCAGAATACGCGGGAGCTTGCTGCCATTCGCCGCCTCGGTCTCGGTCACGACATACAACTTGTCCTGCACCAAGGCGCTGTCCTTCTTATACAACGCTTCCTCCAGCTTGGCCACGGGCCGTCCCTGACAGAATTGTTGGGCCGATCCCTGCTCCTGGTTCATGTCCACCAGCAGGACATTGCCGTCCCCGGTCTCCGAGAGGGTGGCCGCCAAGCCAGCCGCTGTGGTGGTGACTCCCGCGCCACGACCGGCACTCGTGACGGCAATGAGCTTGGGCTTGTGCGTGATGCCGCGCACCTCGAAATACATGACCAACCGATCTCGCAGCGCTTCGTAGAAGGGACGCAACGGCAGCTTCGGACTCCATGTCTCAATCCCGTGACCCCCGTTGTCAGGGGATGGGCCGCCAACGGCGGGTGCGGGCACCGCACCGCTGTCGGCCGGCTTCAACGCGCGCAACTTGTCCTTGTCCACCTTGGCGAGGCGCCGGTGTCCGTTCCTGTTGACGTCGGGAATGGCCAAGAACAGCGGCAACCGCAATTTCGTCTGCACGTCAATCGGCCGTTTTACCGAGCGATCGAGGAATAACTCGATCAGAAATGCCCATCCCAAACCCAGCGCCAGGCCCCCGGCAACTATCATCGCGATTTTCTTGGGCGAGCCGCCGGCGCGCGGAACGGAGGGGAAGGTGCCTGAATCTTGCTGATGTTGGAGATCTTTCCATGATTCACCGCTTCGTCGATGCGGGCCTGCTCCGAACTCGAGGAGAAATACTGATAGTTGGCTTCGTCGAGTTTCTTCTTGCGCTGCAGTTCCGAGATGGTCGAGTCCATCTGGTCCATGGTGCCCGCCTCCTTGCGAATCTGGTCGAGCTGCCCGCTCAGGACTTTGATCTTCGTCTGGATGGCCAATACCTGGGTGGTTTCCGTCGCGACGTCAACCGAGGTCCCGGCGCGCGGGGCGCTCGGGTTCGATACAGAGACGCCGAGCCGGGTCAACGCGGGATATTTTTCTTCCAGCGTCCTCTTGGACTGTTCCGCTTCGGCGATTTGCTGGCGGACGCCCTTGACGAGCGTGTTCTCATCGGTGAATTGGGCCGCCAACTCCTGTTGTCTCTTCCACAACTCATCGACGCGCGTCGAGATGCTCTTGTATTCGTCGATGGGCAGCGAGGCCGCGGCGGGCTCACCGTTGGTCGGTGCCGTGCTGCCGGGTGCCGTGGCCGTGATCGCCTTCAACGTTGCCTGGTGTTCGGCCAACTCGGCCTCGGCATCAAAAATCTCCTGGCGTATCTTGGCAATCTGGTCGGTATAGTCCTTTTTGCTGTCTTCGAGAGAAATCACCCCGGCCTTGTTTCGTGCCTGATGAAGTTCCTCCTCCGTCTGGGCCAATTGGCGCGCGCAACTGGTCCGTCTCCTGGGACAGGAAATCGTCCACCACGCCAAACGCCTGGTGGATTTCCACGTGTTTCCTGAAGTAGCTGTCGATCAACCCCGTCAATACCGGTTGCACGATGTCGGGGTCCGGATGCTGAAACAGAATCCGCATCACGTTGCTCTTGTTCGGCACCTCGACCACCAATCCCTTGCGGACTACTTCGGCGGCCCGAATGCGATCCTTGCCGCCACCGGCCTTGGCCAGGATCTTCTCCGGCTCCGATGGTATCCACCACCTGCTCGGCCAGGTCCAGACTGTTCAGGATTTCGATCTCCGAGTTGATGACGGTCTGCCCGTCATACGATGAAATCATTCTCGAGCCGTCTGGTGTTGGCGAGGGAGATTTGCTATCGAGCACGTAGCGGATGAACAGCTTGGCTTCCGATTCATAAATCGGCGGCCGGAATGCCACCAGCGCGACAGCTCCCAACAGACCCGCGGTCGAACAGGTAATAATCTTCCACTTGTGCTTGAACAGCACGTAATACACATCATCAAGGGTCAACCGCGACCGTTGGTTCATTGTCTGTCGATCATTCATTCACATCACCTCTCACACCATAACGCCTACGCCATGTGTCTGTAAAGCCCGGCTCCAATGCACCGCGTGACCGGACCGGGAAGTACCCGGAACACACGATTATGCCAGCCGAACGCTTCGTCTTTTACCGTCACAAAACCGCCGCTCCGACGGTCATACCGCACATATTCGATTCGGCGCTCCTGGGTGCCCCACCCCAGCTTGAAACTCCGTAAACCCTCGTTGTCCAGCGAGGTCCGGCCAAAATCCAACTCGTCAAACCCGTGCGCTGCATACCAGCGGATCGCGTCCCACATCACCACATTGTTGGCCCGCAAGTGCTGAAATCGACCGTCGGACGCGCCGAATTTATAGATCGCCCGTTTCCCGATATGGAAGAACATGGCGCCGGCCACAACCGTCCGCTCGTTTCGGGCCAACACGACAATACCTCGATCAGGGGACAGGATGTGCTGGTGGATGTTCTGGAAGAACCGAAACGGCTGGGGCGGAAGGCCGTGCTTCCTTCGCGTCATGCATTGCAGGCCATAAAACGCGCGTACGGCAGCCCGATCTTGCGATATCTCCACAATGACCCCGCTCTTGTGACCTTTCCGGATCGCGCGCCGTACGGCGCCATCGACGTTCGCGAACAGGGCATCCTCGTTATCGACAAGGCCGAGTCGGTGGCCGTAGTAACAGGTCGAGGCCGTTGCGCCAGGCCACAGCGCCTTCCCGCCACGGCATTCCAGGTATTTCCAGTCCCGCGCCTCGGCGTGCCGCAGGGCTTCTTCAAACAGGCCACGGAATGCAGCGGGATCCGGACATACGGGATCACAATCGTCCGTGAAGGGGAGCGATACCCCGCGTCTTCCCGTAAGCCAACTGTTAACCTCCATGATCGGTAGCAGGCACTGGAGACGTCCGGCATCCCGGACGACGAAATACACAGGGGTGTAGCCATATACGTCGTGCAGGACTCTGGCCCAAGCGGAACTGTGGAAAAAGGACGACTGGGGGGCGCCCACCAGCCTGTCATCCCAACTGGAATCTTCGAGGGGATTTACCAACTGCACAAGACCGCCATTGGGGCACGTCTCCGCTGGTGAATGCGGGCCGCCGGCAACCGCCGCACACTCAGACAGCACACGCATGCGCGGTTTTGGCAAGCGACAGGTGGGAGTTGACCTCCCGCACGACCGTCTCGATCTGCTCCGGCGTCAATTCCGGAAACATCGGGAGCGACAGAAACTCTTCGGCACACCGTTCCGCGACCGGAAACGAACCGCGTCTCAACTTCAGATGTCCGTAGGCTTCCTGCAGGTGGATCGGAATCGGGTAATGAATCCCACTGGCGATGCCGCGATCGGTCAGCGCTCGCTGAAGTTGATCCCGGTTTTTGACGCGCACCGCGTACACGTGATACACATGCGTCCCGTATTCCGCTTCCTTGGGTGTAATCAAGTCTCGGCAGTTGCCCAAATGGGTCTCGTAGAGCCTGGCGTGCGACCGGCGGGCCGCGTTGCCTCGATCCAATGCTTTCAATTTCACTCGCAGAACCGCTCCCTGGATCCCGTCCATCCGCGCGTTCCAGCCAATGTGTGAATGATGATACTTGGCCCGCTGACCGTGATCGCGCAGCACCTGGATTTTCTCCTGGATCGCCCCGTCATTGGTGACCACTGCCCCCGCTTCGCCCATGGCCCCGAGATTTTTTCCGGGATAAAAGCTGAAACAGCCAGCGTGGCCAATGGAGCCGGCCCTCCGTCCTTTGTATTCAGCACCATGGGCCTGGCAGGCGTCCTCGATCACCACCAGTTTACGCCGACGCGCAATCTCCATGATCGGATCCATGTCGGTCATCTGGCCAAACAGGTGTACGGGTATGATGGCCTTCGTGCGAGGAGTAATGGCCGCTTCCAACAACTCCGGGTCCATCGTGTACGTCTGCGGATTCACGTCTACAAATACGGGTGCGGCCCCGCTAAAGCTGATGGCTTCAGCCGTCGCCAGAAACGAGTTGGGAACCGTGATCACCTCGTCGCCTGCGCCAATCCCGCAAGCCAGCAACGCGAGCCACAGCGCATCGGTGCCACTGCCCACTCCCGCGGCAAAGCGCGTGTGGCAGTACGCCGCAAAATCCTCTTCGAACTTGGCGACGAACGGCCCACCCGCGAAGGCGTTGCTCTCGATAACCTCCCGAATGGCGGCCAGAATCTCGTCCCGA